>JAKAXA010000028.1 GCA_021816775.1 Pseudomonadota bacterium
AAAAGCCCCCGATCTCAGCCCCGGGAAGGGGCTACGTCCGGAGGTCTGAATTTCCTCGAACGGCCGTGCCGGCATGGCCGCCGTTCGGGCGTCGGGTCGGGGTCTGCCGGGCGGCCTGCGCCATGCGCACGGCGGCGAGCCTCAGGTCAGATCGCGTGTTCGCGGGTCTCGCGGAAGGTGATGGCGGGCCAGCGCTCGAGTGTCAGTTCCAGATTGACGCGCGAGGGCGCCAGGTAGACCGGCGCGCCGCTGTGATCGAGCGCCAGATGCTCGTGGGCGCGCGCGCGGAACTCCTCGAGCTTGCGCGCATCGTCACTGCCGACCCAACGCGCCGTGTACACGTTGACCGGCTCGAACACGCAGTTGACGCCGTACTCGTCCTGCAGGCGGAAGGCGACCACCTCGAACTGCAGCTGCCCGACCGCCCCGAGGATCAGGTCATTGTTGCGCAGCGGCTTGAACAGCTGCGTCGCCCCCTCCTCGCACAGCTGCGCAAGCCCCTTCTGCAGCGCCTTCATCTTCAGAGGATCCTTCAGCACCGCGCGGCGGAAAATCTCCGGGGCGAAGTTCGGGATGCCGGTGAACGCCAGCCGCTCACCCTCGGTGAAGGTGTCGCCGATGTTGATGGTGCCGTGGTTGTGCAGGCCGATGATGTCGCCGGCGAAGGCCTCCTCGGCATGTTCGCGCTCGGAGGCCATGAACGTGAGCGCATCGGCGATGCGCACCTCCTTGCCGAGCCGCACGTGATAGAGGCGCATGCCGCGGCTGTAGCGCCCCGAGCACAGACGCAGAAACGCGATGCGATCGCGATGCCCCGGATCCATGTTGGCCTGGATCTTGAACACGAAGCCGCTGAGGGAGCTCTCCAGCGGCTCGACCTGCCGCTCACGCGCGCTGCGCGGCAGCGGCCCCGGCGCGAAGCGCGTGAAGGCCGCGAGCAGCTCCTCGACCCCGAAGTTGTTGATCGCCGAGCCGAAGAACACGGGTGTCTGCGCGCCGGCGCGATAGGCCGCGGGGTCGAACTCGGCGGTCGCGCCGCGCACCAGCTCGACCTCCTCGCGCACCGCGGCCGCATCGGCACCGAGGAAGCGCTCGGCCGCCTCGCTCGCGAGCCCCTCGATCACCTGGTTCTCTCCGACCCGGCCGGCCTCCCCGGCCGCGTACACGTACAGCCGGTCCTCGAGCAGGTGATAGATGCCGCGCAGCGCGCGCCCCATGCCGATCGGCCAGGTCACCGGCGCGGTGCGGATGGCGAGCACCCGCTCGATCTCATCGAGCAGGTCGATCGGCGCGCGCCCGTCGCGGTCGAGCTTGTTGATGAAAGTCATGATGGGCGTGTCGCGCAGCCGGCACACCTCCATCAGCTTGATGGTGCGCTCCTCGACGCCCTTGGCGCAGTCGATGACCATCAGCGCCGAGTCCACCGCGGTGAGGGTGCGGTAGGTGTCCTCGGAGAAGTCCTCGTGGCCCGGGGTGTCGAGCAGGTTCACGACGCACTGCCCGTAGGGGAACTGCATCACCGAGGAGGTCACCGAGATGCCGCGCTGCTGCTCGAGGCGCATCCAGTCGGAAGTGGCGTGTCGGGCGGCCTTGCGGCCCTTGACGGTGCCGGCCATCTGGATCGCCCCGCCGAACAGCAGCAGCTTCTCGGTGAGGGTGGTCTTGCCCGCGTCGGGGTGCGAGATGATGGCAAACGTCCGCCGCCTGCGGACTTCGGCAGTCAGGTCAGTCATGGATTCGGTGCAGTCAGGTTTCAGCGGCGCGGCGCGCGCCCAGGGATAGCCTCAGCACACAGGCGTCTTCGCGGCCGTTGACCGCCTGGTAATAGCCGCGGCGCATGCCGATCTGCTGGAAGCCGACCGTCCGGTACAGCGCGAGTGCCGCGGTGTTCGAAGGGCGCACCTCGAGGAACGCATCGATCATGCCCGCGGCAGCGCCCTGTTCGAGCAGATGCTCGAGCATCCGCCGGCCGAGTCCGCGGCCACGCTCGCTTTCGGCGATGCACAGGTTGAGCACGTGCATCTCGCCCGCGCCCATGCTCATCACGCCGTAGCCGGCAATCCGTGCACCGACGGTGAGCACACGGCACACATAGCCGACCCGCAGGCAGTCGCGAAAGATGCCGGCGCTCCACGGGAACGCGTAGGCGGAGCGCTCGATCGCGAACACCTCGGCGACGTCCCCTGTGCACATGGGACGGATCGCCGCCGGCGGCATCTGTGGGAGCAGTTCAGGGGCGGTGGCCATCGTTCGCTTCGGGGTTCGCCGTGCGCGCAAAGACGCTACGGGCGAATTTTAAATCTTCCCATGCCTTGCGCTTGTCCGCGGGGGAGCGCAGCAGATACGCGGGATGATACGTCACCACGAGCGGCACGTTGCGCTCCCCGAAGCGGTGCACTTGGCCGCGCAGCCGCCCGAGCGGCGCATCGGTCTGCAGCAGGTTCTGCGCCGCGATCCGCCCGACCGCCAGCAGCAGCCGCGGGCGCACCAGGGCGATCTGGCGGTGCAGGTACGGCAGGCACGCGGCGACCTCCTCGGGCCGCGGATCGCGGTTACCCGGCGGGCGGCTCTTGAGGATATTGGCGATATAGACGTTCGTCTCGCGGGACAGGCCGAGCGCGCGCAGCATCGCATCGAGCAGCTGGCCCGCGCGCCCGACGAAGGGCTCGCCGCGGCGGTCCTCTTCGGCTCCCGGGGCCTCCCCGATCACCATCCATTCGGCGTGCGGGTTGCCCACGCCGATGACCGCCTGGGTGCGGGTCTCATGCAGCGCGCAGCGGGTGCAGGCCCGCACTTCCTCGCGCAGCCGCTCCCAGGCCGGCGCATCAGCGTCAATCGCAGCCTCCCGGGAAAGGGCCCCGGGCGGTGCCGGGCCGGCGGGCACCGGGGGCGCTTGGGGTGCCTGCGGGAGCGGCTCGTGCGCCCGTTGCGCGCCCGCCCGCGGCACCCAGCAGTCGATGCCGAGCGCCTCCAGGTATTGGGCGCGCCGCGTCGCGGCGCTCATGGGGCGGGCCGCCCCCGCCGCGGCACCCGGCGGCGGCGGCGCAGGCGGCGCCACACCCACTGCAGCGGGGCCGAGGCCGCGTAGCCGCCGAAGATCAGCAGCAGGATCAGCGGCGGGTCGCTCGCGATCAGCACGAAGGCCAGCAGCACGAGCAGGAGGTAGATGAAGCGGACGGGCCCGTCGAAGTCGATCTTCTTGAAGCTGAAATAGCTGAAACGGCTGACCATGAGCCCGCCGGCGATCGCGGTCACGCTGAAGGCCACGATCAGTCCGGTCAGGCCCGGCTGGCGCCACTGGCTCGAGAGCCACACGAAGCCGGCCACCGTGGCCGCGGCCGAGGGACTGGGCAGACCCTCGAAATAGCGCTTGTCGATGCTCGCGGTGCGGACGTTGAAGCGCGCCAGGCGCAGCGCCGCGGCAGCCGCGTAGAAGAAGCACGCCAGCCAGCCGAAGCGGCCCCACGCCCGGCCGTACTCGGCGATCCGAATCACGCCCCACTGGTAGGCGACGATCGCCGGGGCGAGGCCGAAGGACACCATGTCCGAGAGGCTGTCGTACTCCTTGCCGAAGGCGCTCTCGGTGCGGGTCAGACGGGCGATGCGCCCGTCGAGAGAGTCGAACACCATCGCAATGAACACCGCCATGCCGGCCGGCGAGAAGTGCTTGTCGATGGCGGCGACGATCGCGTAGAACCCCGAGAACAGGCTCGCGGTGGTGAGCAGGTTCGGCAACAGGTAAAAGCCCCGGCGCGGGCGGCGGACTTCATCCCGCGCCTCGGCGGACGGCTCGCTCTCGGTGCTCGGACTGTCATTCATGGCGGTGGCGCTTCGGGGAGGATCGGTCGGGTATTTCGGGGCCGTATCTTAATCCGACACGCCGTTAAACTCCGGCATTCACGCCCAGATATCAGGCGTCTTTGGCCACCCATGATACCTGGATGAATATATAGCCACACCGCAAAAACATGCCGCAGGCGTTCAGCCTGTCCGCAGAATGAGTGCGAGCGCAGCCGGCGGCGCGCGTGCGGGACAGGCACGTGCGCCGGCTTTGCGCTCGAGCGCGCGAGGTCAACATTCCTCTGGAACGACGACCCGCAGAGCGGCCTGAAGGTCCTCGAGCGCGAGAGTCGGTTTCCCTCGGCAGAGGATCTGCATGAGTTCACCGCTCTCGCCACGCAGGCCGGTCTTGAGCTGCACTCCCGGACGGCGCGGGCGGTGAACGAAGAGTATGTGCTGCGCCGGCTGCCGTTGCGCCGGCGCGAGCTCCGCTGGCGGGTCTCGGATCGAGCGCGCTCGAACGACAGCCTGAGATGCGTCCCCTTCACGGCGGTCGCGATCCAATGCCGCACCCACGGTGTCGTGCGCTTCATGGGCCGGCACATCCGGCTGCGCGATCGCCGGGATCTCGCCAGGTACCGCATCCGCTGCGGCTCTTGCTGAGATGCCCGCGGCCGGTGGCATCTGAAGGCGCCCGTGAGAGTGAAGCGGGAGTAAGCCTCCCGACAGGCCCCGTCTGATGCGATCGGGATCGACCTCGGTATCAGTGCCATCCGGCAAGCGCGGTGTTCCTCGAGGTCGAGGAAGCCGGATCGAGCCAGACCGTTCGCCGCTGTCCCCGCCGCACGGGCCCGAAGGGCCTGGAGGGTCTCGGCGTGAGAGCGTGGCTGTGCTGAGGATGCGCAGCGCTCCGCGTCGCGGTCGTGGAGCGCGGCGCGGCTGATCCTCGCGGCCGGACGCCGCCGTCTTGCAGCAGGATTCCTCGCCCTGCCCGCGAACGCGGCGGCTTCACGAGCCGAGGGCGAGGAGAACGTCAACAGCTGCAGCCCAGCTGTTATGATGCGCGCTCCCCTTTGGCCAAGATGCGCGTCATGAGGCTCTCGCAGTACCCCATCCAGACCACCAAGGAAACCCCCGCCGAGGCGGAAATCGTCAGCCACCAGCTGATGCTGCGCGCCGGGCTGATCCGCCGCCTCGCCTCGGGCCTGTACAGCTGGCTGCCGATGGGCCTGCGCACGCTGCGCAAGGCCGAGGACATCATCCGCGAGGAGATGAACCGCTCGGGCGCGCTCGAGCTGCTGATGCCGATGATCCAGCCGGCCGAGCTCTGGCAGGAGTCGGGCCGCTGGCGCGAGTACGGCCCGGAGCTGCTGCGCCTGAAGGATCGCCACGAGCGCGATTTCGTCATCGGCCCCACCCACGAGGAGGTGATCACGGACATCGCGCGGCGCGAGCTGAAGAGCTACCGCCAGCTGCCGGTCAACTTCTACCAGATCCAGACGAAGTTCCGCGACGAGATCCGCCCGCGCTTCGGCGTGATGCGCGCGCGCGAGTTCATCATGAAGGACGCCTATTCGTTCCACGCCGATGAGGGCTCGCTCGAGGCCGGCTACCGGCTGATGCACGAGACTTACACGCGCATCTTCACGCGCATGGGGCTCGATTTCCGCGCCGTGCGCGCCGACTCCGGGCCGATCGGGGGCGATGTGTCGCAGGAGTTTCACGTGCTGGCCTCCTCGGGCGAGGACGCCATCGTGTTCTCCGACGCGGACGGCTATGCCGCCAACATCGAGGCGGCCGAGGCGCTGCCTCCCCCGGCGGGCCGTCCCGCCCCGGGCGCCGCTCTGGCCAAGGTGGCCACGCCCGGCGCCAAGACCATCGAGGCGATCTCACGGCTGCTGAAGGTCGAGCCCGCCCGCTGCCTGAAGACGCTGCTCGTCGAGGGCGAGGGGGACGAGGCGGTCGTCGCGCTCGTGATCCGCGGCGATCACGAGCTCAATGCCGCCAAGGCGCAGCGCCTGGCGGGCGTGGCGAGCCCCCTGCGCATGGCCGCCGCCGCCCGCATCGAGCGGGCCACGGGCACCGAGGCCGGCTTCCTCGGCCCGGTGGGCCTGAAGTGCCGCCTCTACGCCGATCACAGCGCGCTCGCGGTCGCGGATTTCGTCTGCGGCGCCAACGAGAAGGACATGCACCTGACGGGCGTGAACTGGGACCGCGACGTGCAGGGCTACGTCGCGGCCGATATCCGCAATGTCGTCGAGGGCGATGCCAGCCCGAGCGGCGCCGGACGGCTCAAGCTCGCCCGCGGCATCGAAGTCGGGCACATCTTCCAGCTCGGCCGCAAGTACAGCCAGGCCATGAAGGCGCTCGTGCTGGATGAGGCCGGCCAGGAAGTGACCGTCCTGATGGGCTGCTATGGCATCGGCGTGACGCGCGTCGTAGCGGCGGCCATCGAACAGAATCACGATGAGCGCGGCATCATCTGGCCGGAGCCGCTCGCGCCCTTCCAGGTGGTGCTGGTGAGCCTCGGGGCGCACAAGGCGGCCGCGGTGCGCGAGACCGCCGAGCGGCTCTATGCCGAGCTCACGGCCGCGGGCGTCGAGGTGCTCTTTGACGACCGCGACGCGCGCCCCGGGGTGAAGTTCGCCGATGCGGAGCTGCTGGGCATCCCGCACCGGCTGGTGGTGGCCGAACGCGGGCTCGCGGCCGGCCGCCTGGAGTACCGGCATCGACGCGACACCGAAAGCGTGGAGTTCCCCGCCGATGAGGCGCTTGCGTTCCTGCGCGCGCGACTGGGCCGTTAAGGCCGCGCCGGGACTCATCGCCGCGCTCGCCCTCGCGCTCGGCGCGCACGCCGAGGCCGCCGGACAGCGCGATCCGGCGCTGCGGCCGATCGTGCAGCACGCCATCGTGCGCGCCCAGTGCTTCCCCGACCGCTACGACGCGGCGGTCTGGTACACCCTGATGGAGCCGCGCCTCGCCCGCTACGTGCACAACGCGGCCGAGCGGCTGAGCATCCTCAAGCAGGTCTACTGCGTGACCCATCAGCAAGGCGCGGCGAAGGTGCCCCCGGGGCTGGTGCTCGCGGTGATGCAGGTGGAGAGCGACTTCAATCGCTGGGCGGTCTCCGCGAGCGGCGCGGTCGGCCTGATGCAGGTGATGCCGTACTGGCCGGAGCGGCTCGGCATGAAGGGTTATCGCCTGGTGCACGTCGCGGCCAACATCCGCATGGGCTGTGCGATCCTGCGCTATTACCTCGAGCTCACCCACGATGACGTGCGTCTCGCGCTCGAGGAATACAACGGCAGCGTCGGGCGGCACTTCTACCCCGACCGGGTGCTCACCGCGTGGGAGAGCTGGAGCGGCGCCGATAACCTCGGCTTCCCGGTGCACGCGCACGCAGCCGGCCGCGCGCCGCGTTAGGCGGTGCGAAACGTCTCCGGGAGACGCTCGGCGTGCTCCGGCGCATCGCTGACATCGACCGCATCGACCCGGCTCGCCGCCGAGCCCTCCCACAGCCACTCGATGAACTTGCGCACCGCGGCGGCCTCGCCGCACGCGAGCACCTCCACCCGGCCGTCGGGCAGGTTGACGGCGTGGCCGCGCACGCCGAGCTCGCGCGCACGGCGCTGGCAGGTGGCCCGGTAGAAGACGCCCTGGACGCGACCGGACACCAGACACTTCTTGCACACCATCAAATCAATATACCCTAAGCGAACTTTTTGACGCCCCAGAGCACCGATGAGCGAAATCCTCGTTCTCTACTACTCCCGCAGCGGCGCCACCGCCGAGCTCGCCCGCCAGGCCTGCCGCGGCATCGAGAGCGTCCCGGGCGCCCGCGCGAAATTGCGCACCGTCCCGCCGGTGAGCGCCGAAAGCGAGGGACCGGCCAGGCCCGTGCCCGCGAGCGGCGCCCCGTACGCGACGCTCGAGGACCTGCGTGCCGCCGACGGACTGCTGCTCGGCAGTCCGACCCGCTTCGGCAACATGGCCGCGCCGCTGAAGTACTTCCTCGACGGGACCGGGAGTCTGTGGCTCTCCGGCGCGCTCGCCGGCAAGCCCGCCGGGGTGTTCACCTCCACCCAGACGCTCCACGGCGGACAGGAATCGACACTGCTGTCGATGATGCTGCCGCTGCTGCATCACGGGATGTACCTGGTGGGATTGCCGTACACGGAGCCGGCGCTGCAGCGCACCGCCGGCGGCGGCAGCCCCTACGGCGCCTCGCATGTCGAGGGCAGCGGCAACGCCGCGCAGCTCGGCGCCGAGGAGCGCGAGCTCGCGCAGGCGCTCGGCCGGCGCGTCGCGGCGCTGGCGGTGCGCTTGGCGAGCCCCGAGAGCGCCTGAGCTGGCGCGAGCGTCCGCTCAGGCGCGCCCGCTGCGCGCCAACACCTCGCGGATGAACGGCACCGTCAGACGACGCTGCGCCGCGAGCGCCGCCTCATCGAGCGTGTCGAGCAGCTCGTAGAGCCGGCGCATGTCGCGGGGAAAGCGGCGCTGCAGCCAACGTGAGGTATCGTCCGGCAGCTCCAGCCCCCGCAGCCGCGCCCGCAGCCGCAGCGCCTCCTGCTGTTCGGCCTCATCGAGGGCGCGCAGCTGAAAGACCGCCGCGGCGGCGCAGCGTGAACCGAGGTCCGCGAGCGCCCACTCGATGAGGGCCGGCGGGCTCTGCGCGGCCAGCAGCAGCGCCATGCCGCGCTCGGCGGCTTCGCGCACGAGCGTGAAGAGCGAGCGCTCCCACTCGATGCGCCCGAGCACCGCGTCAAGATCATCGAGCGCGAGACACTCCAGCTGCGGCAATCCGTCGAGCACCTCGACGCCGAGGGGCTCGAGCTGCCCGAGCGGCAGGTAGCCGGCGCGGCGCACCCCGCCCGCGGCGGCGCAGATCGCCTGCAGCAGATGCGTCTTGCCGGTGCCGCCGGGCCCGCAGAACCAGGTGAGGCCCGGCTCGCCGGCCGCGGCGCGCCGCGCATGCGCGAGCGCCTCGCCGTTGCGCGCCGGCAGAAAGCTCTCGAACACGGCCCGGTCCGCGAGGCGCACGCCGAGCGGCAGCTGCTGCATCGCCATGATTCAGGCCGCCCGCGGCGGGGCCGTCCAGGCGCGGTGCGTGAAGGTCACGAGGTAATCCAGTCCCGAGAGCACCGTGGTCGCGAACACGATGAACGCGAACGCGCGCACCTCGCCGGCAAGCGGCAGAGCGAACGCGGCGACCAGCATCACGCCGGCCAGGTACACCAGCTGCGCCGCGGTGTTGATCTTGCTGATCAGCGTCGGCCGCCCGCGCAGCGGGCCGATCCAGGCGCGGTAGATGAGCGCCCCGAGGGCGATCATCACATCGCGCGCCACCGCCGCGGCGGTCACCCACCATGGCACGAGGCCGAGCCATGCCGACTCGACGAACACCACCACCAGCAGCAGCTTGTCGGAAGCCGGGTCCAACACCTTGCCGAGCTCGGAGACCCAGTTGAACCGCTTGGCGAGAAAGCCGTCAAGGCCGTCGGAGATCGCCGCGACCACGAACAGCGCGAGCGCCAGCAGATAGCGCCCTTCGTGCAGTGCGCTCGCCACCGGCCAGATCAACGCCAGCCGGATCAGACAGATCAGGTTGGGGATGTGGCGCACGGCTCAGGGCGGTGGCGCCGCCGGGTTCGCCGCGGAGGCCGGCGCAGTCGGGGTCGAGGCAGGGGGCGGGCCCGGCACGTACCGGTACGCCAGCATGCCGTTGGCCGAGAGCGGCTTGAATCGCGGTGAAATCGCCAGCATCCGGCTCACGGCGCGCGCACCGCCGCGGGCCCAGAGATCAAAGACCGCCGTCGTGCCGGCGATCCGCTCGACCGTGCTGTGGCGCACGCCCGGCACCGCCGCGAGCATGGTCTCGACCCGCGCGTATTGATCGAGTGTTCGCAGACCTTCGATCCGCACCGGCGTCTTGGCGATGCTGTCGGCCGGCGAGGCCTCGATGGGAGGCGCCAGCAGATCCACTGTCGCATCGATGCCCGTCGTGATCGAGCCGGTGAACCGCCGGATGACGAACGGGGTCACCAGCGTCCAACGCCAGGTATCCGTCTGCACCGGCACGGCCGCGGAGGAACTCGCGCCGTCAGAGGCTCCGGCCGCCCCCGGCGCGGGAGCTGGCGCCGGGGCATCCGCGCCCGCCGGCGAAGGTGCGGGCGGCGCGAGACTCGGTGGGGTCACATCGTGGCCGATGAGCAGCTGCTCGGCGCCCAGGTTGTGCACCATGGCGAGCAGCGTCTCGGACGGCAGCAGATTGCCGTTCGCATCGCGCACCGCGAGCGGCACGATGCTGATCGGCATTCCGCGCGCTTCGGCGGCCTGCTGCACGGCCGCCGCGTCCGTGGCCTGCTGTGACGCCCCGGGCGGCGGACTGAGCACGACGAGCGTGAAGGGGCGATCGGCGCTCCACACGTTTCGTCCCGCGGCGCTGATCGCCTGTTCGAGCGCGGTGGCATTGAAGTCCACCAGCAGCTGACCCTGGCCGCCGTGCTCGTAGCCTTGCACGTACTGCGCGGCGTTCGCCACCAGGGAGGCGAGCTGCGGATCGGTGGCGGCGCTCGCGTGGCCGGTCGCCCGCACCAGCACCGCCTGCATCGCCTGCTGCAGCGCCGCGGGGGTTTGTGCGGCCACCGGCACGGTAAACACGGGCACCTCGCGGCTCGCCAGGCACAGCGCCGGAACGGCAGTGCAGGTCAGCAGCGTCAGCAGGCGCCCCACGCGGCGCAAAGCGGTGCTCATCCGAACAAGCATTCGATCCTGGTGTCTGTGCCGCGCCACAGCGCTGGATGGAATGTACAATACCATACGCGAATGGGCCGCACGGCGGCAGATCCAATCGGGAACAGCAACTCCATGACTGAACGGAAAATCCCGCGCGGCATGACGTATCGGGATGCCGGTGTGGACATCGATGCCGGCGACGAGCTCATCGAGCGCATCAAGCCTCATGTTGCGCGCACGCGTCGGCCGGAAGTGCTGGCCGGGATCGGCGGCTTCGGCGCGCTCGTGGAGCTGCCCTCCGGCTACCGCCGGCCGGTGCTGGTGTCCGGCACCGACGGGGTGGGCACGAAGCTGCGCCTGGCCATCGACACCGGGCGCCACGAGACCATCGGCATCGATCTGGTGGCGATGTGTGTCAACGACGTTCTGGTGCAGGGCGCCGAGCCGCTGTTCTTCCTCGACTACTACGCCACGGGCAAGCTGCGGGTGGACGTTGCCGAGACCGTGATCCGCGGCATCGCCGAGGGCTGCGCCCAGGCGGGCTGCGCGCTGGTCGGCGGAGAGACCGCCGAGATGCCGGGCCTGTATCACGGCGAAGATTACGATCTGGCTGGTTTCTGCGTCGGCGTGGTGGAGCGGGAGCGGATCATCGACGGGCGCGAGACCCGCGCCGGCGATGCCATCATCGGGCTGCCCTCCTCGGGGCCGCACTCCAACGGCTATTCCCTGATCCGCAAACTGATTGCCAAGAGCGGCGCGGACGCACACACCGCGCTCGAGGGCAAGACGCTCTTCGAGCGGCTGCTCGCGCCGACGCGCATCTACGTCAAACCGGTGCTCGCGCTGACGCGCGCCGTGCCGGTGCGCGCGCTCGCGCACATCACTGGCGGTGGGCTGACGGACAACATTCCCCGGGTGCTGCCCGAGGGGCTCGAGGCGGTGCTGAAGCGGCGCAACTGGCCCGAGGACCCGGTGTTCGGCTGGCTGCAGCGCGCCGGCCGCATCGATCCGGCCGAGATGTACCGCACGTTCAACTGCGGCATCGGCATGGTCGTGATCGTGCCGGCCGGGCATGAGGCCGCCGCGCTCGAGTTCCTCGCCGGGCACGGCGAGCCGGCGTGCCTCATCGGCGAGATCCGCGCCGGCACGCGCGGCGTCGTAATCGATTGAGCACCCGGGGGGCACTGCGGCTCGGGATCCTGATCTCCGGCCGCGGCTCGAACATGGCGGCGATCGCGCGCCAGTGCCGCGCGGGGCACATTGCGGCCGAGGTTGCCGTGGTGATCTCCGAGCGGCCCGAGGCGGCCGGCCTCGGTACGGCCCGCGAGTACGGCATCCCGGCGCGCTCGATCGCCTGGCCGGGCGCGGCGCGGCGGGAGCAGTTCGAAGCCGCGGCGGCGGCCGCGCTTGCGGATGCGGGCGCCGAGCTGATCGTGCTGGCCGGCTTCATGCGCATCCTGTCGCCGTCCTTCGTGACCACCCGCGCCGGCGCCATCCTCAACGTCCATCCGTCGCTGCTGCCCCAGTATCCGGGCCTGCATACCCACCGGCGGGTGCTCGAGGCCGGCGAGCGCGTGCACGGCGCGACCGTGCACTTCGTAACTTCCGAACTCGACGGCGGGCCGCGGGTGCTGCAGTCTAGGATCGCCGTACGCCCCGGGGACACCGAGGAGACGCTCTCAGCGCGCGTTCAGGCGACCGAGCACATCATTTACCCGCGGGTCATCGGCTGGCGGGCCGAGGGGCGCCTCGAGTGGCGCGAGGAGCGCCCCTGGCTCGACGGTCAACCGCTTGAGCAACCGCTGCTTGAGGATTTCGATGCGTAACGCACTTGCCACGCCGTCCCGGGCCGCACTTGCCGCCGCCTTCCTGATGCTGCTCGCAGGTCCCGCGCTGTGTCTGGCGGGCCCCCAGACCGGCGCACCGCCGGGCACGGCGTTGAAGCCGCCGACCTTCGTGGCCACCTACTCCATCGCCTGGCACGGCATCACGGCCGGCGAATCGACCCTCACCCTCGCCGAGACGGCGCCGGGTCAATACCGCTACAGCTCGGTGGATCACGCCCACGGCCTGTTCGCGCTGTTCCTGCCGCACGCCATCACCCAGGAAAGCCGCTTCCGCCTCGTGCACGGTCAGATCCAGCCGCTCAGTTTCCGCTCCCGGGGCGGCGGGCCCCCGGAGGACGTGCGCTTCGACTGGACGAGCGGGCGTGTCAGCGGCACCGCCAAGAACAAGCACATCGACTTGAAGCTCGAGCCGGGCACGCAGGATCCCGGCTCGGTGCAGATCGCGCTGATGATGGCGTTTCTCGCCGGCAAGCCGCCGCCGAGCTTCTGGATGCTCAACACCGACGTGATCAATCAGTTCCAGTTCGTGCGCCGGGGCGAGGCGACCCTCGACACCCCGCTCGGCAAGCTGCAGACCGTGCTCTACACCAGCCACCACGCCAAGGCGCGCCGCACCACCTACATGTGGCTCGCCCCGTCGCTCGATTACCTGCCGGTGCGCCTCGAGCAGCACCGCGGCGACAGCACGCTGTTCTCGCTCAACATCCGCGCCTTCAAGCGCACCTGAGGCGCGCCGCCTCAGGTCTTCGGCAGCGTCACGCCGCGCTGGCCCTGATATTTCCCGCCGCGATCCCTGTACGAGGTCGAGCACACCTCGTCGGACTCGAAGAACAGCATCTGCGCCACGCCCTCGTTGGCGTAGATCTTCGCCGGCAGCGGCGTCGTGTTGGAAAACTCCAGCGTGACGTGCCCTTCCCACTCCGGCTCCAGGGGCGTCACGTTCACGATGATGCCGCAATTGTGGACGAAGACACCGGCTTGCAGGGCGAAGTTACCGGTTTCAGGCACGGTCAGACAATAGACGTCGTGCTCGCCGGGCAACTCGCGGATCGCGACGATCCGGTGATTGCGGTAGGCAGGAGCGCCGCGCCGATGCGCAACGCCCGGCGGGACGTGGCGGGGCTGAGCGCCCGGCCCATCGGCACGCAGGCCGTGCGAGGCCGTCGAATCGCCGGTCCGGCGGCCGGCACGGCGCACATCGCCGCCCATCGGCTGATAAACCGCCTCGCCGCCCCCGGCGAGTTCGCGATAGAGCGGCATGAGCGCATCGCCCGGGCGCAGCGCATGCGCCTCGGCCATCCGCCCGTCGCGGCGCATGAACTCGTGATCCGCGGTGGCCCGAATGCGCTCGCCATTGTCCAACTCGATTTCAAGCAGCGCATCCCGGCCGATGTATCGGGGGCAATCCAGGAGAGCCGCAAGGATCCGCCCGCTCGGACCCACGCTGTAGCCCCAGAAGAGCTCGCCGGAGCCGTGGCGGCGCGCCATGTCCTCCAGCGTCGGCGCCTCGCCGTCGATCAACGCGACACGCGTGTCACCGCGAAAGCACCGTGCATACGTCGACTTGCCGAGACAGACGGTCAGCACGTTGCGCGGAATCCGGAAATACTCCACGGTGCGCGCCAGCGCGAAGGAGTTGGGCGGGATGACGCACACGTCCGCCTCGAGATCAACGAAGCTCTTCTCGTCGAAACGCTTCGGATCAACGATGGTCGAGTTGATGTTGGTGAATATCTTGAACTCGCCCGCACAACGCACGTCGTAGCCGTAGCTCGAGGTGCCGTAGGAGACGATTTTTTGCCCGTCGACATAGCGCACCTGCTCTGGCGCGAACGGCTCGATCATGCCGTGCTCGCGCGCCATGCGGCGAATCCAGTTGTCCGATTTGATGCTCATGGGCTGATAGTATTCTCGAAATTCACGGCGCCGGCGATGACTGCGGCTATTCTTAGCTCAATCAGACGCTTGCAGCGATGTCACGGGAGGCGCGCCGCCCGAGACGTTACTCGCGACCTCTCACCTGACATCAGCAAACGCGTCAGCTCTTCTCGACGACGATCTTCGGAAACATGCCGGTGCGGTCGAGCGGCCGCGTGGCGAGCGCCCCGGAGGTGCGGCGCGCCATCTGCAGATACGCCTCGGCGCGCACCGAGCCGGGCTCGGCCACCACCGTCGGCCGTCCTCCGTCGGCCTCCTCGCGTACGTGCGCATCGAGCGGCAGCTGCCCGAGCAGCCGCACGCCGTACTGCTCGGCCATGCGCGCCCCGCCGCCGGTGCCGAAGATGTGCTCGACGTGGCCACAGTTCGAGCACACGTGCACGCTCATGTTCTCGACGATGCCGAGCACCGGCACGGAGACCTTCTCGAACATCTTCAGACCCTTGCGCGCATCGGCGAGCGCGATGTCCTGCGGGGTGGTGACAATCACCGCGCCGGCCACCGGCACCTTCTGGGCGAGCGTGAGCTGGATATCCCCGGTCCCGGGGGGCATGTCGACCACCAGGTAATCGAGCTCGCCCCACTGCGTCTGCGAGAGCAGCTGCTGCAGCGCCTGGGTCACCATGGGCCCGCGCCAGACCATGGGCTGCTCGGCGTCGACCATGAAGCCGATGGACATCGCCACGATGCCGTGGTTGCGCAGCGGGATGATGTGCTGGCCGTCGGGCGAGTCCGGCCGCTGCCCGGCCAGTCCCAGCATCAGCGGCTGGCTCGGGCCGTAGATATCCGCATCGAGCACCCCGACCCGGGCGCCCTGGGCGGCCCAGGCGAGCGCCAGATTGGCCGCCACCGTCGACTTGCCCACCCCGCCCTTGCCGGAGGCCACCGCCACCACGTTCTTGATGCCCGCGAGCGGCTGCAGCGGCCGCTGCACCGCGTGCGGGCGAATCTGCGCTTCAACGGTAAAGCGCACCGATGCGCTCACGCCGGCGGCCGCCAGGTGCGCGCCGAGGGCGGCGGCGAGGGTTTCCTGATAACCCCCGACCGGCATGCCGAGCACGATGTGTGCCGTGTACCCGTCGGGCGAGGCGGCCAGGTCGCGCAGCGCGCCGGCCTCCCGCAGGCTCTGATGCAGGTAGGGGTCGACGTAGCTCTCGATCGCCGCGCGCAGGGCGTCCAGGGTGGGATCATCGGACATGAGGATTTTGCAACCGACGCAAGTGTAGAAGGGTGATTGTAGAGGCTGGCGGCGTGTCGCGCATCGGCGTCTCCCGCCGCAGGGGCTATGGCATACTTCCAGCGTCCCCGGGCCCGGCCCATCAAATGCCGCGCTCAGTGCCGAGGAGTGCGACCCACGTCACGCGCGAGGGCACCGGGACACGAGGATGCTAAGCATGCAAGTGGGCCTCTACGGTGGGCCCTGCGGATCGGTTGAATGACTTTTTTGACCAATTTGCGCGCCGACCGGCTGATCACTGGCATCCGGTCGACGACGGACCCGGCCAGCCAGGAGACCCAGAAGGCCGTCGCCCGGCTGAAGGACCTGGGGCCGGGCGCCATTGGCCCGGTGCTCGCCTCGCTCCCGGAGGCGGACAAGAACGCCACCGTCGCCTTCGTGGAGGTGCTGACGGGGCTGGTGAGCGCCAAGACCTTCCCGCAGTTCATCGAGGGGCTGGTGCAGGGCAGCCCGCGGGTGATCGCCGGCATCGCCTGGGCGCTCACCAGCAGCCGCAACTATCCGGCGCACCTGCTGCTCGATGCGCTCACCGCCCCCGGGATCGCCAAGGCGGCCCTCCTCGAGGTCATCGCGGCGCACAAGTCGCGCTTCACGCTGCGCGAGCTGCTCGCGGCCGCTTACAACCAGGAGCCGAATGAGAAGGCGGCGCTGTTTCGCATCGTCGGGGAACTGACCACCCCGGCGACGCTGCCGGAGCTGCTGCAGCGCATCGAGGGCAAGGATGCGATCGCCCGCGTGCATATCATCAACATCCTCTCGCGCTTCAACACCCCCGAGGTGCACACCGCCCTGCAGCGGCTGCTGAAGGATCCGAACAAGCTGATTCGCGGCGCGGTGCTCTCGGCGCTGCAGCGCATGGAAGGCCAGATCGACGTCGAGCGGGTCTGCGAGCTGCTGAAGGACCCCGAGATCGACGTGCAGAACCGCGCCATCGACGTCGTCATCAAGGCCAATCACCCCGACACCATCCGCTACCTCATCGCGGTGCTGAAGGACGAGAACGAGAACGCCCGCCGCGCGGCCGTCGAGGTGCTCAACGAGGTCGGCGACGCCAAGTCGGTCAAGCACCTGCTCGAGGCGCTGAAGGACAGCGACTGGTGGGTGCGCTCGCGCGCCGCGGATGCGCTCGGTCGGATCGGCGGGCCGCGCGTCATCGACGCGGTGCTGCAGCTGGTGCGCGACAAGGACGAGGACATCCGCCGCTCGGCCATCGAGATTCTCAATCAGACCAAGGATCCGCGCGCCGTCGAGTCGCTCATCCAGGCGACGCGCGATTCGGACTGGTGGGTGAGCGAGCGCGCGGTCGATGCGCTCGCGGAGATCGGCAGCAAGCGCGCCGTGCCGCGGCTGATCGAGATGCTGCAGGGCGGCAACGCCAAGATCCTGCCGGTGGTCGTGCGCGCGCTCGGCAAGCTCGGCGACCCGCCGCTCGCCGGCACGCTCTCGGCGCTGCTCGAGCGGCCCGAGCGCGAGGTGCGCATCGAGGTGATGCAGGCGCTCGCCAACCTCGCGGACCAGACGAACGCCGAGGCGCTGCGCACGCAGTTAAAGACGCAGGCGAGCACGGCGGACCAGACCATCGCGCGTGCTGCCGAATCGGCCCTCGCCGATATGGAGCGGCGGCTCGCGGGCGCAACCGCGGGGACCGCGCTGGGGTCGACCCAGCCGCAGCCGCCTCACGAGGCGCTGCCGGAGGCGCCGGAGGCGCCCGTCTCGCCTGCGGCGCGGGCCCAGGCCGCGGCCGCCGAGCGGCTCGACATCCAGACGCTGCGCACCGGCGATGTCCTCGAGGGCCGCTACAAGTACCTCGAGCGCATCGGCCGCGGCGCCTTCGGCACCGTGCTGCTGATGGAGGACACGGTGGTCGATGAGCGGCTGATCCTGAAGTTCCTCAACCCGAACGTGGCGACGGACGAGGAAGTCATGAAGCGCTTCGTCCACGAGCTGCGCTACTCGCGCAAGATCACGCACCGCAACGTGATCCGCATTTACGACTTTTTGTTCATCCAGGGCAACTACGCCATCTCGATGGAGTACTTCCCCTCGCACACCCTGGGGAGCGAGATCACCGGGGATAAGCCGCTCGAGTTGAAGCGCGCGCTGCAGTTCGGCATCGACATCTGCACCGGCATGACCGTGGCCCACCAGGCCGGAATCGTGCACCGCGACCTCAAACCGGCCAACGTGCTGATCAACCACGAGGCGCTGCTGAAGATCGTGGATTTCGGCGTGGCGGCGGCGCAGCGCGAGAGCGAGACGCAGCTGACGCGCACCGGCTATGTGATCGGCTCGCCGAAGTACATGGCGCCCGAGCAGATCCTCGGCAAGCGCGTCGATGAGCGCGCGGACATCTACGCGCTCGGGGTGATCCTCTACGAGATGCTCACCGGCACGCCGCCGTACTCGCGCGGCGATCACATGTCGGTGATGTACCAGCACGTGCAGGGCAAGGCCCGCCCGCCCCAGGAGCTCAATGCCGCGCTGCCCCCGGGGCTGTCCGATATGGTCATGCGCGCCATGGCGGTCGACAAGAACAAGCGCTTCCAGAACATGGAGGAAGTCCGCGCCTCGCTCGAGACATTCCTCTGACCGGGGTGGCCCCGGGGCGCCCCTGCGGCACCCGGTAACGTGCAGCAGCTCAAGGTTTCCTGCGCATACGGTTGATTTTCTGAGGGAAGAGGCGCGAAAGTAGCGCTTCGGACCTCGGCCCGGGAGCGCCCCTTTTGGCCCGCATCGATGCCTTCTTGAAGCTTGGTGTGCAGCAAGGCTGCTCGGACGTGCATCTGGCCGTCGGGGTGCCGCCGATGCTGCGCATGCAGGGCGACCTGCTGCCGATCAAGTTCCGCGAGCTGCGCGGGCCGGAACTCGAGGGCTACATCACGGAGATCCTCACGCCCTCGCAGGCTGAGCGGTTCAACGCCGGGAACGACCTCGACTTCTCCTACGTTTCGGCCGAGGGCGGGCGCTTCCGCGTCAATGTGTTCCGCAAGGACACCGGCATCGGGGCCACCTTCCGGGCCATCCCCACCTCGGTGCCGCAGCTTGCGACCATGGGCCTGCCGCCGGTGATCGCCAAGCTCTGTGACTACCACCAGGGCATGATCCTGGTCACCGGCGCGACCGGCACCGGCAAGTCGACCACGCTCGCGGCGATGATCGACCTGCTCAACGAGACGCGCAAACTCAACATCATCACGCTCGAGGACCCGATCGAGGTGGTGCACCGCAGCAAGATGAGCCAGGTCATCCAGCGCGAGCTCGGCACCCACATCCCAAGCTTCGCCGAGGGCGTGCGCGCGGCGATGCGTGAGGATCCGGACGTGATCCTGGTCGGTGAGATGCGCGATGCCGAGACCATCTCCATGGCGATGACCGCGGCGGAGACCGGCCACCTGGTGCTCGGCACGCTGCACACCACCAGCGCCGTCAAGACCGTCGACCGCATCGTCGATGCGCTGCCGGTCGAGCAGCGCGAGCAGACCAAGAGCTTCCTTGCCCAGAGCCTGCTCGCGGTGATCACCCAGGTGCTGGTGAAGACCCCCGACCGGCGCGGGCGCCGGCCGGTGTGCGAGATCATGATGATGACCCGGGCGATCGCCAAGCTCATCCAGACCGAGCAGACCTTCCAGATCCCGAGCCTGTTGCAGACCGGGCGCGACCTCGGCATGCAGCTGCTCGATCAGGCGCTGCTGACGGCCGTGAACGCGCGGGAGATCGATCCGGACGAGGCGTACGTGTACGCCAGCGACAAGCGCCCCTTCCAGAAGCTCGTCAGCGACGCCGATCTGCTGCCGAAGAACGATATGGCCGGCGCGTAAGGACGGGCACCGTGGCGAGCGTCGACACTCTGCTGCTCGAGATTCTGCAAAAGCGCGGCTCGGACCTGCACTTCATCGCCGGCGAGCCGCCGCGCATCCGCCTGTACGGCGAGCTGATGCCGCTGAAGGGCGAGCCGCTCGGCCAGGAGTTCGTCAGGCACGCCCTCTACGAGATCATGCCGAAGCTCGCCGTGGAGCGCTTCGAGGCGCACGACGGAGCCGACTTCGCCTACACCATCCCCGAGCGCGGCCGCTTTCGCGTCAATGTGCTGCGCCAGCTGAACGGGATGGGCGCGGTGTTCCGCGCCATCCCCTCCACGGCGCTCACCCTCGAGGAGCTCGAGATGCCCGCCGCGGTCACCCAGATGTGCCGCGCCAACAACGGCCTGGTGCTCGTCACGGGCAAGACCGGCTCGGGCAAGTCCACCACCCTCGCGGCGATGATCGATGACATCAACACGCGCGAGAAGGGCCACATCCTCACCATCGAGGACCCGATCGAATTCGTGCACCAGCGCAAGAACTGCCTGCTCAGCCAGCGCGAGATCGGCGTGCACAGCAAGAGCTTCGCCGCCGCGCTGCACTCGGCGCTGCGCGAGGACCCGGACGTCATCCTGGTCGGCGAGTTGCGCGACCTGGAGACCATGAGCATCGCGGTGACCGCGGCCGAGACCGGCATTCTGGTGATGGGCACACTGCACACCAACGGCGCGGCGCAGACCGTCGACCGCATGGTCAATGTCTTCCCGTCCGACAAGCAGTCGCACGTACGGGCGATGCTCTCGACCTCGCTGCGCGGGGTCATCTCCCAGCAGCTGCTGCAGCGCGCCGACCGCCAGGGCCGGGTCGCGGCGCTCGAGATCCTCATCAACACGCCGGCCGCGGCGAGTCTGATCCGCCAGGGCAAGCTCGATCAGCTCGAGAACACCATGCAGTCGGGGGCCCAGTTCGGCATGCGCACCATGGACTCGGCAATCCAACAGCTGCTCGATCAGCGGCTGGTCAGTCCGCGCGAGGCCTACAACAAAGCCATCAATAAGGCGCGCTTCGAAGGGCTGAAGGACGCCGGCTGAGCACCGCTCGGGCGCGACGCAGCGCGCGTTCCGGGTGGCCCGGCACCGGCCCGGACGTGCGCTGCTGTCGCGGCACAGCCGCACCCGGTAAACTCGCCGGATGAGCGAGACATTCTTCGTCACCACCGCGCTGCCCTACGCGAACGGCCCGTTCCACATCGGGCACATCATGGAGTACATCCAGGCCGATATCTGGGTGCGCTTCGAGCGCATGCAGGGCAGGCGGGTACATTTCGTCGGCGCCGACGACGCGCACGGGGCGCCCATCATGCTCAAGGCCGAAGCCGAGCACGTGAGCCCCGAGGCCCTGGTGGCGCGCATCGCCGCCGGCCGCGGGCGCTACCTCGAGGGCTTTCACATCGGTTTCGACCACTGGCATTCGACCCACTCGAGCGAGAACACCGCGCTCTCGCAGGACATCTACCGGCGCCTGAAGGCCGCCGGCCTGATCCATTGCAAGCCGATCGAGCAGTTCTTCGACCCCGTCAAGGGCATGTTCCTCGCCGACCGCTACATCAAGGGCGAGTGCCCCAAGTGCCACGCCAGGGACCAGTACGGGGATGCCTGCGAGGTATGCGGCAGCGTGTACGCACCGACCGAGCTCATCGAGCCGTACTCGGCCCTCACCGGCGCGAAGCCGGTGCTCAAGACCTCGGAGCATTTCTTCTTCAGGCTCTCCGACCCGCGCTGCGTCGAGTTTCTGCAGGAGTGGCTCGCCGTCGCCGGTCACGTGCAGCCGCAGGTCGCCAACAAGGCGCGCGAATGGCTCTCGGGCAAGGGCGAGCAGGCGCTCGGGGACTGGGACATCTCGCGCGATGCGCCCTACTTCGGCATCCCCATTCCGGATGCGCCCGGGAAGTTCTTCTACGTGTGGCTCGATGCGCCGATCGGCTATCTCGCGGCGCTGAAGAGCTACTTCGACAGCGGCAAGGCGCGCGCCAACGGCGAGACGCGCTCGTTCGAGGCCTTCCTCGGCGCCCCCGACATGCGCCAGGTGCACTTCATCGGCAAGGACATCATCTACTTCCACACGCTGTTCTGGCCGGCGATGCTGCACTTCGCGGGCGCCCCCTACCGAGCGCCGGACAACGTCCACGTGCACGGCTTCATCACCGTCTCGGGCGAGAAGATGTCCAAGTCGCGCGGCACGGGCATCAGTCCGCTGCGCTACCTCGAGCTCGGCATGAACCCCGAATGGCTGCGCTACTACATTGCCGCCAAGCTCAACGCCACCGTCGAGGACCTGGACTTCAACCCCGCGGACTTCATCGCCCGGATCAACAGCGATCTGATCGGCAAGTACGTCAACATCGCCAGCCGCGCGGCCAGCTTCATCACCCGTCACTTCGACGGCATGCTCGAGTACCCGTGCGGGACCGAGGAGCTGACGCAGCGCGCGCGGGAATTGCTCGAGCAGGTCCGCTCGAGCTATGCCGCACGCGAGTTCGGCCGCGCGATGCGCGAGATCATGGCGTTCGCCGACCGGCTGAACCAGGAATTCGACGCACGGCAGCCCTGGGTGCTCGCCAAGGATCCCGCCCGGCGCGAGGCGCTGCAGGACAGCTGCGCCCGGGCGCTCTACGGCTTCAAGACTCTCACCTGCCTGCTGGCCCCCGTGCTGCCGGCAGTGGCCGAGCGGGTGGCGCGCGAGCTGTTCGGGCTCGATCGGGCGCTGACCTTCGCCGATGCGCTCGTGCCGCCGCGGCGCATCAATCCCTACCAGCACCTCATGACGCGCGTCGATCCCAAACTGCTCGATGCGCTCCTCGACCCTCAGGAGAAGACCGTGTCCGACACCGGCTCGCCGGCCGCCCCGAAACCGCCCGCCGCCACCGTGGCCGCAATCGATGCGCCCGCGACGATCTCCATCGACCAGTTCAAGCAGATCGATCTGCGCGTCGCGCGCATCGCGGCGGCCGAGCAGGTCGCCGGCGCCGACAAGCTGCTGCGCCTCACGCTCGATCTGGGCAGCGAGACGCGCACCGTGTTCGCGGGCATCAAGTCTGCGTACGACCCGGCCACGCTCGTCGGCCGCCTGACCGTGATGGTGGCGAACCTCGCGCCGCGCAAGATGAAGTTCGGCGTTTCCGAGGGCATGGTGCTCGCCGCGAGCGGACCCGAGGGTGGGCCGTTTCTGCTCACGCCCGATGCGGGCGCCGCCCCGGGCATGCGCATCAGCTGAGCTCAGGGCAGCCCCGCCGTGGATCAGGTCGAGGCCATCGAGGCTCTGCTGCCGCAGACGCAGTGCGCGCGCTGCGGCTACGCGGGCTGCCGCCCGTATGCGCAGGCCATCGCGCGCGGCGAAGCCGAGATCAATCACTGCCCGCCCGGGGGCGCGGCCGTCATCGGGCGGCTCGCGGCGCTGCTGTCGCGCGTGCCGCTGCCCCTGAATCCCGCCAACGGGACCGAAGGGCCGCCGCTCATTGCCCGCATCGATGAGCAGGCCTGCATCGGCTGCGCCAAATGCCTGCCGCCGTGCCCCGTCGATGCCATCATCGGAGCGCGCAAGTACATGCACACCGTGGTCGCCGAGCTGTGCACCGGCTGCGAGCTGTGCCTCGCCCCGTGCCCGGTCGACTGCATCACCCTGGTGCCGCGCCCGGCGCCACCGGCGATGCCTCCGGCGCCCGAGCCGGCCGCCAACCGTCTGCGCTACGGCGCGCACACGGCACGGCTCGAGCGGCGCGCGAGCGAGCGCGCCGCGCTGCTCGCAACGCGCAAGGGCCTGGCGGGCGCCGCGCCCGGCCGCAGCTGACCGCGATGCACCCGGCGACCCGCCGCGCTCTGTACCGACGCCTGCGCGCCGCCAATCCCGCCCCGCGCAGCGAGCTCAATTACACGAGCCCGTTCGAGCTGCTGGTGGCGGTGATGCTCTCGGCGCACACGACGGACAAGAGCGTCAACGCGGCCACGAGCAAGCTCTTCCCCCGCGCCAACTCCCCGCGCGCCCTGGTCGAGCTCGGCGTCGAGGGCGTCAAGCCCTATCTGCGCTCCGTCGGGCTCTACAACGCCAAATCGCGCAACCTCATCGGACTGAGCCGCCAGATCCTCGAGCGCCACGGCGGCCAGGTGCCCGGCGAGCGCGCCGCGCTCGAGGCGCTGCCGGGGGTCGGGCGCAAGACCGCGAGCATCATCCTCAACATCGTGTTCGGCGAGGAGCAGATCGCCGTCGATACGCACATCTTCCGCGTGGCCAACCGCACCGGGCTCGCACCCGGGCGCACGCCGCTCGCAGTCGAACAGGCCCTCGCGCGCAACACGCCGGCTGAGTTCAAGCGCGATGCGCACCACTGGCTGCTGCTGCACGGGCGCTACGTCTGCACGGCCCGCGTGCCGCACTGCTCCCGCTGTATCCTCGCGGATCTGTGCGAGTATCCTGATAAGAGCGCCGCGGCGGCGCCGGCCCGGCGGCCGGCCGCCCAGCGGCCGCGCCGCCGCCGGGCGGCCGACTGAGTCCCATGCCCGTCTTCGCCCAGCACAACCGTGAGCAGCTGCGCCGCATGTACCTCGAGGCGTGGCGCAAGTACAGCGCCGCGCAGCCGCTCGAGCCGCTCGAGGGACAGATCGCCGCGGTGATCGCCGAGCATCGCGAGTACGTGCCGCTGCTCGAGTCCCCGGCGGCGATCGAGGCCGACTTCACCCCCGAGGGCGGACGGGAGAATCCGTTCCTGCACCTGGGACTGCATCTGGCGATCCGCGAGCAGGTGGCGACCGACCGGCCGGCCGGAATCGCCCGCATCCACCGCGACCTCACGCACCGCCTGGGCGATGCGCACGCCGCAGAGCACGCCATGCTCGAGCGGCTCGCCGAAGCGCTGTGGGAGGCACAGCGCCGCGGCGAGCTGCCCGACGAGCAGCACTACCTGCAGCGCCTGCAGGCACTCTAGGATGTGCGCCGGATTGACTGCCGCGCCCGATGCCGCCCCTGGGCTCGAAACTCATCCACGATGCGGCGGTCCTGCTTGCTCAAGTTCAGCTCGCTCCGGTGCCGACCCGGTCGCCTCGAACGGCTCAGGCGTGCCCATTTTTCATGTTCTGCTCTTTACGTGTCACGGGACCCGCGGCTTCGATAGCGCAGCGGCGTCTCGATGCCGCCAAACGATCGTGAAGCCCGGACGGCAACGTACCCGGCCCGATCGTCCGACGGCGCGCACGGCGCCACGCTCCATCACGGGAAACACAATCTATCAGGCCCACGGCGAGCAACTGCAACGGCGTATTTCACCGTACCCCGGTTAGGGACGGAAGATCCCATGCGGCTCGTTCTCTTTAAATGGGCAGTACGCGCGTCCCGACTCGCACCACAGCGTCGAGAGGGACTCTGCCGCAGCAGCCTGTCGGACTGCGGGTGCAGGTTGAGGGGAAATGCGGGTCTTGAGCGCGGCGCTTCAGGTTGACCCGTAGAGGGCGTGCGGAAGATTGCCGTCCCTGGGCGGCCTCAGGCTGTCTGCGGGACGAACATCCGCCTGAGGTTCCAGCGCATCCTCACCAGGCCCACTCGCCTCGCGCATTCCAAGTCCCCGCAGGCGGAACCGGCGCAATCCCATCGCCGCTTTGATGATCCCGAAGACGGGCTGCGCGGTCTGCTTGCGCAGCGCGTAGAGCGTGCGGCCCGCCGGGGTCTTCAGCCGATACCGCATCTTGTCCATCGCGCTTGCCCAGTCCGGCGGCGGCCCGGCGCTGGCGCAAAACGTTGCCGCCAGGTCGGGTGATGACGTTCCCGCCTGAGCGCGATCAGCGGCTCAATCCCCGCTGCCGTACACGCCTCGACGTTCTTGCCGCTCGCGTAGCCGCTGTCGGCGAGGATGGGCGCCGTGCGCCCCAGCGCCTGCGGCGGCGCTTTGAGCTTCTCGATCATCGGCAGCAGCTGCGCTTGATCGGTCGCGGCCTGCGTCACCTCTGGGGCCAGCACCGACAGGCTCTCTGCGGCCACCATCGCCTGGGCGTTGCAGCACTGTTCGAAGCCCCCGCCGGCGACCGGCATGATGCGCGACTCATCGTCCGTGAGGTTGATCTGCTCCTGGGCATCGACCCCGCCGCTCGGCGGTGCCGGTGGCGGCCCGCCGGGCTTCTGACCTGTGCGCCGCGCCTTCTCCGCTCGCGCGGCGAGCTTCGCTTGAGAGTCGGCCTGCTCCCGCTCGGCAACTCGCGCTGCGACATTCACCGTAGCCTCGGCGATCGCCGCAAGACGCGCCTCGCGCCGCTCGAGTTCGGCGGGGGATCGACATCCCGTCGGGGACATCGGCCGCGTCGGCTTGATCCGCCGGGGCCGGCAACTGCTCGACTTGCTTCTTCAGCCGCTTCTCGAGCTTCTCGGCGTACCCGTACGACAGCACGCTGTGGCGCGAGGCATTCGCATGCACCTTGGTGCCAGCCAAGGCCACCGTACCCGTCTTCAGCATCCCCATCGCCCGGGCCACCTCAGCACCTCGAGAAGCAGCGGCTCGATGTGCTTCAGGAAGCGCTTGCGGAAATACGCAATCGTGTCGTGATCGGGATGCTCGTTGCCCGCGCTGAGGCGAAAGGCCAGCGCGTCGTCGGTCGCCGGCTCGAGAACACCCGCCTCGCATACCCGTACACCAACGGCCCCCGCAGCACCGCCGTGTGGTGCGAGGCCGAGCCCGACCCACGGTAGGACTTTTTAAGCTCCGAGAGGTCCAGCCGCTCGACCACTTCCACCACAAAACGCGCCAAGTGCCGCTGCGGCAACCTCTTCCTCCACAGCGGGCGAAAGCAGCCAATCCGTGCGGTTGATCGGGCGCAGCTGGCTCATGCTCACCCGGCCCTGCCACCCGGCAGGCCTGCCGTGATTATCGACGATCCCGCATCGTTAAGCCCGACAGGCTGCTGACTAGGCGCGCGCGCTGCGCTCCTCGAGCAGCAGACGGTAGATCAGCCCGCCCGCGGCGCCTCCGAGCAGCGGCATCACCCAGAACAGCCACAGCTGATGCACCGCCCAGCCGCCCTGGAACAGAGCGACGCCGGTGCTGCGCGCCGGGTTGACCGAGGTGTTGTCGACCGGAATGCTGATCAGATGGATGAGGGTCAGGGTCAGGCCGATGGCCAGCCCCGCGAAGCCCGCCGGCGCGCGCCGGTCGGTGGCGCCCTGGATGACGAACACGAACATCGCCGTCAGCACGAACTCCGAGACCATCACCGCGTGCATGGAGTACCCGCCGGGCGAGTGCGCGCCGTAGCCGTTCGAGGCGAAACCGCTCGCCGAGGCGCTGAAGCCGGGCTTGCCGGTGGCGATGGCATAGAGCACGGCGGCTGCGACGATCGAGCCGATCACCTGCGCGATGATGTACGGGATCACCTCCCGGGCGCCGAACCGTCCACCGGCGAACAGCCCCACCGTCACGCCGGGGTTGAAGTGCCCGCCCGAGATGTGCCCCACGGCGTACCACATGGTAAGGACCGTAAGGCCGAAGGCGAACGCGACGCCGATGAAGCCGATGCCCAGATGCGGATAGGCCGCATCCAGCACGGCGCTGCCGCAGCCGCCGAGCACCAGCCAGAATGTCCCGAAGAACTCTGCCGCCAATCGCTTGTACATGGGCAACCCCTTCAGTGGAACCTATGCTGAGGTTTCTTCTTAATGGCCGCTTCCTCGGCCGCAGGCGCAACTCCCAGGCCGCCGGATGGTAGCACGAGCGCGGACCCGTCCGTTGCAGCCGCAGGCCCACGCCCCTCGCGCAAGCCCCGAATCCCCAGTCCGAGCAGTCGCGCACACTCTGCTCGCCAGCGCGTGCGCCGGGCGAGGCGCGGCTGATACACTGAGAGGCGACCGGCGCACCGAGGACCGCACGTGGGGTTGAGCGGTGAGGACACGTTGATGGCCGAGGAGCCTGATGAGGGCACGTCGGCCGAGCGGATCCGACAGCTGCAGCTTCAGCGGCTGCGCTGGTCGGTCCGTCATGCCTGGGAGAACGTCCCGCACTACCAACGCAGCTTCGCCGCCCAGGGGGTGCATCCGGATGAGCTGCGCACGCTCGAGGACCTCGCCCGGTTTCCGTTCCTGACCAAACAGGACTTCCGCACCCACTACCCGTTCGGACTGTTCGCCGTGCCGCGCCAGAAGGTCGTGCGCATCCACACCTCGAGCGGCACGACCGGCAAGCCCACGGTCGTCGGGTATACCGCGCGCGACATCGACACCTGGGCCGGCTTGATGAGCCGCTGCATCCGCGCCGCGGGGGCCCGCACCGGCGATGTCGTCCACATCGCGTACGACTACGGGCTGTTCACCGGCGGGCTCGGCTCGCACTGGGGCGCCGAGCGGCTCGGCTGCACGGTCATCCCCGTCTCAAGCGGCCGCAGCGGCTGGCAGGTGGAGCTCATCGAGGACTTCCGTCCCGACATCCTGATGGCCACGCCCTCCTATGCGCTGACCCTGGCCGAGGCGTTCGAGCGGCGCGGGCTCGATCCGCGCGACAGCTCGCTGCGCATCGGCATCTTCGGCGCCGAGCCGTGGACCGAGACCACGCGCGCCGCGTTGCAGTCGCGGCTCGGGATTGAGGCGCTCGATCTGTACGGACTCGCCGAGGTGATGGGCCCGGGGGTCGCGTGCGAGACCGTGGGCGGTGACGGGGGGCTGACGATCTGGGAAGACCACATCTACCCCGAGGTGATCGACCCGCAGACCGGACAGGTGCTGCCCGACGGCGAGGAAGGCGAGCTGGTGCTCACCTCGCTCACCAAGGAGGCTCTCCCGGTGATCCGCTACCGCACGCACGACCGCACACGGCTGCTGCCGGCGCACAAGGGTCCGATGCGCCGCATCGCGCGGGTGCTTGCGCGCACCGACGACATGCTGGTCATCCACGGCGTCAACGTGTACCCGTCTCAGCTCGAGGCGTTGATCGCGCACACCGGCGGGCTCTCGTCGCACTACAAGCTCGAGATCACCCGCCAGGCCCCGCTCGATGACCTGACGGTGCACGTCGAGACGCTTGAGCGCGACAGTGATGCCGCCCGGCGCAGGATCGCCACGGAGCTGACCCGTCAAGTCAAGACTTACATCGGGGTGAGCGTGACGGTCGTGGTGCACCGCCCCGGCACCATCGAGCGCGCGCCCGGCGAGGCGACGCGGCTGATGCCGCGCCATCGGACGCATTAGCCACAGATGCCGATCGAGGCCGGCCGCCGGACCGTGCGGACGCCTGCGCGCGGCCGCTGCACACGCAGGTCGTGGTTTAATGCGCCCATCTCCAGCAACAGGGCTCGCCATGCAACGGTCCCGACCCTCCCGGCTGCGCGACATCACCGGCATCGGCGTCGATCGCATGGGATCGATCGCGGATGCCTCCGGGCGCGACCTCCTCAGGCTCGAGAACCTCGATGTGAATATCCCGCCGGACACGGCGGCGATCGCGCGGACCGTTGAGGCTGCCGCGAGCGATGCGGCCAACAGCTACCTGCCCTTCCTCGGGCAGACGCGCTTGCGCGAGGCCGTGGCGCGGCATGTCTCGAGGATCTCGGGCGTGGAGTACTCCGGCGAGCGCAACTGCCTCATCTGTGCCGGCGGGCTGTCGGGAATTCTCAGCGTGCTGCTCGCCACCATCGAGGTCGGAGACGAGGTGATCGTCAGCGACCCGACCTACGCCGGCCTGCTCAACCGCATCCGCCTCGCGGGCGGCGTGCCGAAGTTCGCGCCATTCACCTTCACCCCCGGCGGTGCATGGCGATTGGACCGTGAAGCGCTGCGTCAATCGGTCGGCCCGCGCGTCAGGGCGATGCTGCTGATGTCGCCCGCGATGCCCTCGGGCGCGATGCTCGATGAGAGCGACTGGTCGCTCATCGCCGCGCTGTGCCGCGATCACGATCTGATCCTGATTCTCGATGCGGCCATGGAGCGTCTCGTGTTCGACGGCCGCGCGGTGCTGCACCCCGCGGGCCTTGCGGGCATGGCGGAGCGCACCATCACGGTGGGCTCGGCAGCGAAGGAGCTGCGCATGATCGGATGGCGCGTCGGCTGGATCGTCGCGCCCGAGGCGTTCATGCCGGATCTGAGCGCGGTGGCGCTCGCCAACGTCGTGGTGCCGGTCGGCATCGCTCAGGACGCCGTCGCCGTTGCGCTCGAGCGCTCCCATGCCACGATGGGCGCGTATGTCGCGCAGCTGCAGGGGCGCCGCGACCTGATCGCCGCGGAGCTCGCCGGCCTGCCCTTCGGGATGCCTGCGGGCGGATGGTCGCTGCTGCTGCGCGTCAGCGACTTCGGCCTCGACGGCGAGCGGATGGCCGAGCGGCTCCTGGCGCAGGGCGTGTGCGCGACGGCCATGAGCGGCTGGGGCGAGACGCACGGCCGCGCCTACATCCGCTTCGTATTCGCCAACGAATCGCTCGAGCGGCTGCGCGGACTCGGCGCGCGGGTGCGCGCCGCGATCGGCTCGTGAGCGCCGATCTGCGCCCTGAAAGCCCCGCGCGTCCGCTCTACTTCTTCTTCGGGATGTACAGGTCGGTCAGCGTGCCTTCGCAGGCTTCCGCTGCCGCGCCGACTGTTTCCGACAGCGTCGGGTGCGGATGAATGGTGAGAGCAACGTCGGCCGCGTCACAGCCCATCTCCACCGCGAGCGCGACCTCGCTGATCAGCTCCCCGGCGTTGGGACCGACGATGCCGCCGCCGAGCACCCGATGCGTGTCCGGGTCGAACAGCAGCTTCGTCATACCCTCGTCGCGCCCGAGCGAGAGCGAGCGCCCACTGGCGGCCCACGGGAATGCGCCCTTTTCGACCTTGATGCCCTTGGCCTTCGCTTCGGTCTCGGTCAGGCCCACCCAAGCGATCTCCGGATCGGTGTAGGCCACCGAGGGAATGACCCGCGCATCGAACGCGCGCTTGAGCCCCGCGGCCACCTCGGCAGCGACCTTCGCTTCGTGCATCGCCTTGTGGGCGAGCATCGGCGCTCCGACGATGTCGCCGATCGCGAAGATGTGCGGCACGTTGGTGCGCATCTGCTGGTCGACGGGGATGAAGCCGCGCTCCGACACGTGCACGCCGGCGGCCTCGGCCCCGATTCGTTTGCCGTTCGGGACCCGGCCGACCGCCACGAGCACCCGCTCGTAGGTGGCCGACGCGGGCGCCTTGTCCCCCTCGAAGCTCACACGCAGCCCCTCGGCGAGCGCCTCGACGCGCGTCACTTTGGTGCCGAGCAGAATCTGCTCGTATCGGCCCCGGATGCGCCTCTCGAGCGGGCGCACCAGATCCGCATCGCAGCCCGGAATCAGCTGCGGCGTCAGTTCCACCACGCTCACGCGGGTACCGAGCGCCGCGTACACACAGGCCATCTCAAGGCCGATGATGCCGCCGCCGATCACCAGCATCGGTCCCTTGAATGCCTCGAGTTCGAGCGCGCCGGTGGAGTCGAAGACCCGCGCATCCTCGGGCAGCCCCGGCAGACGCACCGCCTCGGAGCCTGCCGCGATGATGCACTGCTCGAAGCGGATGCGCTCGGTGCCGCGCTCGCCGCGCACCTCGATGACATTCGGCCCGAGGAATGTGCCCTCGCCCTGCACCACCTCAACCTTGCGCTGTTTGGCGAGCGAGGTCAGGCCGCCGGTGAGCTTGCCCACCACCGAGTTCTTCCACTCGCGCAGTTTCGTCCGATCGATCCGGGGCGCGCCGAAGGCAATGCCGTGCGCGGCCATCGCGGCGGCCTCGTCGATCACCTTCGCGGCGTGCAGCAGCGCCTTGGAGGGAATGCACCCGACGTTCAGGCACACACCCCCGAGCGTGGACCAGCGCTCGACCAGCGTCACCTTCAAGCCCAGATCCGCGGCGCGGAACGCCCCCGAGTAGCCGCCCGGGCCCGCGCCGAGCACCAGCAGTTGCGTCGAGTGGTCGAAGCCGACGCTCGCCCCCGGGGCCGATCTGCCCGACGGTGCGCAAGTGGCTGCGGGTGCGGGAGCCACCGCGGGCGTGGGAGCCGCAGCCGGAGCCGGCGACGGTGCCGGCGCAGCCGCGGCCGGCGCGTCCGTGTCGAGGCGCAGGATCGGCGTGCCCTTGGAGACTTTATCGCCCGCCCTGACCAGCACCTCGGCGATCACGCCGGCGGCCGTCGCGGGCACATCCATGGATGCCTTGTCCGTCTCGAGCGTCAGGAGCGGCGTGTCCACCTCGATGCGCTCGCCGGCCTTGACGAGCACATCGACCACCGCCACTTCGCTGAAGTTGCCGAGATCCGGCACCGCCAGTTCGATGCGGCTCACGGCACGGCCTCGAGCAGCGCCTGAGGATCGGCCAGGGTCTTGGCAAGGAAGGTCGTGAAGCGCGCCGCAGCCGCCCCGTCGATGACCCGGTGATCGTACGACAGCGACAACGGCAGCATCAGACGCGGGACGAACTCGCCGTCGCGATAGACCGGTTTGAACGCCGAGCGCGACACGCCGAGGATGGCGACCTCGGGCGCATTGATGATGGGGGTGAAGGCGGTCCCGCCGATGCCCCCGAGACTGGAGACCGTGAAGCACCCGCCCTGCATCTGCGCCGCGGACAGCTTGCCGGCGCGCGCCGCGCCCGAGAGCTCCCCGAGCTGGCGCGCCACCTCGTAGATGTCCTTGCGGTTGGCCTCGTGCAGCACCGGCACCATCAGGCCGTTCGGTGTGTCGGCGGCAAAGCCGATGTGCACGTACTTCTTCAGGATCAGGTTCGCGCCCGCAGGATCGAGCGAGGCGTTGAACGTCGGGAATGCCTGCAGCGCCTTGACGCAGGCGCGCACGATGAATGCGAGCGGCGTGAGCTTGATGCCGCGTTCGGCGGCCTGCTCCTTGAGCTTCGCGCGCAGCGCCTCGAGCTCGGTGATGTCCGCCTCGTCAAACTGCGTCACGTGCGGCACGTTGACCCAGCTGGCGTGCAGACGAGGGCCGGAGATGCGCTGAATGCGCGAGAGTGGCTGCGTCTCGATCGGTCCGAACGCGGCGAAATCCACCACCGGGACCGCCGGCAGCGCCCCTGGGCCGCCGGCGCCCGGCGCCCCCAGCGCGCGCTTGACGAACGCCTTGACGTCATCGTGGGTGATGCGCCCCTTCAGGCCGCTGCCCGTGACGCGGGTGAGATCCACCCCGAGCTCGCGCGCGAACTTGCGCACGCTCGGCCCCGCGTAGGCGCGCGAGAAACCGGGCTCGTTGATCGGCGGCAGATCCGCGGAGGCGGGCGCCGCCGTCTGAGCAGCCGCGGGCGCGGCGGCGGGTGCCGGTGCAGCCTGGGCGGCCGCAGGCGCGCGCGTGGGCGGCGGTGTGGGCGCCTGTGCTGGCGAGGCGGCGGGAGCCGCTGCGGCGGCGCCGCGGGTGCGCACGGTGGCCACCAGATCGCCCGCCGAGACGGTGCTGCCCTTGTCGATGTGCAGCTTCTCGATCACCCCGCCGACGGCCGAGGGCACGTCCATGGTGGCCTTCTCGGTCTCCAGGGTGACCAGCGGCGCCTCCGGCTCGATGACCTCGCCCGCCTTGACCAGCACGTCGATGACGGCGACGTCTTTGAAATTGCCCATGTCGGGCACGCGCACTTCAACGAGGCTCTCTGCCGCGCTCATCGCGATATTGCCTTCAGCTTTCAGACTTTCCAGGGAACGGGCTTCTCGGCGCTCACGCCGAGCTTGCCCATGGCGGCGATCACCACCGACGCCTCGAGCTTGCCGTCATCGGCCAGGGCCTTCAGCGCCGCGACGGTGATGTAGTTGCGATCGATCTCGAAATGCTGACGCAGCGCCGCGCGCGCGTCCGAACGGCCGAAGCCGTCGGTGCCGAGGCTGACGTAACGGCCCGGCAGCCACTCCCGGATCTGATCCGCCACGGCGCGCATGTAATCGGTCGAGGCGATGAACGGCCCCTTGGCGCGCGCGAAACACTCGCTGACGTAGGGGGTGCGGGCCGGCTCGCCCGGATGCAGCCGGTTCCAGCGCTCGCACTCGAGCGCCTCGCGGCGCAGCTCGCTGAAGCTGGTGACCGAGAAGACATCGGCGCCCACACCATAGTCGGCCTCGAGCTGCGCCGCCGCCGCGAGGCACTCGCGCAGAATGGTGCCCGAGCCGAGCAGCGTCGCGCGCAGATTGCCGCCCTTGCCGGTTGCGAGCACGCGGTGGGCGCCCTTGAGAATGCCCGTCTCGGCGCCCTGCGGCAGCGCCGGCTGCGGGTAGTTCTCGTTCATCGTCGTGATGTAGTAGAAGACGTTTTCCTGCTCGATGTACATCCGGCGCATCCCGTCCTGAATGATCACGGCGAGCTCGTAGCCGTAGGCCGGATCGTAGGCGATGCAGTTCGGCACGGTGGTGGCCACCAGCTGACTGTGACCGTCCTGGTGCTGCAGGCCCTCGCCGGCGAGCGTGGTGCGCCCGGCGGTGGCGCCGATCAGAAAGCCGCGCACCTGCTGATCGCCCGCCGCCCAGATGAAATCCCCGACCCGCTGGAAGCCGAACATCGAGTAGTAAATGTAGAACGGCACCATGCTGATGCCGTGATTGCTGTAGGCGGTGCCGGCGGCGATCCACGAGCACAGCGCGCCCGCCTCGTTGATGCCCTCCTCGATGATCTGCCCCTTCTTGTCCTCCCGGTAGGACATGAGGGTGTCGGCGTCCTGCGGCGTGTAGAGCTGTCCCACCGAGGAGTAGATGCCGACCTGGCGGAACAGTCCCTCCATGCCGAAGGTTCGCGCCTCATCGGGCACGATCGGCACGATGTTCTTGCCGATGCCCTTGTCCTTCAGCAGCGCCGTCAGAATGCGCACGAACGCCATGGTGGTCGAGATCTCCCGATCGCCGGTGCCTTCGAGCACCTGGGCGAACGCCTCGAGCGGCGGCACGGCGAGCGGCGGCGCCTCGCGGCGGCGTGCCGGCAGGTAGCCGCCGAGGTGGGTGCGCCGCTCGCGCAGATAGCGGGCCTCCTCGGAGTCCTCGGGCGGCTTGCGGAACGGCAGCCGCGCGATTTCCTCATCGGAGATCGGAATGTGGAAGCGGTCGCGGAAGGCGCGCAGATCCTCCTCGGAGAGTTTCTTCTGCTGATGCGCGACCATCTGACCCTCGCCGCCCTTGCCGAGCCCGAAGCCCTTGACGGTCTTGGCGAGGATCACCGTCGGCTGGCCCTGGTGCGCCATCGCCGCGGCGTAGGCGGCGTAGACCTTACGCGCATCGTGCCCGCCGCGATTGAGCCGCCAGATCTCCTCGTCCGACATGTTGGCGACCATGGCGCGCAGCTCCGGGTACTTGCCGAAGAAGTGCTCGCGCGTATAGGCGCCGCCCTTGGCCTTGAAGTTCTGATACTCCCCGTCGACGCACTCCTCCATCAGCCGCCGCAGCAGCCCCTGCGTGTCCCGCGCGAGCAGCGGATCCCACCGCGAGCCCCAGAGCACCTTGATGACGTTCCAGCCGGCGCCGAGGAAGGCCGCCTCGAGCTCCTGGATGATCTTGCCGTTGCCGCGCACCGGCCCGTCGAGGCGCTGCAGGTTGCAGTTGATGACGAACACCAGGTTGTCGAGCCCTTCGCGCACCGGCATGGTGAGCGCGCCCATCGACTCCGGCTCGTCCATCTCGCCATCGCCGAGGAACGCCCAGACCTTGCGGTCCGACGGCGCGGCGAGGCCGCGGTGCTCAAGGTAACGGATGAAGCGGGCCTGGAAGATCGCCTGCATGGGCCCGAGGCCCATCGAGACGGTCGGAAACTGCCAGAAGTCCGGCATCAGCCACGGATGCGGATAGGACGAGAGGCCCTGCCCGGGTCCGCCGGCCTCCTGGCGGAAATGATGCAGCTGACTCTCGGTCAGGCGCCCCTCGAGATAGGCGCGCGCGTAGATCCCCGGCGAGGAGTGGCCCTGGAAGAACACCAGGTCTCCGGGATGCTCGGCGCTCGCGGCCCGCCAGAAGTGGTTGAAGCCGACCTCGTAGAGCGTCGCGGAGGAGGCGTAGCTGGCGAGGTGCCCGCCGTACTCGGAGGACTTGCGGTTCGCGGCCACCACCATCGCGAGCGCGTTCCAGCGAATGTAAGCCTCGATGCGCTTCTCCAGCTCGCGGTTGCCCGGATAGACCGGCTCGCGCCCCGGCGGGATGCTGTTGACGTACGCGGTATTGGCCTTGAACGGCAGATACGCGCCGCTGCGGCGCGAGTAGTCGATGAGCCGCTCGAGCAGGAAGTGCGCCCGCAGGGGCCCGTGGGTCTTCAGCACCGAGTCGATCGACTCGAGCCACTCCTGGGTTTCAACCGGATCGATGTCGGTGAGTTTTGGCGGTTCGGTCATGCGGTCTCACACTCGGCCGCGCAACGCCACAGCGCGCGCGGCCCAAGGGGTCGAATTCCTCGACATCCGCCGCTCGGCCCGGTGGCGCAGCCTCGGACCTACGACGCATACACCCGATACGAAACGCCCCGGCCGAATGGAGTACGATGCGCCGCCAGCATCCCCTGCGAGCGAAAGTCGCCTGTCAATGAGCCGCGCAATAATCCGGGTTTCAACCGCGATGGTCAAGCAAGGACCGCAGCTGCGCGCGCGCGCGCGCGGCCCGGTTGCGCTGCTGCCGGCGGCGATACGGCCGCAAATCGTGCGCTCGCGCACACCCGGGGAACCCGACACCCTACTTGTGGTGATGCCCGAGTCTGCCGGAAGAGAGAGCCTCGCGCGGCTGCCCGAGGGCGAGCGCTGGCAGGCGCTGCACGCGCGCGAGCGGCCGCGCGCCGGCACCGTGCGCACGAGCGCACTCGCCAATCGCCGCCAGACGCTGGCGGTGCTCGGGTTCGCTCCCGACGAGGCAAGTGTTTTCGAGCTGCTGCAGCTGGCCGGGCGAATGCTCAAGGCAGCCGCCGCGCGCGCCCCGCAGACCGTTGCGCTCGCGGCCGTCGGCACGCCCGCGAGGATCCAGTCCGCGCTCGAGGCGCTGCTCGCCGCAACGCTCGCCGAGCACTTCGCGCTGCCGAGCTTCAAGAGCGCCGAGCGCGCGACCCCGGCCCTGCGCCGCATCGTGCTGCCGCCCGAGCCTGCCCTCGATACGCGCTACGCGACCGTCAGCGCCGATGGGACCAATCTGGCGCGCTGGCTCACCGCGCTGCCGCCCAACATGCTCGACTCCCGCGGCTACCACTCCGTGCTCACCCACCTCGCGCGCCGCCATGGCCTTGCCATGAGCTGGCACGGCGAGGCGGCGCTGCGCCGCGCCGGTGCGAACGCGTTTCTCGCGGTCGCAGCGGGCAGCGGCCATCGCGACGCGGGCATTGCGCGGCTCTCGTATCGTCCGGCGCGCCGGCGCACGGGAGCCCCGGATCTGGCGCTCATCGGCAAGGGCATTGTGTTCGACACCGGCGGGGTGAACCTCAAGCCGCACAAAAGCATGCTCGAGATGCACACCGACATGGGCGGCAGCGCCGTAGCGCTCGCAACGCTCATCGCGCTGGCCGAGCTCAACGCACCGATCGCGGCTGACGCGTGGCTCGCGATCAGCGAGAACGACATCGGTCCGCGCGCGTACCGGCCGCAGGAGGTGGTGCGCGCGGCCAACGGCGTCACGATCCAAATCGTGCACAGCGACGCGGAGGGGCGCATGGCGCTCGCCGACACTCTGGCGCTCGCCGCGCGCACACGCCCGCGCCTGATGCTCGACTTTGCGACGCTGACCGGTGCGTGCGTGTACGCACTCACCGAGCGCATGAGCGGTGTGTTCACCAACCGTCCGCAGCTCGCCGAGCGGCTGCTCGCAGCCGGCCGCGCCAGCGGCGAGCGCGTCTGGCCCTTCCCGTTCGACGCGGATTTCGATGCCGACCTCGACAGCAAGGCGGCGGATATTCTGCAGTGCGCGGTCGAGGGCAAGGGCGATCACATCCTCGCCGCGCGATTTCTCAGCCGCTTCGTGCCGCGCGAGATACCCTGGGCGCATGTGGATCTGTCCTCGGCCACGCGCACCGGCGGTCTCGGTCACGTCAACACCGACATCACCGGCTTCGGTGTGCGCTTCGCGCTGGAGCTGCTCGTGAGGCAGAAGGTGCTGCAGACTCTGGAGCGGCGCACATGAGTGCCCCGAGCACCCTCACGCTGCGCCGCCCTGACGACTTTCACCTGCACGTGCGCGACGGGCAGGCGCTCGCGGCCGTCGTACCCTTCAGCGCGGCGCGCTTCGCGCGCGCGCTGATCATGCCGAATCTGCGCCCGCCGGTACGCACCGCGGCCGAGGCGCTGGCGTACCGCGAGCGCATTCTCGCAGCCCTGCCGGCCGGCGCGCGCTTCACGCCGCTGATGAGCCTCTACCTCACGGACGACACCCCGGCCGGGGAGGTCGAGCGCGCCCGCGCGAGCGGCTGCATCCTGGGGTTTAAGCTGTACCCGGCCGGGGCGACCACCCACTCGGACGCTGGGGTGACGGACATCGGGCGCGTCCACGGCGTGCTCGAGCGGCTGCAGGAGACGGGGCTTGCGCTGCAGGTGCACGGCGAGGTGACCGATCCGCGCATCGATGTGTTCGAGCGCGAGGCGCGCTTCATCGACACCGTGCTCGCCCCGGTGCTCGAGCGCTTCCCCCGCCTGCGCGTGGTGTTCGAGCACATCACCACGCGGGCGGCGGTCGAGTTCGTCCTCGGCGCCCGCGAGGGGATCGCCGCAACCGTGACGCCACAGCATCTGCTGATGAACCGCAATGCGCTGTTCGCCGGGGGCATCCGGCCGCACCATTATTGTCTGCCGGTGCTGAAGTCGGAGGCCGACCGCGAGGCGCTGTGCGCGGCCGTGCGCGGCGGCAGCCCGCGGCTGTTTCTCGGCACGGACAGCGCCCCGCATGCCCGCTCGGCCAAGGAGAACGCCTGCGGCTGCGCCGGGATCTTCTCGGCGCATGCGGCGCTCGAGCTGTATGCGGAGGCCTTCGAGGCCATCGGCGCGCTCGAGCGCCTGGAGGCCTTCGCCGCCCATCATGGCGCGGACTTTTACCGCCTGCCGCGCAACGAGGGCCGCGTGCGGCTGGTGAGATCGCCCTGGGAGGTGCCGGCGAGCTATCCGTTCGGCACCGGGGAGATCGTCGCGCTGCGCGCCGGGGAGCGCATCGGCTGGCGCATCGAGGCGGTGGAACGTCCATGAGCGAGACACACGCCGCCGAACCCGCGCCTGCCCCGCCCGGCCCGATGGCCGGGCGGTTCCGCGGCTTTCTCCCGGTGGTGGTCGATGTCGAGACCGGCGGGTTCAACGCCGCCACGGATGCGTTGCTCGAGATCGCCGCGGTGATGATCGACATCGGCGCCGACGGGCTGCTGCGCCGCGGCGCAACGCACTCGTATCACGTCAAGCCGTTCGAGGGCGCGCGCATCGAGCCGGCGGCGCTGCAGGTCAACGGCATCGATCCGTTCCATCCGCTGCGCCCGGCGCTGCCCGAACGCGATGCGCTGCAGCGGATCTTCCGGGACATTCGCCACGCCATGCGTGACTACGGCTGCCGGCGCGCGATTCTGGTCGGCCACAACGCCGCCTTCGACCTGGGCTTTCTCAACGCCACGGTCAAGCGGGCCGACATCAAGCGCAATCCCTTTCATCCGTTCTCGTGCTTCGACACCGCGACGCTGGCGGGCGCGGCCCTCGGCCAGACCGTGCTCGCGAAGGCGGTGATGGTGGCGGGCCTAGACTGGGATCCCTCGAGCGCGCATTCGGCGAGCTACGACGCCGAGCGCACCGCGGAGCTGTTCTGTCTGGTGTGCAACCGCCTGCGCGGAAGCGCCCTGGAGGCCCAGTCGCGAGCGCAGGCGCTCGGCTGGCAGACCCAGCCGAGCGACCCCGAGGCCACCGAAGATCCCTGAGGGCCGGCGGCAGGCGCCTCAGCTGTGCTTGCCGAGCGCCCCGGCGCTCTCGAGCACTTTCTGCAGCTCGCCGCTCTGATACATCTCGAGCGTGATGTCGCAGCCGCCGAGCAGCTCGCCCTTGACGTACAGCTGCGGGTACGTCGGCCAGTTGGAATAGCGCTTGAGCGCCTCGCGCAGCTCCGGTTCCTCGAAAATATTGACCGCCTTGAACTCGGCGCCGAGGGCGCGCAGGGCCGCCACCGTCTGAGCCGAGAAGCCGCACTGCGGGAAATCCGGCGTGCCCTTCATGAACAGCACCACCGGTTGCGCGCTGACCTCGGCCTTGATTCTCTCGACTACGTCCATCAGTTCACCTCTTCAGAGACACTTTGCGCCGCGCGATTGCGGCGATCACTTGCCATTGCTCCGCGGCGCTGAGCGCGCTCCAGCGGGCGATTTCCTCGACGGTGCGCAGGCAGCCGGTACAGTATCCCCGCTCATCCAGCGAGCAGACCTTGACGCAGGGAGAAGGGGGACGGCGTGGCGCCAGCGCGAGAGCCTCGGACATTCATGCCCATTATGAGGCCGCGCCGGCCAGGTTCAAACCCCGCCCGTGGTAGCCTGCCGCCATGAGCGAGCCCGGCACAGCCCCCCCCGCCCCCACCCTGCCCGCAGACCTCGCCGAGCAGGTCGCTGCCGCGCTGCGCGAGGACCTCGGCAGCGGCGACCTCACCGCGGCGCTCGTACCCCTCGCCCAGCGCGTGCGCGGCCGGATCGTCAGCCGCGAGGCGGCGGTGCTATGCGGACAAGCCTGGGTCGAGGCGTGCTTCCGGCGGCTCGACCCCGGGATCCGCCTGACCTGGAACGCCGCCGACGGCGCCACGCTCACGCCCGGAATGCTCGTGTGCACCGTTGAGGGTCCGGCCCGCAGCGTGCTCACCGGGGAGCGCACCGCACTCAACTTCCTGCAGCTGCTTTCGGCCACCGCCACGGCCGCCAGCCGCTTCGCCGCGGCCTTGGCGGGCACCGGCTGCACCGTCCTCGACACCCGCAAGACCCTGCCCGGGCTGCGCAGCGCGCAGAAGTACGCCGTGCGCTGCGGCGGCGCGGCCAACCATCGCATGGGGCTCTACGACATGGTGCTCATCAAAGAGAACCACATTCTGGCGGCCGGATCGATCGCGCGGGCGGTGGCCGCGGCGCGCGCGAGCGCTGCCGGGGCGCGCATCGAGGTGGAGGTCGAGTCGCTCGGGGAGCTCGAGCAGGCGCTCGAGGCGCGGCCGGACATCGTGATGCTCGATGACTTCACGCTCGAGGACATGGCCGCAGCGGTGGCGCGCAACCGCGCGCGTGGCCGCCCCGTGCTGCTGGAAGCCTCCGGCAGCGTCAGTCTCGAGACCGTGCGCGCCATTGCGGCCACGGGGGTCGACTTCGTGTCGGTCGGCGCGCTGACCAAGCACGTGCGCGCCGTCGACCTGTCGATGCGCCTCGAGTTCGAAGCGCGCTGAGGCGCGCTCAGCCGGCGAGCTTGCCCTGGAGGTGGCGGGCGAGTTCGGCGATGGTGGGGTAGTCGAACAGCTCGGTGAGGTCGATCATGCCGGGGTACTGGCGCTCGATCTGCTCGTGGATCTCGATCAGCTTCAGCGAGCTCGCGCCGAGCTCGAACAGGTTGTCCTCGATCCCGATGCGCTTGGCGCCGAGGGCCGCATCGCAGATCGCCTTGAGCTTCGCCTCGATGTCGGTGCGCGCCTGAGCCTGCCCCGCCCCGCGCGCAGCGCGCAGCCCCGCCAGCGCGGCGAGCTCGGCATCGAACTGCCCGGCGGCGTAGCTCTGCTCGAGCAGGTGGCGCTGGATCTTGCCGCTGGTGGTCTTGGGGATGCGCTTGACGGGCACCACCTCGGCCACCTCGAGCCCGGTCTGCTCGTTGATCCGCCGCGCCGCGGCGCCCGCGAGCGGCACAAACTCCTCAAGCCCCCCGCGATGCAGCACGAACAGCACCAGCTCCTCGCCCTCACCGCCCTCCTTGCGCGCCCCGGCGGCCACCACCTTGCCGAGCTCAAGACCCTCCACGGACTGCACGATCGCCTCCAGGTCGTGCGGGTAGTAGTTCTGGCCGTTGACGAAGATGATCTCCTTGGCCCGCCCCGTCACGTACAGATCCCCTGCGTCGATCACCCCCAGGTCCCCCGTGCGCAGCCACCCATCGGCGCTGAAGGCCGCCGCATTCGCTTCCGGGTCCTCGAAGTACCCCGCCGTGACGTTCCCCCCGCGTATCTGCACGTGCCCCACCCGCCCCTCGGGCAGCTCCCGGTCCTCATCATCGGCAATGCGCACGCTGCAGTACGGAATCGCCTGGCCTTCCGAGACAAACTGCACCGCATCCGGCGCTGCAGCCTCGAGCCGCTCGATCGGCTCCCCGACCCTGAGACGGTGGCGGTTCACCCCCAGGGTGCGCAGCGCCTCCCCGGGGCGCGGAAAGCTCACCGCAAGACTCGCCTCGGCCAGCCCGTACACCGGGTACATCGCCGTGCGCGAGAGCCGCGCCGGCTCGAGCCGCTTGAGAAACTGCTCGCACAACGGCACCGAAATCGGCTCGGCACCGTTGAAAATCAGCCGCACGCTCGAGAGATCCAGCCCCGGCACCGCCCGCTCCCCGAGCACCTTCAGGTAGTGCTTGTAGCCAAAGTTCGGCGAGCACAGAATCGTCGCCCGAATGCCGCTGGCCAGCTCAAGCCACAGCAGCGGCCGGCGGATGAACAGCTCCGTCGGCATCAGGTGCGCCTGCACCCGGTTGCAGAACATCACCAGGTGAAAGCCAATCAGCCCCATGTCGTGCGTCAGCGGCATCCACGAGAGGCTCACGTCCCGCTCGTTGAACCGGCACACCTCGCTCGCGCCGCGCGCATTGGCCAGAATGTTCCTGTGCCTCAGCACCACCCCCTTGGGCTGGCTGGTCGAGCCGGAGGAGAACTGGATGAACGCCACCTCCTCCGCTCCCCCCCGGTGCACCTTGCCGGCCCGCGAAATGTCATCCAGATCATCCACCACAAAGGCCCGCCGCCGCAGCCGCTCGAACGTCTCCCCCTCGCCCGCCTCGGCCGCAAACGCCCCAATGCGCTCAAGCGAGCGCCGCTCGGTGTACAAAAACGGCTCCCCCAGCCGCCGCGCAATGCGCAGCAGCTTGTGCCGGTGCTCATCGCTGATCCCAAGCGCCACCGGCACCGGGATGATCCCCCCCAAAATCCCCGCCCAAAACGCATCGATGAACTGCTCGTTGTGCCCGAGAAACAAAATCACCTTGTCCCCGGGACGCGCCCCGAGGCGCTGCAGGTGATACAAAATCCCCACCGCCCGCTCGTACAGCTCCCCAAACCCCACCGTGCGCGAGTCCTGCTCGCCCTCCAGATAGGTGATCCCACCGGGAAAATCCCGGTTCGCCTCCAGCAGCTCGCTCAACGTACTCACAGACAGCATCAGCGGCGTTCCAATCTCATGGACAGCGGGTGACGGGGGCGCAG
>JAKAXA010000029.1 GCA_021816775.1 Pseudomonadota bacterium
AGCTGGATCATCTTCGCCATGCGCAATAGCTTACTCGCATGTGCGGCACATGTCACGGGTCAGAAGAAAGAACCCCGGGGGTTCAATCAGATCTTCAGCGCCGCATCCTTGGCCTCGGCGAGCGTCTCGTAGCGCTCGATGCGCAGCTTGTTCCCCTTCACCCCGAGAACCGTGATCGTTACGTCATCGCCGATCATCACGGTTTCGCCCACTCGCCTGGTCAGTATCAGCATGATCCCCCGTCCTTTCGGCAGTCCTACAAGGCCTCGCGGCGCTTCGGCTCTCAAGGTCGGCGTAGGCGATTCTAGCGCGATCGGGGCCGGGAGCCAGGCAGAGTGGGAATTGCTGTCAGTCGCCAAGCGGGGGAGGTTCGCCCTCATCCACTTGGCGGCGGGGGTATCGGTACCGCTCCTTCCCCCCTCACCTGCCCGCGATACTCACGCAGCGCGTCGATGGCCCCATCGACTGCTGCTTCGTGCTCAGCGATTTCCCCCGGGTCGAGGAGGCGCGCCACTGCGGAGCCTTTTTGAGTCGTCAGGGTCGCGACCTGCATTGGGGCATTGATACCGCCCGGATTCAGTGCGATGGCCTGCGACAGAGTCCAGACCACGGCAAAAACGCCATCTTTAAATGACGGCGGAATGTCGTCTCCCCAGAACGCCTGGCGAATGAAGCCCAAGCAAGGATCAGCGATCGGCTGGCCGGACCCCATGGAGACATACCAAATGTCACGTTTAAGTTCAGGCTGGAAGTTCGTTGTCGCGAATTCGCAGAGCTCGAATCCTCCGGAGGAGGGAAACGCGACTAAAGCCCCATAAGTCCCCATCTGTGCTTTGGTCGTACCAAAGTCATTCACCGCATTCGCGGTAAGTGTCCTCACCACATCAAGGGGGCCGCCCTGGAACACCTTATGGTCGTGAGCCTTATGGACAACGTCGCAAAACCGCTGCCCAAGACCTATTTCACCTGTCCCAGCCACGATCACCCGACCACTTATGATCGCGATCTTCTTAACAGGCTGCTCGATCGTGCGCAGTTGACCGGCGGAAAACGTGGCGGCGCTATCCGCACCAATCACGACGCCATCCTTACATCGCACGCCGACGAGTACAGTCATTCTTGGAAAACGCTGTTGACCTTCATGTCGGGGTAGGCTCGGTAAATTGAGGAAACGAGCCCAGCGAAGGATTGGGAACGGACGAAGTGGCAGATCGAATCGATGTACTCGACCAAGCGGCCGTCAATGGCCTGCCAGAGTCGCTCCCCCTCGCTCTGACCGGCCTCAGTGAGACGATACCGTCTCCATGCGCCTTCTTCAGGGTTCTGGATTTCCGCTAGCCCTTGATGCTCAAGTTGCCCCAGGGTCGTATATACGGATTGGTCGAACGGCCCGTAGTGATACGGTTGGAAATTAAATCCAGAGCCCCCCACCCGCGCCCCGATATTGCGATCGAGCAGGAAAAGCAGCTTCTGCAACTGCACTGGACTGAAGGGCTGCCGCTTCGCCCCTGCGAGTGCCATGAGCGCGAAATCGCGTCGATTCATTGCCTCTCCGATGCGGGCCGTTTGGAAATAAGTTTACCTTAATTGCCCGATCCGCCTCCGTGCGGTACGTCCGAGTTCGACCGATCGCCCCTGGTTCGACCAGCTCTACCCAGTGGGAGCTCTCGAGAGCCCGCTTTATCTGTGCCCTCGTGCCCCTCAGGGATGCCAATGCGGCCTTCGGAGAAGTGGTACAAAAAGTGGCCATTTTTAGATACTTCCTTGTTCTAGCCGTTTCATAACTTATTGATTTTATTGGTGGAGCCAGGCGGGATCGAACCGCCGACCTCTTGCATGCCATGCAAGCGCTCTCCCAGCTGAGCTATGGCCCCACGGAGTGGGCGGCGAAGGTACGAAAGGGCCGCGGCTCTGTCAAGCGAATATGCCCAAGCCGCTGGGAACCCGCCGGAGATCAGCCAGCCCGTGCTTCTAAGTGCCGGCGGCCGCACCGAGCGCCGCGTCGATGCGTGCGAGGGTACGGCCCCGCCCCAGCAAGGCCAGGGTAACATCGATCGGCGGGGAGACCGCCGTGCCGGTGACGGCCACGCGAACCGGCTGCGCCACCTTGCCGAGCCCTGCCCCGAGCGTGGCAGCGAGATCCTCGAGGGCCGCGTGTATGCTCCCGGACGTCCACTCGCCAAGCGCGGCGAGCTGCGCGCGCACACGCACCAGAGTCTCTTTCCCCGTGCCGGCGAGATGCTTGGCGGCCGCCTTGGGATCGATCTGCACGTGATCGACGAAGAAGAAGCGGCTGTTCAGCGCCATCTCCTTCATCGTCTTAGCGCGCTCGCGCTGGGCCAGGATAATCCCCTCGAGCAGCGCCTGATCGTCGCTGTCGAGCCCGATGCGGCGCAACTGCGCGCGCAGGTGCGGCACGAGAGTAGCGGGTTCGGCGCGCATCATGTGCTGCTGATTGAGCCACAGGAGCTTCTCGGGGTTGAAAGCCGAGGCGGCTTTGTTGACGTCCTTGATGTCAAAGGCGGCGATCATCTCCTCCCGGGTGAACACCTCCTGATCGCCGTGCGCCCAGCCGAGGCGCACCAGATAGTTCAGCAGCGCATCCGGCAGGTAGCCTTCCTCCTCGTACTGCAGCACGCTCACCGCGCCGTGGCGCTTGGACAGCTTCGCGCCGTCGGGCCCGAGGATCATCGGCACGTGCGCGTAGGTCGGCAGCGTCGCGCCGAGCGCGAGAAGCATGTTCATCTGCCGCGGTGTGTTGTTCAGATGATCGTCGCCGCGGATCACGTGGGTGACACCCATGTCCATGTCGTCCACGACCACGCAGAAATTGTAGGTCGGCGTGCCGTCGGAACGGGCAATGATCAGATCGTCGAGCTCGGCGTTCTGGAAGCTCACCGTCCCGTGCACCAGATCCTGGACCACCACGGCACCGTCTGTCGGGTTGCGGAAGCGCACGACCGGCTGCACACCGGGGCGCGGCGCGCGCCCGTTGCGGCAGGTACCGGGATAGCGGGGCTTCTCCTTGCGGGCGGTCTGCTCGGCGCGCACCGCATCCAGTTCCTCCTTGGTGCAGTAGCAGTGATACGCCTGCCCCGCGGCGAGCATCTGCGCAATCACGGCACGGTACCGATCAAAGCGCTGCGTCTGGAAATACGGCCCCTCATCGGGCGTCAGTCCCAGCCACGCCATGCCGTCGAGAATGACCCGTACCGCTTCCTCGGTCGAGCGCTCCCGGTCGGTATCCTCCACGCGCAGGATGAACCTGCCCCGCATGCGCCGCGCGTAGAGCCAGCTGTACAGCGCCGTGCGAACCCCGCCCAGGTGCAGCATGCCAGTGGGGCTGGGTGCGAATCGGGTCACGACCGTCATGGATGCTCGAATGATCTGCCAGGGGGCGGGCATCGTATCAAGTGAGCCGTCACCTGGCACCCCCGCCCCTGCTCCGTGGCACGCACGGTCAACGTCCCGGGCGGCCATGCGTTGGCTGGATCAGCGCCGGAATTTAATTTGACCCAGTGCGGCGCTGCGCTAAATTCAGCGCCGGTTCAGTGCCGCCGATCCAGTCTCCTGAGTATAAAGAACCCAGCGGAGAAGCCTATGCGCATCCCCTTCCTCGGCCGCTTCCTGCCCGCGCTCGTGCTCGCGGCGTTGCCGCTGGCCGCCTCGGCGGGTGTCTATATCGGTGTTTCGGTCGACGTTGCGCCCCCACCGCTGCCAGTTTATGTCCAACCGCCCTGCCCCCAGCCCGGCTACATCTGGGTCCCGGGCTACTGGGCGTGGGGCCCGTACGGCTACTACTGGGTGCCGGGGACCTGGGCGCTGCCACCGGAGGTCGGACTGCTGTGGACACCCGGCTTCTGGGGATGGGACGGGGGGATGTATCTGTGGCACGCCGGCTATTGGGGACCGACCGTCGGCTTCTACGGCGGGATCGATTACGGCTTCGGTTACGACGGCGACGGTTTCGACGGCGGTTTCTGGCGCGGCGGAATCTTCTTCTACAACCGTGCCGTCATGCGCGTGGGACCGGGCTTCGACAGCGACGAGTACTACCGTCGGCCGATGCACCACCCTGGCTTCGACCGCGGACGCTTCCGTCATGTCAGTTTCAACGGCGGGCCCGACGGCATATTTGCGCGCCCTAATCGCATGGACCTGATCGCAGCTCGTGAGCGGCACTTCGGGCTGACGCCCGAGCAGCGCCGGCACGACTTCATGGCTCGCGGGGATCGCGTGCTGCGCGCGAATTTCAACCACGGCCGACCGCCCATCGCCGCCACGGACAGGCCCAGCCAATTCCATGGGCCCGGCGTGTTTGCCGCGCGCGCAGCGGGCGGGCCATTCATGCGCCGCGGCTTGACACCGAGACCCATGAACCGGCAGAACGCGGGGCCGCGCACCGCCTTCCGACCGTCGAATCGTCCGGGACCGCGTCCGGGGTCCGGGTCCCGGTACGGGCAGAGACCGGCGTACCGGCCCGGCCCGCGATTCCAGACGCGCCCGGCGCCGCGCTTCCAAGCCCGGCGGCCCGGACCTCAATATCAATACCGCCCGGCGCCGCACTTCCAGGGCCGGCCGGCACCCCGGTACCAATACCGCCCGGCGCCGCACTTCCAGGGCCGGCCGGCACCCCGGTACCAATACCGCCCGGCGCCGCACTTCCAGGCCCGCCCCGCGCCCCATTACCAATACCGGCCCGCGCCGCACTTCCAGGCGCGTCCCGCCCCTCGGTTCCAGAATCGTCCCGCGCCGCGCTTCCAGCCGCGCCGGGGCCCGCACGGGCCGCCGCGCGGACGCTGAGTGATCAGGGGCCCGGCGCGCCGCGCCGGGCCAACGCGGCTGATGGTCTGATCAGCGCTCGAGAACGAGCCCCAAGAGCGAACAATGCCGGACATGGAGGCGGTGCGCGCTTGGGACGCTTGCTCGGTCGCACACTCCTCACATGATCCTCCTTCCGAGACGACACACGCGGTCGCAAAACGGTCGCCGCGCTCCGGATAGGCAGTTTCCCGTATGGAGCGCCCCGGGCCGGGTGATGAAACTCACTTTTGTGCCGGGGCGTACAGCGCACGGTGCGCCCAGCCGGCGTTGCGGCCAAGCCGCCGCGGCGGCCCGATCCCGCCCGAGGAGCGCCGATGTACATTTTTATTCTGCTCGCGGCCGCGCTGGTGCTCATCGCGGGCGCGCTGATCGCGCTGCCCATGCTCCGCTCCCGGCCGGCGCTCGCCCCGGCGGTCTGGACAGCTCTCGCCTGTACTGCAGTCCTGGTGCTGGGCTCGGCGGTCCTGTACGCCGCCCTCAGCAACTGGTCGTGGCACCCGTCACCCGGCACTCACTCGCCCGAGGCCATGGTCGAGCGGCTCGCGCACCACCTCGGTGCGCACCCGAAGGATCTCGAGGGCTGGCTGATGCTCGGCCGCTCCTACCTGGTCCTGCAGGAATATCCGCTTGCCGCGCGCGCCTATGCGCGCGCGGTGCAGCTCTCCGGGGACAACACCCAGGCGCTGCTCGGGGAGGCGCAGGCGTTGATCCTGAGCGATCAGACCACACTCGCCGGCCGCGCCGGCGATCTGGTCGAGCGCGCGCTCGCACATTCGCCCCATGATCCACAGGCGCTGTTCTTCGGTGCCGTCGTCGCACTGCACCGGGGCGAGCTGCGGCTCGCCCGGACACGGTTCCAGCAGTTCCTCGCGCGCCATCCCCCGGCGAGCCTCAGGAGCGTTGCCGAGAGTCAGATCGCGATTATCGACCGGAAACTCCCGCCGGGCACGGTGAGCGGCGCGCGCACCGACGGCTCGGCCGCGGCTCGCGCCGGCGCGGCGCTGATCAGGGTGCGGCTCGTGCTGGCGCCGGCGCTCGCCGGCCGTGCCCCGTCCGCTGCGCCGCTCTACGTCTTTGTGCGTGATCCGGCCGATCCCGGACCGCCGCTTGCGGTCAAGCGCCTGCGCAGTCATTTCCCGCAGACGGTGGTGTTGCGTCCTCAGGACACGATGGTGCCTGGACACGCCTTCACCGTTGGGGAGCGCGTCGAGGTCATCGCACGCATTGCACCGTCAGGCAACCCTCTCGATGAGAGCGGCGATCTGTCCGGGCAGACAAGCTATCGCGTCGGGCATGAGGGACTGGCAGAAATTCGCATCGATCACGTGACGCCCTGATCCGTCGCCGAGCCGAACAGCTGCTGTGCGCGCTCAGCGAAGGCGCCGAGCACCGTGTTGACCGAGCCCGGCGCGACAGATTCCAGCGCACGCCGCAGCAGTCGCCCGCGCAGTTCCAGCTCGACACCTAACCCGACGCGGCAAGCGCGCGTCCCCTCGGCTGCGAACGTCCACGTCAGCCTGAAGTGATTGAACTGGGGGTCGTCCGAGCTCACCTCGATCCACTGCGGCCGCCGCAGCGTCGCGGTCGTGCGAAACCGCAAGCGCACCGGACCGAAACCCACGGCCTGCTCAGCCTGCAGCCGCTCGCCTTCGCGCCGCGTGATCTGCGCCGATCGCCAGCCGGGCAGGTAGCGCGGGTACTGCTCGAAGTCCGCCGCCAGGTCGAACAGCTCCTCGGCGCAATAGGGCAGCCACAGTTCTGCCCGCTCGCTCAGCACCGGCGGTCCACGCCGCCCGTGCGGCCTGCGTGCTCGATGATCTGTCCGTAGCTGAGGCCACCGTCGTTGCACGGTATCTGCTCGCCGAGGAATACTCGCAGCCCCTCGGCCGCGAGTGCATGCTGCGTCAGCTCGGTCAGAAGGGCATTCTGGAATACCCCGCCGGCGAGCCCCACCCGCTCGAAGCCCCGCGCTCGAAGTGCCCGCGCAATGGCCACGATGCCCCCCGCCAGACCCGCGTGAAACGCGTGCGCGGCTTGCGCGAGACCGGCTGATGGGGCCAGCAGCCTCTCGATGAGTGGCTGCCAGTCAAGACGAAGCAGCCCCGTGTCGTCCTCATAGATGCGTGCCGCGGCGCCCGAGAGTGCGCCGAGAGCTTCTGCACGACACTGCCGGGCCAGCGCCTCGAGGCGCATGGGCGCCTCGCCCTCGTAGCTCGTCTCGCGCACATCGACGAGCAGTGCCGCAGCCGCATCGAACAACCGGCCGGCGGCGCTGGTGAGCGGTGAATTGATGCCCGCACGCCAGGCTTGGCGCATCAGCGGCTGGGCCGGTGCGCCCGCAGGCGAGCGGCCGATTTCCCAGCAGACACCGGCCGCGCAGCGCCACGGCTCGCGTGCGGCGCGCTCGCCGCCCGGCAGCCGGAAGGGGCGCAGACTGGCCACTCGGCGCCACTGCCCTGGGGTGCCGAGGAATGCCTCGCCGCCCCAAAGCGTTCCGTCCTCCCCGAGCCCGGTTCCGTCCCAGGTAAAGACCAGCATCGGCTCGGCGGGAGAATGCTCGCCGGCAAGCGCCGAGGCATGCGCGCGATGGTGCGCAATCCTCGCGACGGGCAAGCCCGATTCCAGCGCCCAGCGGCTGCTCGCATAATCCGGGTGCACGTCGCACAGAACCTCCGCCGCGCGCACACCGTAGAGGCGCTGCAGATCCTCGGCGACCTGAGCGAACACCTGCGCACCGCGCGGGCTGCCGAGATCCCCGATATGCGGGGAGACCACGACACGGTCGTCCCAGGCGAGTGCCACGGTCACCTTCTCTTGCCCGCCCGTGGCGAGCACCGGATGCTCGAGCCGCCACGGCGCCGGCAGTTCGAGCGGCCCCAGCCCGCGACCGATGCGCAGCGTGCGCGGCCGACCGAGCACAACACGCACCACCGGATCGTCCGCCGGGCGCGCGATCGGCCGATCATGGTGCAGGAAGGCATCCGCCACGCCGCCCAGCCGATCGTTGGCGGCCGCGACCTCGGTCATGACGGGCTCACCGCTGATGTTGCCGGAGGTCGCCACCAGGGGGCGTGCGACATCACCCAACAGCAGGTGATGCAAGGGACTGTAAGGCAGAAAGACGCCGACTTCATCGAGCTGCGGCGCTATCAGTTGTGACAGCTGCGCATCGGGGCGCCGGCGCGCCAGAACGATCGGGCGTGCCGGCGTGAGCAGCCGCTGCGCCTCGCCGGCGGACAACTCAACATCACGGCGGACCGAAGCCAGGCCGTCCTCGCCGGTCTGCGGGTACATGACCGCGAGCGGCTTTCCGGGGCGGCGCTTGCGCGCGCGCAGGCGCGCCACTGCGGCATCATTGGCGGCATCGCACAACAGGTGGTACCCGCCGACGCCCTTGACGGCCACCACCGCTCCGGCGAGCAGCAGCTCGACGGCACCTCTCAAAGCCGCATCGCCGCGAACTGCGCCGGCGGCGTCATGGCCGATCGCTCTCGCCGATCCTCCCGGCCCGGACGTCAAATCCGGCTCCTCGGCAGCCTGCGCCCCACCCGCGAGCCACACCGACGGTCCGCAGCGCGGACAGGCGACCGGCTCGGCGTGGAAGCGCCGATCGGCCACCTCGCCGTACTCCGCGGCACAATCGGGGCACAGCGCAAACGTCGACATCGTAGTGTTGGCGCGATCGTAAGGCAGCGCCTCGATCAGCGTGTAGCGCGGCCCGCACTGCGTACAGTTGATGAACGGATAGCGGTAGCGGCGATTCTGCGGATCGGCGAGCTCCCGCAGGCAGTCGGGGCAGGTGAATGAATCCGGCGGCACAAACACCCGCGGCGCTCCCGCCGCGGCGCTCTCGAGAATCGAAAACCCGCTCGCCGCAGCGAGCGCAACCGACTCCTCGCCGATCAGCCGCGGTCGCGCGAGCGGCGGGGCACGCCCGATGAGGTCCCGCGCGAAGCGATCGAGCGCCGCGCGGGAGCCGCTCGCGACGATCTCGACCTCGCCGTGAAGATTGCGCACCGTGCCGGCGAGACCGAACTCCTGCGCCAGTCGGTACACAAACGGCCGGAACCCGACGCCCTGAACGTGCCCGGCCAGGCGCAGCCGCCGCGTGATGTGCGCGGCGCCCGAGGGCGGCTCTTCACAGACCCGAATGATGACGATGCTCCCCCGCAGGCGCATGCGCAGTCGGCGGCGCAAGCCCGGCGGCTGCCACTGCGCGATGCTCGCCGCGCACCCGCTCGAGCCAGTCGCACCAGGCGTCGATCCCACCCGGCGCCCGACAGGAGAGGGACAATACCGCAGCCTCGCTTGAGAGCGCACGCAGGCTGGACTCCGCGCGCGCCGGATCGAACTCCGGCAGCAGCGGCAGCAGATCCGCCTTGGTAATGAGCAGCAGGTCCGCGGCGCGGAACATGACCGGATACTTCTGCGGCTTGTCGTCCCCTTCCGGCACCGACAGTAGGGTCACATCCAGATGCTGCCCGAGATCGAAGCTCGCCGGGCACACCAGATTGCCGACATTCTCGATGAACAGCACATCGAGCCCGGCGAGCGGCAGCGCATCGAGCGCGTGGTGAACCATGCGGGCATCGAGGTGGCAGGCGCTGCCGGTGGTGATCTGGACCGCTGGCACGCCTTTGGCGCGGATTCGCAGCGCATCGTTCTCGGTGGCGAGGTCGCCTTCGATGACCGCCATCCGCAGCCTCGCGCCGAGCCGCTCCACGGTGCGCTCGAGAAGCGCGGTCTTACCGGCCCCGGGAGAGGACATGAGGTTGATCACCAACACCCCATGCGCATCGAAATGCTCGCGATTGTGCGCCGCCAGGCGGTCGTTCTCCGCGAGCAGATCGCGCAGCACCTCGACCGACTCGACGCTGCCGGCGCCGTGCGCGTGCGCCTCGCCAACCGGCTCCGTAATCGCGCAGCCGCAGTGCTCACACATATCCGCTCTCCTCGTGAACGGTGCCGTCGCCGAGTACTCCGGACACGACCCGGCCGCGCGGCGCGCGGCGCGCGCGGTGCAGCGCCAGATGCAGCGGAGTACGCGATTTCGGCACCTTGTATATGAAGTTGTACCGCGCCACGTGATAGCTCGGATCAAATCCGTAGAAATTCCGGTACATGCGCTCGAGCTCCTCGGTACGGTATGACTCGAGCGCCTTGGCGCTCTCGTCGGCGGCGCGCCGCCGGCGCTTTGCATCGATGCGTGCGGCGAATCCGCTGTCGCGCGCAAGCTCCAGCGCCCAGGCGAGAATCGTCTCGAGCGTCTCGCCGCCGGCGGCCGGCAGCGTCCGCTCGATGAGCCCGAGTCTGCGCGCCTCCGGGACACCCATCGGCAGGCGCCGCTGCATCAGCTGCGCGGCGTGCTGCGCTCCGACACGCCGCGGCAGCAGGTACGTCCAGTACTCCGAGCCGAAGAGGTTGCCCATGTCCTTGTAATGCGGGTTCAGCACTATGCCCGCGGCGGCCCACACCTCGTCGGCGGCGAGCGCCATAAACACCCCGCCCGCGCCCGCTCCGCCGCGCATGGCCGCAACCACCAGCCGGTCGGTCGTCGTGGCGATATCGCCCGTCAGATCATCGATCGCATTGATGTTGCGCCAGGACTCCTCGGCCGGGCTCGCGGCCGCCTCGATCATCCCCAGATGAATGCCGTTCGACCAGTAGTCGGACCCGCCGGCGAGCACCAGGACCCGGGTCGGCCGACTCAGTGCCTGCGCGTACGCCGCGCGCAGCGCCCGGCACTGCGTGGTGCTCATCGCACCGTTGTAGAACTCGAACTGCAGCACTCCCACGGAGTCGCGCTCCCGGTAGCGGATCGGCGCGTATCCGGGCTGCTCGGGCAGCTGCACACTCTCGGCGCAAAACACCATCTCGGCCCGCAGTTTCAGTGCGCGCCGCGATTCTCCCGGTTCCGCACGCTCCTCGCGCACGTGACCGATCCAGACCGCCCCGTCGCGGGTCGCCCGTGCGAGCGCACCGCCGCCACGGGCGAGCACAGCGCCTGGCGCGCCGACCAGGCCCGCCGCATCGTGCGCATCAAACAGCCGAACGGCACGGCCAAAGATCTCATCGGGGGCGCCCGGTGCACCGTCGGCGCTGCGGATCTTGCGCAGCACCGTGGCAGTGTCATCGTGCTGCCAGTCGATACGTCGATCGGCGGGACGACACACCGGGCGCTCGCGTCCGCGCACGAGCGGATCGCTCCCGCGCGCCGCACGGGGCGTATAGGTGCGCGACTCGATGCGCTCGATAGCCTGCAGCACCGCCGCGCTCGCCGCATCGGCGACCTCGCGGCGGTACAGGCTCGACTTCGTGCCCGCGCGCAGCGGGAACTCGACGCTCGCCCACACCGGCCCGCCGTCCATCTGCGCCTCGGCCTGCAGCACCGTGACGCCCCACTCGCGCTCACCCTCGAGCAGCGCCCAGTCGAGCGCCGAGGGGCCGCGGTCACCGACGATGCCCGGGTGGACCACGAGGCACACGCGTGCGCGCCAGACTTCCGGGGGTATCGGACGCTTGAGAAATGGCGCGAGCACGATGTGCGGCTCGTACAGCGCCACCGCCTCGCGGGTGATGGTGTCGTTGATGTCGAGCTCGACCGACACCTGATGGCCCCGCTCGCGCAAGTCGGTGTAGAGCCGCTGCGAGAGACTGTTGAAACTGTGCGCGAGCAGCAGAATGCGCATCGGACGCCTCAACAGATGCGCGGCAGCTGCTCGCCGGCCAGCCAATCGACCATGCGCTCACCCCCGAAGTCCGTGGTCATCTGCACGAAGCGCTGCGCGTCGGCCACGACCTCGCCGATGATGGCCGCATCCTGTCCGAGCGGATGGGCCCGCATGGCCCCAAGCACCCCCGCAGCGGCCGCCCGTGCGACGAACGCGACCAGCTTGCCTTCGTTGGCGACACACAGCGGATCGAGTCCGAGCAGCTCGCAGGCGGCGGCCACCGCGGGCTTGACGGGAATCGCCGCCTCGCGAATGCGCATCCCCGCGCCCGCCTGCTGGGCGATCTCGTTGAGGGTGGCGGCAAGCCCGCCGCGCGTCGGATCGCGCATCGCATGCACGGCAGGTCCACCGGCGGCCACGATATCCCGGACCAGCTCATGCAACGGCGCCGAATCGGACACAATGTCGGTCTCGAACTGAAGATCGTGGCGGCGCGACATCACCGCGACACCGTGATCGCCGAGCGAACCGGACAGAATGATCTGGTCGCCGGGCCGGACCCGCTCCACCGAGATCTCGATGCCCTGCGGCACGACGCCGATGCCGGTGGTGCAGATGAAGACCCCGTCGGCCTTGCCGCGCTCGACCACCTTGGTATCCCCGGTGACCACCACCGTGCCGGCCGCGCGGGCCGCTTCGCCCATACTGCGCACGATGCGCTCGAGCTCAGCGAGCGGGAAGCCCTCCTCGAGAATGAAGCTCGCCGACAGGTAGCGCGGCGAGGCGCCGGCCATGGCGATGTCGTTGATGGTGCCGTGCACCGCGAGCGAGCCGATGTCGCCGCCCGGGAAGAACAGGGGGGAGATGACGTAGCCGTCGGTAGTCATGACCATCCGGCCGCCGTCGACGTCGAATGCCGCCTGATCGTTGCCGCGCCGCAGCCACTCGTTGTCGAACGCAGGATGAAACAGCTGACCGATCAGCTGCGCCATCGCGCGCCCGCCCGCCCCGTGCGACAGATCCACACGGCCGGCGCGCAGGTCAAGCGCAGGGAATACCCGCCGGCTCATGCGGCCGTCTCCCGGGGCGGGCTCGCACGGAAGCGCTTGTAGGTCCAATACGCCGAACAGGCGCCCTCGGGCGAGACCATGCATGACCCCATCGGCGTCTCGGGCGTGCATGCCGTGCCGAACAATCGGCAATCGAGCGGCGTCTTCACCCCGCGCAGCACAGCGCCGCACTGGCAGCCCGGCACCTCGCGCGCCGGCGCGTCGCTGAGTGCGAAGCGTCGCTCGGCGTCGAATTCGCCATAGCGCTCCTTCAGGCGCAGCGCGCTGTAGGGAACCTGCCCGAGGCCGCGCCATTCGAAGGTCTTGCGCAGCTCGAACACCTGCGCGACGTCGCGCTTGGCGCCTTCGTTGCCCTCGAGGCGCACGGCGCGGCCGTACTGATTCTCGACCTCGTGCCGGCCGTCGTTCACCTGTCGGATCAGCATCAGCACCGCCTGCAGGACATCGAGCGGCTCGAAGCCGGCGATCACCACGGGCTTGGCGAACTCCTCGGCAAAGAACGTATACGGCTCGCTGCCGATCACGGTGCTCACGTGCGCCGGCCCGATGAACCCGTCCAGGCGCACGCGGCCGAACTCGCGCAGATCCGGGCTCTCGAGAATGTTCTGGATCGCCGCGGGCGTGAGCACGTGATTGCAGAAGACCGTGAAGTTCTTCAGCCCCAGCTCGGCGGCGAGCCGCACCGCGAGCGCCGTGGGCGGGGTTGTGGTCTCAAAGCCGATCGCAAAGAGCACCACCTGCCGCTGCGGCTCGGCGCGCGCGGTCGCGATGGCATCGAGGGCGGAGTAGATCATGCGCACATCGGCGCCGCCGGCTTTGGCCCGCAGCAGCGACACGCCGCGCGAGCCGGGCACGCGCATCAGGTCGCCGTAGGTGCACAGCGTGATGCCGCTGCGCTCAACCAGGCGGATCGCGGTGTCGATGCGCGCCACGGGCAGCACGCAGACCGGGCATCCCGGGCCGTGAATCAGCCGCACCGAAGGCGGCAGCAGATCCTCCAGACCGTAGCGCGAAATGGCATGCGTATGGCCGCCGCAGAATTCCATGAAGCGGTAGCCGGCGCCATCGCCGGCCGTTTCCGCCGCGATCCGCGCCGCCAGCTGCCGGGCGATGCGCCCGTCGCGGTATTCCAGCGTGTGCTTCATGTCCCTCTTGCCCACGGCCCGCCGGAGTCGCCGGCCAGACCATCGGCCACCTCTCGCAGCGCCTCGAGCGTGCGGGCCGCCTCGGCCTCATCAATGACCGTCAGAGCGAAGCCGACGTGCGCGAGGATGTAATCGCCGCAGCGTGCCTGCGGCGCATAGGCAAGGCTGATCTCCTTGACCACGCCGCCGAAGTCGACGCGTGCCGTGCGCAGCAGGGGATCCTGTGCGCGGATTTCGATGATTCTGCCGGGCACCGCCAGACACATGCCGCCAACCTCGCGCTGGGCCGATGCGCTACCGTGCCGCAGCGGCGGGGCAACCGGAATACGTAGGTGCCCGCGGCCCTTAGGCATTGGTACGTATCGACCCGGTCGGCCGCCTCCGGGATGCTGCCCACTCCATGAGCACGGATTCGCACCGCGCACTGCGCTGGCTGAGGGTATTGGCCGCAGCGGCCCTATTGAGCTGCAGCGCCGCGCGGCATCCGGCCTGGCCCGCCGCGCCCGGGACTGGGGCTGCCGCGCCCACCAACGCACAGTGCCTCGCCTGTCACGCCACCGGCGTGATGGGCGCACCGAAGGTCGATCCTGCGGTACTGGCGCATTCCGTGCACGCCTCGCTCTCGTGCGTGAGCTGCCACGCCGGCATCAAGCAGGTCCCCCACCCCATGGCAGTCGCGCCGGTGGCCTGCGCGAGCTGCCATCAGATGCAGGGCCGCGAGCTGGCGCACGGATCGCATGCCGCCGCGCTCGGCGGCGCGGGCGAGACCGCCCGTCCGACCTGCACGACCTGTCACGGCACCCACAACGTGATGCCCGTGACGAGCGGTGCATTCCAGCGGGGCATCACGCACACCTGCGCCGGGTGCCATCGCGAAGCGTATCGGACCTACATGAGCACGCCGCACGGACAGGCGGCCGCGCTGGGCTTGCCGGGCGCGCCGCGCTGCGTGAACTGTCACGATCCGCATCTGGCGCTGCCGCCGAGCAATCCGCTGTCACGGGTCTCGCCGTCCAATCGGCCCGATACGTGCCGCAGCTGTCATACGGGAGCGGACGTCAAGCTCGCCGGCTACGACCCGCATCCGCGGCCGGATGATCCGGCGCGCTCGCACCTGGTCACCTATACCCACTATTTCATGGTCGTGCTGCTGGCCGGGGTGTTCGGCTTCTTCGGACTGCACACGCTGCTGTGGCTGCAGCGCAGCCTGGTCGGGAGGCTGCGCGGGGAGCTGCCGCCGCTGAAGCACTTCGGCGGGCCACACATCCAGCGCTTCACGGTGGTGGATCGTCTCACCCACCTGATCGTGATCCTGAGCTTCATGCTGCTCTCGCTCACGGGACTGGCGCTGATGCACCCCGAGACCGCCTGGGCCCAGGCGATCACGGGGTTCTTCGGCGGCGCCGCCACCATGCGGATCATTCATCTGGTCAACGGCGGCATCACCTTCGGGTATTTCTTCTTCCATGTCTTCTATCTGGGCTACCGCGCGCTCATCCAGAAGCAGCGCTACGCGCTGCTCGGGCCGGACTCCCTCGTGCCCACCTGGCAGGACATCCTCGACATCTGGCGCAACTTCCGCTGGTTCCTCTACCTGGGGCCGCGGCCGCGCATGGGCCGCTGGACGTATTGGGAGAAGTTCGATTACTGGGCGGTGTTCTGGGGCGTCGCGATCATCGGCGTGTCGGGCCTGATGCTCGCCGCGCCGGTGTTCCTCACCCGATTCATGCCCGGCATCGCGCTCAACGTCGCCTTCGTCGTACATTCCGAGGAAGCGCTGCTCGCGACCGGCTTCATATTCATCTTCCACTTCTTCCACAACCATCTGCGGCCGGAAAAATTCCCGATCGACGTGTCGATACTGACCGGCCGGGTGCCGCTCGATCGGTTCAAGGAAGAGCGCCCGCTGCAGTACGAGGAGCTCGTGCGCGAGGGCAGGCTTGAACAGGCAATCGTGCCGCCGCCGTCGCGATTCATCACGACGATCTCGGTGCTGTTCGGAATGGCGGTGGTAATCACCGGCATGGTGTTGATCGCGCTCGTGATCTTCGCCGGCTGAGCGCTGCGGGAGCCCGGCGCTCGCGGGGAACGGGAGGCCCGAGGGCGCACGAGCCTCCCACCGCGCGCGGTTACTTGTTGGCGACGTTCGCCCAGTAGGCGGCAATATCCGCCATCTGCGCGTCGGTCAGCGTCAACTTCTGCGGATGCGTCACTTTGCCCGCCACGACCTCGTGTATCAGCGCATCGATCTGCGCAGGACTCTTGCCCTTCCACATCGTCGGGTCGTGACAAGCGCTGCACACCTGCTTGACGAGAGCCTCGCCGGCGGCGACATCGGCGGCGTTCGCCGTCACGACCACGGCGAGCGCGGCCGCGGCGGCGACCGCGATCATGGACTGTCTGAACATGCTGGGAACCTCCGTAACATCGAGTCTGACTATCACACTCCCCCGGGCGCGCTGCGCGAATACGTACTACTGCCTATTCTTGCCCCGCGCCGCGCATGAAGTTATATACTGAATGTCGGGGATTGGAATCCAACCAAACGGGCCGCGGCATCCGGCCCGAGGAGTGCGCGCATGACGACGCCCATCCACAGCACACCGAATGAGCCGACGGTCGCGGCCCTGGGCGGAGGCTCGTTGACGGCGCACATGCGCCGGCTGCTGCTCGCCACCCGCCCGGCGTTCGCGCCCGCCTCGCTCGCGCCGGTGCTGGTCGGCAGTGCCTGGGGGCTGCGCGCCGCGGGCGTCTTCCACTGGGAGCCCGCCGTGCTGGCGCTGCTCGCGACTCTGTGCGTGCATCTCGGCGCGAATGTCCTCAACGACGTGGCGGACGACCTGTCCGGCGCCGATCGGGGCAACGAGGAGCGGATATTCCCGTACACCGGCGGCTCTCGGTTCATTCAGAACGGTGTGCTGAGCGCGCGCGAGATGACTGTCCTCGGCGCGGTGCTGCTCGGCATCGCCACGGTCCTCGGAGCGATGCTCGCGGCGCTGCGCGGCCCCGGCGTGATCGTCTTCGGGCTGACCGGCGTTGCGCTCGCGGTGGCTTACTCGCTGCCGCGCATCCAGCTCGTCGCGCGCGGTCTCGGTGAGACGGCCATCGCAATCGCGTTTGGCGTCCTGCCGGTCACCGGAGCGGCCTGGCTGCAGAGCGGCCGGGTCGATGCGCGCAGCCTCCTGATCTCCGTGCCGGTGGGGCTGTGGGTGGCGGCCATATTGCTGATGAACGAGGTGCCCGACCGGCAGGCGGATGCCCGCGCCGGCAAGGGGACATTGGTCGTGCGGTGGGGCATCCCGGCCACGCGCGCGCTGTATCTCGCGCTGCACGGCGCCGCCTGCCTGGCGTTCGTGCTGGCGGCCGCCCTCGGGTTGATCCCCTGGTGGAGCGGGCTGCCGGCTCTCGCGCTGTTGCCCGCGGCCTGGCGCGCGGCCCGCGCGATTCGCGAACCGACCGATCGGATCGCGCTCAGCCGCTCCATTCAAACGACGCTGGCGCTGCAGATGGCCGGCTCGACGCTGCTGTTGGCGGCGGTGCTGTGCGCAACGTTCGTGCGCTGAGCCCACTTGCCCTCAGAGCCGGTAAATGAACGAGAGCGCGACGCTGTCCACGGTGTAACGGTACGGCTGCGCGCCGAGTGCGAGCAGCATCGGGATGGTGTCGGGATAGACGCTCTGCAGCGCCCAGTCGCTGGAGCCGAAATGATCCCTCTGGTAGCGCATCCGCAGCGACAATGCGGGCGAGCAGCGGTAGTCGGCGTCGACCTTGACGGTATCGAGCGTCGTGCCGTCCTGCGGAAAAGCCTGCAGGAGCCCGACCGACTGCACGCCGGTGTCGCTGCGGGAGCGCGCGTGGATGTAATCGGCCTTGAAGTGCCAGCGCGCGCTGAGGGTCCAGGTCCCGCCCGTTCCCGCGCTCCAGAAGTACTCCGCGTCACGTTCCTGCCAGGCCACCGAAGCCGGCAGCTGCAATCCGTACTGGGAGGCCTCGAGATGCTCGTAGCTGCCCTCGAGATACACGCTCCAGGGCTTGCCGGGCGAGAAGGTCAAGGTCGATGACAGCTCGCGCTGGCGCCCGTCGCTCAGGCCGAACTGCGAACGCCGGTATGCGTCGGTCGCGGCGGACCCTTGGAGCGACCAGGCGAACCTCGCATCGATGGCCCAGGTGCCGCGGACACGGAGAAACTCGCGATCCCGCGGCGCGTAGTCGAAGGCCAGGAGCAATGGATTCTCCCCCGGCGGCAGGGCCGCCGCATTGAACCGGGAAGCGTCGCGCCGGGAACTGCCACCCTTGACCGTGACGCTCACCGCAGCGATGGGCGTCACGGTCGCCTCGCCCCACGCGCGCAGTTCGCTCATCGAGGTCAGCACCTGACCGGGTGCGTAATGAGTGTGGCCGTAGTTGCCGCCGACACCGAAGCGCACCCAGCGCAGCAGACGGTAATCGGCGCTGCCGGTCAGCCGCACCCGATCCTCTCCGTAGCGCGGCGTGACGGCGATGCCGCCCGGCAGCGTGTCGGTCACGATGTAGGGAATCGCGAGCACCGCCACATGATCATCGTGCCCGTCATAGGTGGCCCGTCCGCGCAGATCGAGCCTCGCCGCAGGTCGCAACGCGAGCGCCAGCGCATAATGCGTCAGACCAATATCGCCGGGGAGCGAGCCGGAGAGCGACACCGGGTCGCTCGTGAGCGTGCTGCCCGGGACGAACGGCCCGGTCTCGGCCAGGCGGCCGACGGAAGCCAGATAGGTCAGCACGCCGGACCAGAGCGGCAGCGTCACCTCGCCCGACACCGACGCCTGTTGCAGATTGTTGTCGGGCGCGAGCGATAGCAGGCCGGAAGTGGAGCCGGGCACGAGGGGCTGATAGGGGTTTTGAAAGAGGAGCTGATCGATCTTGTCATCGAACCAGGAGCCCTCGTACGCAATGCGCACGCTCGCACCGGCGTCCGCCCAGAGTGCCCCCGCGTGCACGTCGTTGGTTGCGTAATCGATGGGCTCGGGCAGCTGCACAGCCTCGGTGAGGAAACCGGCTCCCGCCGCACCGGTACCGGTCCGCTCCGAGTGACTCAGCGTGCCGAACAGCGTCCAGACGCTGCTGGTGAAATAATTGCCGCTCAGCGTCACCGTGCGCCGGTCGGACTCGATCCGCACGGACTCCAGGCTCGATCGCAGCGTGGTCATGCCTTGCGTCGAGTTGGCCGTGACCCAGCCGCCCGGCAGGACCAGCGCCTCGCCCGCTGCGCTGCGGTAGGGCGTCTCGGTGTCCTCGTATTGGCGAAACGGCTGGCCCTGGTAGGTCACCTGCACCCTGTAGCGCCCTTCCTGGCCGGCCATGACCGCGACGTGCCGCGACGGCAGGCCCAGATGGTCCGCCTCGAAGCTGCCGTAGGCGCCCTCGCGGGTGCGCCAGCGGCCCTTGCCGCCGGCTTGCAGGTATGCGCCGTTGTGATCGATTCCGCTGTAGCGGCCCGAGGCGAAGTCTGCGCCGTCGGCATAGATCGCGCCGGCCTCGACCTTCGCTTTCGCGCCCGTATAAAACACGCACAGCCTGCACTTCCAGGCACTGGTGTCGGGCCGGGGCGGATTGGCGCGCGCGAGCGGCGCGGCCAGCGCGGCCGCGACAGCGAGGCCGATCATCGGAGCGTATCGCTTCCGGTGCGCTGCGCGCGACGGACGGGTCAGTCGCTGTGCCGGTCTGCGCAGACTCATGATTTCTCCTAGCGCATCAGCGCCTGGCCCGAAGGACTGTTCGATCCGTGTATGCGCGAATGACAGTTCACGCAGCCGTCGATGAGCAGATAGGGATTGGGCATGCCGCCGGGAAGCCCCTGGGGGCCGTACGGCACGGACGGGTGGCCGGCGGCATCGTGGCACTGCTGGCAGAGGATCGTCGGCTGCTCGCTCAGCAGCGACGGCACCACCGAGCCGTGCGGCGTATGGCAATCGAGGCAGTTCTCGCTCACGGGCTGGTGCTCCCAGAGGAACGGCCCTCGCTTGCGGGCGTGGCAGCGGGTGCAGGTCCCGTTGACCGTGTTCTTCACCAGCATGTGCGGCCCGAGCGAGCCGTGCGGATCGTGGCAGGAGGAGCAGCTCATCGTGCCGTCGGGCACTGGATGGTGGTAGGGCTTGCGGAATTGCGCGACGACCGCCTGGTGGCACTGGGCGCAGACGCTCGACTGCGTGGCCTGCGCCCGCACCGGATCGGCCGCGCCGTGAATGTGATGGCAGTCGGCACAGCTCACGCCATTGGCCGCATGGGCGCTCGTGAGCCACGCGTGACCGACGGTTGCCTGATGACACGTCAGGCACATCGCGTTCTGCTTGGCCACTGGCGTCGGGGAATGTGGTCCGAACACGACGATGCCCGCCGGCTTCATGCCCGTGGCCTTGACGTGCGCACCGCCCGGCCCGTGGCAGGCCTCGCACTGCAGCCCCCCGGGACCGAACGGACTGTGGGGATTGTCCGGCTGCGCATGAGGGCTGCGGAAGATCGCCATCACCTTCGCGTTCATGCGATGGCACATCAGGCACGTATCGGCGCCCTGGGCGCTGTAGCCGAGCGCAGCCGGGCTGTTGGCCGCCACGGGCGGGACCGGCGGCGAGCCGGCAGCCGCGCGTGCCTGCTGCGTCGCGCGCGCCACCGGAGCCGCCACCACCCAGGCGATTGCCAGCACCGTCGCGAACAGCGCGCTGCGCAGCGGGAACGCTCTCATGTGCGGGCCACCCACGGCTCAATCCGGGAAGCTCGCCAGGTCGTGCACCTTCTTGACGTCCGCGACGCCGCCTGGACCGTGGCACAACGCGCAGGTCTCGACGCTTGCCGACACCAACGCCCCCGTCGCGGTCTTCGTGGCGTCGAAGTTTGCGCCGTTCTGGATCATGTGCTCCCTGGCGGTCACGCTCGTATGGCAGCTCGAGCACACCGCCGCGTTCGGCGAGATCACGACATCGTCCGTGAGCATGGTGCGATTGCCCGACACGACGGTGGTGCCCTGCACCTTCGAGTCATCCACCGGGTAGTAGGAGCTGTTCACGTGACAGGCGTTGCAGTCCTCGAGGTTTCCCGGATACGCGACCTGGAACGTCGTCGGCCGCGCGCCAAAACTGCAGATCGTGACGCCGTTCGGATAGCGCAGCGTACCGGCCGCACTGGTGGCGCCCGAGGCGTGAATCTCGTGGATGAACACCTTGAAATCGATCGGCTGCTCGGGATTGGCCCCCGCCGTGCCCTCGGGCGCGCAGCCGCCCGATGTCGCCAGATGCTCACCGATGTCGGTGGCATCGGGATTGTGGCAGCCGGCGCACAGCTGGATGTCGTCGGTGCGGTTTTCGCCATGCTCAGTCAGCACGTGATGACAGGCGTCGCACTTGGTGATGTCGACGATCTGATTGCGCGCCACCGGCGCCGGGTCGGTGATCGCGAAGTCCTGATTGACCCCGGCGATTCCGAGCGTCACGTCCGTCGTGCCGCTGCCCGAGAGGTTCGCGAGCGGCACGACCGCGCGTCCCTCGACCATCATCGAACCGGACCCGGTCGCGCCGGCCGGCACCGGTGTGCCCGCCGTCGCGGTATAGGTGCCGTTGCCGTTGTCGGTCACGCCGCTTTGAAAATTGATCGACACGGGCTGATTCGGCGTGCCGCCGCTCGCCGTCGCGCTGCCGCTGCCGATGTTGTTGAAATCGGCTGTCGGCCAGGCCATATCGACCACCAGGCGCGACTCGGCCTGCTGGAACGGCCCGCTGGAATCTAGAATGTTGTACGCGCTGTTGGTCTGCGGATCCAGCACCTCCAGGGTCACCGACGGCGTCTGTCCCGGGGCGGTGTTGGCGACGCTCACGATCTTGTATTGGAATTTCGCCGCCGCAGCGTCGACCGGCGTGGTGTGTGCGGCAAGGACCTGCAGCGCTCCGTTATCGATCGTGGCGGTCGGACCGTGGCAGGTTGCACAGTCTGCGTCGGTCACGGCGAGGTTGCCCGGGCCGTGATTGAGCCCGGTGACGAAATTCACGTTGTCGTGGCAGGCGCCGCAGGCCGCCGCGCTGATCGCCGTCTGGTAGGCTCCAGACTGCGGCGCGTTCGGGTCATTGGGAGTGTGACAAGTGGTGCAGAAGCGGGTTCCGGACCCCGAGACGCTCGAATTGTTGCCGCTGGCGTCGGTCTGCGGATAGGCGACGTCGCTGAAGTCGCTGATCTCGCCTTGGTAGCCGAAAATGTAGTAATGCGTCCCGGCGAGCACCGACGGCAGGTCATCGCCCATGTGAATCTTGTGGATCATCACCGTGAAATCGAGCGTATTGCCGCTCGAGGGATCCACCGAACTCGGGTTGTGGCAGATCACGCAGTACTGCACATTGTTTCGCGCCCCGCCATGGGCCGACAGTTGCTGATGGCATGCGATGCACGCCGCCTGGTCCACCGCGTCATTGGCATTCAGGTTCGTCGTCGCACCGGTCGCCGGAATGAACGTGTATACCGGGCTGTTGGCCGGCGCGAGATTGCGGATCTCGAGACCCGCCCGGTGAACGAGTGTCGGATCGTACGACACGACCGGATCCGTGGCGATGTCCTTGTGGAACGTGTACTGGTAGCTGCCGTTGCCATTGTCGACCAGCGCACCCGAGGCACCCGACTCGGTGGTCGCCTGCGGCTCGGGAGTCGTCCCGACGAGCGGCGTCGCCGAGGTGCCACCGGATGCCGCCGGGCTCACCATGTGATACAGATAAGACTGCCACTGCGGCACGAGCAGCGGCGCAGGCGCCGGCAGCCCCGGGAACGCTGCGAGCTGCACGCCCGCGGGCACGAGCTTGGCGATCGCAAAGCTCACGTCGGCCGCCGGCAGGCCGCTCAGCGGCACGCCGTTCTGATCGACGAGGGTGAAATCGATCACCGGCTGCCCCGAGGACGGGACCGTCACCTTGGTGATGGTCGCCGTCATCGCGCTCGCCGTGCTGACATCGATCGCACTGACGGTGCTGCTAGGCCCCGGCGGCCCGGCAGGGCCCGCGCCGCCCGTCGCGCCGGCCGGTCCCTGCGCGCCGGTGCTGCCGGCACAGGCCCCGAGCGATAGCGCCGCAAAGAGAAGCACGAGGCCACCGACCCATCGACCGGTCATCGCCATGACCCTGAAGCACTTGCCCATGCTCGTCTCCTCGCGCGATGCGGCGCCCTGCCGTCCTTCGTCGATCATTGCAAGCGTGTAATGTTAGTCGTCGCACTCAGAGCGGCGAAGTACGGAGTTTCCGCAGCGAGTTGCGCTGCCACGCGCGTCATACTGCCGCCCGTCATTTCCACGGGAGCCAACTCATGACCGACAGACGGCAGTGGTGCGCTGCGCTCTTCGGCACGATCGATGCGAGAGACAGCGGCGGCTTCGCGGCCTACCTCACGCCCGATGCGCAGTTCCGCTACGGCAGCGCGCCGGCGGTCAGCGGCAGCGCGGCGATCGTGCAGGCGCTTGACGGCTTTTTCGCCAGCATCGCTGCGCTCTCGCATCGGGTCACGGACCTCTGGGAAGTCGCCGGTCATCTCATCTGCCGCGGCGAAGTCACCTACACGCGCCTCGACGGCAAGACAGTCACAGCGCCGTTCTGCAACGTCTTCACGATGTGCGATGAAAGAGTCTCGCACTATGAAATCTACCTGGACCCCACACCGCTGTCGGCTCCCTGACTGACTGCGGCAGCGGCGCCTGCAGCTCATCGCGGATATGCAGCCGCATCGCGGTGCGCAACCGGTCCACTTCGGTGAAGAACTCCGCCATCATCAGCATCCAGCAATACATGCCGCGATCGGTGAGCCGGATCGCATCGGCATCGTGACGCGTCGCGCCGATCAGCCGCATGGCGGCGAGTTCCGGCGCCATCCTCCACCAGAATTCCGCGCCGTATTTCGCCTCGATGTACGTGTAGGGCAGCGACAGACCGAACAGCCCGACCAGAAAGTCGTAGCGCATGCGCTGGCGGCGTGTGAGCACCTTGCATTGCGTGAGCGCCGGATGACCGGCGCCGATCAGCTCGCGGTATTGCCGCAGTGAGAAGGTCGTCGAGTACAGAGCGCCACCGAGGTAGCTGAACGCGCCGCTGCCCACACCGACGTAATCGCCCGACTGCACGATGTATTCATCGATCGGCCGCGGTGTCTCTCGCGGCCCGATGCGGGAGAAGCACCATGCCGAGGAGGGCTGGTACGCCGGCCGCATACCGCTCAGGACCTGCTGGTAGTAGGCGTAGCGGCGCGCCGGGTCGACGCTTCCGAGGCGTTTGCGTATGCAACGCTCCGCCGAGGCCGCTGTCATCAGCGGATAGAACGACACTTGATCGATCTCGAGCGCGTGGATCGCGGCGATGTCCCGCTGCAGAGACTCGATGCTCTGGTTCGGGAAGTTGAAGATCATGTCGACGTTTAGCGTCTGAAAGTGTCCGCGGGCGGCCGCGAGCCGCTGCCTAATCTGCTCGCCGCTGCCGTAGGCCTGCTGCCGTCCCATCTCCTTCAGCAGCGCATCGTCAAAGCTCTGCACGCCGACGGACAGGCGGTTGACGCCGGTGTCTTCGAGAATCCCGATGGCCGCGGGGGTGAGATGGTTGGGATTAGTTTCTACCGACACCCAGCGGATGGGCCAGAGCGATCGGACGAGCCTCAGCGTCTTGGCGAGCTCGTACGGCAGTACCGTCGGTGTGCCACCGCCGACGTAGACATCGGTGAAGCAATAGCCGCGATCATAGTACATGCGAATCTCGCGGCGCAGCGCCTCGAAATACGCTTGTGCCTTTTCCGGCCGGAACTGCACTCGATGGAATGAGCAGAACGGGCACAGCGATTCGCAGAACGGCACGTGCACGTAGAGCTGGCAGCCCGCCGGTGGGCGCGGAATGGCGGCTTCACGCTGCGTGAAGTCGCAGCGCATCGCGCGGGCGCACTCGCGGCGCATGGTGGCCACCAGCGCCCTCTCGAATCCCGGCGCGCTCGGCAGCGGGTCAGGCATTGCATTCCCTCAGCAGCTCCACACGCGCCAGCAGCAGCTCCTCGCCGCTCAGCAGCTGTACGCGCCAGTGACCGCAGTGGGCGCAGACCAGGCGGCTGCTCGCCGCCTGCGACTCTGCCCCGCAGCTCTGGCAGCGCACGCGCACGGCGGTGCGCTCGATGAGGAGCCGACAGTCCGCCGCGACCGTGCCGGCGGTGGCAAGCGGAAAGGCGCTCTCGAGCAGCTGCGGCTCCACGCCCGAGAGCGGGCCGATGCGCAGCGTCACGGACACGACCCGGTCGGCGCCGGCCGCGCGTGCGACCCGCTCCACCTCGCGCATCAGTCCCTGACAGACCGCAAGCTCGTGCATGCCCTGTGCCTCGCGCATGGAGGATGCGCGCTCAAACGACCCGCACCTGCAGCAGCTCCTCGCCGTCCGGGTCGCTGAGGTGCACCGCACAGGCGATGCACGGGTCGAAGCTGTGTATGGTGCGCAGGATCTCCAGCGGCTGGCTCAATACCGCCAGCTGCTGTCCCTTGAGGGACGCCTCGTAAGGCCCCTCCTGACCGACCGGATCACGGGGACCTGCGTTCCACGTGCTCGGCACCACCGCCTGATAGTTGCTGATGCGCCCATCGTCGATCACGACCCAATGAGCGAGCGCCCCTCGCGGTGCTTCCGTGAAGCCAACCCCCTGCGCGTGTGATGGCCAGCTATTCGGCTCCCACAGCTGCGCATTGAACGTACGGACATCTCCGGCGCGGATGTTCGTCATCAGCGCCTCATACCAACCCGACATGGCATCGGCGATCAGCTTCGCCTCGAGGGTGCGGGCCGCCGTGCGGCCGAGCGTGGAGAACAGGGCCTCTAACGGCACATTGAGCTGCGCCAGCGCCTTGCCGGCGAGTTCACGGGTGGCCTCATCACCGCTGGCGTAGAGCATCAGCACCCGGGCGAGCGGTCCGACTTCCATCGCATGCCCGTTCCAGCGCGGCGATTTGAGCCACGAATAGCTCGCCGCCGGATTGACGTGCGGGTAGGGCGGGGTCGGGCCCGTGTAGTGCAGGTGCGTCTCGCCTTGATACGGATGCAGACCGGACTCCTTTCCGGTCGTGTAGTCGTACCAGGAATGCGCAACGTATTCCTTGATCTGCGATTCCGCGCTCAGGTCGACCTCGTGAATGTGGCTCAGATCGCGCGTCAGGATGGCCCCACGCGGGATCATCATCTGCTTCGGGTCGGGCACGCCGCGCGCCGGGAAATCCCCGTAGCACAGGAAGTTGCCCACGCCCTCGCCATGCCCGGGCGTCAGCCAGTCCTTGTAGAACGAGGCGATTGCGAGCGTGTCCGGCAGATACACCTGGTCGACGAAACTCTGCATCTCGCCGATGATCTCGGCCACACGGGCAAGCCCGATGGTGTTGACCGAGGTCGTACCGGTGCCGCCGCCCTCGTGCACGCTGATGCCGACCGGACTGCCGCCGACCACGAAATTGGGGTGGGGATTCTTGCCGCCGAAGATCGCGTGCAGCTGCGCGGCGCGGCGCTGCCACGCGAGCGCTTCCAGGTAGTGCGCCACCGCCATCAGATTGGCCGCCGGGGGCAGCTTGTACCCGGGATGCCCCCAGTAGGCATTGGCGAAGATGCCGAGCTGACCCGATTCGACCAGCGTCTTGACCCGCTTCTGCACGTCCGCGAAGTACCCGGGCGAGGACTTCGGGTAGGAGGAGATGGACTGGGCCAGGGCCGAGGTCTCCTTCGGATCCGCCGACAGCGCCGATACCACGTCCACCCAGTCGAGTGCGTGCAGGTGGTAGAAGTGCATGACGTGATCGTGCACGAACTGCGCGCCGATCATCAGATTGCGGATGAGGTTGGCGTTCGGCGGAATCTCGTACTGCAGAGCGTCCTCGACCGCGCGGATGGAGGCGATTCCATGCACCAGCGTGCACACGCCGCAGATGCGCTGCGCAAAGGCCCAGGCGTCGCGCGGATCGCGGTTCCGCAGAATGATCTCCACCCCACGCACCATCGTTCCGGAGCTCACGGCGCTCGTGATGGTATTGCCGTTCATCTGCGCCTCGATCCGCAGGTGGCCCTCGATCCGGGTGATCGGATCGACCACAATTGTTTGCGTACTCATGGATTCGACCCTCATCCGCCCTGCAGATGTTCAGCCACGAGCTCGAGGAGACTGCGCGGCGTCTGTTGCCAGTTGAAGCGCTGCTTGCCGTCATCGAATGTCCGCCGGCAATCCGAGCAGCTGGTGAGAAAGGTGCGTGCTCCCGTGCCGTCGATTTCGTGAAACTTCTCCTCGACGACCCGGTAGCGCAACGGCGCGGCGCGCTCGATGTCGAGCACCCCGCCGCCGCCGCCGCAGCAGACATTGAAACCCACATGCCGGGTGGTCTCGCGCGGCTTGACGCCCATCGCGTGCAGCAGCTGCCGCGGGGCGCTCGTGACCCCACCCTTGCGCACCAGCTGGCAGGGATCATGGAACGCGGTCACGCCGAGATCGGCCGAGCGCAGCTTGAGCCGTCCGTCGGCGAGCGCCTCGGCGAGGAACTCGGTGACGTGGCGCACCTTGAAGGGCAACGGCTTGCCGATGAGCTCCGCCGCCTCCCAGCGCAGCGCGGAATACGCATGGCCGCACTCCGGGACGATCAGCACCTTGGCCTTGCAGGCGAGTGCCTGATCGATCAGCCTCAGGCTGATCTCACGCTGCCAGTCGCGGCCACCGGCGTAGTAGCCGTAGTTCTCCGCGATCAGACCGTCGCTGCGAAAGGTGCAATCGGCCTTCAGGTGCGCCATCACGCGCGCCAGGGCGGCGACCGCCGCGGGATAATGCTCGATATCCGTGCGCGGCACGGTCAGCATCACCTCCGCCTGCGGCTTATCGAGGGGCATCTCCACCTTGAACTGCCACCCGATCGCAAGGAGCCTGTCCCGGTACGGTTCGCTGGAGGCCTCCGGCTGCCCCGTGCGGCGCTGGTGCGCCGCCTTTTCGTACAGCTCCTTCGGCGCGAGACCTGCCTCGAACAGTCCGCGTCGCGCCTGTTCGATGAGCTCGGCGACGTCGATGCCCATCGGACAGATAAGCGAGCAGCGGCCGCACATGTTGCAGCTGTCGAACAGCAGGTGCTGCCAGCGCTCGAGCTCATCGGCCGTGACCCGCCGCTTCAGAGCGAACCAGCGGAAGAATGGGGCAAACGCGCCGGCCTCGCGCTTGAACGCCTGTTTGAACGGCTCGACCTTGAGCACCGGCGTGTACTGCGGATCCTCGGTCGCGATGTAGAAGTGACAGGCGTCCGCGCACATGCCGCAGTGCACACACGACTCCAGGCGCAGCGCACTCAGCGCACCGATCTCGCGGGTGAAGGCCCGCATCGCGCCGGCCACCCTCTCGCGCTCACCGAGCGCCACCTCGTCGGCGGCTAGATTGGCGTGAAATTCGACCGATGATCTGTTCACGATGGCGCCCCCTTTCGGGTCAGTAGGTATCCGTCCACCGCCCGCGTCGGGAAGATGTAGAAGGCGTGCATGAGCTTGCCGAACGGATACCAGATGAGCAGCAGATCGAAGCTGAGGATGTGCAGGCCGAGGATGGTCGGATACGGGGCGCCGACGTGGGCGGTTGCCATGAGCCCGGTCACCAGCAGCAGAGCGACCACGAACCAGCTGAAGAAGTCATCGAAGTTCGACAGTCGGCGCAGCACCGGGTGCGCCAGCCTGCGAAACAGCACCGCGACGAACAGCGTGACGGTAATGACGGCGAAGATCGTCACCACGCCGTTCGGCAGCGCCGGCCAGCGTACGCCGATGAAGCTGCCGAAGAAGATGATGTGCGGCGCGAACAGCAGTATGACGATGAACAGACCGATGTGATAGGAATAGCCGAGCGCCTCCCCGGTAATGGTGCGTTTGATGAATTCGGGGTGCGGCCAGGAGCGTGAGCCCATCGCCTTCAGGCCGCCGAACACCGATTCGGCCACGCCGCGCCTGGGCTCGCTGAGATTGCGCCGATGGTGCAGCAGCAGGACGTTGACGAGGCGCCAGACGACGCCGATGAAGAAGATGACGAATGCGACCTTCAGTGCCGGGCCGCGCGCGAAGTCCACGAGGTCCATGACTTACTCCTCGTTGCCTTTATCGGATTGCGATTTGGGCTCCTGCTGGCGCCGCGCGATGCGACGCCGCCCGAGGAGCACGCTGCCGACGCCGATCGCAGCGCCGGCGACTGCGGCCCCGGCGGCGATGGCGCCCGCCTGCGCGGGACTGACCTCCCCGGCCTTGCCCCAACGCGGCGAGGGAATCGGGCTGTAGAAGCTGCCGTGGTCCCAGAAGTCAGGCTCCGCGCAGCCGAGGCAGGGGTGCCCGGATTGGATCGGAAAGCTGACCGCGTTGTTCCATTTGACCGTTGCGCAGGCGTTATAGGTCGTCGGCCCCTTGCAGCCGAGCTCATAGAGGCACCAGCCGTTGCGCGCGCCTGCATCGTCGAAGGTCTTGGCGAACTTTCCCTGGTCGTAGAAGGGCCGGCGATAGCAGCGGTCATGAATGCTGTTGCCGAAGAACACCGTCGGACGCAGGTGCTCATCGAGATCGGGCACTCGGCCGCTGGTCACGTATTGCAGCAGGGTGCCGGCAATCACCTCGGGAATGGGCGGACAGCCCGACACGTTGACCACCGGCTTGCCCGGCACGAGCGTGGAAATCGCGCGCGCATCGGTCGGATTGGGATCGGCGGACGGAAGGCCGCCGAATGATGCGCAGGTCCCGACGCAGACGATGGCCGCAGCGCCCTTGGCGCAGGTGGCCAGAATGTCGAGTCCGGTGCGGCCGGCGGCGCAGTGGTAAACTCCACCGTCGCCCGTCGGCACCGCGCCGTCGACCACCAGCAGGTACTTGCCGTAGTTCGCCCGCATCGCCTGCTCGCGCGCCTGCTCGGCCTGCGCGCCCGCCGCCGCCATCAGCGTGTCGTCGTAGTCGAGCGAGACCACGTTGAAAATCAGGTTCTCGATGGTCGGAGCGAAGGAGCGCGTCAGGGACTCCAAGCAGCCGGTGCACTCCTGGAAGGACAGATAGATCACCGACGGGCGGCGCGCGGCGAGCAACTGCTCGGCCATCGCTCGCGCCGCGAGCGGCGGCAGGGCGAGGAGCGAGGCCATCGCGGTGCAGTACTTGAAGAAGCTGCGCCGGCTCACGCCCTGACGGTCGAGCAGCTCGCCGATGGTGGGTTCCAATTCAAGTCGTGCCATGGGGACTCTCCCCTTGTGCTGCGGATGGGAACGAGAGACTCGCGCGCAGCCGCGACGCTCCGCGCAAAAGATCGTCGGCTCCGACGATGAGGATGTCCGGAATCCGGGCGATTTCGATCAGGCTCGCAAGCAGCGCACCGTCCAAATCACGATGTTGCGTCCACCAGACCCCGTGCACCGCGGTCTCGCGGATGCGACTTTCGCCGTTCGCCTGCACGCGGGCGTCGACTTCGCCCGTGCCAAGTGCCTGGAGCAGTTGCGCGCGATCGGCCGGGCTGATCGGCAGGCTGCGCAGGTCGATGGCGCCCGGCTCTCCGGTGCGGGCCAGACGTTCGAGCCGCTCGGCGATCTCGGTGAGGATCGCACCGATACCGCCGCCCACCGTGGCCTCGCCGTGACTGACGGTCACGGGCTCGACACAGACCGGAATTTGCGCGAGCGTGCTCATGACAGCCAGCGCTCGAGCAGCCGCAGCGCCTCGCCGGCCGCCGCCTGCACGCCGGCGCGGACCGGGGCGGTCGGCTCGAGTCCCCAGCCGAGATCGGCAGCCTGTATGCAGATGAGCGCGCGGCGCGCCGGCAGTGCATCCTCGAGGCGCGCCATGCCGAGCAGGTCGCCGAGCCCGACCTCGTGGACCGACCGTCTGCGTGCGCCGTCGACGAGGAACGCGTCCATCGTTTCACTCTCGAGGCAGCGCACGGTGCCTGGCGACGCGCCGAACTGCGCGGCATCGAACACGATCAGGTTGTCCGCATCCTCCAGGTACGGCAGGAGCGTAAAGCTCAACGTACCGGCATCGATGATGCGCACGCCCCCGGCGGACGGCAGCCGCTGCGCGAGCGCCTGCGCTGCGTGCACGCCGGCGCCATCGTCCGTCAGGAGGATGTTGCCGAGTCCCAAGACAACCGAACTCATGATCCTGCGCACCTCGATCCGCGTAGGCGCTCGATGCTGCCACCGGCAATAACCCGTTAATCTTCGTAGTTGTACGGACCGGAAATGCGAAATGGCACGCCGCGTGCGCCGGACGGCCTGCAGAGGCTGACGAATCGCAGAATTTGGGTCACAGGCCCGAGGTGCGCGCCCCGCCGGCCGCGCGCAGTCCTTGCATGAGCGATCCGCGCCCGTGAGGGCGCCCGGGACGAAATCGTTTGGGTGCCGGCCGGCCCAGCGGCCGTGTCTGCGCCGCAAGCCCTCAACGTTCTCTTTTGTTCCTGGGAAGACTGCAATATAAGAATGGGTCCAGGTCGCATTTGCGTTCAATCGCGTCGGGCGGTATTCTGCTCAGCGGCGTGGATCGGCGAAGCCCCGCCGGCGCACCTACGGGTAAACCGAACGAGCCATGCGCCTACACGAACAGGTCTCGCCGCCACCGGCCTGCCCCGCGCGGACGGAACTGATATCAGACCGGACCATTTAGAGGGAGCAGACTGCTCATGCGCTTGACGCCGCCCGAACTCGCGCGCAGCGCGCTCGAAGCGGCGCCGGATGCGATGATCATCATCGACGCCGAGGGAATTGTTCGTTTCGTCAACCGACAGGTATTCGCGCTGTTCGGCTACGCGCGCGAGGAAATCGTCGGTCTCCCCGTCGAGACGCTCATGCCCGAGCGGTTCAGAACGCGTCACCTCGATCACCGCGCCGAATACGCCGCTCATATGCGCGTGCGACCCATGGGTCAGAACCTCGAGCTCTACGGCCTGCGGCGCGATGCGACGGAGTTCCCGGTCGAAATCAGCTTAAGTCCGGTCGACGACGGCGAGGAGATGCTGGTGGTCGCCGCGATCCGCGACGTGAGCGACCGGCAGCGCATCCAGAACGAGCTGATCGCGGCCCGAGCCGTGGCCGAGGAGGCACGCGAAGTCGCAGACCGCGCGCGCGAGAGCGCGGATCGGGCCAATCGGGGCAAGAGCCGCTTTCTCGCCACGGCGAGCCACGATCTGCGCCAGCCGCTGCAGGCACTCGCCCTGTTGAACGGGACGCTGCGCCGAACCGTCACCGATCCGCTGCTGACGGAAGCCCTGGCGCAGCAGGAACAGGCCATCGGCTCGATGTCCCGCCTGCTCAATGCCCTGCTCGACATCAGCAAGCTCGAATCCGGCGCGATCAAGCCGGACGTCAGCGACTTTTCGGTTGCGCGCATTTTCGAGGAAATGCGCCGCGAGTTCGCGAGCATCGCGGCACGCAAGGGACTGACGTTCAAGGTGGCCGCGGCGAGCGCGTACGTGCACAGTGATCCGTCGCTGGTCGAGCAGGTCGTGCGTAACCTGGTGTCGAATGCCATCAAGTACACGCGCGCCGGGAGCGTGACGCTGCGCTGCCCGCTGGTGAACGGCGCCCTGGTGCGGCTCGACATCGAGGACACCGGCGTCGGGATTCCTGCCGATCAGCTCCCGCTCATCTATGACGAGTTCTATCAGGTCGACGTCGGTGCCAACACCTCGCGCGACGGCTATGGCCTCGGCCTTGCAATCGTCAAGCGCATCGTGCAGTTGCTCGGCCTGAAACTCGAGGTGAGCTCGCAGGTCGGCAAGGGCTCGATCTTCTCCCTGGTCCTTCCGTCGGCCAATGCGCAAACCAGCACGGCGGCGACGCAGGCCGAGGAGCCCGCCGGCGGGCGGATCGAGTCCAGCACGGCCAACGACAAGCCTTGCATCATGCTCGTCGAAGACGACCCCAGCGTCCGAGATGCGACCCGGATGCTGCTGAAGGTCGAAGGCTATCAGGTCATCACGGTCGCCTCGCTCGAAGAGGCGCTCGAGGCCGTGCATAACGGCGCCCGGTTCGATCTGCTGATGACCGATTATCATCTGGGGCCGGCGCAGACCGGCACCCAGCTCATCGCGACGCTGCGCGAGCGGCTCGGCGCGCCGCTGAAATCGGTCCTCGTCACGGGCGATACGTCCGCAGCAATCCGCGACCTTGCCCCCGATCCGCACCTGCGCATCCTGAGCAAGCCTATCCGGGCCGAGGCGCTGCTGCGGCTGCTGCGCGAATTTCTCGCCGGAGACGAGACAGGCTGAGCGCGCGGGCCGTGCCTTGGGTCGGGCGACCATGGCCAGGTCGCATCCGCGCGGGAGTGCGCCAGGGGAGCCAGGATGAGGCTGAAAGGCAGCACGCGGCGTCGGGTCGACCGGGGTCAATGCCCTCACCGAGTGCCCTTCGGCGTGCGCCGCCTCGTTCCGGCCTTGCGCGCCCGAACACCGCCGCCTGTTACGACTTGCCGCGCGCAGGGCGCGAGGGCACAGCGCTAGAGCTGTTCCGTGGCATCGGGGAACGAGTGCCCCGGGGCCGCCGTAGCCGCGCTGGTCGATCTGCTCGACGGGTATGACATACTGCGCGCCGGCGGAGGCGGCAAACTCCAGCATCCGGCCGCCGACCGGCGCGACATTCGCGTACACGGGGCGATGCGTCCATCCGAGTCGAGCAGGCCGTTCGATCCCGCTCCGCCAAGCCCGAGCATGTGATCGAAACCGACATTCTCCAGCATCAGGACGATGACATGCTCGATTCGAGCAGCGGCGTCCCGCGCTCGCCTGCGGCGTGCTCGCGCATCCGCTCCACCCTGCTCCACATCGGTCGCCATCGCCCCCCGCCTCCCGTTCCAAGTGCACGTCTTCGGCAGTGCAGCGGCACCAACAATCCCTGGTGTGAGGGTAGCGCCTGCGCACGAGAGGGCAACGGGTGACCGAGCCGGCCGCGAAGGCGTCGCGGCGCAGGACGCGTGCTGCTGACCGTCGCTGACCCAATCACATGTCGGCGTGTTGCAACACCGGACACGCAGGCGTCCTCGCGCCGCGACAGCTGAGGCGCCTCCCGAGAACGCTGAGCGCTCGAGCGCACCAGCATTTGACTTGCCCGCCATCCAATAGGAACATCCACGGTCAACTCGAATAACCTCGCCGCGGCGCGGACCGTAAGAGCCCTCAATGCCCATCCCTCGCCTGCTCGCCGTTGCACTGCTTGCGGTAGCGGCCGCAGCCTCAGCCGCGCAGCCCGTGCCACCGTTTCCCAGACCCGCTGTGCTGCCGCCGCCACCGCAGAGCGGCTACGTCGGCGTGGACGGCGTGCAACTCTGGTACGCGCAATTCGGCGCCGGCGCTCCGGTGGTTCTGATCGAGGGAGGACTCGACACCACCGACGACTGGGGGGATCTGGCGCCCTATCTCGCCGCGCACGGCTATCGGGCGATCGTGTTCGACAGCCGGTGTCAGGGCCGAAGCACCTGCAGTCCGGCCCCGTTGAGTTATCGGCTGATGGCACGCGACACGGCCGCCCTGATGCGGGCCCTGCATATCCGGCGGGCGCCCATCGTCGGCTACAGCGATGGGGGAATCATCGGGCTCGAGATGGCCATCCACGAACCGCGGCGGGTCGTTTCCGTGTTCGCCTACGGCGCCAATGCGAACCCCGCCGCGCTTCGGCGCCACGAGTCCGCGGCGCAGCGGCAGGTGGATGCAGCGAGTGCGGCCTGGTCGCGGCGTGTCTATCAGGAGAGCTCACCGACGCCCCAGGATTTTGCGGCGATCGCCCAGCGGATCAAACGGATGTGGGACACCCAGCCGCATCTGACCAGAGCCCGGCTCGAGACCATCCGGGTGCCGGTCTGGATCGTCGACGGCGACCGCGACATCATCAGACGCAGCGACACGGAATTCATGGCGCGCAGCATTCCCCTCGGCAGCGAGCTGATCTTGCCGTTCGCGTCGCACTACGCGCTGTGGGAATATCCGTCGTTCTTCAACGCCGCGGTGCTGCAGTTCCTCGCCTCGACCGCCGTACAGCACCCGGGCTCACACTGAGAGGATGCTTGCGCCGCAGGCTAGACTCGCCACACGCGCCCATGCCCCGCGGCATGGCGGGGTTGACCGCACAATCCTCCCGACGGTCTCGGACGCGCAATGCCCTGAGCCGTCCCTGCGTTGCGGCCCGGGAGGATCCCGTCGGCCTCAGCCGCCGAGTTCCCCGGTGCGCTCGTGACTGGGACGCCACCAAGCCGCATAGAGTACCGGGGCGAGCCACAGGGTCATCGCAGTGCCGATCACCAGCCCGCCCATGACGGCGATCGCCAGAGGCTGCAGCAGGTCGGTGCCGCGGCCGATGCCGAATGCGAGCGGCAGGAATCCGAGCACATCGGCAAGCATGGTCATGAGAATCGGGCGCAGCCGCTGCTGCGCTGCGAGTGCGACGCTCGCGGGCCTCGGCCGCCCGCCGCTCAACTGCTGCGCCCGGGAAAAGATGAGCACGACGTTGTTCACCGCGATGGCGAACACCAGCAGCATGCCGAGAAACCCGGTGCTGTCGAGATCGATGCCGGCGGCAAGCAGCGCGAGCAGCGTCCCCGAGGCGGCGAGCGCGATGGACACGATGGCGACCAGCGCGGCCTTCTGGCTGCCGAACTGATAGCCGAGCAGCACCTGCAGGATCAGCAGCGCCGCGCCGAGAATGACGAGCATCTGGCTGAAACTCTTCTGCTGCTCGCGGTAGTAGCCGCCGATGGCGCTCGTGACCCCCGATGGCAGGCCCGCTTTGGCAATCAGCTGCTCGGCGCGCTGCGCGGCCACAGACAGCCCCTCGCCCGCCACGGGGCTGAGCTTGATGGTGGCATAGGGGACGAGGTTCTGATGGGTGACGTACGGAACGATGCCCTGCAAGCGCAGGTGCGCCACCTGCGAGAGCGGCGCCAGACGACCGTCCGGCAGGCGCACGCGCGTCTGCGCATAATTCACCGGCGTCCGGTCCGCTGAGCCGGGCTCTTCCACACGTATCGGCACGATCTGCTCGCCCTGCAGAAGAAATCCGGCACGCCGGCCCCAGTGGCGCGTCAGCAGCTGATCAGCCAGGCTCACGGGGGTGAGCCCCTGGAGCGCAGCCAGCGTGTTCGGCGTGACGTGCAACTCCGGTCCCGCGGACGGGGCCTTGAACACGACCGAGTGGAAGTCGTGACTTGCGAGTAGCGCGCCGAGCAGGCGCTCTCCTGTGGCATGCAGCACGATCGAACTGTCGCCGAACAGCTCGATGACCAGTGGCGCATGCGAGCCCGACAAGTTGCCCAGGCGATTGATCATCACCTGCATCGTCTCAAGCGTGGTCAGGTCGGGAACCCGCGAGCGAAAGCGATGGCGCAGCTGGCGCATCACCTGGCGGACGCCCTCGCTGCGATGCTGCTTCAGCAGGATCGTGATGCCCCCTTTGTTGGGCGTGGCGTAGGAGTTTCCGAACCCGCGACCGACCACCAGGGAGGCGCGCTCGACATTCGGGTTGTGCAGCGCGATGCGCATCAGATCCCGCCCGACCTGAAGCGTTTCGCGAACTCCCGTGCCAGGAGGCGTGCGATACGGCACGACAAAGATACCCTCATCCCAATGCGGCAGAAACGCCGTCGGCAGCCGCCAAACCCCGATCGCAGCAACGGCCAATAGCACGAGGATGACCGGCGCTGCGAGCCACGGTTGGCGCATGCCGCGCAACAGAACGCGGCCGAAGTAATGGCGCACCCAGCGCTCTCCAGGTAGCCTGTGGACACGGCGCGGCCGCTGCGCAACCCACATCGCAAACACCGGTGTGATCACGATTGCGATCAGCTGCGAGGTCACGAGCGCAACGACCACCGCTGCGGCCATGCCGCGGAACAGCAGGCCGATGGTTCCGGAGAGGAAGATGAGCGGGACGAAGATGACGCACGAGGTCAGCGTTGCGAGGGTCATCATCGGCAGGACATCGGCGATTCTCTGCAGCGCAACGCCCCAGCGCCGTGCCGGGTCGCCTTCCAGGCCGTGCACCCCCCGCTCCACGATCACGATTGCGTGATCGACCAATGCGCCGATGGCGGCGGTGATGCCACCGAGGGTCATGATGTTGATGCCCATGCCGAGGCCATCGAGCACGACCAGGGTGGCGGCGACTGACAGCGGCACCACAACCAGCGTGGCGAGTGCGCCGTCGCCGCGACCGAGGAACAGGTACACGACGAGGAAGGCGATCAGGCTGCCCAGTCCGAGCGCGATCCAGACATCGCGAAGACTGGAGCGAATGAGACGGCTGAGGTCGTAGATGCGCACCAGGTGCACATGCGGGGGCAGCTGCCTGGCGAGGGCCCCAAGCTCGGCACGCAGGCGCGATGCCACCCCCACTTCGTTCGCCCCCTGTTGCGCCGAGACGTCGACGATCAGGGCGTAGCGATAGCCGACCACCGCAGCGGTGCGAATCAGCGGCGGCGGGCCGGTGTGCACGGACCCGAGCGCCCCGAGCGGCAGCGTGGTGCGCGAGCCGTCGGCGCTCATCCGGCCGAGGGGCAGCTCGAGACGGGCCAAGGCCGCCGGATCGACCGGGCGAGGCGTCGTCGCCACGATGAACTGCTGGTGAAAGGCGTGCAGCGCTCCGGAGAAGAACGGGCCCTGGTACGCGCGCAATGCCGCCACCACCTCGGCGGCGCTCAGGTGATATTGCGCCAGCCGGCGCGGGTTGAGCTTGACGTGCACTTCCGGCCAGCCACGCCCCGTGTCCAGGGCCCGGTATACGCCGCGGACCGAGAGGATGGCCGGGCGCAGCGTGAACGCGAAGACGGGCTTCATCGCCGAGCTGTGCACCGTGTTGGAAACCAGGGCGTACTCGGCGAGCGGGTAGATGTTGGGCGTCATCAGGCGCACGTTCATCGTCGCCCCGGGCGGCAGCGGAATGTGCGCAAGCCGTGCCTGCAGCATCAGATAGGCCGTCTCCGGATTGGTCTTCGGGCTGAAATAAATGTGCAGCTTGGTCAGTCCGTTGCCCGTCTGGGAGCGGACCAGCGTGACTCCGGGCTCGCCCTTGGCGGCCTGCTCCATCGGCTCGGTGACCGCCAGCAGCATGTACCGCACGGGCAGATCATTGGTATGGACAAGCACTGCGACTTTGGGGAACTCGACCGGCGGGAAGATGCTCTGCGGCAGCTGCTCGAGGGCGACCCAGCCCGCCAGCAGCAGCACGGCGGCGAGCAGCGCCACCGTGTAGCGATTGTTCCATTGAAATCGCAGGTAGCTGCGGATCATGGCTTCACGAGCAGCGGGGTGCCGTCGGCGAGTCGTCCGGCACCGCGCACGACCACCGGCTCGCCGCTGCGCAGCGGTCCGTCGATCCATGCGCGGGTGCCGCGGGTACCTAGGACCGTGACCGGCACGCGTTGGGCGCGCCCGCCCCGGTCACAGAACACCATTGCGTTGGCGCCCTGCATGACCACCGCCCGCAGCGGCACGGCGAAGGCGGGTACCGGTCGTTGCGCGAAGCGCAGATGCACCCATTCGCCGGGCAACAGCGGCGCGCGCGGCGGCGGCGTCACGTACACCGCAACCAGGCCGGACTGCCGTGCGCTGTGGCCGATGCTGTGGATGCGCCCGGCACCCGACCAGCCGGCGAAGTGGATTCGCACGGGCCCCCGCCGGGTCAGGCGCATTGCGCTCATGGGCGACACCAGCGCTTCGATCCAGGGCGTCCCGCGGCCGTCGAGGGTCACGATCGGCGTGCCGGCGCCGACGACCGCGCCGGCGGGAACTTGATAGTTCAGAATGCCGGCAAAAGGCGCGCGAATCTCCTGATTGGCGAGCTGCCCCTGCAGCGCCTGCGCCTGCGCCTGCGCCTGCTTTTCCGTGGCGCGACTGCCCTGCAGCGTCTGCAGCGAGACCACACCGTCGTGATACAGCACGCGATTGCGCTGCACATTGATCTGCGCAAGACGCAGCTGGGTCCGCGCGGCCTGCAGGCTCGCCTGCAACCCAGGCGGGGTGATGCGTGCGAGGAGCGTCCCGGCGCGGACCTCGCCCACCGACCGCCGCGGCTCCCACACGCGCCCGCTCAGCGGCGCGCCCAGGGTCACGTGGTTGACACTGCGCACCCGTGCGATGACGTCCACGAGATTGCGCCACGAGGAGCGCTGCACCGGTGCGGTCTGCACCGGCACGGACGCCAGCGCGGCGCCTGATGCACCGAGAAGCAATAGCGTCAGGACGAGCCTGCGGGCGTCCTGGGCTCGAAGCCAATGGTTGCGCGTTGCCTTCATGTCGGTGACCGTTCTCCCGGATAAGCGCCCGCATCGAGCTGCAGCTGGGTGCGTGCCATGCGCAGCAGCACCAGCGCCGTCGCCGCCTGCAGGCGCGCCTGCAGCCAGCTGTTCTCCGCCTGCGCCAGATCGAGGGCATTCAGCGTGCCGGCCTTGTAGCCGTCACGGGTCATGTCATAGACCGAGCGCGCGTCGCGCCGCTGTCTGACCGCCTGGCGATACGCCCGTTCGGCCGCCCGAGCGTTTCCATAATCACGGGCGATGGTCGTGCGAATCTGCAGCAGCATGGCGCGCCGCGCCGCGCGCAGCGCCGCGACTTGATTGTCGGCATCCGCAATGCGGTCGCGCTGGGCGCCAAAATTGAAAATCGGCATGCGCAGGCCGAGGAAGACCTGCCACCCGAGATCACGCGAAGTCGGCGTCATCGGTGCATCGACACCGTAGCCGACGTTCGCGGTGATGGTTGGAAGACGCGCGGCGCGCAGAGTGCCCGCCTGGGCGTGTCCGACGGCGATCTGCCGTGCCGCGATGCGCAGCAGCGGCTGCGCTCGGCGGGCTTTCTCGATCCACAACGGCTCCCTGGGCAGAGGCTCGGATCGCGGGCGCAGCGCCGGCAACGCGAGGGGAGCGGAAGGGAGGCGGCCGAGCAGCATGTTCAGAGTGCGTGTCGCCGCGTGACGCTGCGCCAGCGACTGCTGCAGGCCGCTTTGCGCGTTGTTGCGCAGCAGCCGTGTCTGGGCCAGATCCAGGACGGCCGCGGCACCGACGGCGTATTTCTGCTGCGTGCCGCGATAGAGGATATTCACCGAGCGCAGCGTGCTCTCCCAGATCCGCACGCTGGCACGCAGGAGGGCGAGCTGATACCAGGCGTCGGCGACCTGCGCGGCCACGGTCAGCCGCGCCTGGGCCTGCTCACTGCGAGCGAGGGCCTCGCGGTCGCGCGCGAGCCGCGCCAGAGCGCGCAGCTGCGGGGAATAAAGCGGCAGCGACAGCTCCAGCAGCCCGATGGTCTCGCGCGAGCCGTTGGCAGCCGCGTAAAGCGGTCGACCGCCCCGTACCTGTGTCCAATAGCGGCCCGCCACCACCGACAGCTGCGGCAGAAGCTGCGCGCCGCTCGCGCGCACGCCGTATTGGCTTGCCGCGCGCAGGTCTGCCGCCTGTTGCACTTGCGGCGCGACGCGCAGCGCGGTTGCGATGGCAGCGGCAAGCGGCAGTGCCGCCGGACTCGTGTCAATCGCGCCTCCCGCGGCAAACACGGCGCGCACCGGCACCACGCACAGAAGCCCACAGACGGCCCATCGGCGCAATCGCTCATATCTCAAGCGTCTTCCTCCACGCGAAGCGGCCCCGGGGCCAAGCTGCGGGTTGCCGGGAACCCGGTGGCCTCGGCTAGGTCCCAGGCTCGAGCATACCGCCGCATCCGCTGCTCGCGGCCAGCGCGCGAGCCTGAACAGCGCGAGACCGCGTTCACGCCTCATTCCTGGCTTTGCGGCGCGCTGCCACCGCCCTTTCGAGTTCCTCGAGCAAATGCGGATCCCAGGAATCGACCGCTTCGACGAGCGCGGCGACGGCTGCGCGTGGGGTGGAGCACAACAGACGGGCGACGACGTGACGTGTCCGTGCGCGCTCGACCGCCTCGCGCACGATGCGCGGTTGGTACCAAAACGCCTTCCCCTTGCGTTGACGTCGAATCAGCCCTTTCTCGCGCAGCCGGTCGACCACCTTTGCGGTCGTGGTGTAGACCAGGCCCTTCGGCACGCCGAGCTTCTGGTGCAGCTCGCGCACGGTCGCCGCGCCAAGGCGCCACAGCTCGCCCAGGACTGCGTACTCCAGGTCATCTGACGGCAGACGGAATTTCCTCATGGCGCACATTACGACTGCTGTCGTAGTCGGCCACACTACGACTCTCGTCGTAGAATTGCAAGAACTAGTCTTGTCCAACGAGGTATGAGCCTGGAGCAGGGGGCGTGATTCCAGCGAGGTGTGAGCCTGGGGCTGCCGAGGACGGCGGTCGGTCTTGGGGATGGGGTGGATCGATCATCATGCGGGATGGTGA
>JAKAXA010000030.1 GCA_021816775.1 Pseudomonadota bacterium
TTCACCCTCGGTCAGCTCTTCACGCTTCGCGTTCATCGCGCTCTCCGTACGCGGCAAAAGCGCCGCGACCGAGAGAATCGCCCGTTCAGCCGAAACCGGGAAGCACGCGGATTACGGAGTCCTTACGCTGCATTTGCCGCCCGATTTGAGAAGGCAGAGTTCGGGGAGCCATTTATTCGAGCAAGCTGGCGCGTAGCCGCCGCGGCCAGTTTTCTTGCTCACGAAACGCAGAGGGAAGACGTCCGCGCGCCCGCGGAATAGGGATTGGAATAACCTCACCTTGTCGGCAGGGGTCTGCGGGGTCAGACTACCTGGCGGCGGCGCCGGATTGGGACTGATCACCGGGGAGATCGCGGCGAGTTCCATCTGGAGGGCTGCGATCCTTGCTTTGAGTTCGCCGCACGTACGCTCGGCGGCGGCTAACGAAGAGCCGGCGGCTTCAAGTTCTCGCAAGATGTCATGACCTGACCGTGCCAAGGCGGGACACTCTCTTTAGAACCATTGCCATTTCGCCGGGTGCCAAGTGCCGTTTTTGCCGGCGAGCACGGGGTTGATAAAGGCTGCGACAGCGGTGGTCAGTTCCTCGAGTGTCGTCCACGCAAGTTCGTACTCCCTGGCCAGCTGCCCGTAGGGAGTGGACCATCTGATAGGAGGATCGGGAACTGACGAGGGCACGGCATGAGTGCCGCGAAATTCAAAGGTTTGCGCCAGTGCCAGGCGCAGTCGTTCTGCGTCCAACGGTTGCATGGTGCCGAGCAGAGCAATGTCCGGAAGGTCCTTTACGCGCGTGTTGGGCCGAGGACGCGGTAGCGTGTACGCGTGGAGTTTCTCAGCGAGGTGCGTTTCGATCGGATATAGCCGCAGGACCGGTGGCGCCACGCCAGCGAATGCAAGGGTATCGTCGGCGCTGACGATCTCAGGTTCCCCGAGGATGGGATCGCCAAAGGCGACGTCCACCCCGAAACGTTGACCATAAAGCTTGCCCGCCAAGCGGCACTCCGTACGAAATCGGAAGCCTTCGTACCGCATACCGTCGTTTTGCAACTGCGGGTGCTCGATGTCAGGAGTGACTTCGAAAGTCATGAAATCCTTAAGATCCAGTCTTCCGGCCTGCCGAAGGTCTGCAAGTACGCTATCCGGTGAACCGATCAGCCGCAGATCGATGTCCTTGGTTGCTCGAGCGCGTTCCAAGCGCAGCTCGAGCACGAGCCCGCCCTTCAATAGAGCCGCGTCACCGAAAACAGCCATCACTCGGGCCAAGAATCGATCGAAGACCAGGAGCTGTCTTCGGCGCCCGAAGTCGACGCCGCTGCTGGATGCAGTCTTCAGGCGCTGCTCCAGGGCCTGCTTGAAGGCTTGGGGTGAGGCGTATGTCTGCACACTCATCCTTTGAGCCCGCCAAAGGCCTTGAGTGCTTTCTGCACCGCGCCCATTTCTGCTCTCGTCACGAGGCCGCGCGCAAGCGCCTGTTTGGCGCCTTGGCGGAGCAGATCAGGAGAAAGACCTGCGACTGCGCAGTCGTTGAGTGTTCTGCGCACGGAGGTCACCGGCACCGCGCCGGCCCATGCTCGCTCACTAGGCGAGATATCAGCGTGGTGCAGGACGAAGCCTCGCGGCACGCGAAAGCGTCGGCGACGCCAGCTCAGGGGCAGCGTGAGATGGATCTGGGCGGGCAGAACATCGGAAAGCCCATGCAGTGCAAGCGCCGTCTGGTGGGAGAGCACGCCCTGAGAGTCAGTCCACAGCCATGCTGTGACGAGCTCTTCTTGCTCGCCGGATGGGAAGTGGACGAGGCGGTAGATCCCGCGACGTATCCGAGCGATGCGTCCGGTCTTCTGGTGATGCGCGAGCAGCGGGGGCGAATAGCCGGCGGCCGCGGCTTGCTTGGTGGTGAAGAGGCCTTCTTGGGCGGCGGCGACGTCGTATAGTGCCTGCCAAGTCGGCTCCGTGGCGTGGTCTGAGTGCATACACACAACTTGAATATTATTTAAGTTTTGTGCAAGTGCTCCCAAGCCCAAAACGTGCATGCCGGCCCCTGTGACGAGGTGATGTGCCAGGAATGTGTCGAGCTCAGATTGGGTGTGCCGTAATTGTGCCTGGGTGGTAAGCATCCCGGCATCCCCGTCATTGCAGGGGACGACGTGACGGCATAGGGGTTCCGGCGAGGCTGTGGGCGATGGCGGCCCGGTCTCAGGCCAGGGGTGCGCGAGGGCGCCGGGCAAGGATCAGGATGGCGGCGGGAGCGGCCTCAGGCGGCGCGGCGGGCGGTGCGAAGCACGTCTGGACGGCAGACTTGACCGAATCCAGGAAGTTCCGTATATTACTCGTGTTCCGTGAATTACGGGTAATGCGATGAGTGCGGTTACAGCCACAGAATTCGCCAAAGCCTTTGGCCGATACAAGGAAGAGGCGCAGCGCGAGCCGATCGCGATCACCAGCTACGGCCGGGTGAGCGGGTACTTCGTGTCTGCGCGCGAGTACGAGGAACTGCAGCGCTTGCGAGCGTTTGAGCGCCGCGTGCACCGGATCAAGGACCTGCCGGCGGAAGTCGCCGAGGCCATTCAGGGGTCGAAGATGAGTCCGGCGCACGACCATCTGAATTCGCTTCTGGACGAAAGTCAGAAATAGAAGGGGCTGAGGCAGTCCACGATCATGGCGGGGTTTCCGGAACCGGAAGTCGGCCTCGTCATCTCGTACTCTTACCTCTGGAAGGAGGAAGAGGAACGAGGCTTGGTTGAGGGGCGAAAGGACAGACCGTGCGCCATCGTCCTCGCCGTCGATGTGCCCGCTCCCGACCCTGGTGGCCGCAAGCAGGTCGCCGTCGCGCCGATCACGCATTCACCACCCCACGACCTGAATGTCGCGGTCGAAATTCCGCCTCGGGTCAAAGAGCATCTGGGGCTTGACGGCGAGCGATCCTGGGTGGTCCTGGAAGAGGTCAATATCTTCACGTGGCCAGGGTTTGATCTGCGCCCTTTCAGGAGGGACGACACACGTATCGACTACGGGATGTTGCCGCCGAAATTCTTCGACGGGCTCATCGAAAAGTTCAAGGAACTGCGATCGCAAGGCGAGGTCGCTGGGGCTTCCCGAGATGAACCCGCGCCGGCCGCCAAGGCGTAAGATACACTCGTGGCAAAGTCACCCTGCCTCCACCCGGGACGCGAATGGGGGCAGTGTGTCAGGAATGAGCCGCGTCGAGATTGGGTGTGCCAGGAATGTGCCTGGGATAGGCTGGATTGGGGTCGGGCAAGCGCTGCAAGTGATTGATTCATAAGCCCATATGTAGCCGATATGCGGCTGAAAATCCGCGTGTCGGTGGTTCAATTCCACCCCTGGCCACCACCAAATCAAAGATTTGGAGCCATAAGCGTCAACTCCGGGGGGAATAACGCCCCTGTCGTGGAATATTCGTGGTTCGCTGCGTTCGTGCTCCTGTAATCGTCGCGCTGCCGCGCACCAAGCCCTAGACGGGCGATGCGCGCCAAGTTCTGACGCGGCTATGTTCGCGCAATCCCGCTGACGAGTGCGCGCCAGTTTCGCGCAGAATTCAGCGAAACCAGGCTCAGTGATTTTGTGGCGGCCGCCGAGTTCCAAAGCGCCAGCTTCAATACGTCGTTCGTACGTAGACCCCTACTCGCCCCGGACACGGGTATCCGTTCCGCCCTTATGAGGGTTCAATGCTCCGTCCATCGATTTCCGCTCAAACGTCCTGTTGCACACCGTGCAGCGGAATACATGCGTAGGTCCTTGGTGATGGACGGAGACCGGACTCGCCCGCCGAGCAGAGGTGCGGAGTCGGCCGGCTACTCCACTGGACGAAGTGGACGCCACCGGAAGAGGACCCTCGGGCGTCAATTCGATCAGGTAACGCGGCGCGAACGATTGGCTCGTTACGGAGGCCCCTTGAACCCGGTCCACGCGGTAGGACCGATGCTGGCCAGAGTCCGACCGTATGGCGTGCAGTATGTAATTTCCTTCGCTCGACTGGCGTAGCGAGTAAGGTTCGATGCGACGGATCGAGCCATCGTAACGCAGATCGACGCAGAGCCGGTTCGCCGCTGCAAACCTGATGATCTCGAGCGGTGAGCGCGCCGACGTCGGGATGCTGATCGGGAGCACACGGCTCCGGATCGTGATATCAGTTGAGCCGGGCTCGATGCGCGCGCGCCTTGGTGCTTCCGCCCCGCTGGTGATCCAGGCGAAAATTTCAGGGAGCTCGTTCCAGAAGTCAGCGACCGGTGGCAGCACGGGGAGTTGATGGCCGAGCATGTTCTCCCACATTGCCTCGACATCCGCGCGGTGCGGTGCGAGGGCTTCGATCGTCGGTACCGCAATCGCTTTGTAGGCGCACTTCTGCTCTAATAAGTTGCGCAGAACGGATGCTGCCGGCCGGCTATCGCCGTGCCGATAAAGATTGACGACATCGTAGAGGTCGCGCGGTCGCGTACGCTCACCAAGCGCTCGACAAACCTTCTCGCCGAAGGCCTCTTCGTAAGCGTAGCAGTTCACCCACATGCCACCGTCTGGCTTGTCGGAGTAGGGATGGAAGATTTCGCGGCGGGCTTCAGGCAGAACGAGTTTCTCATCGGCGGTCAGATCAAGCTTGATCTTTGGCCAGCCGCCACCGGGCGGCGAGACGGGTCCGCGGTAGGCGATACGTCCTTGGCACGCGGTACGACCCCGCGGATTTGTGTAGATATCGACGCCGATTTGATCCGTTGACATGGACAGGCCTGATTCATCTGCGACCCAGGCGACGACTTCGGCGAGTGCGCTACGCAGAAAGTCATCGGTGAGCTGATTCCCGTCGCGCAGCGTGAAATCGAGGTCTTCGGAAAAGCGGTAGGTTTCAAAGTAACACTTCTTGAGGCAGGTGCCGCCCTTGAAGATCCAGGACTTGCCAAGGATAGGATGCGCATCGATGCCTGCCAGCATCCAACCGAGTACGTAGTCCTTCTCGACAATGTTCGGCAGGAGCCCGAGAGCCGAAGCCTGTTCCAGTATTTCTCGCTTATCGATCATCGGCGCCTCCGCCCCATCGCTCGGGAACCCAAAGCCGCCAGCTCGTCACGAGACGTTTGCAGGGCAGGTCCGGGTCGAGGCGGGCATAGCCTTGCGTCAGGTGCTTGCGGCACGCGGCCGCGAGCGTCGTGTCCTGGACGCGTACATCGGCGAGGAAGCCCAGGCGCTTGAATACGGCACCATTGCCGAACTGAACCGCGTACCGGATGAGGAGGTCGCGATCGAAGTCGCGGGTCGCCAGGTAGGCGGCAAGGCAGTCGGCGACATGATCGATGCCGCCTCCAGTATCCGGCATCGCGAGCATGTCAATCAGCGTGCGCGCAGCGTCGGAGATGTTGACTCGTGTGGTGCCTCGCCAGATCGTCTTAAGCCCGTAGAGACGCTGATCGCTTGCGTGGTGGACGAGAAAAACGATGCCCTGGGCTGTCGTGCGCTTATGCGTGACACGGCGGGTTGTAAAGACGAGCGTCTCGTTGAAGAGCTGCTCGGTGAGATCCCAGTGATGGGCCGCCGTCCAGCCTCCGATGTAGCTGAGCCCGAATAGAGCCGGGGCCAGGACCCACGGGTCCTCTATCACCTGTGTGGTCCCGGCAAGGTCGAGCGGCACGGGAACGTAGAGCCCGCGGCCGACCCGCCGAAGCCATCCCTGCTCGCGCCAGCGCGACAGGAGCTTGGCCGCCTCGCGGCGGCCAAGATTGAGCGCACCTGCAGCCGCGCTCACCGAAACGATCTGCTTGGCGGATCGGAGCACAGTCGACAAGCGGGCGCGGCCTGCGGGCAATGGGCGATTCTGCTCCATAGCTATACTCTATCACGCTCAGTTCTCAGAATATAGGAACTTCTAGGTTCTGAATATAGTGCGTATAGTGACCGCCGAATTGCCGACGACCCGGTACCTCACGCGCAAGCGACTGGGATCGACAGCGCGCACGTCCACCGCGCCCGCTCGGGTGATGTAATGGTTCGCCTCAAGCTGGCCCCCCGCCACCCGCGCCCGGCTTTCGGCTTGGCGCTCGGTGTCCGGGCTTCGCGATGATCCTTTCCGGCCGTCTCGATCAGTCGGTCCGAGATACTCATGGGCGGTCGTCAGGTACGACCTGTCTCCGGTAACCATCCCCCGGCTTTGCCGGGGGATGGTTACTCGACAACGCCTGCACTTATTGAGAGCGAGCAACTCGAAGGCAAATATGCGCTCAAACGAGTCGTGAATCCTAAACGGCACGAGCGGCCTCGCACAAAGATCTATGCGGTCCGACTGCTAAAGCACCCCAACATCATCACGCTGATCGACCATTCGGCGCTGTCTTCTCGCGTTGAGACGCAGCCGATTACATGAAGTCGGAAGGCGACACGCGCCGCGCCGCGCTTGCCGATATTGCTCGTGCGCGTGGCTCGATGCAGCTGGCGAAAGAGACTGGCCTCAGGTGCCCAGAGTCGCGGCATGCTGGACATCAGCGCGCGCCAGGTGAATTGCGCCATCGTCCGATTTTGCAGACAATTCCGCGATGAACGAAGCTGACGCAGCCACCCTACGACTCCAATGCAGCGATTTCGCGGCTATTCGTGAGCAACTCCCGCCGCTCCACCACGCCATTCTGAAGCTGCTTTCCCGCCAGGACCTATTCACGTGCGGGCGGCATCTTGGTCTGCTGCGCAAAAAGACCTTTGTATTCGACAACGAAGCCGAGAGCATGGTATTTGCCGACTATCAGATCTACTCCTATCGGCCGCGCGGATTCAACACCGCGGAGCTTTACCTGCGCTTGAACCGGGAGCGGCTGGCCCCGCTTCCGCTCGCTTTGCTGGAACGTATGAGCGCGGCGCTCTATACGATTTTCAGAGTCGAATCTCTCGAGGAGAACGGCGTGCGCATCAGCGATCTGCTGCTCGGTACCCAGACTCTCCTTCTCGATCGCAATCTGGCGCGCTCTGGCGCGGTAGGGATGGGTGTGGCGGCGCACCTCCTGACTTTCGACGATTTCGCCCTTCAATCCGGGGGTATGCTGCCGGTCGACGCGGACCTGCTGGGCAACGACCCTTCTTCGATACGCCTCTTCAAGGCGATGCAGGAGGACGGTACCAAGCAGACCGATCCGGCGGCGCGTGCCAAGCTCGCGCGGACGGTTATTGCGGCGGCCATACGCCACGGTTACACGAGCCGTATCCAGTATCGATAGGCCCGGCGGTCTCGTCGGCTCAACCGTCCTCCCGCAAGAGGCTCGTGAGCTCCTCGATCGAGAGGGACTGGCCAAAGCCCTCGCCGCTGAAGAGTCCTTCGGCTAGGGCGCGCTTGTCGCGGTGCAGGTCCATGATCCGCTCCTCAATCGAGCCGTGAACCACCAGCCGATAGACCGTGACGGGCCGCCGTTGGCCCATGCGGTGGGCTCGGCCCACGGCCTGGTCTTCCACGGCGGGATTCCACCACGGGTCGCAGATGACGACATAGTCGGCGGCGGTGAGATTGAGGCCGAAGCCACCGGCACGCAGGCTGATGAGGAAAAAATCGCCTTCGCCGGCTTGAAACGCGCGCACGCCGCGGGCGCGCTCGTCCGCCGGGGTGCTGCCGTCGAGATATTGATAGCTCGCTGCGAGCGCATCGAGCCGCGTGCGCAAGAGTCGCAGGTAATCGACGAACTGGCTGAAGACCAGGGCCTTGTGGCCGCCGGCGGCGAGCTCCTGAGCGAGCGTTGCGAAGGCCTCGAGCTTGCAGCCGGGCATTGCAGTCTCGGGCGCGACGAGCTGCGGATCGCAACACGCCCGGCGCAGCCGCATCAGCTCGGTGAGCACCTGGAAGCGGCGCTTTCCGGGGCTCAAGGTCTCATCGCCGACCGCCGCGAGCGCGCTCTGGCGCAACGCATCATGGAAGGCGCGCTCCGCTTGCGATGGATCGAGTGTGAGCACGATTTCGGTGCGCTCCGGCAGCTCGCTCAACACGGAAGCCTTGGTCCGCCGCAGTACGAAAGGCGCGATCAGCCTCTGCAGGCGGCCGCGAGCCTTCGCGTCCGCTCGGCGCTCGATCGGCACCGCAAACCGCTCGTTGAAACGCTCGCGCGATCCGAGAAGTCCCGGGTTGAGAAATCGAAACAGCATCCAGAGCTCGTCCAGGCGGTTCTCGACCGGGGTACCGGTGGTGGCGACCCGAAAATCCGCCTCGAGCTCGAGAACCGCCTGTGCGCGGCGGGTCGAGTAGTTCTTGACCGCCTGCGCCTCATCCAGTACCAGCGTGTGCCACCGACGAGCTCTCAGGTCTTCGAGCACCTGGGGCAGCAGCCCGTAAGAGCAGATGACGACATCGAAATCCCCCGCGGCAGCGATCCGCTGCGACCGATCGGCGCCGCCGAGCATCTGCACGTTGAGCGTCGGAGCAAAGCGGCGCAGCTCATCGGTCCAGTTGGAGCAGACAGAGGTGGGCGCGAGCACCAGCGCGGTGCCTCCGGTTGCGCGATGTAGGAGAAGCGCAAGCGTCTGTACCGTCTTGCCGAGCCCCATGTCGTCGGCAAGACAGGCCCCCGCGCCGCAGTGGGCGAGGCGCGCCAGCCAGCGAAAGCCATCGAGTTGGTAGGGTCGCAGCTGCGCCTGCAGGGTCGAGGGCGGATCGAGCTCGAGCGCTTGCGCCTCCTCGAACGCTCTGAGCCGGCTCGCCCATTCGGGCGCCGCTTCGAGCCCGAGCCCCTCGAGGGTATCGGCAACGGCTGCAAGCGCGAGTGCCGGAAATCTGAGCGTCTCACCGTCGAGCTCGCCGAGACCCTCGAACTCATCCAGCCGGCGCCGCAGGTCTTCGCTCAGGGCGAGAAAGCCGGCATCGCCCAGCGGCAGATAGCGCCCGCCGCTCGCGCGCGCCAGCTCGATGAGCGCGCGCATCTGCATCACCTCTCCGTCATCGAGCGACAGGCTCCCGGACACCGCGAACCAGTCCCGGTCGCTCCCGATCCTGAGACTCAGATCCGCAAGGCCGTACGTGCGGGTGACTCGAATGGGCTTGCCGGCTGGCCACTCGACCCGCACCGCATCGCCGAGCGATTGCAGACGCTCCACGAGCTCGAGGCACGACTCAGGGTCCTCGAGACTCCATTCGGTGACTGACGCGCCGGTTTCCGGCAACGCCAATGGCTCGAGAACATGCGCGAGCCGCTTGCGCTCACTGGACAGGTCGCGGAGCGCGGCGCAGCGCGCACCATCGATCTCCGCGACGATGCGCAGGCGCCCGGTTCCAGGAGTGCAGCACGGGCCGCGCCCACCCAGCGGCCTGACCAGGAATCGCACTCGCAGTCCCGAGCCCGCCGGCGAGAGTGCCGCGTAGATCGTCGGATCGGCGGGAACTTCCCCGACGGCTGTCTCGACATCGGTGTGGACCTCGAAGTGGCGCGTCACGTTCGCGAGCGTCCGACTGAGCGCCTCCACGCCCTGGGATGGAAAGTCCAGGCCCGGCCCGATCAGCTCCGCGATGCGGCAATGCGCTCGCGTGATCTTCAGCACGCGCGCCCGATGCGGGCCATCTCGCAGCAGCACCAGGCGCTCGGCTGGCGTGTGCTCGATCTGGCGGTAAGCGGCGCGGTGCAGTGTTTCATAGATTTCTGTCGGCAAGTGCAGCCGTACGCCGCCGCCTGCACGGTTTTCCACCAGCAATTCAGGCAGGCCCGCCGTCAGGACCACGGGGGTGGTCAGATCCCCGGCATAGAAGACGAGTGGGTGGCCGACGAGCGCGGCCACCGCCAGCGGAACGTGAGCGCCGAACGGATCATAATGACCCCTGCCGTGCTGCAGCGCTTCGAAGACCCGCTCATCGTGGGCGGAGAGAAAGCCCTGGGCATGGCTTGCCGCGCCCAACGGTCTGCCGGCGCTCCACCCGCGCGCTCCGCGCTTCTGTTCGCGCGGTTCCACGCGAACGGCGCCCGAAGGCGGCGTCTCGATGACCCAGACGATCCGCGTGTCGGCCGCTTGGCCAGCCCCGTTCCGCGACTCTCCCACGAGCGATTCCAGCGCTTCGACTGCGCGCTCCCACGGGGCTTCGTCCACGAAGAATGCCGAGAGCGTGCCGCGTTGCGTGGCGCTCAGCTCGCCGCCATGTCCGCCGCCATCTGGATCGCCAGCTCCCGGTGCAGCGCTGTCCTTCCGCCGCCCTTGTGCCATCGCCAGAGCCGCGTCGATCTCGAGTGCGGCACGTTGATAGCCGCCCATCCGGAACCTCTCCAGGTCCGAGGCAGCTACGCGCTCGTGCGCCTCATCCAGTGGAACTCTCGCCCAGGAGACCGCGATGAGCGTGCACAGGTTCGCCATGGCATCGCTGTCTGTGATAGGCAGGTGCCAGGGGGGATGGCTGTTGTGCCTGCGCGCGCGTACGGCTTCCCGGATGAAATTCCAAACGCTGGAGCCCTCCGCAGCGCGGGTCTCCTTGAGACACAGGAGCTGCGCGGCCTCGACGGTTTGCAGCTCGTCGACGACGGCGAGCGCTGCGACGCGCAGAAATGCGAGCGATGGCGGCAGTCTCGGGATGATGAGCTTGGCGCCCCGCAGCCGGCTTCCCGCGCGGGCTCGAGCCTCCTCGATCAGCAGCCGCTCGGCCCGCGCATACAACTCGATGGCACGGCGGGGATCGGCGCCGAGCACGGCGGTAGCGCCCTGCAGCGCCACGGCTCGCGCACTCGCGTCCGCGCCCAAGATCGTGCCAAGCTCCTGCGCTCGCCCCTGCCATAACAGGTGCTCGCAGAGGCCGTATCTCAGCGTACCTGAAGCCTCCGGCGCCGCGTGCGTCTGCGAGACGAGGTCGAGCGCCCAGGCCAGCGCTGCCGGCGCCGAGGCGTTCGGTCTCCTCAGCAGATGCAGCAACACCGCCTCAGCCACAGCCTCCCGGTGCGCCGCTGGAATCAGATCGGCGACCCGAGCGTCGAAAGGATCTCCAAATGCGGTGAAGTACACCGCGGCGGGATCGAATGGCCGGTGCCGAGTGAGCAGCTCGCGTCGATCCTGCTCGTGAAGCCCGGCGCATAGCGCAAAGCGCGTGATGGCCACCAGTCGCCCGAAACTCGACACTCGAATCGCGTCAGGCTCCGACCGGTGATCGAAGAGAGCGACCGCCGCTGATCGCCATTCCCGCAGACCTCTCTCGCCGAGCGCCATCTCACGGAACGCCGCGAACGCGTGCGCAGGCGCACACTGGAGACCTTTCCGCCCCTCCTCGATGTGGCCGCACGCCAGGCCGGCGTCCATGAGCCTTGCGATCTGTGCCGGCGTCAGCGAATTCCCCGAGTCAGACCGCAAACCAGCTGTATAGGCGGCGCGCTCCCACCGCGGCCGCTCGAGAGCGCCCCCCACGACCGCTATGAAACGGACGAGCGAAGAATAGCCCGCCGCTTGCGGCTCACGCGGCGTCCCAACGCCAGCGGCAGGTACTGACACGATGGGTTTTACCTCTCTCATTCCGGGGCGAGCGCCTCGCCCGGCTCGGTGCCGGTGACGCTCGCGGCTTTTCCCGACTTCAGAAGCGTCCCGCCGCCGTCTCGAGCCACCGGAGGTCTACCTTCGCGGCTCGACGAGCCGTCGCGTCGTGCTTGAACAGCGTGGTGGTCTTCTCCAGCACCAGCGTGAAGGGACTGCCCTTGCGGCGGGTGGCATGGGTCACCGGCAGACCGTAGCGATCGATTTTCTGATGCACATGTGCTCGCTCCGCCTGGGCGAGCGGCCACTCCAACCGTCGCTCGGCCGCCGCGCGCAGAAACCTTGTCAGTTGTGCGCACAGCTTGCAGGAGCAGAGCAGCGGCGTCGTGATCGACCAATCATCGCGCGCGCGTGCCGGGGCGCGCAGCCGCGCCTCCAGCTCCTGGGCGCAACTTTGGTGTATACGCTTCAGGCCCAGCGCGCGCAGCGCCTCGGTGCGAAAACCCGCATGTGCGGTTCGCAACAGGCCGAGTTGCAGGGGCAGGGTCGCGGCAGATTGCTCCAGCAGCGCATCGATCAGTTCCCGGTGCAGCGCGGTTTGCCGCGCGGACCCGCAGCTCGCGATCAGCGCCAGCATCGGCCGGGCGAGGCCGTGAAGGGCCTTGGCGCGATCCGATTCCGAGCCTTCCCGTTTCAGGACTTCCCTCCAGTGTTGCCGCAACCAAGTCCATTGCGCCGCGAGTACCTCGGCCGCGAGTGACTGGCCCGCCGATTCTCGCGCGACGAGCGCCCGGGAGAGCTGAGCCAACGCCCCGCCCATCCACTTCAGTCGGGTCTCGTCCGGTTCGTAGCCCCTGTCTTCGGCCGTCCACCCTCGCAGCAGGGCGCGGCACCACCCGAGACCATAGATGTCCACGAGAGCGGCCAGCCGCGGCGCCGACCGCGCGCTGAGCTCCCACAGGGAAAAGGGTTGCAGGAGCGCGGCGGCCGTCCGGGGATCGGCCAGCGAGCCGGCGACTTTCACGGTCGCCTCGAGCAGCTTGTTGTCCCGCCGAACACAGGCGGCCCAGAACGGCAGCAGCTGGCGCGCCAGCGCCGTGGCTTCGTCCGTATGCCTGGCAGTGAGCGCCTTGTCGATTCGAGCCAGCGCCCAGCGCGGGTCCGTCTTGGCTCGGATCACGAACTCGCGCGCTCGCGGCCACAGCACCACGGCGGCGCGGTGATACCAGTGGTCCACCGTGTTGCCGGCATTGCCCGTGTAGCCCTCGTGCTCGGTCTCGAACGGCTCGAAATCCTGCGACGGCGTGGTGTAGCACAGCTCGCGGTAGGCAACCGCGATGTGGCCCTTGGGCGCGCGGCCGGATCCGCCCTCCGGTGCGACCCAGTGCCGCAGCTCGACGTCGCTGTCGATCAGGTCCGTGAGCTCGTACGGCCCATCCGATCCGTATTCCTCCTCCTCCGCCTCCTCGTCCTTGTCGTAGTAGCGGTTCCAGCGGGAGCGCCTGAAGTCGTATTCCTCTTCGCAGTTCCACGTCTCATGCACATCCGCCAGCGCGAGGAAGATCTCGCAGTCGAGCTGCCGCGCGACCTGCCGCAGGGCGGCGGCGCGCGCCGCATCCGCGTTCTTCAGCCGGTTCCACGCGAGCGCGTGCGAGGTGTACTCATGATCGAGCAGATAGACCAGGCGGTCGGCAGGGCTCAGCTCGCGACTGCCCCTGTAAGATGCCGTCGGGGTGTCGAAGAAACGGCGGATGCGAGCGCTCAGCTCGCCCAGCGACTTCGGTACCGCCGCATCGGTGGTCCCTTCGACGATGAGGTTGTAGGTGAGGGCGAGGCGGTAGCCCGAACGGACCGGGCGCACCTCGTGATGACAATCGGCATAGAAGGCGGCGAAGGTCAGCTGCCGCGCCGAGCCGCGCACCGTCACCTGCTCCCCGATGTGCTCGATCACGAGCTCACCGCCGGTGAATCGGGACGGCAAGGCCACTACCAGCGTGCCGACCATGTCGTCCGCCTTCTCGGAGTCCCGGTGCGAGGCGAAGAACTGCCCGCGCTCGTAGACCAGCAGGTTGTGAAGCTGGGCCCGCAGGCGGCACCCGCGTGGCAGCCCGAGTTCGCGTCGGATCCTCTCGAGCTGCGGGGCGAGGGTCTTCGCCCACCGGCGCTCATCGAGCGCAAGTCGCTGAGCCGGGATCTCCCAGGTGTCCCGCACGCTCCGGTCGAGCCGCGTCTCGTCCTTGTAGCCATGGCGCGCGGGCTGGGCGACTGCGCTCAGCTTCCGAGCCGTCGCAGGACTGACGGGCAGGGGCACCTGTCCGACGCCCTCCACCGTAAGAGACAGATCCTTCGGGCTGCGCGCCGTATGCGTTGCGAACCGGCCGCCTGTGTCGATCCGGCCGAGGAGCTTGGCGATCTCATCGAGTGTGGTGCTCATCATTCAGCCCGATCAGCGTGCCCGCCCGCGAAAGCGATCATGATGCCACGATGCCTGATTCCCGCCACCTCAGTACGCACTGTACGCTGTGCACGAAACGCGGATCATCGGCGAGTGGATCGCGACCATGCAGCTCACGATTCCCATTCAACGACTGTGCTTACCGGCCTGCCACGCCGCTGCTGCGAGACGTCGATCAGGGCGATTTCTCACGCCTCAGCCGTTTTGTCTCGCGCCGGGCAGCCTTCTTCTGCTCCAAATGACGAGCTCGCTCCTCGATGGAGTGCACCACTTCGGGGCGATCCTTGCCGAAGCGCTTTCGGTAAAGCGCCTCGATGAAGCCGGGCAGCGGCAGCTTCCAGGGCTCCTGGTCGGCGTTATCGAGCTTGCCGAGTTTCCGGGGGTTCATGCCGAGCTCGCGAGCCACTTGCACATGGGCGTGCGAGAGATGGTGTCGCTGGCGTGCCGTGATCCATTCCTGCAGATGAGCATCTGCGCGCGGGGTCTTCGGGCTCATGTGCCAGCCACGGCTTCTTGATCCTGATCTTCTTCCCAGCCTCGGCCATGGCGAACGTCGTCCCAACAGGATCGCGCGCCTTGATTGTCGTTCGGGTTAAGCGACAGGAGGCGCTCAAAAGCCTGCTGGGCTTCCCGAAATTGCCCTAGGCGCCACAGGCACAGGGCATATCCGTGCTGACATCTGAGAAATGGGCGGTTGTAGATATGACCCCAGAGCAGCACGCCATCGAAACCCGGTGGCAGCCACAGCTCCCCGATCCGCAGTCCGATCTCGTAGTGGAGGATCGCGCGCTCGGGCGAGTGATCGAATTCAAGGTTGCCGAGGTGCGCGTGTGCGTCGAGACAACGAAGATCGGTGCCCAAGGCCTCCATGAGCAGCTCGTATGCTTCCGCTCTCAGGCCTGCCTGCACGAGCTCGGCCGCTTCGCAGGTGAGATTCTCCTCCTCGTCATCGAGGCCGGAGAGTTGCCCCCAGGCGATTGGATCCATGATGAAGCTGGGGCGTGATTTCGCTGTCAGCTTGCGCCAGAGCGGCGCGTACGGGTCCTTTCCGCGGTAGGGCTCATAAGTGGCGCGCAGGTCGATGAGTCCGTCGTCGCGCAGAATCAGTGGCTCGAGAGCCAGCTGATCGACGGCGATACGAGGATTCTCGATCGAACCGCTCGCGTACGCGTCGCCCTTCCAGGTCCAGCGCTTCTTGATCACCAGCGTCACGACTTGTCCCGGCAGGACCCGCCACATGTCCGGGGAACGGAACGTGATCTGGCCGGCTTCCGAGAGCACGCGCACGCGGACCGACCGCTGGTTCATTTTCAGCACCGCCGCATCGAGCCTCAAGGGCTCCTCGGCAGCAGGTCCCGGGTCGTCCTGACCCAGTACGGCAGCGCGCTCGCGCATCACGTGGATGCGCGCGGCCGTATAAGACTCGCCGGTCTTCTGCTGGCGCTCGCGGATGATTCTTTTGAGATCTCGGTGGGCAGTCATCGCTTCTCCTCGCTCAACGCTGCCTCGGCCCCGCCCTCGGCTGCGCTGCGAAGAAACGCACGACCAGCCAGACCGGAGGAGTCTGCTCCCCTTTGCTCCATTCGAGGGATCCCGCGGGGTGGATCCGTCGGAGTTCGGCGTCGGCTACGCCATGCGGGCGAAACATCCCACAGAAGCCCTTACGTCGTCAACAGCGACTCGCATTGACGTGATGCACCTGATCTTTCAGCGGACGATTCTCGAGGTCGCGGTGCGATGCGCTGGGGAGGCATTGCTCTCAGCCCTCGGACAGGCGAACAGCCGGGCGAAGCAGGACGCTGTTCGAAACCGAAAGGCAGGCAGCCGTGGTGAATGCGGCGTCGGTGAAGCGCACATCGGCGCGGAATCCGCGAAGCGCTTGAATACGCACTCGAAGGATCAAGCACCATCACGGCGCTACGACGAGGAGCGAGTTACCCGACCCAACCAATACCTCGGACTGCGGCGGTAATGTGCCACTGCGAGCACCTGAATTATGGAATCCCGCTCCCGATAGATGATCGTCAGGGGAAACAGGCGCAGCCGCACACGCCGGATGTCCGGTTGACGCTCGATCAGGTGTTGTGCCGGTGGCTCGCAGACGTTGCGGATCGTCTTCAGAAAGTGCTCGCGATAGCGAGCTGGCGGCCGAACGCCGATAACTGAATGGCTCGCGGGGCTCCGCGATGCTGGGGCGCGTGCGCGCATCGTATCGAGGCTCGATCGACTGAAAGCCGGACTTCTCGGCAATTGGAAGGGCGTCGGCGAGGGCGTTTGCGAGCTGCGCATCGACTATGGTCCCGGCTACCGCGTGTATTACGCGCAGGACGGCAAGGCGCTCATCCTGCTCCTATGTGGTGGCGACAAGCGAACCCAAGCCAAAGATATTGAGCAAGCACATGCGTACTGGAAAGACTACAAAGCCCGCAAGTCCAAGCCGCCCGTTCCGAGCGGCGGAACATCTGCGAAGCGAAGCCGAGGTCGCTACCTACATTGAGGCAATGCTCGAGGACGGTGACGCGCGCGCGGCAACCGTCCCTCACCGGCGCGCGCCTGATACACAGTCCCCGTGCGACCGCGACTGAAGGCCGCATGTGGAGACGCTTGGTCCGTCAAACGAATGGCGGTTTTTTTTCAGAGGGACGCCAAGAACGGACGCAGGGCCGATACGGTCTCGGGCAATCCGTTTGCCAGAAAAGTCTCCAGCAATTCCTCGGGCGTCTTGGGAGGTGATTTCAAATCCTGGCGCTGCTCCTGCACGACCCTCAGCACCGCGCCCATGCCGAGGTCACAGAGGTGGCGGACGAATTCGTCGGGGTGCTGGGCCTCGATATCGAACTCGCTGAGCGCGTCGGCTGGAAAATCTTTGAGGTTTGTCGTCACGATGACGGCTGCGCCGCTTTTGATCGCCGCCGCAAGTACGTGGCGGTCATCGGCGTCCGGGAGGCGCAAATTCTCGATCAGTGGCTCGTACCCCGTGACCAGGCAGTCAGGGACGGCGGAATCCATCATCCTGCGAAGCCGATCTAATTTCTCCTCGTCGATGTCCGGTCGCTGACGCTTCAGCGCCCTCATCCATTCTTCGTGAATGTGATGGGTCCAGTGAGCCCGGAATAAGCCGGTCCTGGCAAGGCGGATCAGAAGATCCCGGATGGGGGCCGGATAGAGCACGCAGGCATCGTATACGGCCCCGAACGTCGCCATGGGCGATCAGTAGCCCAAGCCGAGCTCTTGCGACAGCGTCGTCAGTTCGGCCGCCGCTTGCCGGGTTTCGGTCGACGTGCGCTCCCGATACTTCAGCAGCTCGCTGAAGGCGACACGTCGGTGGGTCCCGACCCTGCGGAAAGGAATTTGCCCCGCTTCCACGAGCTTCACCAGGAATGGCCGGGACACGTTGAGAAAATCGGCGGCCTCCTGCGTCGTGAGCTCGGCGTGATACGGGACGATGCTGACCGCATTCCCCTGGGCCATCTGCGAGAGGATCTCTACCAGCATCCGCAGCGCTGGCACGGGGATCGATAGCGGCTGATCATGGTCGCCGTGCAGGACGAGACGGGCCGAATCTCCCTTGCCCACGATCGCGGCCAGCAGGCGGCTGCTGCTCTTGGCCAGTTCGGCATCGCTTGCGCTGGGGACCACCAGGTCCGCCCGCAGAGGCGTGGTCGATGGCTGTTTGACTGCTGCCTCACTCATGGTCGTCTGCCTGCTATCTGGTTTAGCGCATTGTACATCCATCTGAACGAAACAATCGAAACATTCGAAACTGCGACATGAGGCCCTCAGGCGTAAAATGCCGCGACGTCCTGCCGTGCGAACTAGGGTAAGACGGTCGCCAAGAGGCCCTGACCCCATCCAGGACGCGAATGGGGGCAGTGTGCCAGGAATGTGCCGAGTTGGGATTGGGTGTGCCAGGAATGTGCCGGGGATAGGCGGGTTTGGGGCTCGGCAAGCGCTGCAACTGATTGATTTAAAAGCCCCTGTATAGCCGGTATGCGGCTGAAAATCCGCGTGTCGGTGGTTCGATTCCGCCCCTGGCCACCATACAACTCTCTGAATTTAAACGACTTTCAATCGGACTGTGCCGCGCAAATCCGGTGGTTGTGCCGTAACTTTCCATTAACCATCGTTCGAATCCACCCGTAATGTCACATGGTATAGGATGTGACATATGGCGCTGCGGCGCGTCGTTCTGGACAGCTCTGTGGTCGCGGCGGGTCTGCTCAGTCGCCTCGGGGCGAGCAACCGGTTGCTGGAGCTGGTCGCAGGACAACGTGTGATTCCCCTAGTGACGACCGCGCTATTCCTCGAATATGAGGAGGTTCTGAAGCGCCCTGAGCAACGCCTCGCGACGGGTACGAGCGAACCGGACGACATGCGATTCCTGGCGGCCTTTGCGAGTACCGCTGAACCTGTCGACGTCCACTTCATATGGCGGCCGCTGCTTGCCGATCCAGACGATGAGCTGGTTCTCGAATGTGCCGTGAATGGTCACGCCGAGGCGATTGTCACGCACAACACCAAGGATTTCGCGCTGGCTTTTCGAGAACTGCACGTGGCGATAGTGACACCGGGAGTTCTACTGAAAAATATCGAGCCATGAGCAAGAGCACGTATCCCTTGAAGTTGCCGACCTCCATCAAAAAGGCGGCCGCCGAGCTTGCGGCAAGCGACGGCGTTTCCCTGAACCAGTTTATCGCAGCAGCTGTTGCGGAAAAGGTGGGAAGTCTGCGCACCGCCCGGGTGTTCTTGCATGAGCGTGCAGCGTCGTCAAAGCCGAGAGATATGGTTAGGTATCTGCGTCATGCGCCGAAGGTTCCCCCAAGCGCTGACGATACGCGGTGAAACGCGACGACCGCCGCGTGCGATGTTGCGTCAGCACTCAGTACGTTGGCGGCCTAGCGATCAGTGCGCGTGCCCGCCCGACGTAATCCGTGTCAGCGGGCCAACTTGGATTCTCATCACACTTCCACCACGCCTGCATCATGCGTGATACATCGGATGCCGGATATGACGTTATCAGCGCGTAGCCAAACATACATCGATACAGAAACGGTGCCATCGGCTCAAGTGATCTGGGTCAAACGGCAACCGTGGAATTTCCTGAGCTGAGACAGTATCCCCGTCCGCCCTGATGTCATGAAAATTCTGGTCGTCGAAGACGAGCCCAAAACTTCCGCCTACCTTAAGCGAGGGCTCGAAGAGAACGGTTTCGTCGTTGATGTCGCCGAAACCGGAGAAGACGGCAGCAATCTCGCGAAAACACAGCCCTATGACGTGATCGTTCTCGATGTGCTACTGCCCGGCCGGGACGGCTGGAATGTCGTGACTGAATTACGGCGTCGCGGGATCGAAACGCCGGTGCTGTTCCTTACGGCCCGCGATGCGGTCCGCGACCGCGTAAAGGGTTTCGAACTCGGTGCGGACGATTACCTCGTGAAGCCCTTTGCGTTCTCGGAGCTCCTGGCACGAATCCGATCGCTGTTGCGTCGTGGGCCCGTCAGGCAATCGACGGTGCTGCGGCTGGCGGACCTCGAAGTCGATCTTGCCCGCCATCGGGCGGAACGGGCCGGTCGCACCCTGGACCTCACGCCCAAGGAATTCCAGCTGCTGTCCTTTCTACTGCAGCGTTGCGGTGAGGTCCTCTCGCGTACGCTGATCGCCGAGCAGGTGTGGGACATCAACTTCGATAGCGATTCCAATCTCGTCGAAGTCCACATGCGGCGGCTGCGATCGAAGGTGGACGAACCGTTCGAGGTGAAGCTCATCCATACGGTGCGTGGCGTCGGATATGTCCTCGAAAAGCGCAGCTGAGAGCAGTGTGGTCGGACGGGGTGCTAGGCAGCGGCCGCCGTCGATTGCCCTGCGCATGGCCGCGTGGTATGTGCTCTCTGCTTTCGCGTTGATCATCGTCGCGACCGGATTGCTCTATTGGGTTCTGATCAATGGGATGTATCGGGAGGATGTGCACGATCTCAGGGATAATCTCGAGAACGCATCACTGCTGCTGAGTGCCGCGAGCGTCCCGCATTCTGCTATCTCGCCTCGCGGAGTGCAGCAATTGCACGGACACCGGCCGGACATCTACGTGCGGGTCTTGGATTCGAACGGTCGAGTGCTGATGGAGACTCCGGGACTCGCCAAGCAGCTGCCTGCGCCCTCGAAGGCGCAGCTCGCGGCACTCCCCCTGAGTGGCGGCGCGAGCCGCCAGGTCCTGTCCCGGCAGGGTGAGCCATTTTTGACGCTGATCGCGCCAATTGCCGGTGCCCAGCCGCGATTCCTGGAAGTGGCCATGGACCGGGCGCATGACGAGTTCCTCCTCGCTCGCTATCGAGAACGACTATGGTTGGTGCTCGGGGTGTCCCTCGTGCTGTGCGCGGTGGTGGGCTATCTGATTGCCCGAGGCGGAATGCGACCCATCAAGGGGATCAGTCAGACCGCCGAGCGTATCCGCGCCACGACGCTCCACGAGCGGATCGCAACCGACGGACTACCGGAGGAACTGCGGGGCCTGGCTGAGACTTTCAACAGCATGCTCGACCGCCTTGAGCAGTCTTTCGCGCACATCTCGCAGTTTTCCGACGACGTCGCGCACGAACTGCGTACCCCGATCAATAACCTGCGCGGCGAAATCGAGGTGGCGCTGGGGAAGGTGCGCTCTGCGGAAGAGTACCGCGATGTGCTGGGTTCGTGCTTCGAGGAGTGCACCCGCATCGCGCGTATGATCCGCACGCTTCTGTTTCTGGCACGTGCGGACACTGCTGCGGATGCCTTGCAGCGCGAGTCCGTTGATCTCGGCGAGGAACTTGCAAAGGTCGTGGAATTCTACGGAGCGGCCGCGGGCGAACGAGGTGTGGAGCTTCGCGTCGTGGATGCTCCCGGAGTGCGCGCGACGCTCGATCGGACGCTCCTCCAGCAGGCTATCGGTAATCTGATCTCGAATGCGGTCGCTCATACGCCAGCGGGCGGATCGGTCGAGCTTGCGGCAGGTGCGAGCGGACAGGATGTTTGGGTGACCGTAACGGACACGGGTTGCGGAGTCGCGCCGGAGCATCTGCCGCATGTCTTTGAGCGGTTCTACCGCATCGAGCCTTCCCGTACCGGCTCGCAGCAGAATGCGGGGCTGGGTTTGGCGGTGGTGAAGAGCATCGTGAGCCGCCACGGCGGACGGGTGGAGATCAATAGCTGCGTGGGCGAGGGGACCCGGGTTCAGCTCGTCCTGCCCTCAGCGGGCGTCGCCGAGCCCGCGCAGCTTACGAAATCGTAATCTCGGCGTCAGCTCGACGTCATCAGCGCTGGCGTACCCTCTGCCGCGCATGAAGGAGATTGCACGACGGACTGCGAGCGTCCTGGCTGTTCTGGTCGTTTTACCGCTCGTCAGCTGCGCTACCTATCGGGCCCGTCCGCTCCACCCCGAGGCCAGTGCGCGCTCGCTGACTGAGCGAAATCTCCACGATCCCCGACTGCTTCGCTTTCTCGCAATCGAGGAGCACCGCGCGGGCTCACCGCGGTGGAATCTTGGGACGCTGACCCTGGTGGCCACTTACGAGCGGCCGGACATGCCACTCGTCGCCGCCCGATTGGCCGAGGCGAAGGCCGGCGAGCTCACCGCAGCGGAGCTGCCGAACCCGGTTCTGTCGTTTCGGCCCTCCTACAACACGACCACGATCGCTCCGTCGCCCTGGAAAGTCGGCCCCGTAGTGAGTTTCCTGATCCGCTCCTTCGCCGTTCGTCCCGCTCTCATCGCCAGGGCGCGGGCGCGGGCCGCAGCGGCGCGCGAGGCGATTGCCGTCACGGCCTGGCGATTGCGCGGCAAAGTGCGCGCGGCACTCGTTTCCTTGTGGTCGGCGGAGCGCACCGAAAGGCTCTCGGTGACAGCCCTTGCGATCGCACGGCGGAGTCGAACCGTGGTGAGCCAGCGCTTCAATGCAGGAATGGTGTCGGCTGCCGACCTCACTATGGCGACGCTTGCCCAAGAGCGCGCGCAGTTCGCTGCGGCCGCGAGTCACAGGCGCCTGCGCCTGGCGCGCACCCGATTGGCGACGACTATCGAGCTGCCCGTTTCTGCACTGGATGGTGTCCGGCTTGATCTGCGGGGGATATCCCGGCCGCAACCCCCTGACAGGCTCGGTCCACTCATTCACGCAGCGCTCATCAGGCGACCGGATGTTCTGGCCGCGCTGGCGCGCTACCGCGCCGCGCAGGCGAATCTCCGTCTGGAGATCGCTCGCCAGTATCCATCGGTCAACATTGGCCCTGGTTATCGCTACGACCAGGGTGACAACAAGTTCATGCTCGCCGTCTCACTGCCGCTTCCGATCCTCAATCAGAACCAGGGCCCGATCGCGCGGGCCCGCGCCGCCCGGCGCGTTGCCGCGGAGGAATTCCTCTCCACACAAGCACGGGTACTGGGGCAGATCGAGCGGGCTCGAACAGACTGGAAGGCGAGTAACGCTGAGCTTGCCAGCGCCCGGCGAGTCCGGGCGTCCGCTGCTGACTTGCTGGCCCGTCGCCAGGCCGAATTCGACGCGGGTGAGATTGGCCGGCTGCGGCTCCTCGGCGCCGAAGATGCCTTCGTGAACGCCGAACAGGGCGCCCTCGTTGCTTCGGTGCATCAGCGAGAGGCGCTTGGCGAGCTCGAGTCGGCGCTTTATCACCCTTTTCTGATCGCGGCAGGAGCACGTTGATGCGCAGGAACCTATCGCAGTGTCTGGTCGCAGCAATGGCCGCCGCGATTGTGGCACCCGCCGCACTGGCGGCCAAGCTCCACCGGGTGACGCTCGATGCGCAGGCGGTATCGGCAGGACAGATCCGAACAATACGGCTCAAACGGCTCGAGTCGGCGCCTCTGGTGTTGGCCTACGGCAGGGTTATCGATCCCGGGCATTTCGTAACGCTCGATTCTCAGGTCATTGCGGCGCGCAGCGCTGTGCTCGCCGCACGTGCCGAGGCGGCTTTGGCGCGAAGCGCAGCCCTGCGCGCGTCAGGCCTCTACCGGGCCCGCCGCAACATCTCTCTCGCGGCTCTCCAGCGCGCACGCTCGGCGCTCGCGGTAGCCGAAGCCAAGCAGGTGTCAGCGGCCGCGACGCTCGTGCAGTTCAAGACGCGCATGCGCGCCCGCTGGGGCGCCAAGCTCTTGGCCGCCGCGCTCTCAGCTAGTGCGCCGTTGCCGGAGCTCGAAACCGGTGCAGCGGTGCTCGTCCAGGTGAGCCTGCCCCTCGGTGATTCGCTGGGGGATCCGCCAGCGCATGCCTCCGCGATGACTCCGGACGGCGAGAGGCTACGGCTTCAGCTCGTCAGCCGCGCACCGGGCACCATCGCCGGTGTAGCAGGAGAGAGCCTGTTTTATCTGATGCCAGCGCGGACATCTGCCCCGATCGGGACGCCGCTCACCGTGCCCCTCAGCACTTCCGCGACGGCAGACGGTGTCCTGGTGCCCCGATCCGCCGTGTTGTGGCATCGAGGCCAGCCGCTGGTTTTCCGCCAGACCGCCGCGGGCTCCTTTGCGCCGATTGTGATTCGCGGCTCCTTCATCTCGAGTCGGGGATACTTCGTACCTGTGAGTGCACAGTCGCTGCGCCCGGGGGACCGGATTGTCACCCGCGGGGCAGCGTTGCTGTACTCGGCCGCCGTGCAAACAGTTTCGGCGGCAAGAGCCGCGCACGCGGACCACGTCAAAGACCGGGACGATGACTGAGGCGCCGCGATGATGCGCGCCATCGTCGAGTTCTGCCTGCGATTCCGCTGGCTCGTCCTGCTCGCGGCGCTCGGATTGACCCTACTCGGTCTTCTAGCCGTCATCCATGCGCCATACGATGTGTTCCCCAATTTTGGTGAGCCGACCATCACCGTCGTCACCAATGCGGCAGGACTTGCACCGCGTCAAATCGAGGCGCTAGTGACGACACCGGTAGAGGATGCGGTGAACGGCATTCCCGGACTTTCGGTCCTGCGCTCCCAATCGATGGAAGGACTGTCGGTCGTCACGGCGGTGTTCCATGGCGCCACCGATATCTACCTCGACCAGCAGCTCGTGTCGCAGCGGCTGGCGCCGCTGACCGCATCGCTGCCGCCGGGCGCGAAACCGGTGATCGCACCGCTGCAGTCGTCCACGGGCGTTGCTCTAACCATCGGACTGACGGCCGCGAAGCTCTCCCCGATGCAGCTGACCGAGATTGCGCGATGGACGATCCGTCCGGCGCTGCTTGCGGTACCGGGAGTCTCGAAGGTCGTGATCTTCGGTTCCCGGCCTGAGCAGCTGCAGCTGCAGTTCGATCCGGCCCGGTTGATTGAATTGCACGCAGGACTCAATCAGCTCACCATGGCCGCAGCGGCCGCGAGCGCGGTGCGCGGCGCCGGGGTGGTCAATACCCCGAACCAGCAGTTGATTCTGCTGAGCCACGGCCAGGCGACGAAGCCGTCCATCCTGGCCGCGAGCCTGTTCCTACGCCGCGACCACCGCAGCGTCACGTTGGGCGAGGTTGCGCGGGTCGTTGAAGGGTCGCCACCACCGATCGGCAGCGCGCGCGTTGGCGCCCGGCGGGGGCTGGTTCTCGTGGTGGGCTCGCAGTACGGCGCCAATACGCTCGCCGTCACGCGGGGGCTGGATCATGCACTGTCCGCGCTCGCGCCGCTGTTGAAGCACGATGGAATTTCTGTTCAGCCGAATGGCCTGCGTCCCGCGTCCTTCATCGAGGCCGCGTTGCGCGATGTGCGTGACTCCCTCGCCATCGGCGGTGTGCTCATTTTCCTGGTGTTGTACTTCGCACTGCGCAACTGGCGCATCGCAGTGATCTCCTTCGCCGCCATTCCGCTGTCTCTATTGGTGGCGGCGCTGATCCTGACCGGCCTCGGTTTCAGTCTCAATGCGCTCTCCCTCGGTGGACTCGCGATCGCTCTGGGCGAAGTGGTCGACGATGCGGTCGTCGGTGTTGAGAATATTCACCGCCGATTACGCGAAAATCGCACTCTGCCGCAACCGCAAAGTGCGTTTACGGTCATGCTCCGTGCGACACTGGAGGTACGCAAGGCCGTCATCTTCGCGACCTTTTCGGTGGTACTCATCTTCCTGCCCGTGCTGTACCTGAGCGGTATCGCGGGGCGGCTGTTCCGTCCTCTGGCCCTGGCGTACATCTTCGCCATTCTCTCCTCGCTGGTCGTCGCGCTGACCGTCACACCCGCAATGGCGTACCTTCTGCTGCGCCGCGAAAAGCTCGACCCCGCCGACCCGCCCTTGCTGATGCGTGCCAAGCGAATCTATAGTCAGATGCTCGTCTTGGTCGACCGGTATCCTCGCGCCGTGCCCGCTGGACTGGCACTCCTGATGATCGGTGGTCTGGCGAGCGTGCCGGCCCTGAGTACGCGCTTTCTGCCGCAATTCAACGAAAACGATCTGATCGTGCACTTCGAGACGGCACCCGGCACTTCGCTTGCGACGACAACGCAGGTGGGCGAGCGGGCGATCCGTATCCTGGAGAGAATGCCGCAAGTGGCTCATGTGGTGATGCACGTCGGCCGGGCGCATCTTTCGAACGGTAACGCGCTCACCAACAAGGCGGAAATCGACGTGGGATTGAGCGCTCGAGGTAATGCCGACAGCGCTGCGAGCGAGCGACGGATTCTGGAAGCGGTAAGAGGAGCACCCGGCGTGCGCTGGTGGGCGAACACCTTTCTCACCGAGCGGATTCACGAGACCCTCTCCGGCGTCACGGCCCCGGTGGTTGTGACGATTTTCGGCCACCGACTCGCGGCATTGAACGAGGACGCGCGACGCGTTGCGGCGGCACTCAGACAGGTGCCCGGCGCGGCGGGCGTGCGCATCCAGGCACCGTCCGGGACGCCTGAGCTATCCATTCGTCTGAACCGAGCGGCGCTGACACGCTATGGGTTCACGACGGGCGGCGTTTTGCGCGCCATTCAAACGAGCTACAGTGGACGTAAAGTCGGTCGTGTGTACACTGCGGGACGATCCTTCCCGATCGTAGTGATCCTGCCGCCGTCACTGCGTGCCGATCCGGCTGCGATCGGTCTCGTTCCCCTGGTCAGTCCCAGCGGTCTGGTCGTGCCGCTCGCTGCATTGGCGCGCATCCGTGAACGATCGGGACAGTCGGTGATTCTGCACCGGGGGGCACAGCGGGTGCAGATCGTTACGGCAAACGTCACAAACAGCGCCGGACAATTCGCGTCGTTGGCACGTCGCCGACTCAAACGTCTGCCATTGACGCACGGTGACTATCTGCGCATTGGGGGCACCGCGACCGCTGCAAATCAGGCGCGGTTGCAATTGGTGTTCGACTTTACGGTGGCACTGGGCGCGATTCTGGCACTCCTATTCGTCGCCCTGCGCGACGCGCGCAGCGTCGGATTACTCACGGTGAATCTGCCGTTCGCGCTCGTGGGTGGAATTGCCGCGATTTGGATCGCAAGGCTTCCGGTTTCCTTGGGTGCGGCAGTCGGGTTCGTCACAGTGTTCGGTATCACATTGCGCAACGCCATCATGTTGCTGTCGCACTACCGTGCGCTGGTCCTGGAAGAGGGCCGACCTTGGAATCGGGAGACTGCTGAGCTCGGAGCGATGCATCGACTGGCTCCGATCCTCATGACCGCCTCGGTGACGGCACTCGGGCTCTTGCCGTTGGCGTTGGGTGCGCACCGTCCCGGTCAGGAAATCGAAGGTCCGATGGCAATCGTCATTCTCGGCGGCCTTTTCAGCTCTGCCGCGCTCACGCTGCTCGTCCTTCCGAGCCTGGCACTTCGCTTCGCACGGTTTGGGACGCTGGAAGCATTTGAAGGGGAGGCATCGCCGTTGAGCGGAGCGCCGCTCGGCTGATGAAAACTGGTAGGACAGGAATGTGCCGCGTTCGGATTGAGTGTGCCAGGGATAGGCTGGTTGGGGTAAATATTGGGTTAACCCGTCGGGTGCTTCGGCTATTTGCGCAGTACGTCGCGGAAGTGCCGGGACAGCGGGTAGAGCCAAATGTCCTTGAGCGGCAATGCGTACTGGTGGGTCACGTCCAGCTTGCCGCGCCCTGTGGTCTGTCCGACGTGGATCCAGTTGGCGGCCTTGTAGCAGATACCGCGTTGACGCGGGGTCTTAACGAAGGTCTCGAGTAGGACGGGGCGGGAGCCGTAGCGTTGGATGACGACGGCGTCCTGCAATGACACCAACCCATTTGCCGTTAAGTTCATCGGTCCCAGGAGAGCCGTCAGCTACATTCTTGCGCATCAACCCAAATCATTTGATTGGCGAGCCCGCGCGGCAAAGCGGCACCCTTGGGGGCAAGTCCCGGCGGAGCCCTTCGCCCTCGCTTGCGAGACACTGAATCAGATCATCGAAATTGGGGCATGAGCATGGCCGGCGCCATCCGGCCATCAGGAGACAGTAGGTCTATGAATATGCCTGCCGTTGAGCGGCCGTTCACCCCATCGTGTGTTCAGCTCGGAAAATCTCGAAACCCTGACTTCTCATCCCGCACGGTCGAGGGCAAGCGATCAAGGACGCGACGGAAGCTTCTGTTCATGTGGCTTTGATCGCAAAAGCCCGCATCATTCGCAATTTCGCAATAGGTCAGGTCTGTTTCGCGCAGCAGCCGAACGGCATGTTCGACGCGTAACCGTACGGCGGTCTCCAAAATGCCTTCCCCAACGGCTCTTCTGTATGCCGTGCCCAGCCAAGACGGGTGCCGATCGACCTCTCTCGCGAGGTCGTTGACTCGTAGAGCCAAATTTTGTCTCAACCGGCGAGTCACTTGATCGACCCAAACTGGGCGGCTCCCACGTGAGTGCTTGACGGCGATCGTCAAAAACCACCGCAGCGCCGTCGCAAATCGCTCTTCGTCCATCGTTTCGCCACAGGTGCGGACCATCGCTCGGGTCGCAGCACCAATACATCCTCCCGTCATATGGGCGACCGGCATGTCTGGGAGACCGGAAAACCGCAGCCATGCGGGATCGAATTCGATCTCGATCTGTTCAAACCCGTCAGTCGAAACGGAGTTCGCGTGGCCGGTTCCCGCGCAGTAGAGCACGGCGGACGGCCCGCACACGTACCGCTCACCGACTTCAGTCCGATTGGAGTACGCGCCGAGCACGAAAAGCGACAGCATGGGCCAGTCGTGGGCGTGTTCCGGTACCCGCGAATGGCTGCGGTCGATGGTCCTCGAGACGACGGCCCCTGTGAATTTATGCAGCAGCATTCAGGGTTCGCCAAAGGGCGTATGTTCGATTCGCTAGTCTACTGCCGCCCACCTGGTGGCACAAGGGAGTTGCTTCGCTCGACCTTGAATCCGTCCAATACAATCGCGCCGGGGCGAGATAATGCTTGAGTCCCGTCGCGACAAGTTGCCGCTCGATGATCATGGAGACGACTGTGTTGGATCTGGAAATAGGCACTATGCGATTTTCGGCCACGCTTCGCCGCGATCTAGCGCCACACTCGTGCGACCGACTGATTGAAATGCTGCCCTATCACGGCACTGTCATACACGCCCGCTGGAGCGGCGAAGCCCTTTGGTCCCCTCTGGCTGCTGTCTGGCCCGCTGGGCTGCACCTTCCGCACGAACATGCCATCTGTGAGCCGAAGGCTGGGGATGTTCTGTTGTACGCGGGTCACTTGAGTGAGCCGGAGTTCCTGATCCCGTATGGGACGGCCCGCTTCTCCAGCAAAGCCGGATTACTCAAAGGCAATCCCGTGCTGACGATCGACGATCCGCGCTCGGTTCTCCCCGAACTGGGTCGTTGCGTTCTGTGGAAGGGAGCAATGCAATTTCGGATTGAGAATCGCTCGTCACATCCGTCCGCCGCGGAGAACCTCCCTGCAGTCGTGACCGTATGCTGAACCAGTGTGCCGCAACCAGCCCCGGGGACGGCGTGCACGTGCATCCGATTAAATAGCATTACTCCCTCAAGAGGAGCGCTCCGGTATTTGCCATGTTTTGTAGCTCAATGCGACTCGTTCGCCTAGCCCGTATCTGCGCGTTCACACTGCTTGGCTGCCTTCTGGTCGCGGGAATCGGAGCCGCATACAACGCCTTGAGTCTTCTCTATTACCGTCAGGTCGCGAGGGTGCCCGGCAGAATCTACGACGTGGGCGGTTATTCAATGCACCTTTACTGCACGGGAGTCGGGTCGCCAACTGTCCTCCTAAGTTCAGGTCTGGGTGACGACTTTACCGAATGGGCCAAGGTGCAGCCGGTGCTCTCGAAGCTGACGAAGGTTTGCTCTTACGACCGTGCGGGCTTTGGGTGGAGCGAGCCGCGGCCGGGGGTTCAGGATGCCAAAGCCATCGCCGCGCAGCTTCACCAGTTAGTTCAAATTGCCGATATCGAGCGCCCCTTCGTGCTGGTCGGACATTCCATTTCCGGCATTTACATGCGTTACTATGCCGCGCACTATCCCGGCGACCTAGCTGGACTAGTTTTCATCGATGGTGCCACTCCGCTCCAGAACAGCCGCATCCCAAAGGCTCTGCTGAAAATCCAGCAAGACCAGCGGCGCGATATGCCTTGGGAAAAGCTGCTCATGACGCTAGGGTGGTACAGATTGCTAGGCGACTGCACGTCTATTCCCCCGGGCTTTGAAGCCTATAGCGCGTGGATCAAGGCGGACTCATGCGTGCCGTCGCAAATTGATGCAATTGAACAGGAACTGGACGCGGAGCACCTCTCAGGGGAGGAAACGATCAACGCGGGTCCGTTTGGCAATCTTCCGATCCTGATCCTGTCGCGTGACCCCAACGTTCTCGCTCCCAACTGGCCAGCCTCCGTCTCAAGGGAGAACGCCGTCGTGTGGAATCAAATGCAGGAGGAGGCGAAGGGTCTGTCAAGCGATAGTCTACGAATTATCGCCGAAGGCAGCCATCATTACATTATGGACGACAGACCCCACCTGGTGAACCGGCTGATCGCCTCCTTTATTGTGATGATTAGGAATCACCAGTCGTTCGCCGACAATCACGCGACGATCGAAGAGTGAAATTCTATGATCAACAGATCGTACTTACCCTACTGTGCGGTTCGAATATTGATTGCGCTCAGTTGCGTCTTGATCTTAGCGCCGCGTGTGAATCCCGCATCGGCCAAAGTCTGGAAACCACAGACGATCCCGCAGCTCAAGCGCAATATAGATCATCTTTATCATGGATTGCTTGCGCAATTGCGAGGACCGGCGCGCGCGCAATTGATGACGGATGAGGCTCGATGGGTTGCCGATCGACAGCGCGAATATCGCGGCTCGCCGAACATCCTTAATTCGTATGCGGCTCGGCTGCGACGCTTGCAGGAACTTGAAAGTCAACAGTCGACTGGGCCATGGCCGTTCGTCGGTGACTACGCGATCATTGAGCACAAGGAGTTTCGATATGGTGAGGCGCGTGACGCCGCGCACTATCCACAATTTGATAGTCATGAAGCGGATACGATCTCCACAAATCACTTCTTCGCGAAGTCTGCCGCGCAGCGAGTCAGATCACTGAATTTTGAAGCTGCCAGGTTATTCAATACTCCTCCTCCGCATGGAGAATTTTATCCCCCAGGCTTTGCGTACGACCAGTCATTCGACTTGTATCGACCGGGGCCGTACCTGCTGGATATTGTTCTGTTCAGATCGCGTTATACGGGGGGCGCGCAGGAGATGAGCTCCGGGGCGAGCTATCTGATTGACCTGCACACCGATGGCATCGTCCCATTGGCAAAGGTGTTCGCAGCGAACGTGCATTGGCATCTTCGGCTGCGGGCCATTGTTCACGCGGATTTCGCCAAGCAGTGGCCGAAGTCTATGTGGAACACTGTTGAAAGCGGGCCAATGTACATCTTTGAAGCTCACAAGCTTGATGTGGCATACACTGCGTCTGTCGGCGCTGTGGATGTGACCGTCCCGTATTCCCAGATAAAGAGTCTGTTGCGCGCCGATGGACCACTGGGTAAGGCGTTGCGTGAGGCGCGGCGAGATGCCAAGCCGTGAGATAGGCAATGGCCTAGTCACGCGTTCACCGCCGCTGCGAAGGAATTGACGCGAGCGGACCTGCGACTTTTGCACTCTTTTCTTCTTTGGGCTCTTGACAGCAATTACGAGGTCTATTGACTGAGTCTGACTGATCGCACGAGCGAAAGTGGCGATCTGTGGCGTCGCCTTGGGGACGCCATTAAATCAAAGAGATACGGGGCGGCGCACGCCCGGTGCCGAAAAGATGTCCAGTAAGGGCGCGCGGGTTCTCAACGGTATACGGATCGCAAGCCTGTCGAGGGTTCGACTCCCTCCCTCCCCTGGCGACAGCGCAACTCGGAACCCGTCCGGTAATCCGCGTCTTGCATGACGCGTGATCCGACTCCAGATTGTTAAAGAGCGCACTCGCCGGCTGGGGCGGTGCTGAGAGTGGCGAACTCATCCGGCGTCGGTAGCACCACGGCCCTGTTTCGGGCGTTGCTGAGGACGTAGGTCAGATACGTGAGCGGGTTGACTTTGTTCGCCTTACACGACTCAGCGAGTGAATAATAGATTGCGGCAGCATGGCCTGCGCGCTCGGAGCCCACGAAGAGAAATGCTTTTCTCCCGACGGCCACCGCCCTCATGCAGCGCTCAGCAAAATTGTTCGATGCGTCCAGATGTCCCGCTTCGGTAAATCGGGTGAGCGCGCTCCAGTGCCTCAAGGCGTAGTGGAGCGCTTCTCCCAGGCTGTCCTTCGGCAGCACCGAGTGAACGGTGTTGTCGAGCCAGGCCTTGAACCGGGTGAGCAAGGGGACCGTGCGCTCCTGCCTCGCCCGGAGCCGCCCTTCATCGGTGAGGCCCTTGATCTGCCGCTCGATGCGGAAGAGCTCTTTGTAGAAGGCCAGTGCCTCATGGGGTCGGCCGGGGCTCTTCAGCAGATCGGCCGCCTCCACGAAGCGCCGGCGCGCGTGCACATTGCAGGCCACTTCCGTGATCTTCCCGTTGAGGTAGAGCGGATCGTAGCCCGGATAGGCATCGGCCTGCAGGTAGCCGCGGTAGTCCTTCAGGAACGTCAGCGGCGCATCCCGGGTGCGAGATTTGCAGAACCCGTAGACGATGAGCGGAGGCCCATGACGGTCGTCCTTGGCGTAAACCCAGAGCTTCGCCTCATAGGTCTTGCGCCGGGCCGGATCGTGGTTCTGCAGCGGCAGGGTCGTATCGTCGGTGTAGACATGTCCGGAATCGAGCACCTTGAGGACCATCCGCCGGTGCAGCTCCTCAAGGAGCTGCGCGCAGTCCACCAGCCACTCGGACATCAGGGTGTGCGAGAGCTCGATCCCGAGGCGGGCGAGGCGTCCAGCGATGCGATACAGCGGCAGTCCATCGGCGAACTTGCTCACAATGAGGTAGGCGAGAAGGCTCGCCGAAGCCATGCTCTTGGGGATGGGCGGCAACGCGGGCAGCTGCGCCCGCACCACCGCCCCGTGGCAGTGGCCACAGGAATACTTCAGGCGTTGCGTCTCGTGCACTTCGAGCCTTGCGGGGATGTAATGCAGTTGCTCGGAGGACTCGTGCCCGAAAGAGCTCATGCTCTCCCCGCAGCAGGGGCAGGACTTCTCACCTTCCGGCACGTCGATCTGCTCGATGACGCGCGGCAGGCCCTTGAGCACCCGCACCGCGCGTCTACGCTCGGCAGGCGGCGCAGTCGAAGCCAATTTCTTCGCCTCAGCGGCGGGCTCGGACGCAGGCACCTCGATCACGAGGCTACCGTCGGCAAAGAGCCCGAACTGATCGACGTCGAGCACCTCGCTCTTCGGTCCAAACTGCCACTTGAGGAGCCGGCGCAAGTTCGCCTTCAAGGACTCGATCAGCTGCTGCTGCTCGCGCAGCATCAGGTGCAGCGTCGGAATATCGGTCGGGAGCGTGGTGGTGGTGTTCACGGCGTCATTCTATCAAACAACCAACTCAATGGATATGCCTGGACCGATCATTCGCGGGACTCATGCAGCGGCGTATGCAGCACAAAAGGCGGCAATCGGCGAATGCGCGTAAAGTCAACGCCATCGAGCAGCAACGCGAGCTCCTGCTCCGTGAGTTCCATCGAGGCCGCATCGGGAGTCGGGCACTTGTACTTGCCCCGTTCCAAACGCTTGTACCAGATCACCAGTCCCGTGCGATCCCAGACGATCGCCTTCACGCGGTCGGAACGCTTTCCCCGGAAGAGGAACAGATCGCCACCCACGGGGTTGGCTCCGAGCGTCTCGGCGATGATGGCGCACAGGCCCGAGAAGCTGCGGCGCATATCCACGGGGGCCACCGCCATGAAGATCCGCGTATCGGGCGGCAGCTTCAGCATCGAAGCCTCGCCAGTTCACTCACCAGCGCCGGCAGGGCGACGGGCGCGATCTCGAGCGACAATGACATCCCGTTGCCCAAGACCAGGCGCAGGGACACGGCTGCAGAGGCCGGCACCGTCTCGGCCACCGCGGACACGGACACTGGCAGCTCCGGACTCGGCGTGACCACCACAGGCACCATACGAGTGGACGCCGCCGAAGCTCGGCGCAGCTTGCCCTTCCAGAGAGTGAAGTACTTCGGGTCCAGCCCCCGCGCACGGCAGTAGGCGGCCTGGGTCTGGCCTGATTTACCCTGCGCGGCCAGGTGCTCGGCCCACCAGGCCCGGACATCTTCCCGGCGTCTTGAGCGGGAAAGGCGGGTCGTCCTCATCGGCACACTCCTGCGTCATTTCGTGGTGCGAAGTGTTGCCGCAGATCTGTTCAGCCGCCAGACGCGGATTTACGGGCGGATACGATCAAGGCCACACGCAGGTCACCTGAGAAGATCTCGTAGCGCATCTGGCTGCCAGAGAGCGGGGTGTGGCCGAGGTAGTGGTAGCGGGTGATGTACTCGTTCCACAGCCGCGCCGGGGCGGGAGTGTTGACCGGGTGCACGGTCATGGAGGGCAGTTCGTGCACCGGTGCATTCAGCAGCGGTTGCGGATCGCTGGCCGTGGTGAGCGGCACGGGCGCACGCCGCTCCCCATGCGGCGGATCAGATCCTGTCCTTGCTTTCGGACAGGCGGTCGGCCGGGTCGAGACTTCAGGCGCCACAACAGCCGCCACAACAGCCGCCAGCCCGCGCGATGCCAGCGGATCCCGGTCTGTGGGCGCACCACCAGGGCATCGCGCCACTTGAAGAATCGCGAGAGCAATGCGAGTCTGGCCCGGGTAACTGGATCGATGCGTCGCGGCTTCACCCCGCGTTCCACGATGGCCACAGGACTCCCGGTTCACGCTGAAGTGAAAGGCCGTTGTCGAATCTCGCGCGATACGCAGATTCGCAGTACTGAAGCGCGGACCGATGGCCGGATGTTGCGGTGGTTCGCCACGCACCGACCCCCTCCCCTCGGGGCCTCTTGCGCGCGTGTAAGCGGGCGTGGTTGGGTGAGGCAGCCGCTCGAAGTGAGGTCCGACCTCGCACCTGGATGGCGCCAGCGTGCACGCAAGAGGCACTGCTGACACGCCGCCTGCCATCGTCAGACCTCGCTGCGCTGCGAGCTCTTTCGAAGACTCCCGGACAGTCTGCACGAGATATGGCGTGGTCCCACGTCGCGAAACGCATGGCGCAATGCCCAGGCGATCTGAGCTCGCCACTGGTGGATGTTCCGGACCGGCTCAGGACGACGGCACAGGTAGAGGTCAGCGAAATATTCGCTATTCGAAGTCCATTCACGAACACTCTCCGCGGATGCGTCTGCGGAACCGACTGCGCTGAAAGCCTCCGCTGCGCTACAGAGCCCGAGTGACGGCCCACGGTGACGTCACCGTTTGCGAGCATTCCACCAGGACGCCGCCAGGGAGCAACTGGAGAAGCCTGTGTGTCGCCGGGACGGCCGGGAGCGCCGAGTGCTACGCTCACGGGCCTCAAGGGCGCGCATCGAGGCGGCGAATGATCCGACCCTCGAGACGCGTGGCCTCGGCGACGGTGTTATAGATCGTTCCGTATTTGCGGACGTTCTGGTGCAGCAGCTCAAGTTTGTGATCATCTGCATCCGTATCGACGATCAGCTCGTAGGTGAGTGAAGTCATCTTGAGCGGGCTGTCCTGTCGCGTCCCGTAGAGCGACACCTCGACGCCGCCGATCTCCAGCTTGAGCAGGGGTGCTACGCGCTCGATGTTCTTGATCATGCAGTCCGCAACGGCCGCGAGGAGCAGTTCCGCGGGGTTGAACGCATCCGGTCGCCCTTTCGGGTCTGTATCAAGATCCAATCGTGCGTCCTTGCACGTGGCCTCGCTGTCGTGTGCGTCGATGCGGCGAGCGGTGATGCGATATTCCAGCATGAGCCCTCTTCGTTCAGACGATCTACGGCGCAAGAACAATGGGCTCGTGATCCAGCGGCATGTTCGAGAGCTCCTCGTCGGTCAACCGGGCGTAGATCTCGATGAGATTGCCGTCGGGGTCCTCGAGCCACAGTTCATGCCGTGGGGTCGCTTTCCAGGTCGTCCGCGGCGGCTTTACGAGGGTTGCACCGAAGTCGCGGGCGCGATGGTAGACGTCGATTACGGACGCTTTGTCTCCAACATCGATGCCGAGGTGATAGAGCGTGCCGTTGTGCAGTGGCTTCCCATCGGAGACCAGGAGCACGAAATTGAGATGAAGATCCTCGCGGATGAACGTAGCGTATCGATGCGTCCATTCCTTGGGCCACGTCGCGAGAAGCCATGCATAGAATCGGGTACTGCGCGGTAACTCCGCGACCCGGATGCTGGTGTGGAACTCTATGGCTTGCGGCCCTGCGGGTAGATCGAGAAGCGCCGCCAGGACATTCATGCGCGCTCGAATCTGGTCCCGGGCGCTGCCGAATCGCTGTCGCAATTCCTCGGGAGAGAGGGCAGGATCCGATGAGGCGGGATCGGGGATCGGCCAGTGCAGCCGGCGAGTTCCCCCTGGAAGGACCGGACAGACCTCGTCGGCGCAGAGCGTGACGACGAGATCCAACTGTGAGGTATCGATCTCGTCCACGGATTTTGATCGGTGACCCGCGATGTCGATGCCGAGTTCCCGCATCGCCTCGATGGCGTATGGGTTGACTTTGGTGGGGTGCGACCCGGCGCTCAGCACCTCGACGCGATTTCCGAGGAGGGCTCGCGCAAGGCCCTCGGCCATCTGGCTGCGGGCGGAGTTCGCGACGCACAGAAAGAGAATCTGCCGCGTCACGCGCGCTCCCTTCCACTTGGGTGCACGCTCGGGCCGGCTCGACCGGGGGGAGTGCATGGCAGCGTGCCGGACCGCTCGTACCAGCCTTTGGTGCGGTTGACGATCCGTACGACCGAGAGCATCACGGGCACCTCGACAAGCACGCCGACGACCGTTGCGAGGGCGGCACCAGAACCGATACCGAAGACGCTGATTGCGGTGGCAACCGCGAGCTCGAAGAAGTTGCTTGCGCCGATCAGTGCTGAGGGCGCCGCGACGCAATGCGCCTCCCCCAGGGCCCGATTGAGGAGATAGGCGAGTCCGGAATTGAAATAGACCTGGATGAGTATGGGGACGGCCAGCAGGACGATCACCAGCGGCTGGGCGACGATCTGCTTGCCTTGAAACGCGAAGAGCACCACCAGTGTCGCGAGTAACGCCACGAGGGTGACCGGCTGCAGGACTGCAAGGAGGCGGCGAAGGGCCTGTTCGCCACCCCGGGCCAGCAGATGGCGCCGGACGGTTTGCGCGAGCACGACCGGAATGACGATGTAGAGGGCGACCGACAGCAGCAGCGTCTGCCACGGGACCGTGATGGCAGCGAGACCGAGCAGCAGCGCGACGATGGGGGCAAAGGCAAAGATCATCAAGACGTCGTTCAGCGCGACTTGGGAGAGGGTGAAGTGCGGCTCGCCGTTGGAGAGCTGGCTCCACACGAATACCATCGCCGTACAGGGTGCGGCGGAAAGGATGACGAGCCCGGCGATGTACGAGTCGATCTGTCCGGCAGGCAGGATGGAGCGGAACAGGTGACCGATGAATACCCATCCGAGCAGTGCCATCGAGAAGGGCTTGATCGCCCAGTTCACGAAGAGGGTGACCCCGATCCCACGCCAGTGATCCTTGACGCGGTGCAACTCGCTGAAGTCGATCTTGACCAGCATCGGCACGATCATCAGCCAGATGAGTACCGCCACCGGCAAATTGACCTGGGCGATCTGCGCCGAGGCAATCACGTGAAACAGTCCGGGCATCAGCTTGCCCAAGGCAATCCCGGCGGCAATGCACAGCGCGACCCAGAGCGTGAGATAGCGTTCGAATCGAGACAATTGCGCTCTCCTACCGGCCGTCTTCGTCGAGGCGAGCGTCCGCGACACTTGGACCCGTGACGGGAGCGCAGCAGGTCGATTTGACTGGCGACGCCCCCCGGCTCACATCGTGGCCGTACATCGTGCTCTCGCCGCTCGTCAGGAATGTCTCCCAAAGAACCCCCTGGGGGTCTGCGATCCAGCTCTTGTCGCTCTGGGCGTAGCAGCAAGTGGTATTGCCTTCCTCAAGCACGGGCCGCTCGGCGCGCTTGAGGCGGGCATACACTTCCTCCAGCTCCGAATGGTTCTCGACTTGGATGCCCAGGTGCTCGATGCCCGGGGTCGCCCCTCGCTGGCTGATCGCGAAGTTCACTCGGGGATCCGCCAGCATCCACTTGGCATAGTCCGGTTTGAGCACGGTCGGCTCGGCCGCGAACAAAGCAGAATAAAAGCGAACGGACGCCGTTATGTTTTCGACAGTGACGTGGACATGCAGTCGTTTCATCCGGATCTCCTCGTCCAATGCGTCGCCTGGCGGATAGGGGGGCGAGCGTTCACGGTCTGCTCGGCCGTCAGGCACTGCAATATGCACACCTTGAAGGGCGGCGATTTGCGCCCTGCACAACAGCCTATCTCATTCAATTTCACTATTTCAATGATATAGAATTATATTGGCCTTGCAAGCCTGGCGCCCGACCGGGCTCCTTAGGAGCGCCCCGAATGACGTTCCGGAGCGGCGGTGAGCGATCTACCTATTGCCGATGTCACGCCAGTCAGCCATATAGCCGGCCGTGTTCTCGATCCGAGCTATGTCCCTTGAGCGACAGAAAGGAACCGCAATACGCTCGGCGAAGTGCCGGTCGGCGTCGATTTTGAGGGCAATTTGTGCCGGTCTTTGTTTCAGCCCGTTGATGGTCGGGTGCACAGCGCTCACGCGCCGCGCCGCCCTGCCTCCTGAGTACTCAGGCGCTCGCCCGGCAGGATTTCCGTCGGACATCCGGTGGTCTGGAGAGATGACCGAGCAGGAATTTCGGCATTGGGCGGCTTCGCACCTCGCGGTGATCGAACGCTCGGCCGATGGCGCCCCCGTCAACGTCCTGGTTTTGTCCGGCGGGGGTGGCGCAGGCGCGTTCGGAGCCGGCGTGCTTTCGGGATGGAACCGGCTCGGCACACGTCCGCGCTTCCAGATCGTCACGGGCGTCAGCGTTGGGGCGCTCATCGCGCCGTTCGCGTTCCTGGGAGCGCAATGGGGCCATCGACTGTCCGTCGCATTCCAGGGCGAGAATGGTCCGCCGCTGCTCGAGCGACGAGTCTTCGGCTGGCTTGCCGCGCTCTTTGGCTGGAGTGCATTCCGCGGCGCACCACTCAGGTCGCTCGAGGACCGTAATGTGACGCCGGCTCTCCTGCGCGCTGTCGCGGCGCAAGCCGCGAGGGGTCGCCTATTGCTCGTTGCCACGACCGACCTCGACAGCGGCGAAATCATGGTCTGGAATATGGGTGCAATCGCCGCACAGGGAGGCCAACCGGCACTGAGGCTCTTTCGCCAAGTACTGATCGCCTCGGCGAGCATTCCTGGGGTCTTCCCACCGGTCTTGATCCCCGTCAGAGCCTCGAACGAAGTCTTCGATGAGATGCACGTCGATGGCTCGGCGAGCTCTGCATTTTTGTTCGCACCCGGGATAGTCCCGATCCTTCCGCAGGAGGTAAAGCCGCTGCACGGAGGCACGATCTACCTCGTCATCAATGGACACTTGCGCACGCGACGGAAGACTACGCGAAATCGCACAGCCGCCGTCCTCTTGCGGAGTGTCGACACGGAGCTCGCCAGCGACTCCCGAGCTCGGGTAAAGCTGGTCCATTCGTTTGCACTGCGGCAGGGAATGAAGCTTAGGGTCACCGAGATTTCCTCGAGCTACCGGCTCGGTGGTTTCACAGTCGCTCTCGATCCGGCCAGGATGAAGGCTCTGTTTGCCTACGGCGAGCGCTGCGCCACGGAGCGCCGGGTGTGGGCCGGCGCGCTCGCGGTTCTCAATCGGGTTGCCAGCCAGCGCGCTGATTCGCCAGACAAGGCTCCCCAATGTCCCGTTCGCGCAGTTGCCGGTGAGTGACTGACCCGCTTCGCAAGAGGCTTGAGCGAAGTCGTTCCCGTTCGCATGGTTGGCCGGCACGCGGGGGGCTTCCTTCGGCTCGGTCGCTCGCGGCTCGGTTGCGGGCCGACGACACTTTGATATAGTTGCAAGCATGAAATCAAGTGATGCAATCGCCACCCTCAGCGCTCTCGCCTCGGATGCGCGACTTTCCGTATTCAGACTGCTCGTGAAGCGTGGGCCGGCGGGCTACACGCCCACGGAACTCACCCGGCGGCTCGGTGTGCCGGCGCCAACCCTGTCATTCCATCTGAGGGAGCTGGTCAATGTCGGTCTCGTTGCAAGTCGTCGCGAGGGTCGCAATTTGCATTACCGCGCCGAGCTTGGGCGCATGCAGTCCCTCCTGGACTTTCTGACCGAGAATTGCTGCTCTCTTGCCGACGAGGCGTGCCGACCTGACTGCCAACCGCTCTCCGCCTCGGCGCAGGTAGCGGATCTGACGAAGCAGAAGAAGCGCGCCTAGAACTCATTCAGGGACCAATGTTCACGCTACCCGGCATTGGTTATGTCCGAATCCGTGTCCAACGTTCTGTTTCCGTGCACCGGCAACTCCGCCCGCAGCATCCTCGCGGAGGCGTATCTCAACCAGCGCGGCCAGGGCAGGTTCCGTGCTTACAGCGCCGGTAGTCATCCCGCGGGCAAGGTGGATCCGAGGGTCCTCGAGTTGCTGCAGCGCTGCGGAATGCCAGTAAGCGCCTTGCGCAGCAAGAACTGGGACGAGTTTGCCGGACCTACCGCTCCGCCGATTGATTTCGTGTTTACGGTCTGTGATCGTGCTGCAGGCGAAGTGTGTCCCGTCTGGCCGGGTCAGCCCGTGACCGGGCACTGGGGGGTGCCCGACATATGCGTTAACCTAAAATCCAGTCTTTCAGGAGCTCTCGCAGGGTGACGGACTGCGTTACGCGCTTGCGCTTGCCGTCATCCAAGGTTTTCTGCAACTCGCCGCTGGCAGTAGCCTCAATGAGAG
>JAKAXA010000031.1 GCA_021816775.1 Pseudomonadota bacterium
ATCTGCCCGCCGTCCTCAGCGCCTGAGCCTGCGGCGCCCGCCGCGCCAAAAATGTAGTGCCGACTTTCAGCGTAAGCCGCTGATTTTACTCATCTGAACCCCCGATTCTGCTCAAGTTGGGTTAGCTGACTGATTACCCGTGCTAAAGAGCCTCGGACCCGGCGGCCTTCCAGCCCCAGAAACCTCGGCAATATTGATGTGAGACGCGCCTCGATATTTGATGGCGCGGTTTTCAAGATCGGTGATGGACCCAGCCGCCATACCAGCCGCCACCGGCCGAATCCGCCGCTAAACAGCTCCCAGTCGTTATGCAATGCCTGCTCAACGCAAAATCCATGCGCGGGATCCGTGCCGGGTTGCGCGGCGCATCCGCGCCATAACAGATTGTTTTGCGAAGGAAAATTCGGGGTCGAGTTCCGTGATGGCCATTTCGGCCATTCCATCGCTGACGTTGATCATAAGCCCGGAAATTTCCATCAGATGCGATGGCCGGATTCACCGGGCTACGGTGCCCTTGGCGGCGGGAATGAGGCCGGCTTTCGCTTGCTGCCGTGAGCCCGTTCAGTAGCGGATCAGCGCCGAACCCCAGGTGAACCCGCCGCCGAAGGCCTCGAGCAGCATCAGCTGACCGCGCTGGATCTTTCCGGCGCGCACGCCGTAATCGAGCGCGAGCGGCACGGAGGCGGACGAGGTGTTGCCGTGGTCCTGCACGGTGGTGATCACCCGCTCCATGGGCAGATCGAGCCGGCGGGCGGTCGCCTGAATGATGCGCAGGTTCGCCTGGTGCGGCACCAGCCAGTCGAGCGCCGAGCGCTCCAGATGGTTGGCCGTGAGCGCCTCGTCGATCGACCTGCTGAGCGTGTTCACGGCGACTTTGAACACCTCGTTGCCGGTCATGGTGATCGCGCGGCGGGTATTGGACAGATCCGTGCCGCCGCCGCTGTAGAGCAGATCCTTGTAGGCCCCGTCGGCGTGCAGATGGGTCGAGAGGATCCCGGGTTGATCGGATGGCTCGAGCAGCACCGCGCCGGCGCCGTCGGCGAAGAGCACTGCCGTGGAGCGGTCGGTCCAGTCCGTGATGCGCGAGAGGGTCTCGGCGCCGATCGCTAGCGCCCGGCGCGCCTCCCCGGCGCGCACGAACTTGTCGGCGATCGCCAGCGCGTACATGAAGCCGCTGCAGGCCGTCTCGACGCTGAAGGCCGGCACGCCACGGCAGCCGAGCCGCGCCTGCAGCAGCACGCCGCAGTTCGGGAACCACATATCGGGGGTGGTCGTGCCGAAGGCGATGAAATCGACATCCGCGGGCTTGCAGCCGGCCGCATCGAGCGTCGCGCGCACGGCCTGCTCGGCCAGATCGACCGTGGTCTGCCCGTCGGCGGCGATGTGCCGCCGCTCGATCCCCGTGCGCTCCCGGATCCATTGGTCGGTCGTGTCGACCATCTTCTCGAGATCGAAATTCGTCAGGATCTTCTCAGGCAGATACGAGCCGGTGCCGGCGATGCGCGAATAAATCAAGGCGTCGAACTCCCGATGGATTGCGGCGCGGCGAGCGCCTGGGCGATGTGCGCGGTCAGTCCATGGCGCGCGGCGAGCGCGGCGGTGATGACGGCTCTGGCGAAAGCCATCCTGTCGGCCCTGCCGTGGCTTTTTACCACGATCCCGGCCAGGCCGACCATGCACGCCCCGTTGTAGCGGCGCGGATCGAGGCTGACGGCCACGCGCCGCAGCACCCCCCGCGCGGCAAGACCGGCCAGGCGGGCTTGCCAGGAGGCGGCGAACTCCCGCCGCATGCGCGCGGCGATCAGCGCGGCGAGCCCCTCCATGGTCTTCAGCGCCACGTTGCCGGTGAACCCGTCGGTCACCACCACATCGACGTCCCCGGAGAAGATGTCATCGCCCTCGACGAAGCCGACGTAGTTCAGGCCACCCGCGAGCAGCAGCGCATGCGCGGCCTGCACGACCTCGTGGCCCTTGATGTCCTCCTCGCCGATGTTGAGCAGGCCGATGCGCGGGGCGGCGAGCCCGTAGATATCGCGCGAGATGATCGAGCCCATGGTGGCGAACTGGCAGAGCTGCTCGGGCGTTGCCTTGGTGTTGGCGCCGAGGTCGAGCATCTGCGTGTGTCCGTGCGCGGCCGGAATGGCCGAGATGATCGCCGCGCGCTCGACCCCCGGAAGGGTCTTCAGCACGAAGTGCGCGATGGCGGTGAGCGCCCCGGTATTGCCGGCACTCACACAGGCCGAGGCGCGCCCGTTCTTGACGAGCTCGACCGCCACGCGCATCGAGGAGTCCTTCTTGCGGCGCACCGCATCGCGCGGATGCTCGCTCATGCCGACCACCTGGGAGGCCGGCACCGTCTCGAGCCGCTCGCGCAGCTGTGACGGCGCGCTCGCGCGCGCCGCCTCGATCAGCGCACCCTCGCCCACCAGCAGGGCGCGCAGATCCGTCTCCTCCTCGAGCGCCGCCAGCGCGCCGGCGATGTACTCGCGCGGCGGGCGATCGCCGCTCATCACATCGATGGCGACCGGCAACACGGCGCGCGCGCGGGGGTTATTCCTGCTCGGTCTCGGCGGGCTTCTCGATCACGCGCCGGCCGCGATAGAAGCCGTCCGGGGTGATGCGGTGGCGCAGGTGAGTCTCGCCCGACTGCGGGTCGGTGGACAGCGCCGGAGCGGCGAGTCCGTCGTGGGAACGGTGCATGCCGCGCCTGGAAGGGGTCTTGCGGCTTTTCTGAACGGCCATAATGTCCTCATGCGCGCAACGCGCGGAAACTCACTTGTGACTCAACAACTCACCCAGCTGCGCAAACGGCCGCTGCGTGGCCGCCTCGGTCGTCTGCCCACCCGCGCTGCCGGCCGCCTCGAGCGGCTGACACTGCGCATCCGCGGCGTGCATCGGCACGATCGGCAGGCTGAGCAGCACCTCCTCCTCGACCAGCTCGCCGAGACTGATGCGCCCATCGCTCGCCAGCACCGGTTCGATCTCGGCGGCAACCGTGTTCGCCTCGGCCTCGCTCGCAAGCAGCGCAACCTGCGTGCGCGCGAGCAATGGCAGCGCCATCGGCCGCATGCAGCGCTGGCAGCGCAGCTCGGCGGTGCCCTCGAGCGATACTTCGGCCAGGGCATGGCCCGCATCGCGCCCGAAGCGCACCGTTCCCCGCACGCTGCCGCCGAGCAGCTCGGCGCGCGATCGCAGCCGCGGCAACTGCGCCAGCGGCAGCTCGAAATCGAGCGCGACCGCCCCGCGGGACAGCCGGTCGATCTCGAGCGGCGTGGACCAGGGTTGCGGCATGGGGCGCGTATAATAGGTATCAGGTACCGGCAAGTCAAAGTCCGGTGAAACCGTTAAGTCCTTGTTTCGGAGCGCCGAATTGCATCGGCCCGAGCGCCCATGCCTGAACTGATTCTTGCCTCGACCTCCCCTTACCGCCGCGCGCTGCTCGAGCGGCTGCGGCTGCCCTTCACGGCCGTGGGGCCACAGGTGAGCGAAGCGTACGAGAGCGGGGAGCTGCCGGCCGACCGGGCCGCTCGGCTCGCCTTCGCCAAGGCCCAGGCCGTCGCCGACCGCCACCCCGAGGCGCTCGTCATCGGCAGCGACCAGGTGGCCGCCCATGGCCGTCAGGTGCTCGATAAGCCCGGGGATGCAGTCCGCTGCCGCGCGCAGCTCGAGGCCGCGAGCGGCGCGCGCGTGCGCTTCCATACGGGCTGTGTGCTGCTCGGCGCCGGCGGCGCGGTGAGATCGGTGCACCTGGACACCACGACCGTGCTGTTCCGCTCGCTCGAGGCGGCGGAAATCGCCCGCTACGTCGAGGCCGAGCAGCCGTTCGACTGCGCCGGAGGATTCCGCGTCGAAGGGCTCGGCATCTCGCTGTTCGAGCGCATCGAGAGCAGCGATCCGACGGCGCTGATCGGTCTGCCGCTCATCTGGCTCGCCGCGGCGCTGCGCCGTGCGGGCTGCGCGGTTCCCTGAGCCGGCGCTAGCGCTCCAGGCGCCCGAGCAGCGCCGAGAGCTCCTCGGGCAGCGGCGCGCTGGCGCTGAAGGTGCCCCCATCGGGCCACTCGAAGCTCATGCTGTGCGCGTGCAGGAACATCCGCTTCAGGCCGAGCTGGCGCAGCGCAGCGTTGCAGGCGGCATCGCCGTATTTTGGATCACCGGCCACCGGATGGCCGGCATAGGCGGCGTGCACCCGGATCTGATGCGTGCGGCCGGTATGCAGCGTGACTTCGAGGAGGCTCGCCTTCGGTCCGGCGCGTCCGCGCCGGCCGTAATTCTGCACCAGCCGGAACGCGCTCACCGAAGGCTTGCCGCCCGGGCCGACCCGCACCGTGCGCTCGCCACCCACCCGAGTATCGGTGCGCAACGGCGCATCGATCCGCTTGTGGCCCAGGTCCCAGCGGCCGCAGAGCAGCGCCAGATAGCGCTTCTCGCTGCGCCCCTCGCGCAGCAGCGCGTGCGCGGTGCGCAGCGCCGCCGCCGTGCGCGCCACCAGCAGGCAGCCGCTGGTGTCGCGGTCGAGGCGGTGCACCAGCTCGAGCGGCTCGCCCGGCCGCAGCGCGCGCAGCGCCTCGATGATGCCGAAGTCGATGCCGCTGCCGCCGTGAACCGCCAGTCCGGCCGGCTTGTCGAGCACCAGCAGCCGCGCATCCTCGTGGATGATCGCGCGACGGACCCTCTCGAGGACCGCCGCCGAGGGGCCCCGCGCGGCGGGCTCGGTCGGGCCGGGCGCCTCCAGGCGAAGGGGCGGAACCCGGACGCGGTCGCTTGCGGCCAGGCGCGCCTCGGGACCCACCCGCCCGCCGTTGACCCGTACCTCGCCCTTGCGAATGATGCGGAACAGCCGCGTTCGCGGCAGCCCGGGCAGGCGCTGGGTCAGGAACTTATCCAGCCTCAGTCCCGCCTCGCCCTCGGCCACGTCCAGATAGCGCACGCCGGTGCGCCCTTCGGCCCCATTATTCTCGGACACCACCCTCTTCCGCGTAAGGCACTGTTTCTACAGCAATCGTTGCAGTATACTCCGGGCGCCGTCCGCCGAGCGGACGCGCCAATGGTTGGCGGCGCACCACGCCGCATGTTAGTTGGACCTCCGTAGAGAGGCCATCGTATCGGGCCGACAAGATCCGCCGCCCGCGTCGAACCCCCACAACGGGTTCCGCGGGGGGCGCCTCCGGTTGAGACCGTCGAAGGATTTCCGGCACCCGCCTATGCAGTGGCGTGCATCGTGATGATCGAAACTCGCGCTAACGCGCCGAGTCGCAGGAATCTTCGCCGCCGCGGCGCGCTAGCGCCGCGGCCTCCCGTATGCTTGCCGGCCCCTCACCGTACAACAGTAGGGGCACATGAAAAGAATGCTCGTGAATGCGACTCAGGAAGAGGAACTGAGAGTCGCGCTGGTCGATGGACAGCAGCTTTTTGATCTCAGTATCGACATACCATCCCGCGAACAGAAGAAGGCGAACGTCTACAAGGGCCGAATCTCGCGCATCGAACCGTCCCTGGAGGCTTGCTTCGTTGATTACGGCGCAACGCGCCACGGCTTCCTGCCGCTGAAGGAAGTCTCCCGGGAGTACTTCCGCCAGCCGCCCCAGGGCGGGCGGATGAACATCCGCGAGCTGCTCTCCGAGGGCCAGGAGCTGATCGTCCAGGTCGAGAAGGAGGAGCGCGGCAACAAGGGCGCAGCGCTCACCACCTTCCTCAGCCTCGCCGGGCGCTTCCTGGTGCTGATGCCGAACAATCCTCGCGCCGGCGGGGTCTCGCGGCGCATCGAGGGCGAGGACCGCGACCAGATGCGCGAGGTGATGAACCAGCTGCGCATCCCCGAGGGCATGGGCGCGATCGTGCGCACCGCCGGCGTCGGGCGCAGCGCCGAGGAGCTGCAGTGGGACCTGGACAACCTCAAGACGCAGTGGGACCAGATCGCCGTGGCCGCCGAAGGCCGGCCGGCGCCGTTCCTGGTCTACCGGGAGAGCGATCCGGTCACCCGCGCGCTGCGCGATTACCTCTCCGATGACATCGCCGAGGTGCTGGTCGATGATCAGAGCGCCTTCCAGAAGGCCCAGGAGTACATGCAGCGCTTCATGCCCTCCGATGCGCAGCGGCGCCTGAAGCTTTACACGGACGACATCGCGCTGTTCACCCGCTTTCAGATCGAAAGCCAGATCGAGTCCGCCTACGCGCACAAGGTGCAGCTGCCCTCCGGCGGCAGCATCGTCATCGACTACACCGAGGCGCTGGTGTCGATCGACATCAACTCCGCGCGCGCCACCAAGGGCAGCGACATCGAGACCACCGCGCTCAACACCAACCTCGAGGCGGCCGAGGAGATCGCCCGGCAGCTGCGCATCCGCGACATCGGCGGGCTGATCGTCATCGACTTCATCGACATGGAGTCGGGCAAGAACCAGCGCGAGGTCGAGGACCGGCTGCGCGATGCGATGAAGATGGACCGCGCCCGCATCCAGATCGGCAAGCTCTCGCGCTTCGGGCTGCTCGAGATGTCCCGCCAGCGCCTGCGGCCTTCGCTCGGGGAGTCGAGCCACATCGTCTGCCCGCGCTGCGTCGGCATCGGCAGCATCAGGAGCGTCGAGTCGATGGCGCTCGCGGTGCTGCGCCTGATCGGCGAGGAGCTGCGCAAGGAGCGCACCGCCAAGATCATCACGCAGCTGCCGGTCGAGGTGGCGACATTCCTGTTCAATGAAAAGCGCGAATGGCTGCGCACGCTCGAGGACAAGAGCGAAGCGGATCTGATCATCGTGCCGAACCCGCACATCCAGACTCCCGAGTACTCGATCAAGCGCGTGCGCGATGACGAGACGGAGCTGCCCGAGAACCGCCAGACCAGCTATCTGATCCCGGCGGCGCCGGAGATGGCCGAGCCAGGCAGCACGCGCGAGCAGCGCCCGGCCGCTGAAGCGGCTGCGGTGGCACCCATCCTGCCCTCGACGCCCGCGCCGGTGACGTTGGGCGCCGCACCCCCGGCGCCGCCCGAGGCCCCGGCCGAAACACGACCCGCGAAGGGCCTGTGGGCGCGGCTGAGGGGCTTGTTCGGCACCGAGGCCGAGCAGCAGGCGCAGCCCCAACCGGCTGCGTCCCCCGAGCCGCAACCCAAGCCCCCGGCGCGCAGCGCCCACCGCCGTGGCGAGCGCAGCCGCGACGGACGGCGCGATCAGGGACGCCAGGGCCGCCGCAGCGAAGGCGCCCGCCGCTCGCAGGGCGAGCCGCGCGGCGCGGAGGGCCGGGACCGGGAGCGCCCTGAGCGTCATCCGCGCGATCGGGACCGCGATCGGGACCGCGAGCGCGACACGTCGCATCGGCCCCCTGAGACTCCCGTCGGCGGCGCCACCGGACCGGGCGAATCGGCCACGGCGGCCGGCGGCGAGCGGCCGCAATCCGAGCGCGGGGAACGGCGCGGACGGCGGCGCGGACGGCGCGGCGGACGGCGCGGCGGCTCACGCGAGCACGCCCCCGGAGCGGCACGGCCGAGCGGCATGGGCCTGGAGCAGTCCGAAGGGCAGGCCCAGCCGAGCGGCGAGCGCCGCGAGTTTGTGACAGAGAGCCGCCCGCAGCGGGAAAGACCGGAGCAGCGCGACGCCTTCCCTGCGCAGCCGGCCTCGCCTGCGCCGGCATCGATCCCGATGCCTCCACCGGCAGCGGCGCCGACACCACCGCCCGCTCCTGCGCGTCAGGACGAACACGCCGGGCCGCGGCACGAGGAACCCAAACAGTCCGCGGTGCACTTCGAGCCCACGAGCGCACCGGCGGCCGGCGCTGGGCACGACACCAAGCCGCACGTGGTGTGGTCCTCCGCGCCACCGGAGTGGGTTCCGGGCCCCCACGGCCCCGAGGAATAGGCGAATCCCCCGGGGCGCGCACCGCGCGTCCCGGGCGCGCCGCGGCGGGAGTTGACTCAGCCGGGGAGCGGGCCGCGCGCCTGCGGCACCCCCTCGCCCACGCGCAGCGCCGCACACAACCCGAGTGCGGCCTCTTCAATCAGATCGAGCACGTACTCGAAGCCGTTCTCGCCCCCGTAGTACGGATCGGGCACCTCGAGCATGCCACTCCGCGGCGCGAACTGCAGAAACAGCCGCAGCCGCTCCCGTGCATCGGCCGGCGCGCGCCGCTCGAGCGTACGCAGGTTCTGCCGGTCCATCGCCAGGATCAGATCGAACGTCTCGAAGTCACGCGGCTCCACGACGCGCGCGCGCAGGCTCGAGAGGTCGTAACCGCGGCGGGCCGCCGCCTCGCGCATGCGCCGATCAGGCGGCTCCCCGACGTGAAAGCCCGCCGTTCCGGCCGAATCGACCGTCAGCGCCAGCTCCGGCAGCTCGCGCGCCGCGGTGGCGCGAAAAACCGCTTCCGCCGTCGGCGAGCGGCAGATATTGCCGAGACACACAAAAAGTATCTTCACCCCAACCCCTGCGCTGCCTGGTGACGGTCTCGAATGTTATCGCTACTGCGCGCCCGTGGCTCCTTCCGGCGTGCGATCCGCGGCCCGGGAGGGCTGGCCTGCACGGATCTCCAGAGAGCCTCGAAGCGCCCGCCGCCGAGAGAGCGGGACGTGACGCGCGATGTGTGTGAACGGCGCCGGCTGGGCGGCGTGCCGCCGCGACAGGGCCGGACTCTCTCGCCTCAATCGCCTCTCGGGACGGGCGCTGAAGCGAGGCCGATATTGACGTACCAGGGCTGAGTACCGGCGGCCCGGCGCCTCGCGACCACTTCCTCGTGCAGCTCGAAGACACCCGGCATCAGGGCGCGCGCCGCGCGCGGCATGTCCCGGATGTCGAGATAGTCGCGATTCGCGCCATACGGCGGCCATGCCGCCGCGCCGCTCGCGCGGGGCACGCCAGTACGGGCGAAGCTCGTGAAGTAACTCAAGATCGCATCGCTCAGTGCCCGCTCGCACGCATCGTCGGGCGGCCGCGGCCAGCGCTCGGGCCAGCCATCGGGCGCACCGATGCGCCCGAACTCGTACGGCAGCTCACTGCCGTGGAATGCCTCCAGATGCAGTGCCCGCTGCAGAGCATACTGATGCGCGAAGAAGTAGAGGTACGCCGGCCGCCCGAGCCGGGTCTGAGTCCTCGCCAGCCGTTCGGCGCTCCAGCCGAAGAATGCATCGCGCGCGGCCGCGAGCGCGCTCTCCTCGATGTTCGCCGCGGGGTAATGGGCCAGGTAGCGCGGCGCCAGATCTGCGTAGAGGCTGCGCACCCGCGCCTCGTATTCCGCTGCGCTCGAGGGCAGCGGCGGCAGCAGTGCGCGCAGCGTGCGGATCTCGCCCTCGTTGAACCCGGCGATCAGCGGGACCGGCGCCTGCTCGTGGCGATCGAAGACCTCGATGATCTGCCGCGGCAGCACCCATCCATCGATGACCGGCCGCGGCACGAAGCCGGCCGCCGCGGCCCGCTCCACCAACACGCCTGCCGCCATCGCGCGCAACGCGGCGAGGCCCGCCGCGCCGAGCTCACCCGCCAGGCGCTCGCCGGCGGACTCGGCCGCAGGCTGACCGAAGCGCGCATGCGTGAGCTCGGCGCACGAGACCAGCGAACCGCTCTGCAGGATGATCTTGTGAAACAGTCCCCGCGCGAGCGGACTCGCCATCAGCGCAATCCCGCTGAGCGCGCCGGCCGACTCGCCGAACACCGTCACGTTGCCCGGATCACCGCCGAAGGCCGCGATGTGCGCGCGCACCCAGCGCAGCGCCTCGATCTGATCGAGCAGGCCGTAGTTGCCCGATGACCCGTGGGGGGACTCGGCGCTGAGCTCCCGGTGGGCGAAAAAGCCCAGCGCGCCCAGCCGATAGTTCACCGTGACGATGAGCACGCCCCTGCGGGCGAGCGCGGCGCCGTCGTACAGGCCGCTCGCCGGGTCCCCCATGCGCAGCGAGCCGCCGTGCAGCCACACCATCACGGGCGCGCGAGTCACGTCGGGCGGCCGCCACACGTTGAGGAAGAGACAGTCCTCGCTCACCTGCGCCGGATACTGCGCATAGATACTCTCGGCAGGCACGCGGATCTGCACGCACGCCGGCCCGAAGCGCGTGGCCGGCCGCACACCGCTCCAGGCGGCCGCCGGCACCGGCGGCCGCCACCGTCGCTCGCCGATCGGCGCTTCGGCGTAGCGAATGCCCCTGAACGAGCTGATGCCGCCGCCCACGTGCAGCCCGGCCAGCGCGCCCTGGTCGGTGCGCACGATCGGCTGCCCGCCCCACCCCGCCTCAGCCGACTCGTCGGTGCGCGAACTCACCGCTCGGGCTTCTCGGCGGCGCCGCCGCGCCACCCGCATGGCTCATCGAGCGCCGCCATGCCCGCACGCCCTAGCCTTCGCCGAACTCGGCGCGCAGGCGCTTCTTGTCGATCTTTCCGGTCGCCGCGAGCGGCATCCGCTCGACCAGCACGACCTGATCCGGCAGCCACCAGTCGGGCACCTTGCCGCGCAGGGCATCCAGCATCGCTTCCTGCCCGATGGCCTGACCGCGGCGGGGCTCGACGATCAGCACCGGCCGCTCACCCCACTTCGGGTGCGCCCGCCCGACCACCGCGACCAGCGCCACCTCCGGCAGCGCGCCGATCAGGTCTTCGATTTCCCGCGGATTGATCCACTCGCCGCCGGATTTGATCAAGTCCTTGGCGCGCCCGGTGATCGTCAGGTTGCCGTGCGCATCGATCAGCCCCAGATCACCGGTATCGAAGTAGCCCTCGGCATCCAAAGCGGACTCTGCCTCGTTGAAGTAGCGTTCCGCCACGCTCGCGCCCCGGACCATCAGCCGGCCGACGACCATGCGCTGCTGCGGGAGCGCCGCCCCCTGCGCATCCACCAGCTTCAGATCGAGCCCGATCGGGGGGCGGCCCGATGCTCGCGGGCCGGTCCCCGGCGAGACGCCCGGCGGCTCGATCGTGCCGAGCGGCGAGAGCTCGGTCATCCCCCAGCTGGTCTGCACGCGAACCTCGAGCCGCTCCTCGATGCGCCGCAGCAGCGCATCGGGGCAGTGCGATCCGCCGATGATCACGCGCTGCAGGGTCGGCAGCGCCCCACCCGTTCTCTCGAGGTAGTCCACCAGTCCGAGCCACACCGTCTGCACTGCGGCCGCGACCGTCACCCGCTCGTTCGCGATGAGCGCATGCAGGTGCGCCGGATCGGCGCTGCGACCGGGAAGCACCATGCTCGAGCCGACCGCCGGGGCCGCAAACGGCAGCCCCCAGCCGTTGGCGTGAAACATCGGCACGGCCACCAGCACCGTGTCCCGCGCGGTCAGCGCCATGGCATCGGCCTGCAGCGCCCGCAAGGTATGCAGGTAGTTCGAGCGGTGGGTGTAGAGCACGCCCCGCGGGTTGCCGATGGTGCCCGAGGTGTAGCAGAGCCCGGCCGGCCACTGCTCGTCGAACTCGCCCCAGGGCGCCATCCGCCCGCAGAGGCGAATCAGCTCCTCGAGGTCCCAGCGGCGCACGCGCGCCGGCACCGGCCCGTCGGCCGCCTCCCCATCGAGCAGAACCACGGCCTCAAGACTGCGGCAGCGCGCGAGCAGCTGCATCGCGAGCGGCTGCAGGCCGGCGCCGACCGCGAGCCATCGATCCTGCGCCTCGTCGACGATCTGCGAGAGATGCGCGACGCCCAGGCGCGGATTGAGCGTATGACACACCAGACCCACACCCATCGCTGCGTAGTACAGCGTCAGATGGTCCTGGGTGTTCCAGGCGAGCGTGGCGAGCCGCTCGCCCGGGGCGAGGCCCAGCTCGAGCAGCGCGCCGGATGCGAGCCCGCATCGCTCGCGCAGCTGCCGATACGTGATCCGCTTGGTCTCGCCCGCGCCGCTCGCCGACATCACCCCCGACGTCCCGTGCCACTTGGCGGCATGCTCGAGGAATTTGTCCACCGTCAATGCATAGTGCTGCATCGTTCCGTTCATACTCGCCACTGTCCGCCGGCTATCGCATCCACCCGCGTGCGCGCGCGGCCATCAACTAGAACATCCTGGTGACACGGATGCCGTACTGCCGCGGCGCTCCGGCGAAGCGCAGCTGCGAGATCATCGCGCTCACGTACTGCTGGTTCGTCAGGTTCGTGCCGTACGCCGTGAAGGTCCAATGCCCCCGCCCGTAGGCGAGCTGCGCCGAGAGCAGGTTGCGGGCCCCGAGGAAATCGCCGAGCGCGGGGTTGTCGAACAGCGTGGCCCACTGCGATCCGACGTGCGAGTAGTTCGTGCGCGCAGTGAGCGTCGCATCGCCCGGCAGATAGAACAGGTACTGCGCACTGAGGTTGTACGTCATCTTCGGCGCGTAGCTCTGCGGATGCCCGGCGAGGTCCACGCACGTCGCGCTCGCCGGACCGCTCAGCGGATTGCACGTCACGAGGCCCGGCACCCGATAATCGGTGGCGAAGAACCTCCCGAGACTGGTGTGCTCCAGCGCCGCGTTGGCATCGAGCGACAGGTTGCCGAGCACCGCCTGCAGCGAGAACTCGACCCCGTAGAGCGTTGTGGGAGAGGGATTGTTCACCTCCAGCTGTTGCACCGGCAGCAGCGGATCGCCGATCGTCACCTGGAAGTTGTGGTAGCGGGTGTAGTAGCCGTCGACCTGCGTGCGCAAATGATCGTCGAGCGCCGAGGCCTTCCAGCCCATCTCGTAGTCCGTCGCGTATTCGGCGCGGAACGGCGCCTGATACTGGAAGCCGATGGGCAGGTTGATCCCGCCCTGCTTGTAGCCCGTCGCGACGAACGCGTAGAGATAGTTGTCGGGATTGACGGTCCAGCCGAGGGACGCCTTCCCGGTGGTGTGATAGTCGCGCTCCATCTGATGATCCGGCTCGGCGTAGAAGAACTCCGGGATCACCACGCCCACGCGGTTCACGGAATCGTTGTACGAGTATCGCGCGCCGAGCTGGAACCGCACCCCGTGGCTGAAATGCAAGCTCAACTGGCCGAAGGCGGCGGCCGAATCGGTGAGATTGTTGCCGTTGATGATTTCGTTGAACACGCCGGTCGGGTAGCCGAGATTGAACCGGCCGAGTGGGAACAGGTAGTTGTTCGCCTGATAGTAGACGCCGGTGACCCAGGTCAGGAACCCCTTCTCGGGCGAGATCAGGTCGAACTCCTGCGAGTACATGTTCTCATCGACGGCGTCCTTGAACGGATAGCCCGGCTGCGCGGTGCCGTTGACGTCCGCGGCGTATTCCGTGCGGCCCCACTGCACGCCCGAAATGGAGCGCAGCGTGATGCCGTCCGGCATGATGTAGTTGACGTTCAGCGTCGAGCGCCCGAACTGGTCGATGCCGAGCTGATCCCCGGCCGCGCCGACATCGAACAGGGGGGTCTTGGCCGTCGCCGGCGAGGCCGGGTATCCGCCGTTGTCGACGTACGAGTAATCGTTGCGCCAGATCGCACTCAGTGACTTCGACGGCTGCCAGAGCAGGCTGAAGCGGAACGCGCTCTCCTTCAGCGTGCCGTTGCCGCCCGTGTAGGGACCGGTGAGATGGAAGAAGGAGCTGCGATACTCGTCGTAGAACGCCACGCGGGAGGCGAGCGTGCGCGTCATCGGGATATTGACCGCCCCCTGAGCCATGGTGTCGTTGTAATTGCCGTACTGCAGCGTGGCATAGCCGTGCACGCCGTTGAAGTTCGGCGGCGCCTCGGTGATGTACACCGCCCCGCCGATCGCGTTCTCGCCGGCGAAGGTCCCCTGGGGACCGCGCAGCACCTCTATGCTGGAGAGGTCATAGTACGGCTCGTCCTGGAAGTATCCGGGAAAAGTCGCGACGCCATCGCGATAGGTCACGACGCCGGTCACCGTCTGGGTGTTGTGCTCGCCCTTGCCGATGCCGCGGATATTGAAGTCGTTGCCCTGGCCGAAATTGTTCACCGACAGCGACGGCGAGATGGTTTCCAGCTGATTGACGTTGATCACGCCGGCGTGCAGGAGCTGCGCGCCCGTCATGACGGTCGCGGCAATCGGCGTCTGCTGCAGATTGGTCGTGCGCTTCTCGGCGGTGATCAGCACCTCGGTGAGCTTGCCGCTGGTGGCCCGCGGGCTGTCGGCGGGACTGCCAGTGGCGCCGACGCCGCCGCTCGCCTGGCTCGAGGCGGAATCCCCGCGCGCCGCGCTCGCCGTGGCGGCCGCCGGCACCGCGCCGCTCTTTGCCGCCGCGGCGCCACCCACCATGAGCGCGACGCAGACGAATGCTCTGATTTTCATCGGACCCCCCGCATTTAATTGATCCGCGCGACAGCGCGGTGGCCAGAGCGTCCCAGTTTATTTTCACCTTGTCAAGTTCATTCACATACGAAATAATGTTTTTGCCGGGCGCCGGGGGAAGGGCCGCAGTACGATGGCGGAAGCGCTGCTCTTGCGGTCGGTTGCCGGGTTTTGGCTTGCCTCCCGGTCCGACTGGCGTTGCCCGAACTCGACATCATTTCTGCCGGATAATATTCAATTACATGTCGATGAAATTACTACCGGGGGCGGATCCTGCCGTGCGGCGCGGCCTCGCCGTGCGCAGCGCCACCCTTCTGTTCCGCCTCCTCACTGAAAGGCTCCTATGACTGGCTTACTTTGCGAGCGTGTTGCGATCGTCACCGGCGCCGGCCGCGGCCTCGGCCGCTCGCACGCGATCGCCCTTGCGCGCAGCGGCGCGCGGGTCGTGGTCAACGATCTCGATCCGGCGAACGTCGAGCGGGTCTGCGGCGAGATCCGCGCCCTCGGCGGCGAGGCACTCGGCAGCGGTGCCAACGTGCAGGACCTCGGCGCGGTCGAGGGCATGGTGGCCGGCGCGCTGCAGCGCTGGGGCCGGGTGGACATACTGGTGAACAACGCCGGAATCCTTCGCGACCGCACCTTCGCCAAGATCGACCTGGCGGACTTCCGCCTGGTGCTCGACGTGCACGTGATGGGCTCGGTGAACTGCACCAAGGCGCTCTGGTCGCACATGAAGGGGCGCGGCTACGGCCGCATCGTCTTCACCACTTCCTCCTCGGGCCTGTACGGCAATTTCGGCCAGTCGGCCTATGCGGCCGCCAAGATGGCGCTGGTCGGGCTGATGCAGACCCTCGCGCTCGAGGGGGAGCGCTACGGCATCCGCGTCAATTGCCTCGCGCCGAGCGCGGCGACGCAGATGACAAGTGACCTGTGGTCGCCGGAGGACCTCGCGGCGCTCACCCCCGAGCGCGTGAGTCCGGCGGTGGTCGCCCTCGCGAGCGAGCAGGCGCCGAACAAGCGCATCGTGCTCGCCGGCGCCGGCAGCCTCAAGCTGGCCCATGTCACCATGACCCGCGGCATCCAGTTGACGGACGATCGGCTGAGCGCCGAGGAGATCCTCGCGCACTGGGAGCAGATCGGGGAGCGTAGCGCAGAGCGGGTGCCCGCGACGGGCTTCGAGCAGTACCAGTTCGAAGTCGAGCAGGCCCGCGCCGCCTCTGCCGGCCGGCAGCGCTGATCATGGAGGTCTACGTCGTCTCGGCCGTGCGCACTGCGGTCGGCTCCTTCGGCGGCGCGCTGCGCGAATGCGAGCCCGGAAACCTGGCGGCACTGGTGACCCGGGAAGCCATCCGGCGCGCCGAGGCGCCCCCCGGCTCGATCGGCCACGTCGTGTTCGGCCAGGTTCTTCCCACCGGGCCGCGGGACGCCTACCTCGCCCGGCTCGCCACCCTCGGCGCCGGCCTCGCGGTGCAGGTACCGGCGCTGACCGTCAACCGGCTGTGCGGCTCGGGCCTGCAGGCCATCGTCTCTGCCGCCCAGGCCATTGCCCTCGGAGAGTGCGAGCTGGCGGTCGGCGGGGGCGCCGAGGTGATGAGCCGCGCACCCTTCTGGGTCCCCGCCCTGCGCTGGGGGAAGCGACTCGGCGATGCGGCGCTCGTCGATGGGCTCAATGGCGCGCTCACCGATCCGTTCGAGGGCACCCTCATGGGTGTCACCGCGGAGAACGTCGCCGCCCGCTGCCGGATCGGGCGCGAGCAACAGGACGCTCTGGCGCTCGAGAGCCACCGCCGCGCGGCCGCGGCAATTGACCTCGGCCGCTTCAAGTCCCAGATCGTTGCGGTTCCCGTCAAGAGCAAGCGCGGTCCCGTCGAGTTCGACGTCGATGAACACGTGCGGCCCCAGGTCACGGCCGAGGACCTGGCCGCTCTCAGACCGATCTTTCGCAGCGAGGGCGGCACGGTCACGGCCGGCAACGCTTCCGGCATCAACGACGGGGCCGCGGCCGTGGTGCTCGCAAGCGGCGATGCCCTGCAGCGGCACGGATTGAAGCCCCTCGCGCGCCTGCTCGCCTATGCGCACGCGGGCGTCGAGCCGGCGTACATGGGAATGGGTCCGGTGCCGGCGAGCCGCCTGGCGCTCGAGCGAGCGCGCCTCGGGCTCGCCGATATCGATGTAGTCGAATCCAACGAGGCGTTCGCCGCGCAGGCCTGCGCCGTCGCTGCCGAGCTCGCCTTCGATCCGCTGAGGACGAACCCCAACGGGGGCGCGATCGCCCTCGGACACCCCATCGGCGCGACCGGGGCGATCATCGTGACCAAGCTCGTGCACGAGCTGCAGCGCACCGGGGGCCGCTATGGGCTTGCCACCATGTGCATCGGCGGCGGCCAGGGAGTCGCGGCCATCTTCGAGCGGCTCTGAAGGGGCTCTGCCAGCGCACCCGCCCGAAACGCGTCCACAGCAGGACACTCATCCCCATGCCCAGCATTGACGAGCCCGTTCCCGCCGCAGCGTCCGTCGTCCTGAATACGGATGACTCCGCTCAACGCGCGCGCCGCGCCAAGCTCAGCGTGTGGGACAAGTCCATCTACGGCACCGGCGAGATGATCAACGGGCTCGCCACGACCGGACTGACCTACCTCGCCTTCTTCTATCTGACCGCCGTCTGCGGCATGTCCGGAACCACGGCCGGCATGATCACCTTCATCACACTGCTCGTCGACTCGGTCGCCGACCCGCTCATCGGGCTGATCTCGGACAACACCCGCTCGCGGCTCGGGCGCCGCCACCCCTACATGTTCGCGAGCGCCGTTCCCCTGGCGCTGTCATTCGGTCTGGTATTCGCGCTCCCGGCCGGACTCACCGGATGGGACCTGTTCGTGTACGTCACGGTGCTGACGCTCATCCTGCGCGTGTGCCTGTCGCTGTACTACCTGCCGTACCTGGCCATCGGCGCGGAAATCTCCGACGACTATTACGAGCGCTCGAGCATCGTCGGCTACCGGCTGTTCTTCTGGTCGATCTCCGCATTCACCTGCCTGTACATCGGGCTCGGCGGCCTCAATGCCAATTCCGCGGTGCTGCTGCAGCGCGCCAACTACGTGCGCTTCGGATGGATCTGCGCCGCCTGCCTGCTCGTGGTCGGCTTCACGGCCGCGTTCGGGACGCTCCGGCACATTCCGCGCCTGAACCGCCCGCATCAGCGCGCCGGCCGGCCCGTCGCGCAGCTCATTCGCGAGCTGCGCGAGATATTCCACAACCGCTCGTTCGTGTCGCTGTTCCTCACCTGCCTCATCTTCTTCGTTGCCCAGGGCACCGCGGCGGTGCTTGCGCTCGATGCCAACCGGTACTTCTGGCACCTGCCCGCCTCGATCAATCAGTCGGTGCTGCTGGTGCTGGTCCTCTCGCCCATCTTCGGCCTGCCCATCGCCCGCTTGCTGCAGAACCGCCTGGAGAAGCGCACCTTCGCCATCGGTGGAGCGCTGCTGTTCTGCCTGTGCCAGTTCTATCCGCCGGTGCTGCGCATCTACGGCCTGCTGAGCGTCAGTCTCGACTTCCTCAGCACGCTGCTCGTGGTGAATGCGGCCGTGAGCGGCATCGGCCTGGTCATCTGCGGGATCGGCTTTCAGTCCATGATGGCCGACGCCGCCGATCATCATGAGTATCTGTTCGGCGCGCGGCGCGAGGCGATGTTTCTCTCGGGGCTGACCTTTTCGGTGAAATCCGCAAGCGGCCTCGGCTCGCTCATCGGCGGCGTGGCGCTCGATGCGATCCATTTTCCGGCCGATATCGCCCGCCGCGGCCTCAATCCGCATCTTCGGCTCTCCACCGTGCACGGGCTCGGCTGGGTGAGCGGCCCGTTGCCCGCGGCGATCACGGCGCTCTCGGCGCTGGCGATGCTCGGCTACCAGCTCAATCAGGAGAAGTACCGGGTGATCAAGCAGGCCCTGAGCGAGCGCAGGAAGACCTCCGGCGCCGGTCAGGCCGAGATCGAGTAGGACAGCGCCCCAAGATCGCCGCCCCGCCCCCTCGGCGCGGCGGCGCGGCGATCAGCCACCGGAGGACCGATGTCATTACGCGAATTCACGCTCTCGAGCGATGCCCTGGTGGCCTACGGAGGCGCTCTGCGGCGTCCCGAATGCGTCTGGGTGGACCGCGACGGCGTGTGGGCATCGGATGCGCGCGGCGGGGTCTGTCGAGTCAGCGCCGAGGGAGAGCCCGCCGTGCTCGGCACGGGGATCGCCGAGCCGAACGGCTTCAGCCGCAGGCCCGACGGCAGCTTCGTCGTGGCCGGCCTCAGTGACGGTCGTCTCTATCAGATCAGCCCCGACGGACACACGCGAGTGCTGCTTGAGAGCCTGGACGGCTGCCCGTTGGGGACGGTCAACTATGCGTGCGCCGACGGACCGAAGCGCATCTGGCTCTCCGTGATGACGCGCCATCTGCCCTGGGTGCCGGCCATGCAGTCGCACCAGCCTGACGGGTACATCGTCCGAATCGACGAAGACGGCGCTCGCGCGCAGATCGTGGCCGATGGACTCGACCTGACCAACGAGGTCAAAGTCTCCCCCGACGGCCGGCACCTGTACGCGGTGGAGACCCTCGGCTGCCGCCTGGTGCGCTTTGCGATCCGCCCGGACGGCTCGCTCGGCGCGAAGGAAGGCGTCGGCCCGGCGAGTCTCGGCCGCGGCGCGCTCCCCGACGGATTCGCCTTCGACGCGGCGGGCAACATCTGGGTCACGATCATCAGTCAGAACGCGCTGCACGTCATCGACCGCGACGGCGCCGTGAGCGTGGTGTATTCCGACATGAACGCCGCGGCGGTCGAGGCGATCGCCCGCGCAATCGAGCAGCGCAACGGGACGCTGGATCACCTCATCGCCTGCATGAACGTCGCTGGCCCGCTGCGCCTGCCGACCAGCATCGCCTTCGGCGGACCCGATGGCCGCACCGCGTTCGTCGGTGCGGTCGGGCTCGATCACCTCGTCACGTTCCGGGTACCGGAATCGCTCTGGCGCCCCGGCCGCTGACCCCCCCACACCGCGCATGAGCGATCCGGGCAGCCGCCACGCCGATCAGACCGGGCCGACGGGTCTTGCGCCGGCGCACGCCGGCTCAGATCATCCGCATCGGCAGTCCGCGCCCGGTGCCGGCCCCGAGCACACCCTCCCCGGTCCGTGGACATTCCGCGAGGCGGGCACGGGCGAGTGGCTGGCGGCGACGGTGCCGGGCTCGGTGCACACGGACCTGCTGGCGAACGGCCGGATCGAGGATCCGTTCTACCGCACGAACGAGCGCAGCGTGCAGTGGGTCGACAAGAGCGACTGGGAATACCGCACGTCGCTCGAGCTCGCCCCCGAGACCCTCGCGCAGGCGCGGATTGAGCTTGTCTTCTACGGCCTCGACACCTATGCCGAGGTGTATCTGAACGATGCGCCGCTGCTGCGCGCGGACAATATGTTCCGCACCTGGACTGCCGACATCAAGACGCTCGCGCGGGTCGGCCGCAACGCGCTGCGCGTCGTACTGCGCTCACCGGTACGCGAGGGCCTGCGGCGGCTCGAGGCCCTGGGCTACAACCCGCCCGCGGCCCTCGACTGGAGCGAGATCGGCGGACTCGGGGACCAGAAGATCAGCATGTTCACGCGCAAGGCGCCCTATCACTACGGCTGGGATTGGGGCCCGCGCCTGTTGACCTCGGGCATCTGGCGCGCGGTGCGGCTGCGCGCCTGGAGCGGCGCGCGCATCGCCGATCTGCACATCGAGCAGCGGCATCTGTCGCAGAACGAGGCACGCCTGACCGCCGTGTTCGACATCGACTCCAGCGTGACGGCTCGCGCGGTTCTCGATGTGACGAGTGCCGACGATCCGGCCGTCGCGGCCCGCGGGGAGATTCTTCTCGCGCCGGGCTCACAACAGGCGCGGATCGAATTCACGATCCGCGCGCCGCGCCGCTGGTGGACGAGCGGCCTCGGCGAGCCGTTCCTCTACCGCTTCCACGGACGGCTCCAAGGCGCGCAGCTCAGCGACTGCCGCGCGGTGCGGGTCGGCCTGCGCAGCGTGCGAATCGTGCGGGAGCCCGATGCACACGGGGAGAGCTTTTACGTCGAGCTCAACGGCGTTCCCGTCTTCATGAAAGGCGCCAATTACATCCCCGGTGACAGTTTTCCGGCCCGCGTCTCGCGGGCCGTCTACGAGCGGGTGGTGCGCTCTGCCGTCGCTGCGAACATGAACATGCTGCGCGTGTGGGGCGGCGGCATCTATGAAGAGGACCTCTTCTACGATCTGTGCGACGAGCATGGGCTTCTCGTCTGGCAGGACTTCATGTTTGCGTGCGTGATGTACCCGGGAGATGCCGCGTTTCTCGACAACGTCCGCGCCGAGGCCATCGACAACGTCAAGCGGCTGCGCCATCACCCCTGCATCGCATTGTGGGCCGGCAACAACGAGATCGACGTCGCCTGGCAGCACGACGTTCCGCGCGCAGGATGGGGCTGGAAGGAACGGTATACGCCGGCGCAGCGCGAGCAGCTGTGGCAGGCCTATCAGGCCCTCTTTCACCGGATACTCCCGCAGGTCATCGCCGACTACGACCCGCAACGCTTCTACTGGCCCTCCTCGCCGCTGGCCGCCTGGGACGGCGGGGAGCGCATCGCGCACGCCGACCTGCGTGCGCCGCGACAGTCCGGTGATATCCACTACTGGGGCGTCTGGTGGGGGGGCAGGCCGTTGGCAAGCTACCGCAGCGAAATCGGCCGCTTCATGTCCGAGTACGGCTTTCAGTCCTTTCCGTCGCTGCGCTCGATCGGCGCCTTCTGCACCCCGGAGGATCACGACATCTTCTCCGAGGTGCTGCAGGCGCACCAGCGCTCCAGAATCGGCAACGACACCATCCGCGCCTACATGGCGGAGGAGTACCCCGTGCCCGGGCGGTTCGATCAGTTCATCTACGTCAGCCAGGTTCTGCAGGCCCAGGGCGTGCGCACCGCGATCGAGGCGCATCGCGCGCGCAGGCCCTATTGCATGGGCTCGCTGTTCTGGCAGATCAACGATTGCTGGCCGGCGGCCTCCTGGAGCAGCATCGATTATTACGGCCGCTGGAAGGCGCTGCAGTACTTCGCCCGCGAGGCGTTCGCGAGCGTTCTGTTGTGCTTCTGGCCCGAGGGGGAGGAGCTGCGCATCTGGGCGGTGAGCGATCGACTCGCCGACACTCCGGCGCGCCTCACCCTGCGGTTGATGGATTTTCACGGTGCGCTGCTTGCGATGCACACCCGCACGCTGCGCCTCACGGGCAATGCCAGCACCCTTGCCTTCAGCGCATCGATCGAGGATCTGCTCGGGGGCCGCGCGGCGCAGACTGTGCTGCTGCACGCTCGCCTCAGCACGGACACCGGGACCGTCGCGCAGAATCTGCATTACTTTCGGCCGGTGAAGGAGCTTGCCTTGCCGCCGGGCTCGCCCGAGGTGAGGATCGATGCGCAGCCGGCGCACTGCGACCTCACACTCTCATCACCGGTCCTGGTCAAGAACCTCTGTCTCGAGACGAGCGACATCGAGGGGTGCTTCAGCGACAACTACTTCGATCTGCTGCCCGGGGAGCCCAAGCAGGTGCGCTTCACGCCGGTGCGCCCGTGCAGCGCGGCCGTCCTCAAGAGGGACCTGAAGCTCATGCACATGGCGCAGCTGCTGAGCTGAGCGGCAGGAGACCCGCCACAGCCGGCCCGCTCAGGGGTGCGCGCCGCCTCCGCGGTGATGCGCCGGTGCAGCGGCTGGCGGCACGGGCGGCGAGGCAAGCCCGACATTGACGTACCAATGCTGCGTGCCCGCGGCGCGGCGCCGCGCGATCACCTCCTCGTGCAGCTCGAACGCCCCCGGCAACAGACGGTGCCCCGGCCGCGGCACCGCGCCGATCTCGAGAAACGCCCGATCGTCGCGGTACGGCTGCCAAGCCGCCGCGCCTGCGGCACGTGGAGCGCCGTCGCGGGCGAAGCTGGTGAAGTAGCTCATGACCGACTCGCTGAGCGCGCGCTCGCGCGCCTCGTCCGGCGGCCGGGGCCACAGCTCAGGCCAGCCGTCCGGCGCGCCGATCCTGCCGAACTCGTACGGCAGCTCGCTGGCGTGGAACGCCTCCAGATGCAGCGCCTCCTGCGCCGGATAGCGATGCGTGAAGTAATACAGATACGCCGGCAGCCCGAGCCGCGTCTGAGCTCTGGCGAGCCGCTCCGCGCTCCAGCCGTAGAATGCGTCACGCGCCGCCGCGAGCGCGCTCTCCTCGATGTCGTACGCCGGATAGCGTGCCAGATACGCCGCGGCCAGATCCCCGTAGATGCCGCGCACACGAGCCTCGTACTCCGCGGCGCTCACCGGCAGCGGCGGCAGAAAGAAGCGCAGCGAGCGGATCTCACCTTCGTTGAAGCCGGCGATCAAGGGGACCGCCGCCTGCTCGCCCCGATCGAAGCACTCGACGATCTGCTGCGGCAGAACCCACCCATCGATGGTCGCCTGGGGATCGAACCCGGCCGCCACCGATCGCTGCACCAGGGATAGGGCATCCATGGCCCGCAGCGCCGTCAGGTCCGCCGCACCGAGCTCGCGCGCCAGCCCTTCGCCGATGGCTTCAGCGCTCGGCAGCCCGAAACGCGAGCGCCCGAGCTCCGGGTTCGACACCAGATAGCCGCTCTGCAAAATTACCTTATGGAACAAACCCTTGGCGAGCGGACTTGTCATCAGTTCGATGGCGCTCAGGGCGCCCGCGGACTCTCCGAACAGCGTGACGTTGCCCGGATTGCCGCCGAAGGCCGCGATGTTCTCGCGGACCCAGCGGAGCGCCTCGATCTGATCGAGCAGTCCGTAATTGCCCGAGGAGGCATGCTCGGACTCCTCGGTCAGTTGCGGATGCGCAAGGTAACCGAGCACGCCCAGACGATAGTTGACCGTGACGATGACCGCACCCTGGCGGGCAAGCGCGCTGCCCTCGTAGAGCCCGCTCGCCGGATCCCCGCCGCGCAGCGCACCGCCGTGCAGCCAGACCATCACCGGCGCATCGGACGCCTCCGGCGGCCGCCACACGTTGAGGAACAGACAGTCCTCGCTCATGCGCACGGGCTCCTGCGCGTAGATGCTTCCCGGCACCGAGCGCACCTGCAGGCACGCGGCCGCGAATTCAACCGCCGGGCGCACATCGCGCCACGGAGCGCGCGCGACCGGCGGCTTCCAACGCAGATCGCCGAGCGGCTGCTCGGCATAGGGAATCCCTCTGAAGGCGGTGACGCCGCCGGCGAGTGGCGCCCCCGAGAGCGCGCCGCGGGTCGTGCGGACGATCAGGCCCACGCTCGCGCCGGGATCTCCCGGCTGCGCGGCACGCACAGTCATCGGTGAAGAACCTCGATGGCGGCGCCGGGCGCGGCGCCGTTCGGGCAAGAATCCCCGATCGGCACCCCCGTGTCAATTTCATTCACTCGATAATCAATGTCTTTGGCCGCCGGCGGCAGATCCGGCGCGCGCGGCTCACCGGCCGCTCCTCCTGCGGCCCGAGGCGCTCTTCGAGGCCCTGCCGCTCTTGCCGCACAGCGCAATGAACCCCGCGGCCATGAAGCTCGCCAGACGCTCCTTGACCGCCTCGAAGTCCTCCGAATGGCACGCCCCGCTCGAGAGACGGTCGATGCGCCCCGTGCGCCCGAGCACGTGCATGAACGCGCCGGTGACGAAATCGTAGCCCCAGAAGATGTCCTCATCGGAGCACCCCGGCAGCGCCTTCTTCAGAATGCCGATCAGCTTCAGCACCACCGGATCGAAGTGCAGGTCCATCATGGCCGCTCCCTCCGGGGAGTTGCTCACCTGCGCGGCGAATGCGGCGAAATTGCGCCACCCCTCCCCGCCCGTGATGTACAGATCCAGATCGGTGTCGAGAAACGCGCGCAGCGCGCCTTCCACGGTCGGCGCACCGGCGCATTCGCGCTCATAGTGATCGAGCGCATCGAGCCGCCGGCTGCTGGTCGTGCCGGCGCGTCGCGTAAACACCGCTTCGAACAGCCGGCGCTTGTCGACAAAATAGTAGTGCATCAGGGAGGTATGCACGCCGACCTTGAGCGCGACATCCCGCAGAGTCACCCCGTTCAGGCCGTGCTTGGAGAAGAGGTACTCCGCAGCGTCCAGGATTCGCTCGAGGGTCTCGGCCCGCTGCTCGGCTTTGGTGCGTGGTTTTTGCTTGTTCGTGAGACGCTTCGCCATGCTCGCAACCTTTCCGGGAAAATAGGCGCTTGCCCTGTAAAGACTACCATCAAGAGCCTCGCTTTTGTGCCTATCGTCGCGCTCAGCGTGCTCGTCTCGCAGCTCACCTGCTGCTACAACCTCACATGCGGGAAGGTTGCTCAGGCGCCCGACGCGCCGGCGTGTCACAGGAAATCGTGCTCGCCAGCGCGGCGGAATTTGCCGACTGCATTGGCGAACGTGCGGCGGCGGCGGCGGACGGCGAAAAGTCTATGGCCTGCGTTGACGTCCTCCTCGCCCTCGACTTGTCAAGCCGCCGCTTGCCCGGGAAGGGCGAGAATTCCTCCCGCAAGACGGCGACGTCCCGCCGCGAGCATGAGCCGTGCGCAGTTCACGTCGCGATCCTGAGCCGCTCCGCATCCCGTACACGTGCATTCTTTTTATTCCGAGGCCTGCCATACCTTATGGGCCGTAGCGTGCGAGGCACACTGAGCAGGTCTGGGTGGATCCCGCTTCGTTGACCCCGAGGAGCACCGCTCAGGTTTGATGGCACGCGCACCGTCGCTGTGTCCTGAACACGCTCCGTCCGGCATCGAGGACGGACTTCGCGAGGGAAGTCCGTGCAAGGGAGGAGGCGCTCACGTTGCCGACGAAGATCGCCCCGTGGCGCAGGACCCCAGGCCCTCGGATAGTGTGTTGATGCAGTCCTGTAATGAGAACGATTCTCGCTTGTACATCACGCCGCGGCAGCGCGCTCTTGCATCCGAACAGAACTTGAGGACGGAGGAGGCTTCATCTTCGGCTGCGCCATGAGGGAAGCAGCTTTCCGCGCAGTGGCTGCGACTACGATTGCGCGGACATCAGACGAGCGCCAGTCGGCCATTAGAGAATGCTGAGAACTCGGATCGACATTCCCCGCAGCAGTCCTTCAAAACCGTCCCTAGACGCGTTAACCAGCTGAAGGCGATCGCGGGAGTGCACTGAAGGAAGTGCGGCCAATCCAGTCACCGCAGGTCCTGATTGTTAGTTCTCTTTGGCTCCAACGTCCCCGCCGGAGGCCTCAACCGTCAGTGCGTACCTTGAGCCCCATCTCCGGGCACACCAACCGAAGAGCGCCATTAGCACAAGCGCACAAACAACACCGGCGAACGCCAACCTACCCGGACCGGTCTTGCTGTACAACCCAAAGGCAACCGCCGCGGCACGGCCCAGCACGGCCCAGCACGGCCAACCGACATTCGTTCCGCCCCGGGAACGCCTGCTCGATAGCGCCGCCGGACAGGGTTGACGGGCGAGTTGAAGCGAAGACACATCCGGACTACGCTCAACGGCAAGGCTTAGGAGGACGCAATGGAGGGAAAATTCATTGGTATCGGCGTAGTACTAGGAATAGCTTTAGGAGCTGCGATTGGCGCCGCGATTCACAACCTCGCAGTTGGGATTGGGATTGGTGTTGGTCTAGGTACTGCCGTTGGTGTGGCGATAGGCGCCGCCCAGCATAGGCGCAAAGGCCGAGCGGATTCCGAATAGGCTCTACAGCTCAGGTCAGAAACGTCTCATCGCGAGGCACAAGGACGGCGACGCGCGAATCGCGGCAGACCGACTCACTCCGGCCAGAAGCCGCCACTCGAGCCTCCCTGCAGGATCTGCGCTGAACGGGCGCTCTGCTCACTGACTATCATAGAACGGCACGTCGGCCGAAGTGATGCATGCTTGAAGCAATCCGCCACATTGCCCTCGTAGTGAAGGGCCGTGCCCGGACAGCCGCGTTGTTTCACGACCTCTTCGGTGCCCGAGCGGTTGAGCGTGAGGACGAAGAGGGGCATCTCGATGCGATCGTAAGACTGGCAGGCACCCGGATTGTGCTGGTTGGCGCACCCGTTCAACATGTCCGCACCCCGGAAATTCCAGAGGCTACCGCCGCGAAACTCCAAGCCATGGGGCGCGAGTTCATAAGAGCTCGTTCCGTCAGGGCTTTGTACGTAAGCAGCCGGGCATCACACCTTGACGGTGTTCTGTATTTCAGACCCGGAGGCGTCGCCGGAGATCAGCTGCGCGGCTGCCACTGATGTGGCAGCAGTTCATCGGTAGGCGGCGGCGCGCAACAGCCCCCGCAATTGATTGGCGAGGAAGCGGCTGTAGCGGGTGCGGTGGATTTCCAGACCATGATGCAGCTCTTTGCAGGGTGCGCCAGCGAACCGACGCTAGGAGTCGCTTCAGGCTTACTGGCACGGTACGCCCATCTTGGGCCCAGCGGCATCCACCCGACAGTCCGCTCCCCGACAGGCCCCTGTCGCGTGAACTAGGAGACGATGATGAAGATTCTATTCAGCTCACTGATTTTAGCGGTCGCTCTCGCTGGGTGCGCCAGCTACCCCTCGCGAACCGAGAGGGCCACAACAGTGGTCGTTCCGCCGAGTTCCAGATCCACGACGGTCGTCATACCGGACTCGCAGCGAAATGTCGTACTCTGTCGTGACGGGACGAGGCCGCCCTGCAATTGATCAGGGCTGCGCGATGCACTTTGCACCGGGAACTCCCGCGCTCACTCGTTGTTTGCTGCCACTGTAGCGCGCAAATTTTCAATCACGGCGCTGCGGGCGCCAGAGAATACTCGTGATGCCGTGCGCCAAGGATCGACTTGGCGCGGACGGCATCCGATTCTCAGCACTGATGAGCTGAGCGGGCCTCGAGGACCTCGCAAATAGCAGATGGCGGCTCCCGGAGGCTGCAGCGGCGCACCTTGTGCGCACACCCCGCGTCGTCGTGGGCGCTGCAGGATTTCAGAATCGACCGTAGATGCGATGCTCGGTAAGCGTCAGGGCGTCACGCCTTGACGGTGTTCTGTATTTCAGACCCAGGCGTTGACGGGGATCAGCGGCGCGGCTGCCAGTGATGTGGCAGGAGTTCATCGAGCTGCCTCGCCGGCTGTGTCGGCAGGCGCTCCAGGACGTCCGCGAGATAGCCGTACGGGTCGTGCCCGTTGAGCTTGGCCGACTGCATCATGCTCATGATGACCGCCGCCCGCTTGCCGGCGCGCAGAGAGCCGGCGAACCGCCCGTTCGACCGACCGAGCACCGGGCGGATGCGGTTCTCCATCCAGTTGTTGTCGATCGGCAGGTTGCCGTCGTCGATGTAGCGTATTAGCTTGCGGCTGTAGTCGATCGGCTTCGCGCTCGCTGATCCGTCAGGCACCTTCAGGCGGTGTGCGATGAGCCACTCGTGCAACAGATCGGCGATGGGTCGGGCGCGCTCCTGGCGCAGCCGCGCGCGACCGATCGCATCGAGGTTCTGCTCGCGCGCCTCGCGCTCGACCTGGTAGAGCTTGCCGAACAGCTCCAGCGCCTCAGCGGCGAGCTCACTGCGATGGTTGCTGTAGAGTTCATCGAACTTGCGCCGGGCGTGCGCCATGCATCCGGCTTCGATCACGCCCTTCTCGAACAGCGCCTTGTAGCCGATGTAGTCGTCGCATACGAGCATACCTGCCCAGTCCCCGAGGAACGTGCGGGCATGCTGACCGCGGCGACTCTCGGCGAACTCGTACACCACGATCGGCGCGGGGTCGTATTCGGTCGTGCCGTAGCTCCCCAGGTACGCCCGGTGTGTGTGCCCAAGCCCGGGCTTGAGCATCGGGACCGGGATCTCGTCGGCATGCACTACCGTGCGCCTGAGCAGATGATCCTTCTGCGCCCACCACAGCGGCTCGAGCCGAACCCCGCTGGTGCCCGACCACTCGGCGAGCCTCGAGCGAGGGATCGCCAGGCCGGCGCGCTCGAAGATCCCTTCCTGGCGATACAGCGGCTGGTGATCGGCGAACTTCGCCACCAGCACCTGCGCCAAGCAGGCTCGCTGTCGGGAGCCCCTTATCGATCACCTGCGGCGGCACAGGCGCCTGGATCAGCCGCTCACAGCGCCGGCAGACCCACTTACCGCGGATGTGCCGCTCGACCTCGAACAGCCCAGGGATGTACCCGAGCTTCGCGCTCACGTCCTCTCCGATCCGCTCGAGCGAACAGCCGCAGCTGCACACGGTCTGTTCGGGTTCGTGGCGGAACTCGCGGCGGGGAAGATGTCCCGGCAGCGCCACGCGCCGGGGCTTTTGCTTCGCCGGCCGATCGGCGGCGGGTTTCTGGAGTGCTTCGAGCTCGACGCTGATCGCCTCGATGGCCTCGTCGATCGACTCCTCGAGCAGGCTCCGTTGGCCGCTCTCGATCTGCTCGCTGCGCCGTCCGAAGCGCCAGCGCTTGAGGATCGCCATCTCGTGCGTCAGCTGATCGATCTTCAGCTGCTTGACCCGGATCGTCTCGTCCTTCTGCGCCAGTTTCCCGAGCAGCGCTTCGGGTTCATCTGAGCAAGATTCGGCGCCGACTCCATGTGAACGATAATGCCACACGAGCTCCAAAACCAACAGTAAAAACTGTTACAACACGCGGATCGATCCGTACTCCTCGAGTCGCTCCCACGGCAGCCCCACGATGAGCGCTTGCAACTGATCGGAGGTGAGCGGCACATGTGCGCCCTGCGCTAATCGTGCGCCGATGAAGCGCCCCTGGTGCAGCCGTCGGGCGCACAGCCACAACCCAAAGCCATCCGGCACCAGCACCTTCATACGGTTCGATCGTTTGTTCATGAACAGGTACGCGTGGTGGACGCGCGCCTCGCCGAACACACTCACCACGCGCGCGAGCGCCGTATCCACCCCGGCGCGCATATCCAGCGGTTCGAGCGCGAACCAGACCGCATCGATCCGGATCACTTCACAAGACCGCTCAGCCACTCGGCGCACTCGCGCGCCGCTGATGGCGGCCACTCCACGATCACGGTCGTCGCGCCGCGGCGGACCTCGATCCGGATCCGTGCCTCGCTCACCGCCGGCTTCTCCAGAGCCACAGGAACGAACCGCCGGGTCTCGATTGGGGGTCTCGCCAGCGCCTTCGGCCGCGCACTCGTCCGCGGTGGCTCGCAGGCCCGCTGCGCTTCCACGACCCACCGCCGCAGCAGGTTCGCGTTCACTGACCGCGACATCGCCACCGCCGCGATCGATACTCCCGGCTGGCGGCAGGCCGCCACCGCTTCGGCTTTGAACTCAGCGCTATGCCGGCGCCGGCGGCGCCGCTCAATGATCGTAGTGTTCACGTGTCCACTCCATTTCTTGGTGGACACGTATGCTCCTATCTCGCCGACTCAGAAGGCAGGTGTGATGCCCGGACGCTTACCTTTGTACTTCTTCGATGACGATGATCACGTATTCGAATTGGATACGGAGGACATCGATACGCAGCTTGGAGGATAGAGCTCGCATGATTTCTGGAGCAGCCTTAAACGCGCATGGCCGTCGCTCGCATTCGCCCTCTAGAGGCGCTCGCGCGTCGAGGGGTACCGGACGGCCACGGTACTTCGCGATGTATCGGTAATGAGCACGCGCGGGCACGGGTTCGCGCCGGCCCTCTTCCGATGCTCTCGGGCACCGCCTATCATTGGTTGCGCGTCGAGGCCGTCATGCCATGCCGCCTGCGAGGACCTATGCATCTCATTGCTGAACTCGAAAGCCGCATTGCGGCCGGACCCGGGCTGTTTCGCGCGCAGTTGATGCGGGAAGACATTGCGCGGCTGCGCAAACTCGAGGCGCTTGCGCGCGCAACGCCCGAGCCGGAACTCTATCGCCGTGCGGGGCGCAAACTCGGCTGGACCACTCTTGATGCGCGCACGAGCGAACTCGGTGGCGCGCTCGAAGAATTGCTCGATGCAGTACGCGACGCAACCCTGAGCCCATCAGATGCTGCCGATGCGCGCACGGTCGAGGCTTGGCGCGCCCTCGCGGATCTGCGCATGGAGCGCTTGGTGGGATGTCTGGCGACGCCGTTGCCGAAACCGACTGAGTAGCGCCGCAGCCTGCCCCGCCGCGAACCTGCGCTGCTGAGGCGCCGAGCACGGCAGAGACAGCGGTGACTCCCTCGGCATGAGATCTTCGTGCAGTCACGGCCTCGACGCCCGGCACTCGCGAGAGAAGGCTTCCTTAAGGGGAGGTCCCGGCGCCTATGGCCGGGAAGAGCGTCGAATCGAATCCCTCGGACCCGCGGCTCGGCTCTGGGCCGTGAGGAGCTTCAGTTCACCGATTTGTTGTAGGATGCCGTAAGCGCGGGAATGATGCGGCGCGCGTTGACACGCGCGCGCTGACGGCTGGACCGTCTACCGCACGCTGTAACCGCGCGCCTGCAGGCAGGCACTCAGAGCACGCCGGTAATCCATGGCCTGATGCGCGAGCGCACGCTGCTGCTGGCGCGCCTGCTCACTCATCGCCTGATCGTTCGCCTGGGCATTGGCCGCATCGTTGGCGCTGCCGATCATCGCGCCGGTGAGCGCGCCGAACACCGCCCCGGAGCCCCGATCCCATGGATCGGAGATCGCAGCGCCGATCACGGCCCCCGCGATGGCGCCGATGGCCGTGTCCGTTCCGGGCGGCGGTCCCTGCACCGCCACACGGTCATACACCGGCACACCGGGCGCGCTCGGATCGAACCCCGTCTGATGCACCGCCCACACGCTGCACTCGTAGCGGTCACGGCTCTGCTGCCCGGGCGTCTGGTTGTCCATGGGATATGCGTACACGGTCGTGTTCGGCCGCGGCACCTGGTAGGCCACCGGCTGCTCCGGCTGCATCGTCGCGCAGGCGCTCAGGGCCGTCAGCGCCCCCGCTGCCGTCGCAACACGCGCCAGGCGCCGAAGGGTCAACGATGACAGAAGTCGCATGGTTACCGCTCTCTTACCCCAAACCGGGCCTGCAGGCCAGGCTCACAACGCAGCCCCAGCTTGACGGTTGACGCTGCGCGAGCCGGCGAAGTTCCCGCAATATATTGCGCTGCGCAGCGCGAATCTCAAGCCGCCCGCCTTAAGTTTCCATAAGGAGGCGCGGTCAGCCCAGCAGCTGCGCCACCCGGCGCAGATCCTCGGCCGTATTGACATCCGGGCCCGGCCGCTCGAGCGCATCGGCCACCTGAATGACCAGACCGTGCTCGAGCGCGCGCAGCTGCTCGAGCTGCTCGCGGCTCTCGAGCGGGGAGCTCGGCAGGCCCGAGAGCCTGTGCAACGCCGCGACCCGATAGGCATACAGGCCCACGTGGCGGCGCGCCCCCTCGAAGCGCGACTGGCTCGAGAGCCCGGCCGGCGCGCCGTCGCGGCTCCAGGGAATCGGCGCGCGCGAAAAATACAACGCCCGGCCCTGCGCGTCGGTCACGACCTTCACGACGTTCGGGTCAAGAAACGCCTCGAGCGAGTCGATCGGCGTCGCCAGCGTCGCGATCGCCGCCTCGGGTGAACCCGCGAGGAGCGCGGCGACCTGCGCGATGATGCGGGGCGGAATCAACGGCTCATCACCCTGCACGTTGACCACGATATCCTCATCCGCCCAATGCTCGAGTGCCGCCACCTCGGCGATGCGGTCGGTGCCCGAAGCGTGCGCCGCTGAGGTCATGCACGCGCAGGCACCGAACCCGCGCGCGGCTGCCGCGATCGATTCATCGTCGGTGGCGATCCGCACCTCGAGCGCGCCGGCGCGGCAGGCCTTCTCGTACACCCACTGCAGCATCGGCTTGCCCTTGAGGGCCGCGAGCGCCTTGCCGGGCAGGCGGCTCGAGCCCGCCCGGGCGGGAATGACGATGCGGAACACGGGCCGGCCGCCTCAGTGCTCGAGCAGCGGATCGTCCGCGCCGAGCTGGCGCGCCTCCTCCTCGAGCATCACCGGCACCCCATCGCGGATCGGGTAGGCGAGCCGGTCCATCCGGCACACCAGCACGCCCTCCTCGCGCCGGTAGATGAGCGTGCCCTTGCAGACCGGGCAGGCGAGAATTTCGAGCAGGCGGGCGTCCATGGACTAACCTCCGGGGGGTCTTGCAAATGAGCCGATCACGCGCATCAGCAGTTCGGTGAGCCGGGCGGCATCGGCATCGCTGAAGCGCGCCTCGACCGGCACGAACCACAGCCGCCGGTCGGCCGTATGCGCGCATTTTACGGCATCCTTCTCCGTCATGAGTACCGGAAGATCGTCCCCGAAATCGAGCTCCGCGGCCGTGAGCGCGTGATGATCGGGAAAGGGATGCTCGCGCACCTCGATGCCGCGCGCCCGCAGATCCCGGAAGAAGCGCTGCGGGTGCCCGATGCCTGCCACGGCATGCACGGCGCCACCGCGGAACGTCTCGAGCGCACGGCGCTCTGGCGATCCGAGGGCCACCGCCTCGTGGGCAACGAGGTCCATGCGCAGCACGAGGCGTGGGAAATGCGCGGCCGCCGTGTGCAGCGAGGGGTGCTCGGATTCGCCGTTGATCACGAGCGCATCGGCGCCGGCGAGGCGCTGCAGAGGCTCGCGCAGCGGCCCTGCCGGAAGCAGCCTGCCGTTGCCGAAGCCGCGCGCGCCGTCGACGACCACGATGCTGCAATCGCGTGGCAACGCCAGATGCTGCAGCCCGTCGTCGGCGACGATGACGCGCGCGCCGCGCGCCAGCACGGCGCGGGCCGCCGCCACCCGGTCACGCCCGACGGCGGTCACACAGCCGCTGTTGCGTGCGAGGATGAGCGGCTCATCGCCCACCTCGCGCCAGCTGCAGTGCTGATCGAGCAGCCGCACGCGCGATTCGCTGCGCCCGTAGCCGCGCGAGATCAGCCCGACCGGCACTGCGCGGCGGGTCAGCTGAGCGGCGAGCCACACCGCCAGAGGGGTCTTGCCGGTGCCGCCGACGGTCAGATTGCCTACCACGATCACGGGCGCGGCCAGCCGGCTCGGCACGCTCGCTCGGGCGCGCCGGGCGGCTACGGCCGCGCCGTACAAGCGCTCGAGCGGCCGCAACGCGGCGCACGAGCCCTGCGAGCCGTACCACCGCCGATTGAGCCACGCCTGCACGGGGTCAGTCGCTGAACTGCAGCCGATACAACTGCGCGTACAGTCCCTCGCGCGCGAGCAGCTCGGCGTGCGTGCCGCTCTCGATCACCTCACCGGCATCGAGCACGAGAATGCGGTCGGCCTGCTCCACGGTGGAGAGCCGGTGGGCGATGACGAACGTCGTGCGGTTGCGCACCAGGTGCGCAAGCGCCGCCTGAATGTGCCGCTCGGCCTCGGTGTCGAGCGCGGAGGTCGCCTCATCGAGAATCAGAATGGGCGCATCCTTCAGCAGCGCCCGGGCGATGGCGATGCGCTGGCGCTGCCCGCCCGAGAGCAGCACGCCGCGCTCGCCCACCACAGTGTCGAGGCCCTGCGCCAGGCCGGAGGCGAACTCGAGCACGTGCGCGGCTTCCGCCGCGCGCAGGATCGCCTGCTCGGGCACCTCGCGGCCGAAGGCGATGTTGTTGCGTATCGTGTCATCGAAAAGCGTGACTTCCTGGCTGACCACCGCGATCTGCTCGCGCAGGACCTGCAGCCCGTACTCGCGCACGTCGCGTCCGTCGATGAGGATGGCGCCGCTGGCGAGCTCATAGAAGCGCGGCAGCAGGCTCACCAGGGTCGACTTGCCGCTGCCGGAGCGCCCGACGATTGCCAGCTGGGTCCCGGCCGGCACCGCGAACGACACCGCGCGCAGCGCGGGGCGCTCGCCCTGCGGGTAGATGAAGGAGACGTCGCGGTACTGCACATCGCCGCGCACCCGCTGCGGCTGGTAATCGCCCGTCTCGGGCTCGGAGGGCTCATCGATGATCTCAAAGAGGCTCTGCGCCGCCGCCACGCCCTGCTGGATGGGACCGGACTGGCTCACCACCTCGCGCAACGGCTGGCCGAGCATCGAGAGCGAGGCGAAGAACGCCAGCAGGTCGTCGGCTTTCATCCGCCCGTCGACGATGTCGCGGATGCCGAGCCCGAGCACGACTGCCCCGCCGATCGCGCTCACCAGCTGTACGGTCGGATTGGCGAGCCCCGTGGTGAGAATGGCCCGCATGTTGGAGAGGCGGTTGCGCTCGTTGACCTGCTCGAACTGCCGCTCGAGGTGCCGCTGCGCGCCGTACACCTTCACCAGCCGCGGCGACTCGAAACTCTCCTTGGCGAGCCGGGTCACGTCCTCCATCGAGTGCTGGATGCGCCGCCCATAACGGCGAAAGTGCCGGTTGATCACCGACACCAGCCAGGCCACGACCGGCCCCATGGTGAGGGCGACCAGCGTCAGGCGCGGGTTGAGCCAGACCATCCAGCCGATGAGAAAGACGATGGTGAGCCCGGCGCGCACCAGAATGACGATCGAGGTGGTCGAGGCCTGCCCGACCTGCTCGCAGTTGTACGTCAGGCGCGAGAGCAGCGCGCCGACCGCCTGGCGGTCATAGTACGCCACGGGCAGATCGAGCACCTGCCGATACACATCCCCGCGCAGCTTCTTGACCACCCGGCGCCCGACCGAACCCATGAAGTAGGTCTGAACGAGATTACCGATCCCGCGCACGGCGAACAGCACCACCGTGGCGGCCGGCAGCCACACGATCATGTACGGGACGGGATGCACGAGCAGCGCGCCGACCCGCTTGGCGAGATAGACGAGGCCGCTCGAGCTCCCCGCGTACACCGCCGCGCCGAGGATCCCGAGCGCGAAGGCGCCCTTGTGCGGGCGCAGGTAGCCGAGCAGGCGCCGGTACGTGCGGGCCGCGTCGCGCTCCCCGTCGCCGCCGGCGCGGCTCACGGGCCGCTCCCGACCCGCGCCTTGATGGTGGCGATGTCGAGCTTGGCGAAACCGAGCTCACCGAGCACGTCCATCGCCGTCACCACCGATTGCTGCGTGGCACGGGCGTCAGCGCGGATCAACACGGTCGCGTTGCGCGCGGAGGCCGGCTCGGCTGCGAGCGCCGCGCGCAGCGTGTCGGGACTGTTGTTGAGGAGCTCGCGGCCGTTGACCAGGTAGTCACCGTTTTCGGTGACCGTCACCACCACCGGCCGGGGCCGCTCGCGCGCGGCCGGCACCGCCTGCGCGCGCGGCAGCACCACGTGCAGGCGCCCCTCCTGCGTGAAGTGGGTCGAGAGCATGAAGAACACCACCAGCAGGAGCACCACATCGATCAGCGAGACGACGTTGATCTCCGGCTCCTCGTGGCGCCGCGGCTTGAGGTTCATGGGCCGGTCAGGCGCCGCTCGCGGCCGGATCCCCGGCCGCCTCGAGCGCATCGGCCATGCGCAGCGCGTGCTTTTCCATCTCGACGACGATGCCCTCGACCTTGCCGCGCAGGTATCGATAGCAGATGAGCGACGGAATGGCCACGCACAGCCCCGCCGCCGTGCACACCAACGCCTCGGCGATGCCGCCGGAGAGCGTCCGCGGACTGCCCATGCCGCCGGCCTGGATGGCGTCGAACGCGCGGATGATGCCGGTGACGGTGCCGAGCAGGCCCAACAGTGGAGAGACTCCCGCGATGGTGCCGAGCGTGTTGAGGAAACGCTCAAGCTCGTGCACCACGTGCCGGCCGGCATCCTCCAGACGCTCCATCAGGACATCGTGCGGCTTGTGGCGGTTGGCGAGCCCCGCGGCGAGCAGCCGGCCGAGCGGCGAGTGCTGCTCGAGCGCGCCGATCACCTTGTCAGTGACCTGCCCGGTTTCAATCAGCTGCCAGACCTTCTGCGGCAGATCGCGCGGCAACACACGCCGGTCCTGCAGGGTCCAGAGCCGCTCGAGCACGATCGCCGCGGCGACGATCGAGCAGAAGATGATCGGCCACATCAGCGGACCACCGGCCCGCACGATTTCCCACATCAAACGACCCCATTCATTCGCTGAGGCGGCATCATACCGGAGTGCGCCCGGGGCCGATACGCGCCTCCCGGCCGGCGCTGTCGCCGCCGTGGTACATTGACCGCGCTGTGCCACGCCGGTTTCTGAAGAAGATTCTGCCCAAGCCCCACCACATCCAGGGGCACAAGCTGCTGCGCGTGTTCGGCGATCGGCTGATGGACCCGCGCCTGTGGGCCGTGCACCGGCGCGCGGTCACCGGCGCCTTCGGTGTGGGGCTGGCGATCTGCTTCATCCCGCTGCCGGTGCACACGCTGGTCGCGGGCCTGATCGCCCTCACCTGGCGGCTGAACGTGCCGGCAATCTACGGCACGATCTTCCTGGTCAATAATCCCCTGACCATGGTGCCGATCTACTACCTCGCCTACCGGGTCGGGGCGCTGCTGCTCGGCACGCCGCCGCAGCACTTCGCCTTCCACCTGAGCTGGCAGTGGCTGCAGTACGGTCTGGGTCCTCTGTGGCAGCCATTCCTGCTCGGCTGCCTCGTGTGCTCGCTGGTGGCGGGACTGGCCGGCTGGTGCGTGCTGGAGTTCGTGTGGCGCTGGGAAGTCAGGCGGCGCTACCGGACGCGCCACCTCGAGGCGCTGTAGCGGCCCGCTCGCGCAGCCGCCCCTCCTCCAGCTCATAGACGCGCTCCATCCGTGCCGCGAGGCGCGGGTCGTGCGTCACCACGATCAGGCTCGTGCCGCGTTCACGGTTCAGCTCCAGCATCAGCGCGAACACCGCCTCGGCATTGGCACCGTCGAGATTGCCGGTGGGCTCATCGGCCAGCACGATTTTCGGCTGCGTCACCAGCGCCCGCGCCACGGCGGCGCGCTGGCGCTCGCCGCCGGAGAGCTGATGCGGCCGGTGCGAGAGGCGAGCGGCGAGCCCGACCCGCTCGAGCAGCTCGCTCGCGCGCGCGCGCGCCTCGGCGACCTTGGTGCGCCGCACCAGCAGCGGCATGGCCACATTCTCCAGCGCCGAGAACTCCGGCAGCAGATGGTGAAACTGGTAAACGAAACCCAGCGTGCGGTTGCGCAGCGCGGCGCGCTCGCGCTCGGTGAGCGAGTGGATGTCCCGCCCGTCGATCAACACCTGCCCGCGGGTCGGGCGGTCGAGCCCGCCGAGGATCTGCAGCAGCGTGGTCTTGCCGGAGCCGGAGGCGCCGACAATCGCGAGCCGCTCGGCGCGGCCGACCGCGAGCGCCACCCCCCGCAGCACCTCGAGCGTGGTCGGGCCCTGCACGAAGCTGCGGCCCACCTCGCGCGCCTCGAGCACCGGCTCGCGAGCCGTTGACGACAGCTCACTCATGGCGCAGCGCCTCGGCCGGGGCGGTGCGCGCGGCGCGCCAGGCCGGATACACCGTCGCGAGCGCGCACAGCAGGAACGCCACGCCGCACACGCGCAGCACGTCGAATCCCTCGACGTAGGCGGGAAGCTCGCTCATGTAATACACCTTGGGATTGAGAAACTGGGTGTGCAGCAGCCGCTCGAGCAGCCCGACGAGGCTCTGCAGGTGATCGGCGATGAGAATCCCCAGGCCCGCGCCGAGCAGCGTGCCGGCGAGCCCGATGAGCAGGCCCTGGATGGCAAACACCGCCAGCACATTGGCGGGCGAGGCGCCGAGGGTGCGCAGGATCGCGATGTCGGATTGCTTCTCCTTCACGATCATCACCAGGGTCGCCACGATGTTGAAGGCCGCAACGCCGACGATCATCGAGAGGATGATGAACATCATCGACTTGGTGATCTGAATGTTGCGGAAGAAATTGACCATGTGATCGGTCCAGGCGCTCACGTAGTAGCCCGAGCCGCCGAGATCGTAGGCGATGCGGCGCACCGTCGTCGGCGCCTGCCACGGATCGGCGAGCTTCATGCGCAGCCCGGTGACGCGTCCCGGGGGCAGCGCGAACAGGCGCGCCGCATCGGTGATGTTCACCAGCGCAAGCTGCCGGTCGTACTGATACATGCCCGAGTGAAAGAGTCCGACCACGCGGAAGCGGCGCATGCGCGGCATCAGCCCCGCCGGCGTCGCGATGCCCTCCGGGGCGATCAGCACCACCGAGCCGCCCGGGCGCACGTGCAGCGCGCGGGCCAGATCGACCCCGAGGATCACCTCGTAGCCCCCGGGATGCAGCGCGCCGAGATCGCCTTTCTCGAGGTGGCGCGCCAGCGCGGTCACGTGCTCCTCCTCGGCCGGCAGCACCCCGCGCACCGCCGCGCCGGCGATGTATTGCCCATGGGTGAGCAGCGCCTGCTGCTGCACGTAGGGCGCGACGGCCTCCACGCCGGGCTCGGCGCGCACTCGCCGCTGCAGCGCGCGCCACTGCCCGATGCTGCCGCGCAGGCCCATCAGCGTCGCATCGGCGGTGACATCGAGGATGCGGCTGCGCAGCTCGCGGCCGAAGCCGTTCATCACCGAGAGCACCACGATCAGGGTGGCAACGCCCAGGGCCAGGCCGCACACGGACATCACTGCCACGAACGAGACGAACCCGCGCCGGTGCGTCGAGCGCAGGTGCCGCGTGCCGATCAACCACTCGTAGGAGCCGAATATCATCGCGCTACTCGTACCGCAGCGCCTCGGCCGGCGCGACCCGCGCGGCGCGCACCGCCGGATACACCGTCGCCGCGGCAGTGAGCGCGAGCGCAGCACAGCCGATCACCGCCACGTTGCTCCACTCGACCACCGAGGGAATGGTGGTGATGTAGTACACGCTGGGGTTGAAGATCTGAAAGCCGAAGGTCCGCTCGAGGAAGCTCGCCACCGTATTGACGTGATAGGCCAGCGCGAGCCCGAGGCTCACCCCGAGGGCGACGCCGAGCCAGCCGATGGTCAGCCCCTGCGTGAGGAAGATCGCGAGCACCCGCGCGGGTGATGCGCCGAAGGTGCGCAGGATCGCGATGTCGGTGCGCTTGTCGGTGACGACCATCACCAGCATGGCCACGATGTTGAATGCGGCCACCGCCACGATCAGCAGCAGGATCAGCGACATCATGGTCTTCTCGATGCGGATCGCGCGGAAGTACGCCGCATTGTCCTGCGTCCAGTCGATCACCTCGAACCCCTTCGGCAGGCGCGCGCGCAGCGCTGCGGAGATCTCGGGCGCATCGAGCGCATTGCGGTAGCGCACCCGCAGGCCCTGATCGAGCCCGCCGCCGGGCAGCAGCGCGCTCACATCGGCGATGTTGCCATACACCAGGGTCGCATCGCTGTCGGCGAGCCCCACCGAGAACACGCCCGCGACGGTGAAGCGGTGCAGCTCCGGGGTCGGCAGCCCGCCGGCGCTCACCGCGGGGATGAGCAGCGTCAGCTTGTCGCCGGGGGCAAGGCCGAGCTCCTCGGCGATCACCTCCCCGAGGATGACCCGCTCGGCGCCCGGCTGCAGCTGCGCGAGCGCCCCGGCGGTGCTCACCTTCGCGAGGCGCGTCACCGAGGGCTCCGCCGCCGGATCGATGCCGCGCAGCAGCACCGGCAGCATCTGCGGGGTGCGCACCGCGAGCGCCTGGGACTGCACGAAGGGAGCGACCCCGACCACCCCGGGGCTCGCGCGCACGCGCTGCTCGATGCGCCGCCAGGTCGCCCCCGAGGGGGGAGCTGCGCTCTCGGCCGAGCGGCTCGCCACCACGCGCGCGTCGGCATCGAGGGCGAGCAGGCGCTGGCGCAGGTCGCCCTCGAAGCCATTCATCACCGAGAGAATGACGATGAGCGCCGCCACCCCGACGCACACCCCCGCGAGCGAGGTCCAGGTGATGAACGAGACGAAGAACTTGTGCGAACGGGCCCGAACGTAGCGCCAGCCCACAAAGAGCGACAGCGGGTGATACATGCGCCGATTTAACCATAGTCGGCCACCCCGCCGCCGCTTGCGGCGCGTCACAGATTTGCGCTCCGGGGTTGCGCGGCAGCTTTGACAGAATGCCCCCGGGTGTATAGTCGTCAGA
>JAKAXA010000073.1 GCA_021816775.1 Pseudomonadota bacterium
TGCTCGCCCTCCAGATAGGTGATCCCACCGGGAAAATCCCGGTTCGCCTCCAGCAGCTCGCTCAACGTACTCACAGACAGCATCAGCGGCGTTCCAATCTCATGGACAGCGGGTGACGGGGGCGCAGGTTGATCTGCGCCTCGAGCGCAAACGGCTCGCGCGGCTCGTACACCAGACGGAATGCGCGGGCCGCGCGCTGCACGTGCATCAGCATCTCATAGAGCGCAAAGGCCTCCCCGATGCAGTGCCGGGGGCCGGCCGCGAATGGCATGTATGCGAAGCGCGGCCGCTCGGCCTCGTGCTCGCCCGCGAAGCGCTCGGGCATGAACGCATCCGGGTCCTTCCAGTAGCGCGGGTGCCGGTGCACCAGGTAAAGCGGCAGCAGCACGTTGGTGCCGGCCGGGATCTGGTAGCCCGAGAGCACGTCCGGCTCGATCGTGCGCCGCGAGAGCAGCCAGCCCGGCGGGTAGAGCCGCAGGGCCTCGTCGATCACCTGGCGCGTGTAGATCAGCTGCTCCACCTGCGCGAGGCTCGGCGCCCGCTCGGCGCCCACGGGGGAGGCATCCAGCTCCGCGTGCAGCCGCGCCTCGACCTCGGGATGCTGGCCGATGAGGTACCAGGTCCAGTTCAGGCCGCTCGCGGTGGTCTCGTGACCGGCGACCACCAGCGTCATGATCTCATCGATCAGCTCGCGCTCGCTCATCGCAGCGCCGGTGTCCTTGTCGCGCGCGTTCATCAGCATCGCGAGATAGTCGAAATGCTCCTCGCCGCTCTCGCGCCGCCGGGCGATGAGGTCGGCCACCAGGCGCGTGAGGGAGCGGAACTTGTAGGCAAACTGCAGGTTGCGCGCCTGCTCCCGGGTCACGACTTCGAAGGGATTGCCGCCGAGCTCGGCGGACATGCGCTCGAGGTCGCGCCCGAAGATCGAGCGCAGCATGATTCCGAGGGTCATCCCGCTCATCTCGTCGGTGAGGTTCACCGGCTCGCCGCGCCGCTCGAGCCCCTCCCAGCGCTCGAGCAGCGCATCGTTCGCCGCCGCGATCACCTCGGCGAACTGCGTGATCACCCGGCGGTGAAACAGCGGCTGCAGCATCATGCGCTGGCGGCGCCAGAACTCGCCCTCGCTGGTCATGATGCCGTTGCCGAGCAGGATCTTCACCCGATCGAGCCCGATCCCCTTGGTGTAATTGCGATGATTCGAGACGAGGATCCGCTTGAGGTCCTCGGGGTGGTGCACGACGTAGGTGTAGGACCTGCGGCCCGGGACGAACACGCGGTAGATGTCACCGTACTTGGCGAACAGCTCGATCATGCGCTCCAGGGAGTCGTCCGTGGAACCAATGTCGAACGCGTCGGCCGCCACCGGCGGTCCGTGCTGGGTTGTCGCGGTCCTGGTCATGTAAGCTGTGAATTATACCCATCGGCGCCTCACCATCGGAGCTGTCCCCCGCATGACCGAGCCCGGCCTGCGTAATACGTTCTACCGCAAGGTCACGCGCTCTGACCGGCGCATGACCCCGCTGCGCCGCGCGCTGTATCGGCTCGCCGTTCCGCTCGGCCTCGCCGTCATCCGCACCTGGTGGCGCCTGTGCCGCGTGGTCAGGATCGAGGGCGAGGAGCACCTGCGCGCGGCGCTCGCCGAGGCGCCCTCGGTGCTGCCGTGCTGCTGGCACCAGCATCTGCTCTTCTGCGGCAAGTACCTGCTCGAGCAGCGCTCGCGCGGCATGAAGGTCGGCTGGCTGATCAGTCCCTCGGTCGACGGGGAGCTCGGCGCGATGCTGGTGCAGCGGCTCGGGGGGCATGCCATCCGCGGCTCCTCGACCCACACCGGCGCGCGGGCGCTGCGCGATTTCTACCAGGCGCTCGTCAGGGAGAACATCTCCCCGGCCATTACGCCGGACGGCCCGCGCGGGCCGCGCCACCAGTTCAAGCCGGGCGCGATCCTGCTGGCGCAGATGTCCGGCCGGCCCCTCGTGCCGATAGCCTACGCGGCCTCGAGCGCCTGGCGGATCAAGTGGGACCGGTTCGTGATCCCTAAGCCCTTCGCACGCATCGCGATCGCCATCGGACCGCCCCGCCACGTGCCGCGCACCCTCGATGCGAAAGCCCTCGCGGCCCTGCAGGAGGAGATGGCCGCCGAGCTGAAGCGTACCTTCGAAGCGGCGCGCCGGGCACTCGGTTGAGCGCGGCGCGATGCGGCAAAACCGTGCGCCGGGTCGCAGCCTGAACCGTTTCCAGCCGGATTCTGTTAAGTCGGCAACCCTTGACCGAACAGTGCGTTAGCTTGTGTTCTTGAGCAGGTGTGCGAGAATTCCCCGCAACTCGTTAGAACACCAAGGCCCGATCGCCCCGTAAGGCCAGGCGGCAGTTCACGCACCCAAGTACAGTCCGGGTGTAGGCTGGTGAGACGGGCTTAGAGGTTACCGGTTCATGTCGAGTCAACCGCCGGACAAACCAGCGGATTTCACCTCCACGGACATCCTGGCCTCCGATGCGTGGAAGGACCGGGTGTCCAAGCTCGCCATCGACGGCACCTGCACGCAGATCGCGGTGGAGCTGCAGAACATGCGCAAGGGCACGCTCAATGCGAGCCTGCAGCGCAACCTGGCGCTGCTGCGCGAGGTGACCGGCGTCGACTGCGCCTTCGTCGCACTGCTGCGCGCGGATGATGCAGTCATTCAGGACGTGCAGTTCGAGCGCAGCGCTTTCAGTCAGTGCCGTCCCGAGGGGCTGCAGGAGACCCCGCTCGAGTCGCTCCCCTGGCTGAACGGGCGTCTCGATCATCTGCGCCTCTCGCAGCTCGCCGACACGGCCCATCCCGCCCGCGATCAGGGCGCCGACGCGCAGCGCCTCGCCTCGCTGTATATCGGATCAGTCTTGCTGGTCGCCATGCGGGTGCAGGGCAAGCCCGCGGGCCTGCTCGGCCTGGCCAATACGCTGCCGCGCCCCTGGGAGGTGGGCCAGCAGCTGCTGATGAAGCTCATCGGCACGAGTCTCGCCACCGGCCTCGAGCGGCTGCGCATCGAGGCGCGGCTCGCAAAGCTCGAGGAGCGCAACAGCCTCGCGCAGGCGGCCGCGAACGACGGCCTGTGGGACTTCGACGTCGAGAACAACGAGGTCTATTTCTCGCCGCGCTGGAAGGCGATGCTCGGCTACCGGGACGAAGATCTGCGCGGCTCACCGGACTGGAGCAGTCTGGTGCACCCCGACGACCTGCCCCGGGTGCAGGCGGCGATCCGCGAGCACATCGACGGCAAGACGCCGAATTTCGAGAGCACCCACCGCATGCGCCACCGCAACGGCGAGTGGCGCTGGGTGGTGAGCCGCGCCACCGCGCGCGTCGATGAGCACGGCCGTCTGCTGCGCCTGGTGGGCGTCGAGTTCGACATCACCGAGCGCAAGCTCTACGAGGAAGCGCTGTTTCGCGAGAAGGAAAGCGCGCAGATCACCCTGCAGTCGATCGGCGACGGGGTCATCACCACCGACGCCGAGTCGGCCATTGATTACATCAATCCGGTCGCCGAGTCGCTCACCGGGTGGCGGCTCGAGAGCGCCATGGGGCGGCCGGTGGAGGAGATCTTCCGCGCCTTCCACGAGGAGACGTGCGAGCCGCTGGAGAACCCGCTCACCGTGTCCATCCGGCGCGTCCGCCCGATCAAGTCGGTGCGCCCGATGCTGCTGATCCGCCGCGACGGCAACGAGCTGTACGTCGAGAGCACCGCCGCGCCGATCCGCGACGGGGCCGGCAAGGTCACCGGCGGGGTGCTGGTGTTCCATGACGTGAGCGAGGCGCGCGAGCTGAACCGGCGGCTCTCCTATCACGCCAGCCACGATCTGCTCACCGGGCTGGTCAACCGCCGCGAGTTCGAGAACCGTCTGGAGCGGGCGCTGAAGGCGGCCAAGGCGCAAGAGTCCTCCTACGCGCTGTGCTATCTCGACATCGACCAGTTCAAGATCGTCAACGACACCTGCGGCCACAGCGCCGGTGATGCGCTGCTCGGCCAGGTCGGCGCGCTGCTGAAGTCCAAGATCCGCTGGCGCGATACGCTCTCGCGCCTCGGCGGCGACGAATTCGGGATCCTGCTCGAGAGCTGCTCGATCGACGAGGCGATGCGCACCGCCGAGCAGCTGCGCGAGAGCGTGCGCAACTTCCGCTTCAGCTGGGAGGACCGGGTGTTTCGCATCGGTGCGAGCGTCGGGGTGGTGCCGATCACCGCCGACAACGAGGATGTGGCGTCCGTCCTCTCGGCGGCCGACAGCGCCTGCGCCGCGGCGAAGGAAGCCGGCCGCAACCGCGTGCACAGCTTCGCCGAGAACGACATGGAGCTGATGCGGCGCCGGCGCGAGATGCAATGGGCCGCGCGCATCAACACCGCGCTTGAGGAAGGACGCTTCGAGCTGCACCGCATGGCCATTCAACCGCTGCAGCACGCCGATCCCAGAGCGCACTACGAGCTGCTGCTGCGCCTGAAGGACGAATCCGGCCGCATCGTCACGCCCACTGACTTCATCGCCGCAGCTGATCGCTACGGCATCACGCCGGCGATCGACCGCTGGGTGATCGAGAACGCCTTCCGCTGGCTGGTCTCGGAAGCCGACGAGCGCGAGAAGCTCGCGCTCTGCTCGATCAACCTCTCCGGCCAGAGCCTGGGCGATGACAAGTTCCTGCCGTTCGTGATCGACCAGTTCCACCGCAGCGGGCTCGACGGCTCGAAGATCTGCTTCGAGATCACCGAGACCGCGGCGGTGGCCAGCTTCTCGCAGGCGAACCGCTTCATCCAGGCGCTGAAGGAGCTCGGCTGCAAGTTCGCCCTCGATGACTTCGGCACGGGGCTGTCCTCCTTCGGCTATCTCAAGAACTTCCCGGTCGATTTCCTCAAGATCGACGGCAGCTTCGTGCGCGAGATCCTGCGCGACCCGATCGATCGGGAGATGGTCCGCTCGATCAATGAGATCGGGCACCTCACCGGCAAGAAGACCATCGCCGAGTTCGCCGAGAACGCCGAGATCATCGAGATGCTCACCAGCCTCAACGTTGACTTCGCGCAGGGCTACGGCGTCGCACAGCCGCAGCGCGTACTGAAGGCTGCCGTCGCCTGAAATTCGGCAAATTTCGTTGAAGTGCAGCTATACTGCGCTGTATGGGCGCCATTGGGTCAACTGCCGCTGACGTCGCCGCGGCCCGCTGCCAGCGGCGCATGGCCGATTGCGGCATTCGCCCCACTGCCCAGCGCCTGCGCATCGCGACGCTGCTGCTGGCCGAGCCCCAGCACCTCTCGGCGGAGCAGATTCTGGCCAACCTGCGCTCGCGCGGCGCTCGGGTCTCCAAGGCGACCGTGTACAACACCCTCAATCTGTTCGCCTCCCACGGCCTGATCCGCCAGCTCTCGGTCGATGGGGCGCGCGCCTGGTTCGACTCGAATATTGATGCGCACTACCACTTTCACGATGTGTCGAGCGGCGCGCTGATTGATGTACCGGTGCCCGATGTGGAGTTCAGCCGCTTGCCCCCGCCGCCACCGGGCACCGAGGTGGAAGGCATCGACTTGGTCATCCGTTTGCGAAAAAAGGCGTCCTGACGCGCTGACTGCCGCTCCGGGGAGGTTCACCGTGTACATGTACGGCGGAATGTTTCACCCTTGGTTCGGGTTCTGGGGGCTCGGCTGGCCGATCATGGCCGCCATCGCCATCATTCCCTTCTGGCGCATGTGCACCCGGGTGGGCCTCTCGCCCTGGCTGAGCCTGCTGCTCATCGTCCCGATCGCCAATGTGATCTTCGTGTACTACCTGGCCTTCACGGACTGGCCCGCCCTGCGGGGCGGGGCGGGTCCCGGAGCCGCAGCGATGGGCGGCCCGGGATTTCCGCCGCCGGGGCCCGGATCGGGACCGGCGACTCCCGGCCGCTGAGCGGCCCCTCCCAGACCGGGTGACGCCGCAAGCGTCAACCTATAGAATTCGCGGCCCCGGCGCCGGGATAGCTCAGCTGGTAGAGCAGCGCATTCGTAATGCGCGGGTCGTAGGTTCGAATCCTATTCCCGGCACCATCAAATCAAGCACTTAGCAGAATTACCCTAACACGCCAGACTTCCGTAAGTGCCCAGTAAGGGCAGATGGCGAACCCTCTCTCGACTTCATCGCTCGGCGCTGCCAAGGCGCCGCCCCTCGTGCGTGCAACTCCGGCGAGCGGCTGACCACAATCCGACCGAATGAGGTTCGAGTAGGGCTGCTGCTGATCCTATCGCGAGGCTGGCCGCATGGGAGGTGGCCGCCGTCCCCCTCGCCTCCATCCTGCGTACCGCAGGACCGGCTGCGCCATCGTGGCCGTGGAGCGCGCCGGCCGCGCTCCCCACCGCCACGGCGTTTTCCTCCGGCGGTACGCTCGCCTTCGTGAGTGGAGCATCACCCGCGCCGCGCGGCGCTGGCGCACCAGCGGCGGGCGGGGCCGCTCGAGCGTCGCCGTCTCGCTGTGGGAGTCCCACCCATGGCCATGCGTCTCGTCCAGGAACGCGCCTGGCGGGCGAAGCTGAACCCCATGCAGAGGTACCACCAGCAGCACCAACACCTGCTCATCGGCAGCGTCGGTATCAGCGTGTCGAACGCTCCACCGGCGGCGGTGCCCGTTCCCGATCCCGCGCCAGCGGCCGCCGTCGAGCCTGAAGCGCCTGACGTACCCGAGACGTCCGAGGTGGACCCCACGCGATACATGGCGCGCGTGTACGGTCCCTCGGCGATCTATGAGGCCCGCGAACTGCTCGGCGCGTCGGCCGGCAAGGCCGGCAACAAGCCGGACGCAGCCACCCTCGCACGCAGCGCCGCGGCGCTCGACCGCGCGGCCCGCGACGACGGTTGGCGCTCGGTGCCATGGGCTGGTCCCGACGCAGTCGAGGACCCATTCGCCGCACTCGGCCCAGAGCTCGCGAACTTCGCGGAAGTGCTCGCGCACCTGCGCGCACAGTGGACGTTGGCGCGCCGCGCTCATTGCGCTGCGGACGCGCGGCTCGACCCGACCCTGCTTCTCGGGCCGCCCGAGCACGTGACATGA
>JAKAXA010000002.1 GCA_021816775.1 Pseudomonadota bacterium
CTAGAAGACCATGATGTCGGCCACCCCGCCGCCGCTTGCGGCGCGTCACAGATTTGCGCTCCGGGGTTGCGCGGCAGCTTTGACAGAATGCCCCCGGGTGTATAGTCGTCCCCGGAGGTCCGGACATGCGCGCCCGAGTTCTTTTGGCAGTGCTGGTCGCTTGCGCGGTTACCGCCACGGCGGGGGCCGAGACCATCGTCGTGAACGGCCGGCTGCAGGTCGCGCCGACCACCGTACCCCACCCTCATCGCAGTCAGACCATGCGCCAGGTGGAGCATCATTTCGGCGCGCCCGAGAAGCGCTACCCGACCGTGGGGCGCCCGCCCATCACCCGCTGGGACTACCCCGACTTCAGCGTCTACTTCGAGTACAACCGAGTCGTGCACGCCGTGGTGCACGCGCCCGCGGCGAGCTAGCGCCGCTCTCACTCAAGCCGCGGCCGGCGGGGCCGCTACCCGATTGCAATGCGAGGCGCAAGCCTGCTCGCGCACATCGGGGGTCGGCTTTTTGCGACGCGCGTCGCACAGAGTGTGGTAGGCTCACCTTTCACAGAAGAATGATCGGTTAACTCTCCCGTGGCCTTGGATAAACCGCTCAGCATCGAGGAGCTGGTCCGTGCCGGCTCCGTGCGCCGCGAACTGGCGCAGGCCCACCTGCGGGCCGAAGTGCGCCGGCGCGAGGAAGTGCTGCGACGCGCCGTGCGGCGCTACGTCTCCCCGCAGCTCGCCGACAAGATCCTCGAGGACGTGCAGCTGCGCGAGACGCTGCTCTCGGCCGACGATCTGCGCACCCATGCGGTGGTGCTGTTCGCGGACCTGCGCGGCTTCACGGGCCTGTCCGAGCGGCTCGAGCCGCGCCAGGTGGTCCCGCTCCTCAACGAATACTTCTCGCTGCTCACCGAGATCACCCTGCGCCACGACGGCACGGTGTTCCACATGGCCGGTGACTGCCTGATGCTCGGCTTCGGAGTGCCGCTCGAGCAGCCCGACAGCCCCGGGCGCGCCGTGCGCGCCGCCCAGGAGATGCTCTCGAGCTTCGCGGCGCTGGCGGGCTCCTGGATGACCCGCTACGGCGTCGAGGCGGGCCTCGGCATCGGCATCAACGAGGGCGATGTGGTCGCCGGCAACATCGGCTCGAGCTCCTACATGAGCTACACGCTGATCGGGGACACGGTCAACGTCGCGGCCCGGCTCTGCCAGCGGGCCCGCGCCGGCGAGATGCTCTTCTCGCACAGCATCAAGCAGTCCCTCGATGCCCTCGGGGTGGATGTGGGCGCGACGCCCCTGCCGCCGATGCAATTGCGCGGCCGCAGCCGTACCATTGACATTTTCTGCGTACCCGCCGCACCGCGGGTCCAGGTCACGGAAGTTCCGGTCGCAGTTTGAGTGTCTTAAATCCGCCCGTTCCGGGCCCCGCCAGGCGTCACCTGCGCTGGCAGCATCTGCGCGGCAGCGCCGCGTCGCTCGCGCTCGCCGAAGCGGCCCGCTCGGACCAGAAGCTCTACGTCGTGGTCACCGATGCGGCGCGGGAGCTTGCGCGCCTGACCGCCGAGCTCGGCTTCTTCGCCGGAGCCGATGTGCCGCTGCTGACCTTCCCCGACTGGGAAGTCCTGCCGTACGACCTGTTCTCGCCCCACCCCGACATCATCTCCGCGCGAGTGCGCACGCTCTATGAGCTGCCGCGCCTCACACACGGCTGCCTGATCGTCGCGGCCGATACGCTCATGCAGCGCCTGCCGCCCCGGCAGTACGTGCAGGCGCGCGCCTTCCAGCTCTCGCGCGGGGAGCGGCTCGACCTGGTGCCGTTGCGCGCGCGCCTCGTCGACGCCGGCTACGCGAGCGTGAGCCAGGTGCGCAGCCCCGGGGAGTTTGCCGTGCGCGGCTCGCTGTTCGACGTGTTCCCGATGGGCGCCGCCGAGCCGCTGCGCATCGACCTGTTCGACGATGAGATCGAGGCGATCCGCCGCTTCGACCCGGACACGCAGCGCTCGCTCGAGCCGATCGAGCAGGTGCGGCTGCTGCCGGCGCGCGAAGTGCCGCTCGATGCCGAGGCGGTCAAGGAGTTCCGCCGGCGCTTCCGCATCCGCTTCGAGGGCGACCCGACCCGCTCGAGCCTGTACCGCAGCGTCAGTGAGGGACTGGCGCCGGCGGGCCTGGAGTTCTACCTGCCGCTGTTTTTCGAGGCGACCGCGACGCTGTTCGATCACCTGCCGGCCAATGCCGTGATCGTGCGCGATGCGGCCCTGCCCGAGGCCCTTGCGCGCGCCTGGCGGGACATCGAATCCCGCTATGAGGAGCGACGGCATGACATCGAGCGCCCGGTGCTTGCGCCGGCGGAGCTGTTCCTCGAGCCCGCCGCGCTCGATGCCGCGCTCGCGCGCTTCGCCTCGATCACACTCGCCGGCGAAGCCGAGGCGGCGCAGGCCACGCCGGGCCGCGACTTCGCCACGCTCGAGCCGCCGCAGCTGCGCATCGACACGCGCGCCGAGCGGCCGCTCGAGCCGCTGGAGGGCTTTCTCGAGTCCTTCGCCGGCCGCGCGCTGATTGCGGCCGACTCGCCCGGCCGGCGCGAAGTGCTGCACGAGCTGCTGCGCACGCACGGCCACGCCGTCGAGCGGGTCGGCGGCTGGGATGCCTTCCTCGCCGGCCGCGCGCCGCTCAGCCTCACCGTGGCGGCGGATCTGTCCGGCCTCTGCCTTACCGCACCGCCGCTTGCGATCATTGCCGAGTCGCAGCTGTTCGGCGCGCGGGCGCCGCAGGAGCGGCGCCGCGCCCGCGCGGCCGCCGATCCGGAGGCGATTCTGCGCGACCTGCAGGACCTCACCCCCGGGGCCCCGGTGGTGCACGAGCAGTACGGCGTCGGCCGCTACGTGGGACTGCAGCCGATGGAAGTCGCCGGCGAGGCCGGGGAGTTCCTGGTGCTGCAGTACCTGGGCGGCGATCGGATCTACGTCCCGGTGCAGTCGCTGCACCTCGTGACCCGCTACACGGGAGCGGCGAGCGAGAGCGCACCGCTGCACAAGCTCGGCACCGATCAGTGGGCCAGGGCGCGCCGGCGCGCCGCCGAGCAGATCCGCGACGTGGCCGCGGAGCTGCTTGACCTGTACGCGCGGCGCAAGGCGCAGCGCGGATTGAAGCTCGCCTTCAGCGAACCGGACTACCGCACGTTCGCGGCCGCCTTCCCCTTCGATGAGACCGTCGATCAGGCCGAGGCCATCGCCCAGGTGCTCGCTGACCTGAAGAGCGATCGGCCCATGGACCGCATCGTGTGCGGGGACGTCGGCTTCGGCAAGACCGAAGTGGCCATGCGCGCGGCGTTCGCGGCGGTGCAGTCGGGCAAGCAGGTCGCGGTGCTCGCCCCGACCACCCTCCTCGCGCAGCAGCACCTGACGAATTTCCGCGACCGCTTCGCGGACTGGCCGGTGCGCATCGAGGGGCTCTCTCGCTTCGGCAACGCCAAGGAGACGCGTGCGACGCTCGAGGGCATCGGGCACGGCGCGGTGGACATTGTGGTTGCAACCCACCGGCTGCTGCATGCGCACGCGCGCTTCAAGGACCTGGGGTTGCTGATCGTGGACGAGGAGCAACGCTTCGGGGTGCGCGACAAGGAACGCCTGCAGGCGCTGCGCGCCAACGTGCACGTGCTCACTCTCACCGCCACACCGATCCCGCGCACGCTCAACATGGCTCTCGGCGGCCTGCGCGATCTGTCGCTCATCACCACGCCTCCGGCGGAGCGTCTGGCGATCAAGACCTTTGTCATCGAGTGGCACGGGCCGACGGTGCGCGAGGCGGCGCTGCGCGAGCTGCGCCGCGGCGGACAGATCTACTTCGTGCACAACGAGATCCGCACCATCGAGAAGATCGCCGCCGAGGTGCGCCAGCTCGTTCCCGAGGCGAGCGTGCGCATCGGCCACGGGCAGATGCGCGAGCGGGACCTCGAGCAGCTGATGGTCGACTTCTACCACCGGCGCTTCGATCTGCTGCTGTGCACGACCATCATCGAGAGCGGCATCGACGTGCCCACCGCCAACACCATCATCATCAACCGCGCCGATCACATGGGACTGGCGCAGCTGCACCAGCTGCGCGGACGGGTCGGGCGCTCGCATCACCGCGCCTACGCCTACCTCATTGCCCCGCCGCGGCGCGCCCTGAGCGCCGATGCCGCCAAGCGCCTCGAGGCGATCGAGTCGATGGAGGAGCTCGGCGCCGGCTTCGCGCTCGCCACGCATGACCTGGAGATCCGCGGCGCGGGCGAGCTGCTCGGGGAGGCTCAAAGCGGACAGATGTCGGAGATCGGACTGGCGCTCTACCTTGACCTGCTCGAGGAGGCGGTCGCGGCGCTGAAGGCGGGGCGCGAGCCAGTGCTCGATCGGCCGCTCGCTGCGGCCACCGAGGTGGAGCTGCGCCTGCCGGCGTTTCTGCCCGAGGCGTACATTGCCGACGTGCAGGTGCGCCTCGGGCTGTACAAGCGCATCGCCGCCGCCGAGGACGCCGATGCGCTCGATGGGCTCACCGCCGAGCTCTATGACCGCTTCGGCGCGCTGCCCGCGCCGGCGCAGCGCCTCATCCGCATCACCAAGCTGAAGCTGACCGCGCGTGCCCTCGGCATCCGCCGCCTCGACCTCGGTCCGCAGGGCGGCATGGTGCTGTTCGAGGAAAGCACCGCGGTGCAGCCGCAGAGCCTGATCAAGCTGATACAGCACGCCCCGCGCGAGTACCGCCTGGAAGGGGCGATGAAGCTGCGCATCTCGCGCGTGCTGCCCGATGAGGAGGCGCGCTTCGAATTCGCCGCCGCGCTGATGAGGCGCCTTGCGGGCAAGCCGAATTAGGGCCTCATCGTTTACACTGGCGGCATGAGGCATCGAATCGCAACGACTCTTGCCCTGCTTGCGGCCCTCGCCCTCGGCGCCCTCTCGCCGGCGCGGGCCGCGAACACCCCGCCGCTGACGGCGCATCCGGGAATCCAGGCCCATCCGGCCCAGGCAGGCGCCGCGCAAGCCGCCCCGAGCGCTCCCGGCGCCGCAGCCGCGCCGCAGCGCGTGCACCGCGAGTACTACATCGAGATCATCGTGTTCCGCGCGCTCCAGGCGCTCGGCAGCCCCGAGGACTGGCAGGCCGAGCTGCACATGGCGCCGAGCGTCAGCGGCGCGGAGAGCCCGACCGGCACCGGGGTCGGGCACCTGGTGAAGATGGTGCCCCCGTCGGGCTACAAGCTCACCCCGATCTGGAATGCGTTGAGGGGCAGCAAGACCTATGAGCCGGTGGCGCACGTGGCGTGGATCCAGACCGCGAGCGACTGGGGCACGCACGCGGGATTCGATCTGAGCGAGCTCGGGGTTCACGTGCCGGGACTGCGCGGCCTCGTGTACTTCGAGCGCGGCGAGTACCTGCACCTCGGGCTCACACTCGATTACACCATGCAGCACCCCCCGAGGGGGCTCGATGCCCCACCCGGCACGACGTTCGTGATGAACGAGACCCGCCGGGTGCGCTTCTATCAGCGCAACTACTATGACCATCCGGCCTTCGGGGTCATCGCGCTCGTGCTGCCGGTGCGCGGCACACACATGCCGGGGCAGTAATCTCGGCACACGGCAGCCGCGGGCGATGAGGGCGCGGGATTAGGGTCGGTATCCGCGCAGGCCCTGCACAGCGCCAGTGACAATTTGTTGCCTGACACCCCGTCGTGCCCTGTCTGTCTGGCGTGCCGCAGCCGCTTCGCTCCGGCGAGCAGACCCGCGGCTGCATCTGCAACGGCGGCGCCGCAGCACCTCGGCCTCACGCATCGCGGCACGCTTTTCTGCGTTGGGAATATCGATCTCAAACGGGAAACGACCGTCCGTGGCGCTGTGCACCAGCCGCATGCGCGCCGCATCGCCGAAGGAGATTCCGTCCGCGCTCGATGCCTGCGCGGCGCAAGCCGTTAGGTTCTCGTCCGCGCGCGCGGACCACGGTGATCCTGGGCATCACGCAGCCCTTTCGGCCGAGACACGGGGTCCCTCAACCGCCTCGTGCCCGGAAGTCTCCGGGGGCTCGATTCTCGTCAGAATCTTCATAATATTTCTATTATTTTCAGATAGATACGACTGTATTCTGAGATTCGTTCCAACCCGGGGCTCGCGCCAACCGTTCCAGGCCGGCGCCCGCACCGCCCGTCAGCCGCCTGTCTGGCTGCGCTGCGGCACGTTGCCCGAGGTGCTCAGCGCCCGGCGAGCGCCTCCACCACCGGCAGGCGTTGTGCGCGCCGGGCGGAGGGCAATCCCACTGCCAGCGCGACCAGCAGCATCCCTCCGAGCCCTTCGAGCCAGACCTGCGCTCCGGGCTGCCCATAGGGGATGCCGAGGTGGTGCCACAGATACTGCAGCAGAGCCGCTCTGCCCGCCCACGCTGCCAACAGGCCGACGAGCCCTCCAACCATGCAGACGATGGCCGACTCGGCGAGCAACAGCATCGAGACTCGCACGTTGCCGAAACCCACCGTCTTCAGCACGGCCCGCTCCGGGATGCGCTCAGCGAACCCCTGTGCCATCGTGTTCCCGGTCAGCAGCAGGAGTGTAAACAGCACCGCGCCCGTGACGGCGTGCACGATGAGGTTGACATCGGCGATGCGGGCGACGTACCGGGCCGATTCCGCGCGCGAGGTCAGCGTCCGGGTCGAATGAGCGGAATTGACCGACAGCGCATCGACGGTCCGGGCAATACGGCCGGCGGCGTGCGGGTCGGCGATCCGCTCGAGGTGGCGCCAACCGTGTTGCGTCCACGGGCGCGTGCCGCATTGAAATAGCGCCAGTGAAAAAACAGAGTGTTCTCCCGGTCGCGCCGCCGGGTCCGATAGATGCCGGTGAGGGCGAACGTCCAGACCTCCGAGCCGTCACGCTGCGGATCACCGACAGCGCGCAGCGCAATGTCCTCCCCGACCCTCCAGTGATTGCGCCGCGCGAGCGTCTCGCCGGCGAGCAGGCCGATGCGGGTGGCGAAGTACGCCCGCCACTCGGCGGCGGGCATCTGATAGCCCCGCAACACCCCGAACCCGCTCGCCGGCACCGCAAAGCCGCCCACCCAATGGCCGGGCCGCTGCCAGGTCGCAAAGAAAGGCGCGTTGAACGTCACACGCTGCACACCCGGCACGTGCTCGATTTGCCCGGTGAGGCTCAGCGGCAGGCCCTGCCCGCGCGAGGTCGAGACGGTGACGAGTCGATGCGCAGCGGAGATGCTCTGGCCGACGGTGGCAAATGCGTCGTCCACCGTCTGCAGCAGGCCAAACAGCGCGAATGCGGTCGCTACGGCGAGCAGGGTGAGCGCCGTTCGCCCCGTGCGCCTCGTCCATCCAGCCCAGAGCAGGGGCAGGAATCTCACGCGCGCCACCGGCCTACAGGTTGCGCAATCCCTCCGTGACCGACTGATGCGCGGCGCGCACGGCGGGCAGCACGCCGGCCACGAGGCCCACCAGCACCGCCAGGGCGAGTCCCTGCACCCAGATCAGCTGCGCCACGGGCGCGAGCGGTACATGCGGTCCCTGTCGCAGGTTCAAGCCGACCACCACGCCACGGGCGAGCGCGAGCCCGCAGAGCGCGCCGAGTACGAGCATGAGGACCGATTCGCCGAGCACGACCGCGAGAATCGCCTCACCGGTGAACCCTACGGTCTTCAGGATCGCCCACTCCGGTGTCCGTTCGCGCACCGCATACGCAATGGCATTGCCGCTCAGCAGCACCAGAGTGAAGAACACCGCGCCCATGATGCCGTACACGATGAGTCCGAGGTCGGCCACCTGCCGGACCGTGCGCGCCGCGAGCGCGCTCGAGAGCTGCGTCTTGGTCTCATGGCTGGAATTCGCCGACAGCGCATCGATGCGCCGCGCGATCTCGGTCGCCTGGCGGGTATGCGCGATGCGCTCGAGAAACGCATCGACCCGTCCGCGGTGCGCAGCGCGGCCCAGATCGAGGTCGCTCCAGTGCATGAGGATCGCGTTCTCCATGCCGCGCGGCTTGGAGGTGTAAAGACCGGCGATCAGGAACGTCCAGACCGCCGAGCCGTTGCGGCGCACGAAGCCCGGAGCGCGGATCGGGATCTGCTCACCGACCGTCCAGTGATAGCGCTTGGCCATCATGCGTCCGGCCAGGACCGCCATTTGCGTCCTCCGGTAGGCGCGCCACGCGGCCGGGGCGATGGTGTACTGCGGGAACACCCGAAAGTAACCCGGCCCGATCGCCTCGCCGCCCACCGGCTGCTGCAGCGACTGATACGTGCCGAAGAAGCCACTGACGTAACTCGCGGCCCGCACGCCGGGAACCGCGCGGATCTTCCCGTACAGCCCGACCGGCAGGCCCACCATGTAGCTGCCGCGCGTGAGCGTGACCAGCCGGTGCGCGGCCGCGGCGTTTCTGCCGACCGAAGTGAAGGCGCCGTAAACCGAGGCGAGCAGCCCAAAGAGCAGGAAGGCCGCCGCGATCGACACGATCGTGAGCACCGATCGGCCCTTGCGGCGAGTCAATCCAGCCCACAGCAGGTGCGCGAACCTCACGCACGCCCCCGGTCTACAACTCCCGCAGCCCGTCCGTCACCGGCATGCGGGCCGCGCGCAGCGCCGGAAACAGCCCACCGAGAAAGCCGATCGCGATCGACCATTTCAGTCCCTCGCCGATCAGCCGGGGCGTGATGCGGAACTGGAAGATCACGGCGCTGAAATTCGGCCCCAGCGTCGAGGCGGTGAAGTGGTGAAACAGGACCCAGGCGATCAGCGCCCCGATGAGGCCCCCGGCGAGGGCCAGCAGCACCGTCTCGGCGAGGATGGAGAAGATCACGACCCCGCCGCGAAACCCGATCGCCCGCAGCGTCGCCACCTCCCGCGTACGCGCCGCGACCGCCGCATACATGCTGTTGAGCGCGCCGGCAACCGCGCCGATCGCCATGATGCTGGCCACCACCGTGGCAAGAATGGTGATGACGTGGGTCATGCCCTTGGACTGGCTTGCGTAGTAGGCATGCGTGGTCTGGGTCTGCACCTTCAGGCGCGGATCGCTGGCGAGAGCCGCCTTGAACGCATCGAACGCCTGCGGATGGGTCAGGCGCACCGTCACCGACTGCACGCTGCTGCCCCGATGAAACGCCTGGCCGATGAGGTTGACGTCCCCCCAAAACTCCGAGTCATGCTCCCCGGCGTGCGCGAACTCCCCCACGATCTTCCACGGCTGTCCGTTGATCTTGATGGTCGAGCCGATCGAGGTGTGCTTGAACTCGAGCGCCGCGTTCTTGCCGACGATGATCTCGCGCAGGCCCGGCTGGAAGCGGCGCCCGGCGATGATCTTCACCCGGGGGCGCACCGCCCACACCTCAGGCCCCACGCCGCGGATGGCCACGGTGCCCGGCCGGCCCGAGCCGCGCTTGGTGACCGAGGCCGCCACCACCACCTCCGGGGAGGCGAGCGGGCGGCCCTGGGCGTCGCGGGCGACCTGCGGCTTGTCCCCGATGAGCAGCACGCTCTGCTGATCGAGATTCGAGGTGGTCTCGCTCATCGCGCCGGTGCGCAGCACGATCGCGCGCTGCTCGCTGCCGGTGGCGCGGAAGGTCGCCTCGTACCCGGTGGCCATGGCCAGCAGCGCCACCAGCACCCCGACCACCCCGGCGATGCCCACGACCACCACCGAGGCGCCGCCCCAGCGCTGCGGCAGCGTCGAGATCCCCGAGACGGTGATCGAGCCGGTCTGACGCCCGAGGCGCGTCAAGCCGATCCACAGCGCCAGCAGCACGGCCAGCCCCGCAAGCGCGACCCAGGGCAAGACGATGGCCGCGCCGAGCCCGATCACCACCGCCAGCACGACGGCGAGTCCAAACAGGGATTTCTTCAGCACAGCGACCCTCCCTCACCGTCCCGAGAGCGCATCCACGATGCGCAGCCGCATGCCGCGGCGCGCCGGCAGCGCCCCGACGGCGAGCCCGATCAGCGCCATCACCACGATGCCGCGCAGCCAGATTCCCCCGCCCACCGGCATCATGGGCAACTGCGCGCCCATCTGCCCTTGCAGGACATGCACCACAGCGGCGGCGAGCAGCAAGCCGAGTGCGCCGCCGAGGATCACCAGCAGCACCGACTCGGCGAGCACCAGCGAGAGCACCGAGCGGTTGGAGAAGCCGAGCGTCTTCAGCACCGCCAACTCCGGGGTGCGCTCGCGCACCGCCTGCGCCATGGTGTTGCCCGTCAGCAGCATCAGGGTGAAGAACACCGCCCCCATGATGGCATGCACGATCAGGCCAAGATCCACGTACTGACTGAGAAAATCCACCGCGAAGGCGCTGTCGCTCTGGGTCTTGGTCTCGTGGCCGGAATTCACCGACAGCGCATCGATCGCCGCGGCGATACGGCTCGCCTGGCGCGGGTGTGCGATCTTCTCGACGAACAGGCCCACTGTGCCTTTGCCGAACGCGCGGGCCTCATCGAAGTAGTGCCACCGGAACAGGAAGTCCTGCTCCTCGAGGGGCGTGCGCGCGTGATAGATGCCCACCAGATCGAACGTCCAGATGTACGAGCCGCCCTTGCGCGGGTAGATCATCGACTTGATCGGAATCTGATCGCCCACCTTCCAGTGATACTTCCTCGCCAGCGCCGCCCCGACGATCGCCCCGGTCTGGGTGGCATCGAAGGCGCGCAGTGCCGACGGGGCGATCTTGAACTCCGGATACAGATCGAAGAAATTGCGCTGCACGGCGAACAGCGTGCCGATCACGTTCTTCGGGCTCTGATACGTGCCGCCGAAGAAGCTGTAGCGACTGACCGCCCCCACCCCCCTCACCGCGCGGATCTGCGCCTCCAGGCTCACCGGCATCGGGTTGAACAGACCCATTTTGGAGATCGTGATCAGCCGGTGCGCCGCCCCGACGGTCTGCCCGGCCGTGGTGAACACGCTGTTCACCGACTCCAACAGACCGAACAGCACGAACGCCACCACGACCGACAGCAGCGTCAGCCCCGTGCGCACCTTGCGGCGCGTGAGCGCGGCCCACACCAGGTGCAGGTACTTCACGCGGCCGCCTGCTCGCTCTCGACCAGCGTGCCTTTGTCGAGGTGCAGGATCCGGCCGGCGTGCTCGGCGGCCTTCGGATCGTGCGTGACCATGACAATGGTCTTGCCGTGTGCGCGATTGAGCTGCTGCAGCAGGTCGAGCACCTCCTCGGCCGACTGTCGGTCGAGGTCGCCCGTCGGCTCATCGCACACCAGCAGTGTCGGATCGGACACGATGGCGCGCGCGATCGCCACGCGTTGTTGCTGCCCTCCGGAGAGCTCCCCGGGCTTGTGCGTGGCCCGATCGGCAAGGCCGACCAACTGCAGCGCGACGCTGGCGTTGCGCCGGCGCTCGGCGCCCTTGAGCTTGGTCAGAAGCAGCGGCAGCTCGACGTTGCGCTGCGCCGAGAGCATGGGCAACAGGTTGTAGAACTGGAACACGAACCCGACGTGCGCGGCGCGCCAGCGCGCCAGCGCCCCCTGCCCGAGCTGATCGATGCGCTCGCCGGCGACCGCGAGCGTGCCCTCGGTCGGGCTGTCCAGTCCGCCGATGAGGTTCAGCAGCGTCGTCTTGCCCGAGCCCGAGGGGCCCATCAGCGCCACGAACTCACCCTGCGCGACATCGAGGTTGATGTGATGCAGCACCTCGATGCGCTGCCGGCCCCGCTGATACACCTTGCTCAGGGAGCGGATCTCGACCAATGCGCTCATGACACGTTACCCCTTCTTGACGCTGACTCGATCCCCATCGGCGAGCTCCGCCGGCGGCGAGCGCACTACGGCGCTGCCGGTGGCAATGCCGCCCACGGCCCTCAGGCCCGAGCGGAGCGGTCCCAACGTGACGGTGCGCGAGCGCGCCCGCCCGTCCTTGACGATGAACACCACCGCGTGCGCGCCATGGTGCACCACGCTCGAGGCCGGCACCCACACCATGCCCGCCGGCACGCTCGAGGCGGCAACAGACGCCGCGCTCGCGCGCTGCAGAAACGACACGCGCACCCCCATCTGCGGCAGGATGCGCGGATCCTTGCTCTCGAGCGCCACGCGCACCCGCACGGTCGCCTTGCTCTTGTTGGCTGTCGGCACGATGGCGATGACGTGCGCCGGGATGCGCCAGTTCGGATACGCATCGAGCACCGCCACCGCCGGCTGGTTCGCGTGCACCCGATCGATGTACGCCTCGTTGACGTCCACATCGACCTCGAGGGAATTCATGTCGACGATGGTCGCAATGCCGGTCTGCGTGAAGCCGCCGCCGCCGAAGAACGGCGAGATCATCTCGCCCATCTGCGCCGCCTTGTCGACCACCACCCCGCTGAAGGGCGCGCGCACCACGGTATAGTCCTCCTGCACCTGCGCGGCCTGCACCGTCGCGCGCGCCACCGCCACCTGGCGGCGCTGGGAGAGAACCTGGGCGCCGAGGGAGGCCGCCTGCGTCTGGGCCTGCTGCAGCGCCTGCACGGACACCAGGTGTTGGCCGATGAGCGCCTCATCGCGGGCCAGGTCGCGCCGCGCCTCGGCCCACTGGACCCGATACTGCTGCAGCAGCGCCTGGGCGGCCTGCCGCTGCGCCTGCGCCTGGCGCAGGGCGGCAAGCGTGGCGCTGTCGTCCAGGCGCGCCAGCACCTGCCCGCGGTGCACATACTCGCCTTCCTGGAAGTACACGTTGGTCAGCATGCCGGCGATCTGCGCCGACACCGTCGCTTCGCGCTCGGCGGTGACGTAGCCGCTCGCCTGCAGGACCGCCGCGGGCGCCGACAGCGCGGAGGGGGCCATGACGGTCGCCGTCTTGACGGTGAGCACCCGATCCCGCGACAGGAAGAAATACGCCCCCGCGCCCAGCAGCGCGAGCACCGCCGCGACGGTGAGCGCCACCCACAGAGTGCGCGGCGCATGCACCGACTCGCGTTGAGCGCGATCGATCTTCAGCTGCGCCAGCAGTTCGTTGTTATTGTGCGAATCCACGCTGACCGGCCATCCCCACTGTAGTTTCCCTCCCCCCGGCCGGTCGGAACCCAACGCATGGCACGATGAGCGCATTCTACGACAGCGTCCGGCCCGGGTAAATTCGGCCCTCGCCGGACCCCGTAATGGCACCGGAGCCGGTGGGCGGGACCCATCATCGCCTCGACCGATGGGATCGCCCAGTGGGATGCGTCACCGGCCCCGGGTGACACTTGTCACCCGGGGCCGCCCGCGCATGCACCGCGGAGCGATGCGAGGCTACTGCTCCCCGGCGTCCAGATCGAGCATCGGCACCGCTGCGCAGGCCGCCAGACGCGTCTGCGCATCGCGCCAGCGCTGCGTGGCGCGCAGCGCCTCGGGCATCTGCCGGTCACGCCCATGCAGGCGCGCCAGACGCACTCCGGAGGCCGGCGCCGGTGTCACGCGCAACGCCTGCAGCAACGTTTCCACCGCGGCGCGCGCATTGCACACCGGCAACATGTCGCAGCCGGCCGCGAGCGCCTGCTGCGCACGCGTCACGATGTCCCCGTACGCCACGGCCCCGCCCATCGAGAGGTCATCGGTGAACACCGCGCCCTGGAACCGCAGCTCCCCGCGCAGCACCTGCGCGACCCAACGCTGCGAGAAGCTCGCCGGCCTCGCATCGACCGCCGGGAAGAGCAGATGCCCGACCATCACCGCCGGCAGACCGTTGGGGATGAGCCGCCGGTACGGCATCAGGTCGCCGCCGAGGTCCGCGAGCTCGCGGCGATCGACCGGCAGCGTGGCGTGCGAATCGGCCGTCACGGCTCCGTGCCCCGGGAAATGCTTGGCGGTGGCCGCCATGCCGGCCTCGCGCATGCCCTGGACATAGGCGCTCGCAAGCTGGCTGACCGCCTGCGGCCGGCTGTGAAACGCCCGATCGGTGATGAAGCTCACGCCGTGATCGATGTCCACGCACGGCGTGAACGACAGATCCACGCCGCAGGCGCCGAGCTCCGCGGCCATGAGCCAGCCCATCTCGCGCGCCAGCTCGAGCCCGCTCCTCTCGGCCAGATCAAACTCCCGGCCGATGCGCCGCGCCGAGGGCAGCGCGGAGAATCCCTCGCGGAAGCGCTGCACCCGCCCGCCCTCGTGATCGACCGCGACCAGCAGCGGCGGGCTGCGCACCGCGTGGATCGCGGCGACCAGCGCGGTGAGCTGCGCCGGGTCGGTGTAGTTGCGGGAGAAGAGGATCACTCCGCCCACCAGGGGATGCTCGAGCATCTCGCGCTCGGCGCCCTCGAGCGCAGGCCCCGTCAGATCGATCATCAGCGGGCCGAGCGTCATGTCCGTGCATCTCCCGGGCCGTGCAGCACGGCCATCGACTCCACGTGCGCGGTATGCGGAAACATGTCGATGACCCCGGCGGCCTCGAGCACAAAGCCGTGCTCATGGACCAGCACGCCGAGATCGCGGGCGAGACTGCCGGGATGGCAGGAGACGTACAGCACGCGCCGCGGGCGCAGGGCCGCCACCGCGGCGAGCACCTCGCGCGCGCCGACCCGGGGCGGGTCGAGCAGCACGTGGCTGTAGCGGCCGCGCAGCCAGGCGGTCTGTGGATCGAGAGGCCCTGACAGGTCGGCGACGTGGAACTCGACATTGGCGATGCCGTTGCGCGCGGCGTTGGTGCGCGCGCGCTCGATGAGCGCCGCCTCGCCTTCCACGCCAACGACCTTGGCGCCCGCGCGCGCCAGCGGCAGCGTGAAGTTGCCGAGGCCGCAATACAGGTCGAGCACCGCATCCTGCGGCCCCGGCGCGAGCAGCGCCACCGCGCGCGCCACCAGTGCCCGATTGATCGCGCCGTTGATCTGCACGAAATCGCTCGGCCGGAACTCGAGCTTCACGCCGAACTCGCCGAGCGCGTAATGCAGCGGCTCGGCGTGCTCGCCCCCCTCGAGCGGCTCGATCGTCTCCAGGCCCCCCGGCTGCAGGTACAGTCGCGCCCCGTGGCGCATGGCGAAGGCGCGCAGCCGCTCGCGGTCGGCCGCGGACGGCGGCGCGAGCACGCGCAGCACGAGCGCGGTGGCATTGTCGGCCACCGCCACCTCGATCTGCGGCAGCTGCTCGCGGATCCCGAGGGTGCCGATGAGCTGCCCGAGCGGCGCGATCCAATCGCCGACCGGCGCGCTCAGCACCTCGCAGCGCTGCACGTCGGCGACGTACGGGGCGCTGCGCTCGCGGAAGCCGACGACCACCTTGCCCTTCTTGGCCACGTATTTGACGCCGAGCCGCGCGCGGCGCCGATAGCCCCACACGGGACCGGCAAGCGGCTCGAGCCAACGCGGCACGGCCACCCGCGCGAGCCGCTCGAGGCTCTCGGCGAGCTCGGTCTGCTTCAAGGCAAGCTGCGCCTCGCTCGAGAGGTGCTGCAGCGCGCAGCCCCCGCACACCCCGAAGTGCGCGCAGCGCGGCGCCACGCGCGTGGCGGCCGGCTCGAGCACCTCGAGCAGCCGCCCGTCATCGTGCCGGCGATGACGGCGTGAGCGCACGAAGCGGACCGTCTCTCCCGGCAGCGCGCCGGGGATGAATACCGTCTTGCCCTCACGCACGATGCCCTCGCCCTCGTGCGTCAGCGCGACGACGCGGGCGCGCTCCTCGGGGCCTGGCTGGCTGCGCGCCGCGGCGGCAGTGCTCATTGCGCCCCTTCCCAGGCGCGCAGAAACTGCGCGAAATGCGGCCCCTCGGCGGCGCGCAGCACGGCGCGCACCCGCTCGAGCTCGCCCTGGTGCGCCGCGCGGGTCAGCCGACCGCGCAGCAGCTCGAAGCGCAGATAGACCAGATAGGTGTTGAGCACGTCGGTCTCGCAGTAGCGGCGGATGCCCTCGATGTTCCCGGCCTGAAAGGCCTCCCAGACCTGCGCGCCGGAGAAGCCGAGCTTGCCCGGGAAGCCGAGCAGCTGCGCCATGCGCTCGAGCGAGACGCGCCCGCGCCCCTGGAAGCCCGAGAGCACATCCATCAGGTCGACGTGCCGCCAGTGGAAGCGGCTGAGGTAGTTGTTGTAGCGAAACGCAGGGTCCGAGTCCCCGGTCTCCCAGAAGCGGCTCGCCTGCACGCCGGCGGCGAGCGCGCGGTAGGTGAGCACCGGCAGGTCGAACCCCGAGCCGTTCCACGACACCAGCTCCGGCGAGAAGCGCTCGATGCCATCGAAGAAGCGCTCGATGAGCTCGCGCTCGCTCGAGCGCTCATCGCCGAGGCTCCACACCTTGAGCGCATCGGCGCTGCGCAGCACGCAGGAGATGGCCACCACCCGGTGCTGCTCGTGCGAGAGGAACTCCCCGCCCGATTCCTGGCGGCGCAGCGCGAACATGGCCTTTGCCACCGCAGCGTCGCTGAGGCCCTCGAGCCCGTAGAGCCGCCGGCCGAGCGCCACGTCGGGGACGGTTTCGATGTCGAATACCAGACAATTCATATGGCCCAACATGTCTTCATTGCACCCGCCCCGCGCTCATGGTGCCCGCAGCAGCACCGCCACCGCCACGACCAGCCCCGCCTCGTCGGTGAGCGTGACGTGCCCGTCGCCGATGCCGAGCGCGCGCCGCACCCGCTCGCCGCGCTCGGAGTAAACCACCTCGGGCTTGCCGAAGCGGTTGTGCACCACCCCGACATCGCGGATCCACACCCCGTGGGCGAACCCCGTGCCCATCGCCTTGACGATGGCCTCCTTGGCCGCGAAGCGCATGGCGAGAAAGCGCTTCGGGCGCTGCGTGCGCGCGAGCTGGGCCCGCTCCTCAGGCATCAGCAGCCGGTCGATGAACCGCTCGCCGCGGCGCGCGATGACGCCATCGATCCGCTCGGCCTTGAGCACATCGATGCCGATGCCGAAGATCATGCGCGCGCCGCCGACATCAGCGCGCGCATCTGCCGCACGGCCTCGGGCAGCCCGTGGAAGACGGCACGCGCGATGATGGCATGTCCGATGTTGAGCTCGACGATCTCGGCGATCGCGGCCACCGGCTGCACGTTGTGATAGTCGAGGCCGTGCCCGGCGTGCACCTGCAGGCCGAGCCGCGCCGCCAGGCGGGCGCCGCTGCGCAGCCGATCGAGCTCCCGGGCGCGCCCGGTGCCGTGCGCCTCGGCGTAGGCGCCGGTGTGCAGCTCGATCGCCGGCGCCCCGACTCGCGCGCTCGCTTCGATCTGCGCGGGCTCCGGATCGATGAACAGCGATGCGCGCACGCCGTGCTGGGTGAGCCGCTCGAGGGCCGCTCCCACCCGCGCGCTCTGGCCGGCGACATCGAGTCCGCCCTCGGTGGTGAGCTCCTGACGCTTCTCCGGCACGAGGCAGCAGTGCGGCGGGCGCACCTCGCAGGCGATCTCGAGCATCTCGGCGGTGACGGCCATCTCGAGATTCATCGGGGTCGCCAGCAGCGTGCGCAGGATGCGCACGTCGGCATCCTGGATGTGCCGCCGGTCCTCGCGCAGATGCAGCGTGATGCCGTCGGCCCCGGCCATCTCGGCCTCGAGCGCCGCGTGCACCGGATCGGGGTCGCGGCCGCGGCGCGCCTGACGCAGCGTCGCGATGTGATCGATGTTGATGCCGAGAGCGATCGGGGGATGGGACACGGTGGCCTCCGCGTGTTGCTGCCCCGCAGGGGGCTCAATCGCTCATTTTCCCGTAGCGAGGCCTCGGATGCGACCCCCGCTGCAGCGAGCGCGCCACCCGCCGCGTGGCGAGCTCCCGGCCCTCGAGGCATTCCGCGAGCGCCGCCGCGAGCAGCGCGCGCGCATCGGCGCGGGTGCGTTGCGCGGCGAGATCCCCCCGCCCGAGCGCCTGCAGCGAACGGCCCGAGAGTGCGCCGGGCTCATCGCCCGCGACACGGCAGAGCCCCTGGGCGGCCCGGAAACGGTAAAAGCCCTCGGGCGCGATCGGCCGCCCATCGGCCTGCGCGGCGAGATCGAGCCCGTAGCCGACGCCGGTGAGCAGCTCGAGCTCGAACAGGCGCAGCGGCGCCTCGAGCTCGCCACCCTCGCGCAGGCGCGCGAGGGTGGCGCCGTAGGCGTCGAACAGCTCCGGGGCGGCATCGTGCCGCTGGGTGAGCCGCAGCAGCAGCTCATTGAGGTAGAAGGCGCTCATCACGCTTGCGGCGGGCAGCGCCTCGGTGCGCTCAGCGCACTCCGCGCCGGTGAGCTGGCCGGCCTCGCGCCCCAGGATGAAGGTGAGCAGCAGCGGCTGGAATGGCTGCAGCACCGCGGCGAGGCGGGATTTCGGGCCGCTCACCCCGCGCGCGAACAGGGTGAGACGCCCGTGCTCGCGCACCAGCACCTCGAGGATCCGGCCGCTCTCGCGGTACGGTCGGTGATGCAGCAGATAGGCCGGCGCGAGCTGCACCCGGCGCGCCGGCGCGCTCATGACTCGACGCCCAGATCCTTCAGCGCGCGGGCGCTGTCGGCCCAGTTCTCCCGCACCTTCACCCAAAGCCGCAGGTGCAGGCGCCGTCCGAGCAGCGCATTGAGCGTGCGCCGCGCGGCGCTCCCGACGCGCTTCAGCCGCTCCCCGCCGGCGCCGATCACGATCGGCTTCTGGCCCTCGCGGTCGACCCAGATCGCCGCATCCACGACGAGCTGCCCCTCGTCCTCCACCATCCGCTCGATGTCCACGGCGATGCCGTACGGCAGCTCCTGGTTCAGTTCAAGCGTGAGCTTCTCGCGCACGGTCTCGGCGATGCGGAACGCGATGCCCCGGTCGGTCAGGGCATCGCGCGAGAACAGCGGCGGGGACATCGGCAGCTCGGCGGCAATCAGCGAGATCAGCCGTTCGAGACCGTCGGATTTCAGGGCCGAGAGCGGCACCAGCGCGATGAACGGGTGGCGCGCGCCGAGCTCGGCCAGGTACGGCAGGAGCCGCTCGCGCGGGTGCACCCGATCGACCTTGTTCACCGCGGCGATCGCCGGCCGCCCGGCGCGCGCGATACGCTCGAGCGCCAGTGCGTCCTCGCCGGTCCACTTCAGCGCCTCGACCACCAGCACCACCACGTCGGCGTCGGCGAGCGCGGCCGAGGCGGTGCGGTTCATCGCCTTGTTCAGCGCGCGCCGCGCCTGGCGATGCAGACCCGGCGTGTCGACGAAGGCGATCTGCGCATCGGGCCGCTGCACCAGCCCCAGGATGCGGTGCCGGGTCGTCTGCGGGCGTGGCGTGACGATGCTGAGCTTGGTGCCCACCAGGGCATTGAGCAGCGTCGACTTGCCCACGTTCGGGCGGCCGATGAGTGCCGCGAACCCGCAGTGCAGCGTGGGCGTGGTGGAATCAGCGCTGGCGCTCATCGGCGCGTGCCTCGATCGTCGCCAGGATGTGCTCGGCGGCCTGCTGCTCGGCGCGGCGGCGGCTCGAGCCGCGCCCCTGCGAGGTCAGACCCAGGGCCTGCACCGCACAGCGGACCTCGAAGGTCTGCGTGTGCGGCTCACCCTCGATACGCTCGACAGTGTAGACCGGCAGCGCCAGCGCGCGCGATTGCAGGTGCTCCTGCAGGCGCGTCTTGGGATCCTTCAGCGTCTCGGGCGGCGGCAGCGCCGCCACGCGCGGGGCGAGGCAGCGCAGGATGAGCGCCTCGGCGGCCTCGAGCCCGGCATCGAGCAGCAGCGCCCCGCAGAGCGCCTCGAAGGCATCGGCGAGAATCGACTGGCGGCGAAAGCCCCCGCTCTTGAGCTCCCCGGGGCCGAGCTGCAGCACCTCCCCCAGCCCGAGCTCTGCGGCCGCCTCGGCGAGCGGCTCGGTGCTGACCACCCGGGCGCGCAGCCGGCTGAGGTCCCCCTCGGTGGCCTGCGGGAAACGCTCGTACAGGTGGCGCGCCACCGCGAGGTTGACCACGGCATCCCCGAGGAACTCGAGCCGCTCGTTGTTCGCACCGGCGGCGCTGCGGTGGGTCAGCGCCGCGCGGAACAGCGCCGCGTCACGGGGCGTGTAATCGAGCCGCGTGCGCAGCCAGCCCTCGGGCCAGTGCGGGTTATCCACCGCCGTTCACGGTGACGGATTTGTCGAACTTCAGCTGCAGGGAGATCCCGGCAAAGAGCGGCGCGTTGTCGTAGTAGGCCGCCTGCACGTGCCAGCCGGCGCGGCCGCGGCGGATGGTGATGTCCTGCACGCTCGGATAGTTCACCTCGTCGATCTCGAAGTGGCGCGAAATGGACGTCTGGATCTTGAAGACGCTCGCCCCGCCGCCCCGGAACTGCTTCTGCACCTCATCGAGCGTGTGCGACACCTTCATGTAATTCAGGTACACCGGCGCGAGGCGCATGCCGGCGTAAAGACAGATGACCCAGGGTATCAGCAGCACGAGCCAGCCGATCATGGTGATCCCGCGTTCTCGACGCATCGGTACGCCCTCCGCTACCTGATTCTCATGCCGATCCGGCTCCAGATCGGTCCCCCTTTACGATCGATGTCCCAATTGAACCAAATGTAGGTCGCTCGGCCGACGAGGTTGCGCTCGGGCACGAAGCCCCACACCCGACTGTCGTCGCTGTTGTCGCGATTGTCGCCAATCATGACATAGTTTCGTGGCGGGACGTTCATCTCGACCACTTTCTCCTCGTAGAGCGGCAGCGCGTCCGCAGGCGCCGGGCCGCCGCAGATGTAGCCTTGCGCATCCGTGCGCGGGCAGGTCGGCAGCGGGTTGCGGGTGACCTCGAGCGGCACCGGGCACAGCAGCACCTGGTGCACGTGCGAGCCGAGGTCCTCGGTGCCGAGCTGCATGTTGCGGTAGCAGCCGTCGTTGTACGTGCCGGTGATGGTCAGCGGGATCTTCTTGCCGTTGATGATCAGCCGGTCGTCGCGCACCACCACGTGATCCCCGGGCAGCCCGACCACGCGCTTGATGTAGTCCTCGCGCGGGTTCAGCGGATAGCGGAACACCGCCACATCGCCCCGGTGCGGCTCGCCGGTATCGAGGATCTTCGTGTGCGTCACCGGCAGGCGCAGCCCGTAGGCGAACTTCTCCACCACGATGAAATCCCCATCGAGCAGCGTTGGCATCATGGAGTCCGAGGGGATGCGGAACGGCTCGAACAGGAAGGCGCGCACCAGCAGCACCGCCAGGGCCACGGGGAAGAAGCTGCGCGCGTAATCGACCGTGGTGGGCTCGAGCTGCTCGGCCGGGTCACGGCCCGCGGCCCGAGCGGCGGCGGCGCGCCGCTTGGCGAGCAGCGTCGCATCGATCAGCCAGACGATGCCCGTCACCGCGCAGATGAGCACGAGCACGGCGCTGAAGTTGACCGCCTCGGCGACGAAGATGCGCAGCACCGCCGCCACCAGCAGCACCGGCAGGACGCGGTAGCACCCGGTGAGCAGCGGGGGCTCCCGCGCCGGCTTGGCGGCGAGGGCGCGGCGCGGCTTGATGAGCCAGTCATCGATCACGCACACGAGCCCCACCGGGATCGCGAGCCAGGAAAGGACGACGATCAGCTGCATCACGAAAGGCGGCATGGCGACTCCATCGGCGGATTGAGGCGGGCGGCGGCCCCCGGCCGCCGGCGCGGGCGCTGCGCCCGCGAGTGAGGGAAAGTAAGCACGGGACTGCGCAACGTCACGCTACTTGCGGCCCACTTTGAGCACGGCGAGGAACGCCTCCTGAGGAATCTCGACCCGACCCAGCTGTTTCATGCGCTTCTTACCTTCTTTTTGCTTCTCTAACAGTTTGCGCTTGCGGCTCACATCGCCGCCGTAGCACTTGGCGAGCACGTTCTTGCGCAGCGCCTTGACCGTGGCGCGCGCGATGACCGCGCTGCCGATCGCCGCCTGGACGGCGACCTCGAACATCTGCCGCGGAATGAGCTCCTGCATCTTGTCGACGAGTTCCCGGCCGCGCTGATAGGCGCTCTCGCGGTGCACGATGATCGAGAGCGCATCCACCCGCTCGCCGTTGATCAGCACGTCGAGCTTCACCAGCGGGGCGGCCTGAAAGTGCGAGAACTCGTAATCGAACGAGGCGTAGCCGCGGCTCACCGACTTCAGCCGGTCGAAGAAATCGAGCACCACCTCGGCGAGCGGCAGCTCGTACTGCAGCGAGACCTGGGTGCCGAGGTAGAGCATCTTCTTCTGCGTGCCGCGCTTGTCGGTGCACAGCTTCAGCACCGCCCCGACGTGATCGGGCGGCACCAGGATGTTGGCCGTGATGATCGGCTCGCGGATCTGCTCGATCTCGTTCAGCGGCGGCAGCTTCGCGGGGTTGTCGACGTACTCGACCGTCCCATCGGTGCGCGCCACCTCGTACACCACCGTGGGGGCGCTCGTCACCAGGTCGAGGTGATACTCGCGCTCGAGCCGCTCCTGCACGATATCCATGTGCAGCAGGCCGAGAAAGCCGCAGCGAAAGCCGAACCCGAGGGCGCCTGAGACCTCCGGCTCGTAGTGCAGCGCCGAGTCGTTGAGCCTGAGCTTCGCGAGCGCGTCGCGAAAGCTCTCGTAGTCCTCGGAGTTCACCGGGAAGAGCCCGGCGAACACCCGCGGCTTGATCTGGCGGAACCCCGGCAGCGCCTCGGCGGCCGGCCGGTTCTCGAGCGTGATGGTGTCGCCGACCGGCGCGCCGTCGATCTCCTTGATGCCGGCGACGATGAAGCCCACATCGCCCGTCGCGAGGCTCTGCTCCACCACGGGCTTTGGCGTGAAGCGCCCGAGCCGATCGACGGTGTGCGCGCGCCCCGTCGATACCACGCGGATCTTCTCTCCCGAGGCGACGTGGCCGTTGACCACGCGCACCAGCGAGACGACCCCGACGTAGTTGTCGAACCACGAGTCGATGATGAGCGCCTGCAGGGGCGCCTGCGGGTCCCCGCGCGGCGCCGGTATGCGCCGGATCAGCGCCTCGAGCAGCGCCTCCACCCCCTCACCCGTCTTGGCGCTCACGCGCAGCGCCTCGTGGGCATCGATGCCGATGATCTCCTCGATCTCGCGCACCACACGCTCGGGGTCCGCCGAGGGCAGGTCGATCTTGTTGATGACCGGCACCACCTCCAGACCCTGCTCGATCGCGGTGTAGCAGTTCGCGACGCTTTGCGCCTCGACGCCCTGGGAGGCGTCCACCACCAGCAACGCGCCATCGCAGGCGGCCAGCGAGCGCGACACCTCATAGGAGAAATCGACGTGCCCCGGGGTGTCGATCATGTTGAGCTGGTAGCGCTGTCCGTCCCGGGCGTCGTAATAGAGTGTGACGCTCTGCGCCTTGATGGTGATGCCCCGCTCCCGCTCGAGGTCCATGGAGTCGAGCACCTGGGCCTGCATCTCGCGGTCCTCGAGGCCGCGGCACAGCTGAATGAATCGATCGGCCAGGGTGGACTTGCCGTGATCGACGTGCGCAATGATGCAAAAATTACGTATGAGCCGCATGAAATCCGGGTCGCGTTCTCCGCCGCGCCAGATTGTCTGCGGCGGGCGGATTATACCTGCTCACCGACCGGGATTAAGCCCCGTGTGCAGCGCCCTCGCCGGGGAGTGCGGCGGCGCGCTCAGGCGCGGGTCAGGCGCTGCTCGAGCGCCGCGCCGTTGAAGCGGAACCGGCACACCACCGCCCCATCGAGCAGCAGCACCGGCACCTGCAGCCCGTAGAGGCGCTGCAGCTCCGGGTCGCTGTCGACGTCGAGCTGCTCGAGCGGCGGCAGCGCGACGCGCTCGCCGAACTCGCGCAGCGCCGCCAGCATCTCGTCACAGAGCAGACAGTCGCGCCGGTAGACCAGCTTCAGCGCGGGGGCGCTCACGGCGGCGCCGCATGGGCGAAGGAACCGCCCGGCAGCGTCGTCGAGTAGGACGCAGGCTGCGCCCGCACCGAGTCGGCAATGGAGCGCACGGTGCGCGCCGGTGCCTCGCCCACCGCGGTGACGCGGTGGCCGTCGACGAACGTCGAGAACACGTAGGAGGCGCCCATGTGCGCCGATTCTACCGCAGGGTGCTGCCCGGCCCGCTGCGCGTGCCGGGCGACGAACACCGACACCGACGCCAGGCCATCGGTATACACCAGGTGCTCCACCGGCCCGAGCGCCCCCGGCATGCTCTGCGAGACCTGCGTGGCCATGTGGAAGCCCGGCGGCAGCCACAGCGCGTTCCACACCAGCGAATTGTGCTTCGGCGGGTCCGAATCGTTGCGCAGCCAGCGGTAGCCGGCGGTCGAGAGGTGCGGCTGGAAGGCCGAGTCCGGGATCTGCCGGTCGATCTTGAGCGTCGCGAAGGCGATCTGCTCGATCACGTGCCCGCCGTGGCGGGCATCCCAGAGCTGGATCTTCAGCGGCATCCCGGCCCGATCGATCCACAGCCGATAGCCGTATCGGTACTGGTCGCGGGGCATCACGGTGATCAGGCGCGTCAGGTGCTGATCGATGCGCATGCGCGCCCCTTCGTGCAGCGCGTAGAAGCGCTCGGTCTCCTTGTTCAGCACCGGGAGCGTGCCGATCAGGGAGCTCTTCAAGGGAATGTGCTCGACGAGCACCTCGCGCTTGTCCGGCAGATAACAGGTCAGATCCGAGCCGGTGCGGATGAATTCCCGTCCCGAGCCGTCGAGGGACTCGAGCCGCTCGGACACCACCCCGTTCTTGAGGCGATGGATGATCCTGAGCATCTGCACCCGCCCGCCGTCCCAGTGGGCGAACGTGCCTTCGTAATCGAGGGTGTTGAGCGCATGGTTCATGCGCTCGAGCCAACGCGCCGGCTGGCCGGCGAAGGCAACCGCGCCGCCGATCGCCCAGAGCAGCGCCCAGGCGCCGAGGGACTCTCTAGCGCGGACGATGCGTCGCATGGCCATGGCCGGCCGCGCGTCGCTGGGACCGGGCCGGCGGCGGGCTCAGGGTTTGCGCCTCGCTCACCATCAGCGAGGAGAGCAGGCTGCCGCCGCTGATGGGCCAGGAGTAGGCGCTGTGCGCCACGACATAATCGGCCAGCTGGGTCGGCGGCATGGGGGTCATGGGGCCGAGCGATGCCGGCGGCACGACGTAACTGTCGGGCGCAGCGCTCGCCCGCTGTGCCGCAGCCGGCGCGGCCGCGCTCGCGACCTGCATCGCCGGGGCACTCGGAGCGACCGCGTGCGCACGCAGCCAGAGGATCGACAGGGCCGCAACGCCCGCCGCGAGGCTCGCCCCGGAGGCGATCCGCACCCACGCGGCGGCGTAGGAGCCCGTCCCCGCCGTACCGGCGGCGAGCCGCGGCTCACGGCTGAGAGCGGCGTTGACGCGCCCGGCGACCGAGCTCTGCAGCACCACGCCGCGCTCGGCGCGGATCACTGCGCCGATGACCGCGTAACGGCCCCAGCGCGCCTTGAGCGCCTCGTCCCGCGACAGACGCCGGGCGAACAGCTCGCACTCGGCGGCCGGCAGCTCGTCATCGAACATCGCAGACAACTGACTGTCGAGTTCCTCGTTCATCCGAGTTCCTCCGTACGACCGAGTCCTCCTTCGAATACTTCGCGCAGCCGGCGATCGATGGCCTCGCGCGCCCGGAAAATACGCGATCGGACGGTGCCGACGGGGCAGCCCATGGCGGCGCCGATCTGCTCGTAGGAGAGCCCCTCGAGCTCGCGCAGCACGATCGCGGTGCGCAGATCCTCCGGCAGCTGCTCGATCGCAGCGTTGACGGTCTGGCGGATCTCGTCGGTGAGCACCAGCCCCTCGGGAGTCTCGGAATCCTTCAGTCGGCCTTGCATATCGTAGGACTCGTCGATGCTGTCGCGGTCGAAGTCGTAATCCACCGGACTGCGGTCACGGGAAACCACGGCGTTCTTCGCGGTGTTGATGGCGATGCGGTACAGCCAGGTGTAAAAGGCGCTATCGCCACGAAACTGCGGCAGCGCCCGGTAAGCCTTGATGAAGGCCTCCTGGGCGATATCCTCCGCTTCGGCGGGGTTGCGGACATAGCGCGTCACCAGCTTGACCAGTTTGTGCTGGTACTTCAGGACCAGCACATCAAAAGCGCCCTTGTCGCCTCGCTGTACCCGGCGAACCAGGCTCAAATCGCTGACATCGGCGCCCATCGCGCGTCCTCTGCTCCTTAACTAAGGAAGGCCGCTCGCGCCGCGACCTGAATAGACCCTGAATCTTTGGATAAGTTCAGACTGCCTGACACCCGGGCTCCCCGCCCCCGGGAAGCCCGCCCCGATCATGCCCCAATGCCCCCGGGGCCGCCAGCGGCTCCCGGATGCGCCTGGCGAGGGCCGCGAGCTCGGCATCGGCCGGCACCTCCCCGGCGAGCAGGTAGCCGGCGAGCTCGGGGTCGGGCAGCTCGAGCAGGCGGGCGAGCGTCAGGCGCTCGGCGGGGCCGGCTCCGGGCAGGGCCGCCGCCGCATAGCGCTCAAGCAGCACGTCGAGCTCCTTCAGGCCCCGCCGGCAGCGCCACGAGAGCTGCCGCCCCTCGGCATCGAGCGGCGGGCGAGCCATGTCAGCTCTGCCGCTGCACGAGCATCTTCTTGATCTCGGCAATGGCCTTGGCGGGGTTGAGGTCCTTCGGGCACACGTCCGTGCAGTTCATGATGGTGTGGCAGCGGTACAGCTTGAACGGATCCTCGAGCGCATCGAGCCGCTCCCCGGTCGCCTCGTCGCGGCTGTCGATGATCCAGCGGTAGGCGGCCAGCAGCGCCGCCGGCCCCAGGTAGCGGTCGCTGTTCCACCAGTAGCTCGGGCAGGCCGTCGAGCAGCACGCGCACAGAATGCACGCGGCCGGACGGTCGATCTGCTCCTGCTCCTCCTTGGACTGCAGCCGCTCGCTATCCGGCGGCGCCGGGGTCTGCGTCTGCAGCCACGGCTTCACCGAGGCGTACTGGGCGTAGAACTGGGTCAGGTCCGCCACGAGGTCCTTCACCACCGGCAGGTGCGGCAGCGGGTAGATGCGGATCTGCCGGCCGAGATCGTGCAGCGAGGTGGTGCAGGCCAGGCGGTTCACCCCGTCGATGTTCATCGCGCACGAGCCGCAGATGCCCTCGCGGCAGGAGCGGCGGAAGGTGAGCGAGGAGTCGACGCTGCCTTTGATGCGGATCAGCGCATCGAGCACCATCGGGCCGCACTCGGCGAGGTCGAGCTCGAACGTGTCGAGGCGCGGGTTCTCGCCCGATGCGGGATCGAAGCGGTAGATGCGGAACGTGCGCACCTCGCGTGTTCCCGGGGGCGCCTGGTGGGTCACCCCGGTGCGGATGCGCGAGTTGGCGGGCAGTCGAAACTCAGCCATCGGAAAACCTTGCTCAGTAAGTGCGCGCCTTGGGCGGGATGGTCTCAACCTCGTCGGTGAGCGTGTTCAGGTGCACGGGGCGGTATTCGAAGCGCACCCGGCCCGGACCCTCGACCGTCACCAGCGTATGCTTCATCCAGTTCACATCGTCGCGGTTCGGGTAATCCTCGCGCGCGTGCGCGCCGCGGCTCTCGGTGCGGTTGCCGGCCGAATGGAGGGTCGCGCTCGCCTGCATGAGCAGGTTCTCCAGTTCCATCGTCTCGATGAGGTCGGTGTTCCACACCAGCGAGCGGTCACTGATGCGCACCTCGGCGAAGGACTCGTAGGTCTGCGCGAGCTTGCGCGCGCCCTCGGCGAGCGACTCGCCGGTGCGAAACACCGCCGCATCGATCTGCATGATCTTCTGCATCTCGAGGCGGATCTCGGTGGTCGGCCGCGAGCCCTGGGCGTTGCACAGCCGATCGAGGCGCGAGAGGGCAAGATCGGCCGAGTCCTTCGGCAGCGGCGCGTGGCGCGTGAGCGGCTTGACGAGCTCGGCGCAGCGGCGCGCCGCCTGCCGGCCGAACACCACGAGGTCGAGCAGCGAGTTCGAGCCGAGGCGATTCGCGCCGTGCACCGACACGCATGCCGCCTCGCCGACGGCCATCAGCCCCGGCACCACGCTGTCGGGGTCGCCGCCGCGCGGGCGCACCACCTCGCCGTGATGGTTGCAGGGAATGCCGCCCATGTTGTAGTGCGCGGTCGGCTGCACCGGAATCGGCTGGCGGGTCACATCAACGCCGGCGAAGATGCGCGAGGTCTCGGCGATGCCGGGCAGCCGCTCCTGAATCACCTCGGGCCCCAGGTGCTCGAGGTGCAGATGGATGTGATCGCGCTCAGGCCCCACGCCGCGGCCCTCGCGGATCTCGATGGTCATGGCGCGGCTGACGACATCGCGCGAGGCGAGATCCTTGGCGTTCGGCGCGTAGCGCTCCATGAAGCGCTCGCCGCTCGAGTTGGTGAGATAGCCGCCCTCGCCGCGCGCGCCTTCGGTGATCAGACACCCGGCACGGTAGATGCCGGTCGGGTGGAACTGCACGAACTCCATGTCCTGCAGCGGCAGCCCGGCGCGCAGCACCATGGCGTTGCCGTCCCCGGTGCACGAGTGCGCCGAGGTGCACGAGAAGTACGCCCGCCCGTAGCCGCCGGTGGCGAGGATGGTCATGTGCGCGCGGAAGCGATGCAGCCTGCCCTCGGTCATGTCGAGCGCGATGACGCCGCGGCACTGCCCGTCCTGCATGATCAGATCGATGGCGAAGAACTCCACGAAGAAGCTCGCCGAGCGGCGGATCGACTGCTGGTAGAGGGTGTGCAGCAGCGCATGGCCGGTGCGGTCGGCGGCCGCGCAGGTGCGCTGCGCGGTGCCCTTGCCGAAATGCGTGGTCATGCCGCCGAAGGGGCGCTGATAGATGCGACCCTCGGCGGTGCGCGAGAACGGCACGCCATAGTGCTCGAGCTCGATCACCGCCGCGGGCGCCTCCTTGCACATCAGCTCGATGGCGTCCTGGTCGCCGAGCCAGTCCGAGCCCTTGATGGTGTCATACATGTGCCAGCGCCAGTCATCCTCGCCCATGTTGCCGAGCGCGGCGCTGATGCCGCCCTGGGCCGCCACGGTGTGGCTGCGGGTGGGAAAGAGCTTGCTGATGCACGCCGTCGAGAGGCCCGCCTCGGCGAGGCCGAGCGTCGCGCGCAGCCCAGAGCCGCCGGCCCCGACGACGACGACGTCGTAGCTGTGATCGATGATTTCGTATGCGCTCATGCGGCGCCTCCCAACGCCACGCGAAGCACGGCGAACACGCCGGCGGCCGCGGCGAGCACGTGCAGATAGGTCGACAGCGCCAGCAGCACGGTGCGCATGCCGCACCCGTGCACGTAGTCCTCGATCACCACGCGCACGCCGAGCTGCGAATGCCACGCCGCCGTCACCACGAACAGCAGCAGCAGAACGGCCGTCCAGGGCTCGCCCACCCAGGCCACCACCGTCGCATAGCCGTGCGCGGGCATCGCCAGCAGCGAGACCGCGAACCAGCTCGCCAGCGGCACCAGGGCGATGGCCGTCAGGCGCTGCACCCACCAGTGGTGCACGCCTGCCTTGGCCGCGCCGCGGCCGAGCGCCTCCCCGAGCGGACTGCGCAGGCTCATGCTGCGTGCCCCCGGCCGAGCAGCCACGCGGCGAGCGCGACGAACAGCACGGCGCTCGCGATGAGCACCAGGTATGCGCTCGCGCGCGACTGCGCGCGCTCCAGGCCCCGGCCGGTGTCCCACACCAGATGACGCACTCCGGCGCACAGGTGATACGAGTACACCGCCAGCAGCGCGAGCCAGACGATCTTGAACACCCCGAGCCCGAGCAGCGCCGCGGCGCGCGCGTAGGCGGCCGGCCCCGCCGCGAGCGCCATGAGCCAGTACACCAGCAGGATCAGCCCGAGCGCGAGCACGAGCCCCGTGGCGCGGTTGAGCACGGAGGTGAGCAGTGTGTAGCGGTACATCCGGTACACGGACAGGTGCGGCGAAGTGGGTCGTGCAGCCATAAATGCTCGGGATTCAGAAATCGATACAGCGGCCGTTGCGCTCCCAATCGCCAAAGCGTGTCGGCTCCGGCCCCCGGGGGCCGCCAATCTCGCGCGGTGAGCTCTTGGGGAGTGTCCGATCGGCGGGCGCGTCCGTGCCGGCGGCCGTGCCGGGTTCGGGTGCGGACGGCGATTTGAGGTTATTCGAATCGTCCTGCATGTGCTGCCAGTCTGCCAGAATCAGGCCGTTCCCGCCACGGTGCAGCCAGGATCAATATCAGTCCGCTACACTAGTGGCCATATGATTTCCGAACTGCATGGCACTGCGCTTGCGGATCTCGGGGCGCTGCGCATCGCCGGCGCCGATGCCGTGCGTTTTCTGCAGGGACAGCTCTCGAACGACGTGACGCGCCTCACTCCCGAGCGGGCGCTGCTCGCCGGCTATCACAATCCCCAGGGACGCACCATCGCGCTGCTGCGCCTCGTTGCGCTCGCCGACGCCGAGCTGCTCGCGCTGCTGCCGCGCGAGCTGGTCGCGCCCGTGAGCCAACGGCTCGCCAAGTTCGTGCTGCGCGCGAAGGTCACCCTGGCCGATGTCTCGAGCGAGTGGCGCATCGGCGCCGTTGCCTCCTGCACGGAACTCGAGCACGGCGAAAGCGTGCCCGTCACGCCGCCGCAGCTGCCTGCGCCGCACACCGGCGCGCAGCGCCGCCTCGGCGAGCGGCTCTACATCACCGTCGGCGAGCGGCCGGCGCGCTGGCTCGAGCTTGCGCGCGGCGCACCGCTCGGCGCGCGGGAGGCGGCCCGGGAGCAGTGGCGTCTGCTCGATATCCGCGCCGGGCTGCCGCAGGTGTACGCAGCCACCTCCGAGCAGTTCGTCGCCCAGATGTTGAATCTCGATGTGCTCGATGCCATCGCATTCGACAAGGGCTGCTACACCGGACAGGAAGTGATCGCGCGGGCGCATTACCGCGGCCGGGTCAAGCGGCGCGCGCAGCGCTGGCGCACGCGCGCGGCGCTTACGCTCGCCCCCGGGGACAGCGGCGTGTTGAGCGACGGACGGGCCTTCAACGTCGTGGAGGCGACGCGCCTGCCCGACGGGCGCTGCGAATTTCTCGCGGTGGCGCCGCTGGCGGGGGCCGAGAGCCCCGCCGCCTCCGCGGCGCCCGCGGTGGATGCCGAGCCGCTCGAGCTGCCCTACACGCTGCCGCCGTGAGGGCAGCGCCTTAGAGATCGATCAGCTCGACCTCGCCCGGGGCGATCGGGCGCTCGAGAAAGCGCGCGCCGATGCGCGCGAAGCGCTCCGGCGCATCGGTGGCGAGCAGGCGCAGCCCACCCGGCCCGCCGGGGCTGGCGAGCCCCGCATCGGCGAGCGCCAAGCGCACGTGCCGTGCCGTGGTCTCGGCGGAGTCCACGATGCGCACCCCCGGACCCACCGCGGCGCGGATCGCTCCGGCGAGCATCGGAAAATGAGTGCAGCCGAGCACCAGCGTGTCCGCGGCAAGCGCCCCATCCGCCGGCGCGAACAGCGCATCGAGATAATGATGCGCGAGCGCCTCGGCGATGGGCCCCGCCCCGAGCCCCTCCTCGGCCAGCGCGACGAACAGCGGCGCCGGCAGGGCGTGCACCTCGGCCTCGGGCCGGCGCAGGCGGATGGCCTCCTGGTAGGCGCCACCGCGCACCGTTCCCTCGGTGGCGATGACCGCAATGCGCCCCGAGGCCGAGGCCGCGCAGGCGGCCTCGGCGCCCGGCTCGATCACCCCGATCACCGGCACGGGGGCGAGGTGCGCGCGCACCGCCGGCAGGCTCACCGCCGAGGCGGTGTTGCAGGCCACCACCAGGCACTTGATCCCGTAGCCGCTGAGCGCCTCGGCCGCCTGCAGCGCGTAGCGCGCCACGGTCGCGGCGCTCTTGGTGCCGTAGGGCAGCCGCGCGGTGTCGCCGAGGTACACGAACCGCTCGGCCGGCAGCTCGCGCATCAACGCCTTCAGCACGGTCAGCCCCCCGACCCCGGAATCGAACACTCCGATCATGCGCGAGGCGCAGGAGCCAACGCCGCGCGCACGAGCGTAGCGCGTGCCCGGTGCGGCGCCGAGGCGCCGACGGATGAGATCACGGACTCTCCGGCCGCAGGTGCGGGAAGAGGATGACGTCGCGGATCGAGGGCGAGTCGGTGAAGAACATCACCAGCCGATCGATGCCGACGCCGAGCCCGGCGGTCGGCGGCATGCCGTACTCGAGCGCGCGCACGTAATCGGCGTCGTAGAACATCGCCTCCTCGTCACCGCGGTCCTTGCGCGCCACCTGGGCGCGAAAGCGCGCCGCCTGGTCCTCCGGGTCGTTGAGCTCGGAGAAGCCGTTGGCGAGCTCGCGTCCCGCGACGAACAGCTCGAAGCGGTCGGTGAGAAAGCGGTCCTGGTCATTGGCGCGCGAGAGCGGGGAGACCTCCGCCGGATAGGCGCACACGAAGGTCGGGTCGAACAGCGTGTGCTCGACGGTCTTCTCGAAGATCTCGATCTGCAGCTTGCCCGGCCCGTCGTGCGGCTGCACCGGGATGCCGAGCCGCTCGCAGGCACGGCGCAGATAGCCCGCCTCGCGCAGCTCGGCGCGCTCGAGCTGCGGGTTGTGCTCGAGAATGGCCTCCTCGACCGTCACCCGCCGGAACGGCTTGGCCAGATCGTAGCGGCGCCCCTGGTAAGTCAGCTGCTCGCTGCCGTGCACCGCCTGGGCGAGCCCGCGGATCGCCTTCTCGATCCAGTCCATCAGGTCGCGGTAATCGGCGTAGGCGAGGTAGAGCTCGAGCATCGTGAATTCGGGGTTGTGCTGGGTCGAGAGGCCCTCGTTGCGGAAGTTGCGGTTGATCTCGTAGACGCGCTCGAGCCCGCCGACCACCAGGCGCTTCAGATACAGCTCCGGGGCAATGCGCAGGTACATCTGCATGTCGAGCGCGTTGTGATGCGTGACGAAGGGCCGCGCGCTCGCGCCCCCTGGGATCGGCTGCATCATCGGGGTCTCGACCTCGACGAAATCGAGCGCATCGAGGAAATCCCGCAGGTAGCGCACGATGCGCGCGCGCGTGTGGAACACGTTGCGGCTCGTTTCGTTGACGATCAGGTCGACGTAACGCTGCCGGTAGCGCGTCTCGAGGTCGGCGAGCCCGTGCCACTTGTCCGGCAGCGGGCGCAGCGACTTGACCACCAGGCGCAGCCGCTCGACCCGCACCGACAGCTCCTGCGTCCTGGTGCGAAACAGCACGCCGGTGGCGCCGACGATGTCCCCGACATCCCAGCTCTTGAACGCCTCGTACAGCGGCTCCCCCAGGGCGTCCTTCTGCAGGAACAGCTGGATCTGCCCGGTGCGGTCGGCGATGTTGGCGAAGCTCGCCTTGCCCATCACGCGCTTCAGCAGCATCCGTCCCCCGACGGTCACGCGCGTCGGGTTGGCCTCGAGCCACTCCCCCGTGCGCTCGCCGAAGGCCTGCTGCAGCTGACCGGCGAGCGCATCGCGGCGGAAGTCGTTGGGATAGGCCGTACCGCGCTCGCGCAGCGCGGCGAGCTTGGCGCGCCGCTCGGCGATCAGCTTGTTCTCGTCGGCCGGCTCGCCGCCCGGGCCCTGTTCGGCGTCAGTGTCTGTCATAAATTGCCTACAACCCCGCCTTGAGCGAGGCCTCCAGGAACGGATCGAGATCCCCATCGAGCACCGCGGTGGTGTTGCCCACTTCCACGCCGGTGCGCAGATCCTTGATGCGCGACTGATCGAGCACGTAGGAGCGGATCTGGTTGCCCCAGCTCACGTCGGACTTGGACTCCTCGAGCACCTTGGCGGCGGCGTTGCGCTTGTTGACTTCCAGCTCGTAGAGCTTCGCCTTCAGCATCTTCATCGCCGTGGCGCGGTTCTTGTGCTGGCTGCGCTCGGCCTGGCAGGCGACCACGATCCCGCTCGGGACGTGCGTGATGCGCACCGCCGACTCGGTCTTGTTGACATGCTGGCCGCCGGCTCCCGAGGAGCGGTACACGTCGGTCTTCAAGTCCGCCGGATTGATCTCGATGTCGATGTCCTCATCGACCTCCGGGGAGACGAACACCGAGGCGAAGGAGGTATGGCGGCGGTTGCCCGAGTCGAACGGCGACTTGCGCACCAGGCGGTGCACGCCGGTCTCGGTGCGCAGCCAGCCGTAGGCGAACTCGCCCCGCACCTCGACGGTGGCGCTCTTGAAGCCCGCCACCTCGCCCGGGTTCGAGTCGATCACCTCGCAGGCGAAGCCGCGCGCGGCGCCCCACCTCAGGTACATCCGCAGCAGCATCTGCGCCCAGTCCTGCGCCTCGGTGCCGCCGGCGCCGGCCTGGATGTCGAGAAACGCGTTGTGCGAGTCCATCTCGCCGCGGAACATGCGCTTCAGCTCGAGCCGGCGCACCGCCGTCTCGAGCTCCCCGGCCTCGCGGCCGAGCTCGCGCACCGTCGCCTCGTCGCCCTCGCCTTCGGCGAGCTCGAGCAGCTCCGCCGCATCGCGCAGGCCGCCGTCGACCCGGTCGATCGCCTCGAGGTCGCTGTTCAGGCGCGCCCGTTCGCGGCCGAGCTGCTGCGCGCGCTCGGGCTGCGACCAGACGCGCGGCTCCTCGAGCTCGCGCGCCACTTCCTCCAAGCGCTCTTTCTTGAGGTCGTACTCAAAGAAACCCCCGTAGGGCGCCCATGCGCTCCTCGAGGTCTTTGAGCTGGCGCTTGAGCGGATTGACTTCCATCGTGCGGCGCGGTCCGGGTGAGGTACGTGAATGAGCGCGTCATGCTAGCGACCCGGAGGCGGAATTTCCAGCTTGGCGCCGGCCTGCTCGGGGGTGAATTGGGCTTATGGCCCTCGCAGCAAGCGCGAAACCGCAACCATGACGGCCAACGAGCCCCCGCACTCCGGCGCAAGATCGACGCGGCGCGGCGGAAAGCCTGCCTGGATGATGTTCTTGCCGGTCCCGTGAATGAAGGCTAACGCGGGGACCCTGTCGGCGCGCGAGGTGACAAGCACTGCGGCGCCACATGAATCGCCGACGGCCAATCGGATCAAATCAGGTACGATCAGACGGTCTATGTCGCTTGCGACCGTGCCCATAAGGGGCTGCCCACAATTTGGCGGCGGGCGTATCGGCCGCACCCGTTTCTCCGTCACGTCGCGGGCGGCAGTCCTGCGCGGCAGCGCGATGCAGCGAGGTCTGCACAGTCCTGCGTCACCGCGGGGCCACTGAACGATCGCTGAACGGCGCTGCGCCGATCGTAGCGGCACGGATTCGATCACCCCTGAAGTGTGTGCAGGGGCAGACGGGTGCCGGCGCGCCGCGCAGGGTGGTCGAAAACGGCTATTTCGGTAGCCGTCTGCCCCCGTACAATGCCGCCATGCGCGTCCCCCGTCTGCTGGCGCTCAGCGCCAGCCTCTCCCTGTTCCTCAGCATGGCCGTTCAAGCGGGGGTGGCGCCGTTCGATCTCGCCGGCCCCAATCTCGAGGTGACCGTGACTCGCCACCACGAGACGCTCCCGATTTCCGACGTGCCCAATCTCGCGGTGGGCGACCTTCTGTGGATCCGTGCGGATCTGCCGGCCACCCAATCGGAGCGCTACCTGCTGATCGTGGCGTTCCTGCGTGGCGCGACCAATCCGCCGCCGGAGCGCTGGTTCCACGGCTGCTCGACCTGGGAGCCGCAGTGTGCCCGGCACGGCTTGATGCTCACCGTGCCGCGCGGGGCCGAGCAGGTGCTGGTGTTCCTCGCGCCGGAGACGAACGGGGACTTCAGAACGCTGGTCGGCGCGGTGCGCGGGCGGCCCGGGGCGTTCGTGCGGACCTCCCAGGACCTGAACCAGGCGATGCTCGACATTGCGCGGCTTGATCGCTACCTGGATGCCATCCAGTTCCTGGAGGTGAACGCCCCGGAGCGCCTGAAGGACGCCGCCCCGAAGCTCGCCCGCAGTCTGGCGATCAAGGTGAACACGAAGTGCCTGCAGCGCATTGCGCAGCTGCAGGCCCCCTGCCTCATGCGGGGCGGGCAATCGCTGATCCTCAATGACGGGCACAGCACTTCAATCGTCGATGCGCTGACCTCGGGTCCGGCCTCTGCGCTGGCCATGGAAGCGAGCTATACGCCGCAGCTGAGCTACGGCTATTACAGCCCGTACATCGCCTCGGTCATCGACATCGCGCGCATCTTCAGCTCCTTCACCACGGCGCAGTACGAGTACATCCCGGCGCTCGCGGCCCAGCACGGCGACACGCTGGCGCTCACTCTCAATACCCCGCCGTCCTTCCATGACCCGAAGTCGGTGCTGGTGACGGCGCTGCCGGCGATCGAGGCGCCTGAGCTCCCGCCGCTGCATGCGGTCAACCCGCAGCAAAGCTTCTGCATCCGCCGCAAGCGCCTGATCCTGCCCGTCGAGGGCGCTCCGCTGGTCTTCGCGACGAATTACGCGCACCGCATGCGGCTGCGGCTGACCGAGGCGAACGGCCACACGATCGACCTGCCGGCGTGGGCGGATGCCAAGGTCGGGGGCTTCGTCGTCGATACCGGCCCCATTCGCGGGACGCAGTTCCGCGACACGGTGGACGGCGTACTGCACGGGGACTGGGGGTTCTCGCGTTACCAGGGGCCGCGCTTCCGGTTGGAAAACGCCTCCGCTGCGGGATGGTCGGTGGCGACGCCGGGCGATGCTGCCGTCATCGTCGGGCGGGATGATTCGATCCGCCTCGCCGCGCCCAGTCTGAGCTGCCTCAAGAGCATCACCGTACGCGACTCGGCCGGCACCGTGCGATCCGCGCACTGGACGGCGGTGCAGCCGAACCAGGTGAAGGTGCAGCTGCCGCTGAAGGATGCGCCGCCAGGTCTGCTCACCGTGCTGTTGAGCCAGTTCGGCACGTCGGCGCCGGTCCGCGTGCCTCTGGATGCCTACTCGGTGGCCGCCAGCCTCGACAGCTTCGTGCTCCATGCCGGGGACAGCCAGGGGATTCTCAAAGGCAGCCGTCTCGATGAGGTGGCCAGCCTGACGATCGACCGCGTCGTCTTCGTTCCGGGCGTGCTGAAGACGCATCACGGGGTCGATCAGCTCACCGTGACGGCCCAGGACCCGACGGCCGCGGCGCATCTGGAGCCGGGCGAAGCCGGCGTGGTGCGCGTGCAGCTGAAGGACGGTCGGGTCCTCACGCTCGACGGGGCGGTCGCCGCGCCACGGCCGAGTGTGGTGCTCATGGCCAAGAGTGTGTACCTGTCGGGTACGGATGCGCCCAATCACATTCACCGCGGCAACGGCAATGAACTGCCCCAACATGCGCAGCTGACGTTCTCCGTGCGTGCCGTGGCGCCCACGGTGTTCGACCGGGACGAGTCAATCCAGGTTGCCACGACCGACGGCCTGTACTCGACGACCCTCAGTCTGACGAACGGCGGCATCACGCTCGAGAACCAGCAAGTGGCCATTGCGACGCTCGATCCGGCCCGGGCCTTCGGGCCCTCGGCGTTCGGGCCGCTGCAGTTCCGGGTCATCGACGATGGGGTCAAGGGTGGCTGGCAGCCGCTGGCGACGCTGGTGCGGCTGCCGCAGCTGCACCGCCTGGTCTGTCCCGCCACGCCGAAATTCGCCTGCAAGTTGACGGGCACGGATCTGTTCCTGGTCGACGCCATCGCCAACGATCCGGCATTCAAGCATGCCGTTCAGGTGCCGGATGGGTTTCCAGGGTACGCGCTGCCGGTGCCGCATCCGGCCAACGGTGAGCTCTACGTGAAGCTCCGCGACGATCCCTCGGTCGTGAACGTGGCGACGGTGGCGGTGGATCAGTTGCCGGCCCCGCACAAGGCTGCGGCCCGCAAGGCCCAGCCTGCGCCGCACCAGAAAGCGCCGCTCGGGGCTGCGCACAAGCAGCGGGCGGACACGACGTCTGCGGCGCAGGCGCCTCAGTCCAAGACATCCGGCTCCCGGCCGTCAGGCTCCAAGAACGCGGCATCCGAGCCGTCGGCGAGTCCTGTGAATCCGCCGCACAGTACTCTCTCGGCACATTCGGCTCAGGGCCCGAAATCCGGTGAAGCGGGGCACGCACCGGCGGCCGCGCAATCGAGTGTCACGCCGCAGGGTTCGGCGAGATCGCAGGCGCCGAGTGCCGCGACCTCAGGGAAAGCCACGTCGAGTCAGCCGATGCTGCCGCCGAGCGCATCGCCACCGACCTCCCCTACGGCACCATCGAACTGAACGGCCTCGGCCGCCGCACCCGCGGGCGGGGACGTCTCCGGCGGTTCTGCAGAGGTGCGCGGGTCGTGGGCATGTCAGGTCCCCGGGACGATGCTGCGCGGCGCCCTCGCTTCTGGGAAATCGCACGGGAGTTGCCGGCCCTTTCGGATGCCGGTGCCCGGGTAGCCGCGCCATCGCCCCGTGTGCACATCTCCCTCGTCGAACCGAACGTGCGCTATGAGTGACCCGGGGATTGCCGCTGATCGTGTGCTTGGCGCACACCCACCGGCGAAGCCGGCGGACAGTGTGAGCATCGAGTGCCCGGTGCGATTTGCTGACGGGGCCGAGCCGCAAGTCATTGGCCCAGGCTTGCCGCTGCCGGTTCAATCGCTCCACCGCCGTGGCGGCATCGAGACGCTGTGGGGCTCGCCTTCGATCACCGGGCCCCGGGCTGAGGCCCGGGGCCTTGGGCGCCGCGGGCGCGCAACACATGCAGGTCAAGACCCCGGGGGTCAGCGCTCATCAGCTCGCACTGATCGGTGCGAAACTCGCGCAGCATCCACCCGTGGGGCGGGCCGATTGCCGTCCGCTGGACTCCGAGTGGTGCGCCGGCGCATCGGGCCGTCCGGCGGCAGCCCCGCCGGACGGCCGATCTGTTCGGCCTCAGACCATCGTCAGCGGAATACCGGCGAGATAGTCGCGCTTGCCGAGTTCGACGCCCGAGTGGCGCAGGATCCCGTACGCGATGCTGATGTGGAAGTAGAAGTTCGGCAGCACGAAGTGGTTGCAGTAGTCCACTCCGCGCATCTTCGCCTTGTTCTCCCGGCCCAACGGGAAAGTCACCTCGCGTTCGGCCGAGCTGTCGATCTTGGCCTTGTCGAGCGTCTTGACGAAGGCGATCGTCTGGGCGATGCGCGCCTTCAGCGCGGCCACCGTCTGTTCGGTGTCTTCGTGTTTCGGCGGCTCGACGCCGGCGAGCCGCGCGCCGCCGTTCTTGGCCGCGTCGCAGGCGATCTGCACCTGGCGGGTGAGCGGAAACATGTCCGGAAACAGCCGCGTGTTGAGCAGTATGGCCGCATCAATGTTCTTCGCCGCGGCATAGGCTTCGGCCTTATCGAGCATCGAGGCGAGTGCGTTAAGTCCGATCTCGAACGAGGAAAGCGCTGCGTTTGACATCGACATGAGATGACCTCTTTGTGCAATGAGTGATGCGGCATGCCGCAGGTGCCGTCCGTGCTCCCGAACGAGCGCGGTTCGTGTCGCTGCGGGAATGATGCCTGTGCAAATATGACGCATTCTGCGTCCTGCGACGAGCCGAGCCGCCGCTGCGACAGCGGTCAAACCGATCTTGAATTCCACAACAGTCGTGATCGTGCAGCGTTCGCTCGCAGACCCGGATCACAAGGGCTGCAGGCTGGTGAACTCAGCAATCGAGCTCGCGCCGCACGATGCGCACTTGCGGGCCATGATCACCGAGGCCTTCGGGCGCATCGAGTCGTTCGTCCTGCGCTGCGTGTGGGCCGGCCGGGCGGAGGGCACCATCCCAGCGGCGCTCGGCGCGCGCAATCTGGCCCGCAGTCTCTGCGCCGTCCTGCTGGGGCTGCGCGCGCTGGCGCACGTGCGCCCGGAAACGGCGCTGCTCGAACGGTGATCGAGGCACTGATATCGGCAGTGCCGGCACATCCGCCGCCCCCGGCTCGCCCGCTACGGCTCCCCAAGTGCCCCGCACCGCGAACCGACATACCCCTGCGGCCAGCGCAATCCCTCCAAGCGCCGCGCGCACGCCTCCTCGCTCGCAAGCCAGTCCATGAGCTCACTCCACGTGCGTCGATCATCCTCCCCAGCGGCCGGCAGGCGCTCGCTCGTGGCCATGCAGCGCATTTTGCCAGGGTGGGAGCTCGCCAGAGACCCCTGATGCACATCGAGCTGTCAAGGCGGATGCTGAAACGACGCCCGATCTCTCCGCCATGAATGGCGAACTCTTGCGGCGCTGTTGCAGAACCAAGGCTGTCCAGGTTCTTCGCGAAGCCAGAAGCTGACGCAGCACGCCGGGAGACGGGAAGCCCTCAGGCCGTCAGAACGTGATCGACGAGCAGCTGCAGTCGCCGCTCACCCTGGTATTCGTTGACGTCCAGGCGGTACACCAGCCGCCGCTCCCCTTCCGGCAGGGGCGTGCCGGCCTGGGGATCGAGCAGATTGAACGCAATGGCGTCGAAGGCGCGATCGCGCGCGCCCTGCACCCACATCTTGACGTGACGCTCGCCCACCACGCGGGCATTGCGTACCGTGAACACGCCGTCAAAACACGGCTCAGGGAACGCCTGCCCCCAAGGGCCGCCCGCGCGGAGCGCTTCGGCTGTCTCGAGCGCAATCTCTTCCACATCGAGCTCCCCATCGGTCTCGATCGCATCGGCGAGCGCTCCGCGCGGCGTCGACCCGGCCACCTGCGCATCGAACAACGCGGCAAACTCATCGAGCCGCGCTCGCGGCAGCGTCAGTCCGGCGGCCATCGCATGCCCGCCGAAGCGGCCCATCAGGCCCGGATGGCGCGCATCGAGCTCGGCCAGCACGTCGCGGATATGCACGCCGGGCACCGAGCGCGCCGAACCGCGCAGATCCCCGTCTGCGGCCACGGCGAACGCGATGACGGGACGGCGCACGCGCTCCTTGACACGGCTCGCCACCAGCCCGACCACGCCCTGGTGCCAACTCTCATCGAACAGGCACACCGCGCTGCGCTGCACGGCGCGCGTGCGCGCCTCATCGAGTCCGCGGACCGCGGCAAGCGCCTCGGCCTGCATGCGCGCTTCGATCTCGCGCCGCTCGCGGTTGAGCGCATCGAGCCGCGCTGCGAGCCCCGCGGCCTCGCCGGCGTCGGCGAGCAGGCATTGGATGCCGATCGACATGTCATCGAGCCTTCCGGCCGCATTCAGCCGCGGCGCCACCGCGAACGCCAGGTCGGCGCTGGTCACTCGCGCGAACGGCCGGCCCGCGGCCTCGAGCAGCGCGCGGATGCCCGCGGCGCAGCGTCCCGCGCGGATTCGCCGGATGCCCTGGGCGACCAGCACCCGGTTGTTGCCATCGAGCGGCACCAGATCCGCCACCGTGCCGAGGGCGACCAGGTCGAGCCACTCGGCCACCCCCGGCGCATCCCCGCCCACCAGAGCGGCCGTCTGGAGCCGCCGCCGCAGCGCTGCCAGCACATAAAACGCCACGCCCACCCCGGCGAGCGAGCGGCTCGCGAAGCGGCTGCCTGGCAGGTTGGGATTGACGATGACGCGCGCGGCGGGCAGCTCACTGCCGGGCAGATGATGGTCGGTGATCAGGACCTCGATGCCGCGCTCACGCGCCTCGGCGACGCCGGCGAGACTGGCGATACCGTTGTCCACCGTGACGATCAGGCTCGGGGCGCGCTCGGCCGCGACGCGCACGATCTCGGGCGTCAGCCCGTAGCCGAACTCGAAGCGGTTCGGCACGAGAAAATCCGCCTCGAACCCCCAGGCGCGAAGCGCCCGCAGCATCAGCGCGGAGCTGGTCGCCCCGTCGGCATCGAAATCCCCGACCACCAGGATGCGCCCGCCCGCGCGCTGCGCGAGCAGCAGCTCGGCGGCCGCCTCGACCGACTCGAGCGTGCCGACCGGCGTCAGCCGCTCGAGCGAGGTGTCGAGATCCTCCGCGCTGCGCACGCCGCGCGCGCGGTACACGCGGCTCAGCACCGGATGCATGCCGGGGACCAACATCCCGCCCGGCACGGGCGGGCGGCGCACCACTCGCAACATCATGTCATTGCCTCCAGCCCCGCGCGGGTGCGCCGCCAGCGCCGCCAGCGGTCGCGTGGTTGCAGGCACCACGCCCGGTCGTTCGCGAGCAGCCAGAGCCGCTCGAGCGAGCCGGCGCCGAGCGCCGCCACGGCCGGGGCGATCCAACGCCGATCGAGGTCCGCGAGCGCGCGCAGCAGGTCCGAGCCCGGCTCGCGCTGCAGCGCATCGCGCACTTCGAGCGCATGCAGCGCGGGCGCGAGCGTCCCGCCCCGCGCGTACGGCCACTCGGGCGGTACGGGGCGGGACTCGGTCCCGCCGAGGCGCGCCAGTCCCGTCAGGTATGCCTCGGCCCCGTACACCGCCGCGCGCGCCGTGCCGGCGGGCGGCGTACCGGCCGGCGCCGCCCCTCCGCCCCAGATCCACAGCGCCGAGACCGGCGGCTCGCCGCGCCCGGCGCGCTCGGCATTGAGCGGGTGATGGTGCAGCCACATTTCGAGCTCGGCGCCGAGGCGCCGCAGCACGCCCGCGCCGCTGCCGCTCGGCAGTGACTCGGCGAGGGTCCCGGCCGGCACGCGCGCCGGCTCGCAGGTGCACGGCGTCTCACCCGCCGGGGCCGCGAGCAGAAACGTTCCGCCGGGCAGCGGCGTGAGCGCGAATCCCGAGCCGGCGTAGACCGTGTTGAAATCGGCGGCCAGCCGCTCGGCCTCGGACGCGGCAAGCCGCAGCCGGCCCCGCCGCTCCAGATGCACCCGGCCGATCCCTTCGGTCAGGTGCAGCGGCTCGGCGAGCCACACCACCGGCCCGGGCGGCGGGCCCGCCGCGGCCGCGGCCGCGACGCTCGCCGGCGGCAGGTGCGCATAGCGCTCGAGCCCGAGCCAGCGCGCGGCCCACTCGCGCCAGGACCGCTCGAGCGCTCGGGCACGCGCAAAGCGCGTCAGCGACTCGATGCCCGCCAGCACGCCGCGCTCGCTCGGCGGCGCGCCAGGGTCGGGATCGAGATACAAATCCGTCAGGACGATGACGAGTTCGCTCACGGGCGGTATCGTACCGTCATGCGATTCAGTTTAGAGAGCTCAACGCACGTCAATACGGTGCGCGCCTACTCGCCGCACGCGCTGCGCATCGGCGAGACGGTGGTGCGCGCGAGCTGCATCCTCACCGCCGAGCGGCTCATCACCGATTGGCAGCCGGCGCGTTTCGAGGCGCTCGAGGCGGCGCACCTCGAGGCCATCTTCGCGCTCGAGCCGCAGGTGGTGCTGATCGGCACGGGGACGCAGCAACGCTTCGCGCCGGCGCCGATTCGCGCGGCCTTCAGCGCGCGCGGCGTTGGCCTCGAGGTGATGGATCTCGGCGCGGCGTGCCGGACATTCAACATTCTGGTGCAGGAGGACCGGCGGGTCGCGGCGGCATTGTTCTTCGCGTAATCCGCGCCGGCATCGAGGAAGGCACAGAGGGAGGGGTTTCAACTCCACGACCCGACGCGCCGAACGCTGCACTGTTATTGCTTTTGCTGGTCGCGATCGAAATATCGCTATTGTTGCTTTTGTGTCGTCCGCCCCCTCCTCCCTGTGCCCTCTCCGGCGTCCCCCCCCGGCGGCATGTGTCGCCCGCGAGAGACGGGCGGTATGTTAACCGTGGCGGTTTTGCGCTGGCAAGCGTTTTTCCGACGCGACGCGAAAGTCAGCGCGCCGACCCGGCACAGCGGCACACACGCCGGCCCGCGTAAGCTCTATCTGTATTTTTTATACTTATTTTCAATAAGTTAAATAAATAACTTCGCGTCGAATCACATGCACTCAGCCGCCGCCCGGGCGGATCAGTTCTTGCCGCCGAGCAGTGGCACGAACGCCACGCGGCCGAGCGACTCGTGCAGCACGCCCTGCTCGCGCCGCGTGAAGCGCATCAGCTCCTGCTCGCCCTCCGGCCCCACCGGCACGATGAGCCGTCCGCCCGGGGCGAGCTGGCGCAGGAGCGCCGGCGGCACGACCAGCGGCGCGGCCGCCACCAGAATGCCGTCAAACGGCGCCTGACTCTTCCAGCCCTGCGTGCCATCACCGTGGTGGAACTTGACGTTGCGGATGTCGAGCTCCTTCAACCGCTCCTTGGCGCGCTCGAGCAGGCCCCCGATGCGCTCGATCGTGAACAGGCGCTCCACGAGCGGCGCGAGCACCGCCGTCTGGTAGCCGCACCCGGTACCCACCTCGAGCACGCTGCCGAGCGGTCCGCCCTCGAGCAGCGCCTCGCTCATGCGCGCCACGATGTACGGCTGCGAGATGGTCTGACCGAAGCCGATCGGCAGCGCCGTGTCCTCGTAGGCGCGGCTGCCGAGGGCCTCGTCGACAAAGATGTGGCGCGGCACGTTGCGGATGCGATCGAGCACGGCGAGGTTGCTGATGCCCTGCTCGCGCAGGCGCTGCACCAGGCGGTCGCGCGTGCGCGCCGAGGTCATGCCGATGCCCGCCAGGCGCAGGTCACTCATCGATCCGCTCCAGCCAGCCCTGCAGCGGGCTGAGGGCGGCATGGCGCGTGAGGTCGATCTGCAGCGGCGTCACCGAAACGTAGCCCTCGGCGATGGCGTGGAAGTCCGTGCCGGGCCCGGCATCCTGCTGCGGGCCGGCCGGGCCCACCCAGTACACCGGCCGGCCCCGTGGGTCGCGCGAGGGCACGATGGGCTCGGAGCGATGGCGGTAGCCGAGGCGGGTGCCGCGGTAACCGCGCAGCGCCTCGAGCGGGACGTCCGGTACATTGACGTTGAGGATGAGCGAGGCATCCAGCGGCCGATTGAGCATCTCGGCGATGAGCCGATGCGCCACGGCCGCGCCGGTCTCGAAGTGTCCGCCGCTGCCCGGCCGGGTGCACAGCGACACGGCGAGCGCCGGCAGACCGAGCCAGCGGCCCTCGATCGCGGCGGCCACGGTGCCGGAGTACAGCACGTCATCGCCGAGATTGGCCCCGTCGTTGATGCCCGAGACCACCATGTCGTGCTCGAAATCAAAGAGCCCCGTGATCGCCAGGTGCACGCAGTCGGTGGGCGTGCCCTGCACGCAGTAGAGGTCGGGCTCGATCTCGATCACCCGCAGCGGCATGTCGAGCGTGAGCGAGTTGCTCGCGCCGCTGCGATTGCGGTCGGGGGCGACGACGGTGACCTCGGCCAGGTCCGCGAGCTTGCGCCTGAGGGTGCGGATACCCTGCGCATGGTAGCCGTCGTCGTTGCTGAGGAGGATTTTCACGTGGTGGGCGGCGTCTCGGCGAGGACGTTCCTCGGGAAGGGCGCGACTATACTGGAAGCAAATTCGGCGGAGGTAGCGTGTGCGCATCGGACCCGGAAGATGACCGGCGGCTGTTCCGCGAGGCGGTCCGCGGCGTCAAGCCGCTCGAGCGTCCTGCCACGCTGAGCGAGCGGCCCAAGCCCGCCCCCGCGGCGCGCTTCACGCGCGCCGATCGGCTGGCGGTGCTCGAAGAGAGCCTGAGCGGGAGCGGGTCGCCCGATCCGGCGCTCGCCGCCGGGGACGAGCTGGTCTTCCGGCGCGAGGGAGTCCCGCTCGAGGTCCTGCGCCGGCTGCGCCGCGGCGAGTACCGGGTGCAGGCCGAGCTCGACCTGCACGGCCTGACGGTTCAGGACGCCAGGCGGGCCCTGCGCGAGTTCCTGGGCGAGGCCCTGCTGCGACACTGGCGCTGCGTGCGGATCATCCACGGCAAGGGGCTGCGCTCGGGTCACCGCGGGCCGGTCCTCAAGGGCCTGGTCGCCGCCGTGCTGCGCCGGCTCTCGCCGGTGGTCGCGTACGTCTCGGCGCGGGCGGTCGATGGCGGCACCGGGGCCATCTACGTGCTGCTTTCCTCGTAATCGGCGAGCGTGAACAGCTCGCGCAGCACCGCCGTCGCATAGGCCCCGCGCGCGAGGCGAAACTCCAGCACCACCGCCCCGGGCTCGATCCGGGCACTGAGCTCGTGCACCGCGACCCGCAGACTGCGCCGCTCCTGGCGCAGCCCGGCGGCCTCGAGCAGTGCGCAGTACTGCGGATACTGCCCCGCCACTCGCTCCTCGAGCGCGCGCACGGCGCCCTGCGAGTCTGGCGCGCCGCGCCCCCACAGCGGCCCGCTGGGGTGAATCTCGAGCCGCGCGGCCCGCTCGCGCAGCGTCGCATCACAGGCCTCGACCGCGAAATGGCTGCCGCGGCCCTCGAGCATCGCGCGGTCCCCCGGCTCGAGCTCGGCCCAGCGGCCCTCGTGCACCCGTTCGGCCAGCACCGCGTTGAACATCAGGCTGCGCGCGGCCGAGAGCACGAACCCGCGCTCCGCGGGGCGCAGCCCGCGTGGATCGAGCTCCCCCCGCTCGAGGTTCGCGCCGCCGCGCCCGAAGCGCTGCGGTCCGAAATAACTGGGGACGCCGCGCTCGGCGATCCGGCGCACCCGCTCCTCGAGCCGCTCCTCGGGCGGCGTCTCCCCGCGCGCGCGGATGCGAAAGCGGTTGCCCTCCAGCGCCCCGCGCGGCAGCTTGCGCGTGTGTGCGTGGGCGGCGAGCACCTCGAAGCCCTCCCCGCGCGCTCCTGCCCAATCCTCGGGCGCGCGCCGCCCGCGCGGCGCCGAGAACCACTGCACCGCCACGGCACGCCGGTCCTTCAGTCCGGCGTAACCCATCTCGGACGGCCGGCAGCCGGCGAGCTTGGCCAGCTCGCGCGCCACCCAGACGGTATTGGCATCGCGCTTGCGCACCTGCAGGAGCACGTGCGCCCCGGCGCCCGCGGGCGCGAACCCGAGGGACTCCTCGACGCAGAAGTCCTCGGGCTCGGTCCGCACGCTCACCTCCCCCAGCGGCAGACCGTGCGCCCGTGGCGGCGCGAACGCCGCCTCAGGACGCATCCGGCTCCCCGCCCCTGCAGGAGGCGGCCGGTTGCGCTCAGCGCCCCCCATCATCGCCCCTCAGAAGATCGCAGTGCCGCGCATCCGACACGGCGCTCACGGCGTTGGCCGTGTTGGTGATGGTCCGCGAGTCGCAGAGCGGCTCACCCCGGCTGCGGCGCTCGAACTCGTCGTGCTGCGAGCCGGACATGCCGGAGTGGCCGAGGAAGTTGAAGCTGGGGTCGAACTCGAGCGTGTCCTCGGACTGCACCCGGTCGCTCAGCGCCCAGCCGGCCGCGGCGGGCCAGGCGGGCGCGGAGCGCGCCGCGTAATGCTGCAGCACGGTGGTCGTGATGGCAAAGTCCCCGTTCGCCTGCTGCACCTGATCGTAGTTGAGCATCAGCGGGAAGCTCCAGCTGCGCACGCGGGTGCTGCCGTCCTCACCGCCGTCGCTCACGCGGGTCACGGTCCGCACCGTGCTCGCGAGCGCGATCTGCTGGTCGTAGACGGTGTTGTTGATGGTGAAGTTCTGGCTGTTGCTGAAGTGCAGCTCCTGCGCCACCGCTGTCCAGCGCGGGCCGCCGGGCAGATCGAGATAGCCGACCAGGCGCGTGCGCACATCGGAGCGGACGGCCACCGAGCCGCTCACCTCGCCCGAGGCGCCGCCCGCGAGGTCGGAGGTGATGCTCGGGGCGAGCGGCGGCACGTCGACCTCGGTGACCGCCCCGCCGATCGCGCTCACGCGCGGGTCCTGGTACACGAGCAGGTTTGCCGCGACCGAGAAGTAATTGCCGTCGTTGTACACGCTCACGGCGATCGTATGCGGCTGGCCGTTGTCGAGCTCCGCCAGCAGCGGCGTCAGATTCACCCGGTAGGGGATGAAGTTCAGCGTCTGCACCCCGGGGGTGGGCTGCCAGAGGAACGGGTCGATGCCCCCGGTGTAGATCCACGGCGAGACCGGCGCATAGGCCACCGTGCGCCCGTCCAACTGCACCATCACCTGGTGGTAGCCGCTGTTGCCGCAGCTCTCGAGCTCGTTCGCGTACTCACTTGGCACGCAGGTGTACCAGAACTCATCGCCGATCTGGCTCTGCGCCGTGATCACGAGGTCCATGCGCGTCATGTTGGTCGGGAAGACGAACGTCCCGGCGAGCGACTGCGAGGCCGAATCGAGGTCACTCGGCTGATTGCCGCTGTTCAGCGGATAGACTGCGGACGGCTCCGCGGCGGCATCATCGCCGGCGTGCCTGCCGCGCGCCCGCGCGCCCGGGTAGAAATAAAGATAGCCGCTGCCGTGGATCACGCCCGTGTAAATGCTGTTGACGATGTTGAAGATGCTCGCCGCGCCCGCGTGCGGCGCGGCGTTGCCGAGAAACACGTAGGCGGTGCGGTCGTACTGCACGCCCGGGTTCTCGTTGAAATGCGCCACGAACACCACCTTCGCCCACGGGCCCGGGCAGTCGGCCGGCGGGCTGTAGGTGAAGGGCCGGGGCGCATAGTTGTCGAAGGTATCGGACTGAAAGAGCGTGACGATGCACGGCCGGGTGGGCGGGTGCGAGACCAGCAGGTCGGCGGTGGCGACGTTCTGCTGGCCGATCGCCGGGGCAGGCGGCATGTTGAGCCCGCCCGAGCCCTATGCACGGCCCTGCGCTGCGGCAAGCGGCAGCAGGAGGCAAGCACCCCTGCGAGCAACGCGCCGCGCCAAATCGGGCGAATACCGGCATGAGGACCCCCTTGTTCGCGCGGGTCGCAAAGCCCCGGGGGCCGGCCCGCGTTCGTTTTAGGGTGAGCGCGCAATCGGCCGTAAAGCTAGCACGGCGCCCCGGCGCGGGGCAAAGGCCGCAACGGGCCGGGGGATTCACCCGCGCCGCGCCTCGGCACCCCGGGCGCCGGCGCCGCTCAGGGGCTCTCGAGCAGCAGCACGACCGCCTCGGCGGCAAGGCCCTCGGCACGCCCGAGAAACCCGAGCTGCTCGGTGGTGGTCGCCTTGACGTTGACCGCCTCCGCGGACACCTCGAGCAGCCCGGCGATGCGCGCGCGGATCGCATCGCGGTAGGGACCCACCTTGGGCCGCTCGGCGATGAGGGTCAGATCGGCGTTGCCCACGCGCAGGCCCCGCTCGCGCAGCATCGCGAGCACCGCCTGCACGAAGCGGGCGCTGTCGGCGCCCTTCCAGCGCGGATCGGTGTCGCGGAAATGCTGCCCGATGTCCCCCAGCCCGGCGGCCCCGAGTAGCGCGTCGGTGAGGGCATGCAGCAGCACGTCGCCGTCGGAGTGCGCCAGCACACCGTGGGTGTGCGGCACGCGCACCCCGCCGAGCATGACATGCTCGCCGGGGCCGAAGGCATGCACATCGAAACCCGAGCCGACTCTCATGCGAGCGCCTCCAGCAGTGCCGCGGCGAGCGTCAGATCCGCCGCGCGAGTGATTTTCAGATTCGCCGCCGAGGCGGCAACGAGCGCGGGCCGCTCGCCGAGCCACTCTACCGCCTGCGCCTCGTCGGTCGGGGTGCGGCCCGCCGCGTGCGCCTGATCGAGCGCCGCGCAGAGCAGCCCATAGCGGAACATCTGCGGCGTGAGGGCCCGCCACAGGCCGGTGCGGTCCACGGTCTCGACCACGCAGCCGGCCGCATCCGCGCGCTTGAGGGTATCGGCCGCCGGCGTCGCGAGCAGTCCGCCGACCGGGTGGCCGGCGAGCTCCGCCACCAGCCGCTCGAGATCCGCATCCGGCAGGCACGGCCGCGCCGCATCGTGCACCAACACCCAGTCCTGAGCCTGCGCGCGCGGCGCGAGCGCCGCGAGCGCGTTGCGCACCGAGTGGCTGCGCTCGGCGCCGCCGGGTGCGCTGAGCACTCCCGCCGGGGCGATCTCGCGCCAGTACGGATCGTCGGCCGCGAGCGCCACCATCGCCCCGGCGCAGCGCGCATCGCGCAAAAACGGCGCGAGCGCCCATTCGATGACGGTGCGCCCGCGCAGCGGCGCGTACTGCTTGGGGCGCTCAGCCCCGAACCGGCGGCCGATGCCGGCGGCGGGCATCACGAGCCAGTAATGCATGCGTCAGCGGGGGGCGGCCGGCGGAAAGCGCGGCGGCTCGACGACCATGTAGAAGGTCTCGTGCGCGCCGATCATGCCGAGCTCGCTGCGCGCCCGCTCCTCGATGGCGCCGGTGCCGGTCTTCAAGTCCGCCACGTCCGCCGCGAGGCGCGCGTTGCGCCGCGTGAGGCGTGCATTGAGCTTCTCCTGCGCGGCCACGGCGCGCTCGAGCCGGTACACCGGGCGCACCCCGTCGTTGGAGATCCAGATCCGGTACTGCAGCAGCACCAGGGCGGTAATCAGGGCGGCGGCGAGTACTTTCATGCGCGTGGGTCGTTGGGCGCGGACCGCGTGCGCGCTCGGCGCCCCTGACGGGCACCCGATCCGATCATCTGGCGGGCCGCGCGCACGGCGAGAGCTTACGGGTCCGCGGCCCGCGGATCAAATCTTCACCGCCAAGGCATCCCGGCCCGCATAGCGCACCTTGCCGAGCTCGGCCTCGATGCGCAGCAGCTGGTTGTACTTGGCGATGCGGTCGGAGCGCGACAGCGAGCCGGTCTTGATCTGCGTGGCGGCACTCGCCACGGCCAGGTCCGCAATGGTCGCATCCTCGGTCTCGCCCGAGCGGTGCGAGACCACCGCGGCGTAGTGCGCCTCATCGGCCATGTCGATCGCCGCGAGCGTCTCGGTGAGGGTGCCGATCTGGTTCGGCTTCACCAGCACCGCGTTGGCCACGTGCTTCTCGATGCCCTCGCGCAGGATCCGGGTGTTCGTGACGAACACGTCGTCCCCGACCAGCTGATAGCGCTCGCCGAGGGCGCGCGTCAGCTGTGCCCAGCCGTCCCAGTCGTCCTCGGCCATGCCGTCCTCGATGCTGACGATGGGATAGCGGTGGGCGAGATCGGCCAGATAGCGCGTGAACTCGCTGCTCGAGAAGCGCCGCCCGTCGGCCTTCAGCTCGTAGCTGCCGCCGCGGTAGAACTCGGAGCTCGCCGCATCGAGGCCGAGGTAGATGTCCCGGCCCGCGGTGTAGCCGGCCCTCTCGATCGCCTGCAGGATCACCTCCAGCGCCTCGGAATTCGAGCCGAGATTCGGCGCGAAGCCCCCCTCGTCCCCGACCGAGGTGGCCAGGTCCCGCTCGTTGAGCAGCTTCTTCAGCGCGTGGAACACCTCCGCGCCGTAGCGCAGCGCCTCGCGGAAGCTCGGCGCGCCGACCGGCAGGATCATGAACTCCTGGATGTCGAGGCTGTTGTTGGCATGCGCACCGCCGTTAATGATGTTCATCATCGGCACCGGCATGACCGGCTCGCGGCCCGCGCAGAGCGTCTCGCCGAGATAGCGGTACAGCGGCAGCCCCGCATCGCGCGCGGCGGCGTGCGCGCTCGCGAGCGAGACCGCCAGAATGGCGTTCGCCCCGAGCCGGCTCTTGTTCTCGGTGCCGTCAAGCCCGATCATCCGCTCATCGAGCGCGGCCTGCTCGCGCGGATCGGCGCCGAGGACGGCCTGTCGCAGAGCGCTGTTGACGTGCTCGACCGCCTTGAGCACCCCTTTGCCGAGATAGCGCTTCTTGTCGCCGTCGCGCAGCTCCACCGCCTCGCGCGTGCCGGTCGAGGCGCCCGAGGGCACCGCCGCGCGCCCCAGCGCGCCGGAGTTCAGGATCACGTCGCACTCGACGGTGGGATTGCCGCGGGAATCGAGGATCTCGCGGCCGCGAACGTCGGCGATTCGGCTCATCGATTACTTCCTTCCTTCTTGCGCCAGTACGGACTCTTCGAACGGCCGCGCCTTGGCGGCCGCATCCAGGGCTTTGAGGGTCGCGAGCAGCGGCTCGATGCGCTCGAGCGGCCAGGCGTTGGGACCGTCGGAGAGGGCGCGCGCCGGATCCGGATGCGTCTCCATGAACACCCCGGAGATCCCGGCGGCCACCGCCGCGCGCGCCAGCACCGGCACGAACTCCCGCTCACCGCCCGAGCTCTCCCCGCGCCCGCCGGGCAGCTGCACCGAGTGCGTGGCATCGAAGATGACCGGGCAGCCGCACTCGCGCAGGATCGCGAGCGAGCGCATGTCGGCGACCAGGTTGTTGTAGCCGAAGGTGAAGCCGCGCTCGCACACCAGAATGTCCTCGTTGCCGGTGGAGCGCGCCTTCTCGACGACGTTGCGCATCTCCCAGGGCGAGAGAAACTGCCCCTTCTTGATGTTGACCGGCTTGCCGCACGCGGCGACGCTGAGGATGAAATTGGTCTGGCGGCACAGGAACGCCGGGGTCTGCAGCACATCGACCACCGCGGCGACCTCCGCGAGCGGGGTGTCCTCGTGCACGTCGGTGAGCACCGGGACCTGCAAGGCGCGCCGCACCCCCTCGAGCGCCTTCAGGCCGCGCTCCAGGCCCGGGCCGCGGAAGCTCCTGCCCGAGGAGCGGTTCGCCTTGTCGAAGGACGACTTGAACACGAACGGCAGCGCGAGCCGCGTGGTGATCTCCTTCAGCCGCCCGGCCACCTCCTGCACGAGCGTCTCGCTTTCAATCACGCAGGGTCCGGCAATGATGAGCAGCGGCTGATCGATCCCGATTTGCGCACCGGCGAGCTGCATGTCCCTCTCAGGCGAGCGCCGCCTGCGGCAGGTGGGCGGTGCGCTGGGCGCGCGCGGCGCGGATGAACCCGGTGAACAGCGGATGCCCGTCGCGCGGCGTGGAGGTGAATTCCGGGTGAAACTGCGTGGCCATGAACCACGGATGGTTCGCCAGCTCGATCACCTCGACGAGCCCGTCGCGCGAGAACCCGGAGAAGCGCAGCCCCGCCTCGCGATAGCGCTCGAGGAAGTTGTTGTTGAACTCGTAGCGGTGGCGGTGGCGCTCCAGGATGACGTCCTTGCCGTAGAGGTCGTGCGCGCGCGTGCCGGGCCCGAGCAGCACCTCCTGCGCCCCGAGGCGCATGGTGCCGCCCTTGGCGGAGGCCTCATCGCGCGTCTGTACCCCGCGCGCCTGGTCCTGCCACTCGCTGATCAGCGCAATCACCGGATGCGGCGTCGCGCGGTTGAACTCGGTGCTGTTGGCGCCGCTGAGTCCGAGCACGTGCCGGCCGAACTCCACGATCGCCACCTGCATGCCGAGACAGATGCCGAGGTACGGCACCCCGTGCTCGCGGGCGTAGCGCACCGAGAGGATCTTGCCCTCGATGCCGCGCTCGCCGAACCCGCCCGGCACCAGGATCGCGTCCATCCCCTTCAGCGCGTGCACGCCCTGGCTCTCGATGTCGGTCGACTCGATGTAGTGGATGTTGACCCGGGTGCGGCTCTTCAAGCCCCCGTGCATCAGCGCCTCGTGCAGCGACAGGTACGAGTCGCGGATCTGCACGTACTTGCCGACCATGGCGATGTCCACCTGGCCGTCGGGGTTGGCCTTGGCGCTGACCACCTGGCGCCACTCGGCGAGCTCGGTGGCCGGCACCTCGAGTCCGAGCTTGCCGACCACGATGTCATCGAGCCCCTGCTCGTGCAGCAGGATCGGAATCTGGTAAATGTCGTCCGCATCGACGGCGGAGATGACCGCGCGCTCCTCGACGTTGGTGAACAGCGCGATCTTGCGCCGCTGCTCCTCCGGCAGCGGCTGCTTGCAGCGGCACAGCAGCACGTCGGGCTGGATGCCGATGCCGCGCAGCTCCTTGACCGAATGCTGGGTCGGCTTGGTCTTGATCTCCCCCGAGCCGCCGACGGTGGGCACCAGCGTCAGGTGCATGTAGACGCAGCGGCTGCGACCGAGCTCGACGCCGAGCTGGCGGATCGCCTCGAGGAACGGCAGCGACTCGATGTCGCCCACCGTGCCGCCGATCTCGACCATGCACACGTCGGCCCCCTCGGCGCCGAGCTGGATGCTGCGCTTGATCTCATCGGTGATGTGCGGGATCACCTGCACCGTGGCGCCGAGATAATCGCCCCGGCGCTCCTTGGCGATCACCCGCTCGTAGATCCGCCCGGTGGTGAAGTTGCTGTTGCGGCCCGTGGTGGTGCGCACGAAGCGCTCGTAGTGACCCAGGTCGAGGTCCGCCTCGGTGCCGTCCTGGGTGACGAACACCTCGCCGTGCTGAAACGGGCTCATGGTGCCCGGATCGACGTTGATGTACGGATCGAGCTTGACCATGGCGACCTTCAGGCCGCGCGCCTCGAGGATCGCGGCGAGCGAGGCGCTCGCGATGCCCTTGCCGAGCGAGGACACGACGCCGCCGGTGACGAATACGAATCGCGTCATAGGATGGATAAGTTCAGGTGACCCGCCGTTGGAACCGCTGTCGGGAGCTCATGGCTGCATGAACGACGGGAGGGCAGACTATCACATCAGTGCATCGGGCGGGGCGGCTTCTTCCAGATGAGCCGCGCGCGGCGGCACGAGGTGCGCTGCGCGCGCACGCTCGCCCCGAGCCACAGGTCCGCCACGGCAACAAGCTCCCCGTCGCGCAAGAGCAACGGCAGGCGCGAGCGCTCGGCCGGCGGCACGCGCGCCTCCTGCAGCAGGCTCTTCAGCGCGCGCCGCGCGCCACCGGGGCGCAGCCGCAGGCGCTCCCCGCCGCGACGCCAGCGCACCGTCACGGTCGCGCCGAGCGCATCGAGGTCGAGCGGGCCGTGCGGATCGGCACGCAGCTCGAGCTCGCCGCACCCCTCGGGCAGCGCGCAGCGCGCCGATGCGCCCACCTCCCAGAGGATCTCCCCGGCCGGCACCGAACGATCCGCGCGCGCCGCGGCCTGCTCGATCGAGAGCCGGTCGCCATGGCGCTCGACGCGCACTGCGCCCCAGGCCACATGCGGGTGGGCATCCGGGCGCGCCTCGAGCACGGGGCCTGCGATCTGCTCGAGCCGGCGGGCATCGGGCAGCGTGTGCGCGCCGCTTGCGATCCAGAACCGCAGCGCATTGCGCCGCCGCGGCGGCGGCAGAAGCCGCAGCGCCCTCACCGACAGCGCCGCCCCGTCGCTCGCCCGCTCGAGGTCGGCGCGCGCCAGCGCCGCGAGCAGCTGTTGGCCTTCGGCGGCGTGGCGCGCCGTGCGCGCCACCGCCGCGGCCACTCCGCTCCAGCGCGAGCGCACCGCCGGGAGCACCTGGCGACGCAGGTAGTTGCGGTCGAAGCGCTCATCGGCATTGGTGGGATCCACCACCACCGGCAGGCCCTCGGCCTCGACCCAGGCGGCGAGCTGTGCGCGGCTGAAGCCGAGCAGCGGGCGCACGAGCCGCGTGCCGCCGAAGGGCGCGGCCGCCGGCATGGCGGCGAGTCCCGCCAGCCCGCAGCCGCGAAACAACTGCAGCAGCACCGTCTCGAGCTGATCGTCCTGATTGTGCGCCGTGAGCAGCGTCTCGCCGGGCTTCAGCAGCGCACCGAGCGCCCGATAGCGCGCGCTGCGCGCGGCTTCCTCGAGCGAGGCGCCGGGCGGCTGCGCCACGGCGATGCGCATCACCCTCAGCGGCACGCCGAGGCGGCGCGCGAGCTGGCGGCACTGGCCGCTCCAGAGCGAGGAGTCCGGATGCAGCCCATGATCGATGTGCGCGGCGCGCAAGCCGAAGGTGCGCCCGCGCACACGCGCGAGCGAGGCGAGCAGCGCGGTCGAGTCAACTCCGCCGCTGAAGGCGACGCACAGACTCACGTGCGGGAACTGCGGCAGCAGCCCGTGCAGGTGCTCGATCAGCCGTTCGCAGGAGAAAGCCCGCCCTGCCCCTGCTCGCTGTCGGTTCGCGGCGCTCAACGGCCACGCTCCGCCTCGCTCAAGCGGGGCTCTCGCCGTACACGCCGAAGCCGGCGATCCGCGCGCTGCGCGAGGCCAGCAGCGGCTCGCGCGGCAGCGCCTCGAGCGCATCGAGGTGCGCGAGCAGCGCCGCCTTGAGACTCGCGGCCATGGCCGCCGGGTCGCGGTGCGCGCCGCCGAGCGGCTCCTCGATCACCTGATCGACGAGCCCCAGCCGCTCGAGCCGGTCGGCCGTCAGGTTCAGCGCCTCGGCGGCCGCCTCGCGCTTGTCCTGGCTCTTCCAGAGGATCGAGGCGCACCCCTCGGGCGAGATCACCGAGTAGGTGCTGTACTGCAGCATCAGCAGCCGGTCGCACACGCCGATGGCGAGCGCGCCGCCCGAGCCGCCCTCGCCCGTGACCACCGTGACGATGGGCACGGCGAGCGTCGCCATCTCGAGGAGATTGCGCGCGATCGCCTCGCTCTGGCCGCGCTCCTCGGCGCCGACGCCCGGATACGCCCCCTGCGTGTCGATCAGCGTCACCAGCGGCAACTCGAACCGCTCGGCGAGATGCATCAGCCGCAGCGCCTTGCGGTAGCCCTCCGGGCGCGGCATGCCGTAGTTGCGCCGCACCCGCTCCTTGGTGTCGCGCCCCTTCTGATGGCCGATGATCATGATGGGCCGGCCCTCGAGGCGCGCCACGCCGCCGACGATGGCCCCGTCATCGCCATACATTCGGTCGCCGTGCAGCTCGCAGAAGTCCGTGCAGATCGCGCCGATGTAATCGAGCGTGTAGGGCCGGTGCGGATGGCGGGCGAGCTGCGTGATCTGCCAGGGCGTGAGGTTCGCGAAGATGCTGGTGGTGAGCTGGCGGCTCTTGGCCTGAAGCCGGGTGATCTCCTCCTGGATGTTGATCTGCGGGTCGCTCGTGACGTGCTTGAGCTCCTCGATCTTCGCTTCGAGCTCGGCGATGGGCTGTTCGAAATCGAGAAAGGCGACGGCCATGCGGTTTACCGGAGTTCTCCCGTGCTGGCGCGAGCGTACGGGCGCTTGCGGCTGTGCGCAAGCGGTGCGCCTCAGCGGCCGCCCTCCGAGCGCTGCGGCGCATCCCCCGGTGCGCTGTAGAGCACGCGCACGGCCGAGCCGCCGAGCAGCTTCTCGAGCGACTCGATCAGCTCCGCCACCGGCTGCACGCACCACTCGGGCCCGAGCGCGAGCATGCCGCGCGCGGCCGCTGCGGCGTACTCGATCGCGACCGCGCACGGGCCCGGGCGGAAGCGCCCGAGCAGCTCCGCCAGGCGCCGCTGCAGCGCGCTGCTGTCGGCGCCCGCCGGCCAGGCGAGCACGATGCGCCGCGCCTGCTGCTCGCGCACCTTCGCAAGATCGCTGAGGCGGCGCACCCCGATGCGCCAGCCGTCGGAGAATTCGTCGTAGCGCAGCTGCCCCTCGGCGAGCACCAGCGCATCCTTGCCGATGAGCGCGCGGTACTGCTGGTACTGCTCATCGAACAGGCTCGCCTCGATGCGCCCCGTGCCGTCATCGAGCGTGAGGATGACGCGCGGGCCGCGCTTGCGCACCTCGTCGATGAGGCCCGCCACCGTCACCGGCCGCCCGCCGCGCCCGCGCGGGAAGTCCGCGCCCGCCATGGGCCGCTCGGCGATCAGCGCGCCGATGCGGTGGCTCACGAGGCGCGCCAGCCCCGACTCGAATGCCGCCATGGGATGGCCGGTCAGATACAGCCCGAGCGTCTCGCGCTCCCCGGCGAGGCGCACCGACTCGGGCCACTCGGGCAGCTCTGGCGCGCTCGCCGCCGCGGGCGCGCTCGCCTCGGGGGCGCCGAGCCCGAACAGGTCGTCCTGGCCGGCGCGGCTCGCCTTGGAGTCCTGCTCGCCGAGGTGCAACGCCCGCGGCAGGCGCGCCATGAGCGTGGCGCGGTTCGGGCCGAGCGCATCGCAGCTGCCCGAGCGCAGCAGCGCTTCGAGCACCCGGCGGTTGAGCTTCTGCAGATCGAGCCGCCGGCACAGGTCCTCCAGGCTCGAGAACGGGCCGCGCGCCTCGCGCTCGCGTATCACCGCCTCGACCGCGCCCTGCCCGACGCCGCGCACCGCGCCGAGCCCGTAGCGGATCGTGCGGTCCGCGGCGGTGAAGGTGTACTGCGAGCTGTTGACATCCGGGGGCAGCACGGCGAGGCCCATCTCGGCGCACTCGCGGATGAGCGTCACCACCTTGTCGGTGTGGTCCATGTCCGCAGAGAGCATCGCCGCCATGAACTGCGCCGGGTAGTGCGCCTTGAGGTAGGCGGTCTGATAGGAGAGCAGCGCGTAGGCTGCGGCGTGCGACTTGTTGAACCCGTAGCCGGCGAACTTCTCCATCTGGTCGAAGATCGCATTGGCGATGGGCTCGCCGATGCCGCGCGCGGCGGCGCCGGCGACGAACACACCGCGCTGCTTGGCCATCTCCTCGGGCTTCTTCTTGCCCATCGCGCGGCGCAGCAGATCGGCGCCGCCCAACGTGTAGCCCGCCAGGCGCTGGGCGATCTGCATCACCTGCTCCTGGTAGACGAACACCCCGTAGGTGACGGCGAGCACCTGGCGCATCTCGGGGTGCAGGTACTCGGGCTTCTTGCCGTGCTTGCACGCGACGTATTCGGGGATCAGCTCCATCGGGCCCGGCCGGAACAGCGCGATGAGGGCGATCAGGTCCTCGAAGCGGTCGGGCCTGGCGTCCTTCAGCAGGCGCTGCATGCCGCTCGATTCGAACTGGAAGACGGCCACCGTCTGTGCCCGCTTCAGCACGTTGTCGTAGGTCGGCGCATCATCGAGCGGGATGCTCGCGATGTCGAACGGCGCCTCGCCGCTGTGCGCGCGCAGCGCGTTGATCGCCTTGACCGTCCAGTCGATGATGGTGAGCGTGCGCAGGCCGAGGAAGTCGAACTTGACCAGTCCGGCGGCCTCCACGTCGTCCTTGTCGAACTGCGTCACGAGGCTGCCGCCGTTCTCATCGCAGTACAGGGGCGCGAAGTCGGTCAGCACCGAGGGCGCGATAACCACCCCGCCGGCGTGCATGCCGGCGTTGCGCGTCAGGCCCTCGAGCGAGCGCGCCAGATCGATCAGCGTGCGCACCTCCTCCTCGCCCTCGTAGAGCTTCTGCAGCTCCGGCTCCTTCGCGAGCGCCTCATCGAGGGTGATGCCGAGCTCGAAGGGGATGAGCTTGGCGATCTTGTCGACGTAGCCGTAGCTCATGCCGAGCACCCGCCCGACATCGCGCACCACGGCCTTGGCCGCCATGGTGCCGTAGGTGATGATCTGCGAGACGCGCTCGCGGCCGTAGCGCTGGGCGACGTACTCGATGACGCGGTCGCGCCCCTCCATGCAGAAGTCGATGTCGAAGTCCGGCATGGAGACGCGTTCGGGGTTCAGAAAGCGCTCGAACAGCAGGTCGTAGCGCAGCGGATCGAGGTCGGTGATCCCGAGGCAGTAGGCCACGAGGGAGCCGGCGCCCGAGCCGCGCCCGGGGCCGACCGGCACCCCGTTGCCCCGCGCCCAGCGGATGAAGTCCGCGACGATGAGGAAATACCCCGCGAACCCCATCTGACAGATGACTTCGAGCTCGCGCGCGAGGCGCTGCTGGTAGACCTCGAGGTCGACCGGCGCGGCCGCGCGCGCGAACCCCTCGAGGCGCCGCTTCAGTCCCGCGGCCGCCTCGGCGCGCAGATACTCCTCGGTGCTCATGTCCCCGGGCACCGGATAGGGCGGCAGGCGCGGCCTGCCCAGGTCGAGCACGAGCGAGGCGCGGCGCGCCACCTCGACGGTGTTCGCGAGCGCCTCGGGAATATCGGCGAACAGCTCGGCCATCTGCCCGGGCGTGCGCAGGTACTGCTCGGGGCTGTAGCGGCGCGGGCGGCCCGGGTCGGCGAGCTGTGCGCCCTCGTGGATGCACACGCGCGCCTCGTGCGACTCGAAATCCTCCCGCTTGAGGAAGCGTACATCGTTGGTGGCCACCACCGGCACGCCGCGCCGCGCCGCGAGCGCCACCGCGGCGGCGATGTAGGCCTCCTCGCCGGGCCGGCCGAGCCGCTGCAGCTCGATGTAGTAGCGATCGGGCAGCAGAGCGAGCCAGCGCGCGAGCGCCGCCTCGGCCTCGCTCTCGCGCCCGTTGGCGAGCGCGCGGCCCACATCGCCCTCGGCCGCGCCCGAGAGGCCGATCAGCCCCTCGAGCGACTCGAGCGTGAGCCACGCGCGCTCGATCATCGGCACGCCGCGCTGCTGCCCCTCGAGGTAGGCGCGGCTGACGAGCCGCGTCACGTTGCGGTAGCCGCTCTGCGACTGGCACATCAGCGTCAGGCGGCTCGGCGGCTCGCGCTCGGTGCCCTCGCGCACCAGCAGATCGACGCCGATGAGCGGCTTGACCCCGTGCGCGAGCGCGGCGCGGTAGAACTTGACCATCGCGAACAGGTTGTTCTGATCGGTGAGCGCCACCGCCGGCATCCCGGCGCTCGCCACCGCCTCCATCAGCGGCTCCACCCGCACCACGCTGTCGATCAGCGAGTACTCGGTGTGCAGCCGCAGATGAACGAACCGGCCGCTCACCGGCGCGCTCCCGCGAGCGCCGCGCGCACCGGCGCGAACGAGAGGCGGTGCTCGCTCGAGGGGCCGAGCCGCTGAAGCGCCGCCAGATGCGCCGCGGTGCCGTAGCCCTTGTGGCGGGCGAAGCCGTAGCCGGGGTGCACGCGATCGAGCGCGCGCATCAGCGCATCGCGGTGGGTCTTGGCGAGGATGGAGGCGGCGCCGATCGCCGGCACCGTGGCATCGCCGCGCACCACGGTCTCGACGCTGCAGCCGAGGTCCTCGAGCGCTGGGGCGCGGTTGCCGTCGATCTGCACGTGTGCGGGGCGCACCGGCAGCGCCAGCAGCGCGCGGCGCATCGCCAGCAGCGTCGCCTGCAGAATGTTGAGCGCGTCGATTTCCGCCCGCTCGGCGCTGCCGAGCGCCCAGGCGCTGGCGCGCGCGAGGATCAGCCGGGCGAGCCGCTCGCGCGCCGCTTCGGTGAGCGTCTTGGAGTCGGCGAGCCCCTCGATCGGCCGCGCCGGATCGAGGATCACCGCCGCGGCGATGACGGGACCTGCGAGCGGTCCGCGGCCGGCCTCATCGACCCCGGCAACACCCCGCGCAGCGGGCGGCGCGCTCACGAGCCGGTCCCGCCTGCGCGCGCCCCCTGGAGCCGGCGCAGAATCGCATCCGCCGCGAGCCCCGCCCCGCCGCGGCGCAGCTGGCGATGCACCCGCTCGAACTCCACGGCGAGCTCGCTGCGGTATGGCGCATCGTCGAGGCGCGCGAGCAGCGCCTCGCCGAGGGCCGCGCCGGTGACGCTCTCCTGAAAGAACTCCGGCACGAACGCGCGGCCGAGCAGCAGATTCGGTTGTGAGAAGTAGGGGACCTTCACCAGACGGAGTCTCCGCAGGAGAAACGCCGTGACCGCGCCCAAGCGGTACGCCACCACCATTACGCGCCTCGAGAGCAGCGTCTCCAGTGTAGCGGTTCCGGAGGCCACCAGCGCGCCGTCACAGGCGGCCAGCACCCGCTGCGCCTGGCCATCGGTGATCATGACTTCAGGGGATTCAGGGACTTCCGCGCGCTTTCTCTGAAAGGCCTCACGCGCGCGCGCGCTCGCCATCGGCGCGATGAAACGCACCGCGGGCCGCCGCTCAGCGATCCATGCGGCCGCCGCGAGGAAATCCGCCGCGAGACGCGAGACTTCCCCGACCCGGCTGCCCGGCAGCAGCGCCACCACCGTGCTCTCGGGCGCCAGCCCGAGCGCCGCGCGCGCGCCGGCGCGGTCGGCCTCGAGGGGAATCTGATCGGCGAGCGGGTGCCCGACGAACTCCGCCGCCACTCCGTGGCGCTCGTAGAAGCCGGTCTCGAACGGCAGCAGACACAACACCAGGTCGCAGGCGCGGCCGATCTTGCGCACCCGGCCCTGGCGCCACGCCCACACCTGCGGCGCGACGTACTGCACGGTGGGGATGCCCGCGGCGCGCAGGCGCGGCGCGAGGCGCAGATTGAACTCCGGGGCATCGATGCCGATGAACACATCCGGGCGCGCCTCGATGAAGCGCCGTGTCAGCTCGGCGCGCAGGCGCAGCAGGCGCGGCAGGTGCGGCAGCACCTCGGTGAGGCCCATCAGCGCGAGCGATTCGGCGCTCTCCCACGCCTCGCATCCGGCGGCCGCCATCTTCGGCCCCGCGACGCCGAAGCACTCGAGCGCCCCGACGCGCGCGCGCAGCGCCGTGATCAGCGCCGCGCCGAGCTGATCGCCGGAGGACTCCCCGGCCACGAGCCCCACCCGCAGGGCCGCTCGTGCCGGGACGGCCCCGCACGCGCTGCCGGGCGGGGTCATCGGACGATGCTGCGCGAGGCAGTGCGGATGAACTCGACGAACGTCTGCACTTCGGGCTGCCCGGCGGCGCGCTTCTCGAGCCGCTCGAGCGCCTCGAGGAGGCGCAGATCGCGGCGATAGACGGTCCGGTAAGCCTCGCGGATGTTGCGGATCTGCTCGCTCGTGAAGCCGCGCCGCTTCAGCCCCTCGCTGTTCACCGCGTGCGGCACCGCCGGATTGCCCGCCACCATGACGTACGGCGGCACGTCGCGCGTCACGATCGCGCCGCCGGCGAGAAAGGCGTGCGCGCCGATCTTGGTGAACTGATGCACGGCGGTGAGGCCCCCGAGGATCACCCAGTCGCCGATCTCCACGTGTCCGCCGAGGGCGGCGCAGTTGGCGAACACCGCGTTGCTGCCGACGTTGCAGTCGTGCGCGACGTGCGAGTAGGCCATGAACAGATTGTCATCGCCGATGCGCGTGACGCCCCGATCGTGCGTGGTGCCGCGGTTGACCGTGGTGTTCTCGCGAAACACGTTGCGGTCGCCGATCTCGAGCCGGGTCGGCTCGCCGCGGTATTTCTTGTCCTGCGGCGCATCCCCGAGCGAGGCGAACTGGAAGATGCGGTTGTCCGCGCCGATGCGCGTCGGGCCGTTGATCACCACGTGCGGTCCGATCACGGTGCCCGGCCCGATGGCGACATCCGCCGCGATGATGCTGAAGGGGCCCACCGACACGTCCGCGGCGAGCTGCGCCGCCGGCGAGACGATCGCTCGCGGATCGATCACTTGCCGGCCTCCGGCGTGACCATGATTTCCGCGTGGGCCACCTCCCCGCCGCCGACCTCGGCGCGGGTGTAGAAGCGCCAGATGCCGCGCAGGCAGCGGTCGACCGTGGCGGTGAGAATGAGCTGATCGCCGGGCTCGACCGGCTTTCTGAAGCGCGCCTTGTCGATGCCGACGAAGTAGAAGCGGCTGTCCTTGTGCGGCACGATGTCCGAGCTCAGGAAGGTGAGGATGCCGGCCGTCTGCGCCAGCGCCTCGATGATGATCACCCCCGGCATCACCGGCCGGCCGGGAAAGTGCCCGGGGAAGAACGGCTCGTTGTAGGTGACGTTCTTCAGCGCGCGGATGCTCTGCCCGGCCTGCCACTCGAGCACGCGATCGACCAGCATGAATGGATAACGGTGCGGCAGCAGCTGCAGGATGCCGTGAATGTCCAGTTGCGTGTCAGTCATCGTCCTCGTCCAGATCCGCCGCCGCAGCGGCGCCGCGCTCGAGCCTCTTCAGACGGGTGGCAAGCGATTCGAGGCGCTTGAAGCGCCCGACCAAGCGGCGCCACAGGTGCGCCTCCTCGAGCGGAATGCCGCCGGAGTATACGCCCGCTCGTGTGATCGAATGGCTGACCATGGTGCAGCCGGTGATCGTCACGCCATCGCAGATCGTCAGGTGACCGCCGATGCCGACCTGCCCGCCGATCATGCAGCGCGCGCCGATGCTGGTGCTGCCGGACACCCCGACACACGCCGCGAGCGCGGTGTGCGCGCCGATGCGCACGTTGTGCCCGATCTGGATCAGGTTATCGAGCTTGGCCCCCTCCTCGATCACCGTGTCCTCGATCGCGCCGCGGTCGATGGTGGTGTTGGCGCCGATCTCCACGTCCGCGCCGATGCGCACGCCGCCGGTCTGCGGCACCTTCAGCCACCGGCCGCCGTCCTGCGCGAAGCCAAAGCCGTCCCCGCCGATGACCGCGCCGGGCTGCACGATCGTGCGATCCCCGATCACCACGCCCCGGCACAGCGTCACCCGCGACATCAGGCGCACGTCGTCCCCGACGCGCACCCCCTCATCGAGCAGGCTCTGCGGGCCGATGTAGGCGCGCTCGCCGACCACGGCCCCGGAGCCGATCACGCACAGCGCCCCGACATGGGCGCTGGGATGCACGCGCGCCCCGCTCGCCACGACCGCCGAGGGGTGCACCCCCGGGGGGCCGGCCGGCGCCGGGTGCAGCACCGCCGCGATGCGTGCGAAGGTGGCATGGGGATTGGCGCAGATGAGCGCGGCGACCGGACAGGCGGCGGCGCTCGCCTCATCGAGGACGACCACCGCCGCGCGCGTGTCCGCGAGCTGCGCCCGATAGCGGGGGTTGGCGATGAAGGCCACCGACTGCTCATCGGCGTGGGCCAGACTCGCCACCCGCTCGACCTGGACGCCCGGATCGCCCTTGAGCTCACAGCCGAAACGAACCGCGAGCTCCCCGATCGAGACGCTCATGGGAACCGGCGGTTATTTTCCGGCCGGCGTCGCCTGCAGGATCCTCAGGATCGCCGGGGTGAGGTCGAGTGCCGGATCGGCATACATCACCCCGTCGTTCATCATCACGAGGGTATAGCCGTGCTGCTTGGCATAGTGCTGCACGACGAGCGCGATCGACTTCTGCACGTTGGTGAACAGCTCGCTGCGCTTGGTGTTCAGCGCCTGCTGGATCTTCGCCGACTCGGTGCGGAAGGTCTCCACCTTCTCGCGCAGGTCGAGCTCGGCCTGGGCGACCTGGTCCTGGGTCATGGTCGCCTGGTTGCGCTGCAGGGTCTGCTGCTTGGTCTGCAGGGTCTTGGCCTCGGCCTGCAGCTTCTTCTGCTGGGGCAGGAATTCCGCGCGCAGCGAGGCGATGGCGGCCTTGTACTGCGGGGAGGACTGCACCAGCACCCCGTAATTGACCACACCGATCTTCAGTGCCGCAGCCTGGGCGCCCGCGGCGGCCAGCCCGGTCACCAGCAAGGCGGCGGCGAACATCCAGACGAATGAATGGCTTCTGCTCAAGCGCTTCACGGAAACCCACCTCAAAAATGGCTATGTGTAATGCAGGTCCGCCCCACAGGGGGGCGGCTAAGCGGTCGATCTTACCACCACCGGCGCGCGCGTGCCCGGGCCACTAGAAGGCCTGGCCGACCGTGAACTGGAAGCCGCTGGTCTGATCCCCCCAGGTATCGATCGTGCCGCGCCTGGCGTTCAGCGGCACACCGTAGCTGAAGCGGAAGAGCCCCATGGGCGAGAGCCACTCCACGGCGAGGCCCACCGAGCGCCTGAGGGAGCTCCAGCCGTTCAGGTGGTAGGTCACGGGCGTCACCCCGTCGGGCTCGAAGAACTTCACCCGGTTGCCGGTGTAGAACACGTTCCCGACATCGAAGAACAGGCTCACCCGCGCGGTCTGGCGCCACTTGGCCGGCATCGGCAGTAGCAGCTCGTTCTGGCTGATGATATCGAAATTGCCGCCGTAGGGGTTGCCGAACTGATCGCGCGGCCCGAGCCAGCTCTCGCGGAAGCCGCGCACCGAGTCCGGTCCCCCGCCGAAGAACAGCCGATACGGCGGCAGCCCCGTCGTGCCGCCGAAGCCGTTGCCGTAATCGGCGCGCTCGTGGAACGAGAGGGTCAGGAAATTGCGCCACAGGGGCACGTACAGCTGGTAGAGGGCGCTGCCGACGTAGTACTCGACGGTGCTGCTGCCGGGGATGGTGGCGCTGAAGTTCAGCGCCGCGCGCATGCCGCGGTCGGCGAACAGCGTGCGGTTGCGGTCATCGATCTGCCAGCCGAGCAGCAGCTGCACGTCATGATAGTTCGTGCCGTAGAACACGAAGTCGTTGTTGCTGTAGTCCTCGTGCACCAGGCGGCTGTAGGAGTTGCCGTTCTGCTGCACCCACTGCTGCGCCTGCTCGGCGCTGCCGATCGAGCTGGTCAGCAGCTGCGCATCCTCGAACGCCGCGCCGAAGGACAGGTACTGGAACTGAGTGATCGGATAGGACCACTCGGGACCTGCGGTGATGGTCTTGGAGGAGAAGTTCGAGGAGGACGAGACGAACTGCGTGGCGTCGTTGTAGCTCACCGAGAGCGTCTGCGACACCCCGTTCTGGGTGATGAACGGGTTGGTGTAGCTCAGGCTGTAGAGCTTGTCGAACGCCCCGCCCTGCAGGTTGATCGCCAGGCGGTTGCCGGTGCCGAGGAAATCCGCATCCGCGAAGTTCGCATTCAGCATCAGCTTGTACATCGCCGAGTAGCCGATGCCGCCGGACAGCTGCGCGGCCGGGCCCTGCTTGATCTTGTAATCGACGTCGACCTGGTCGGGCGAGCCCGGCACCCGGTGGGTGCTGTAGCTCACCTTCTTCACGTAGGGCAGGCGCTGCAGGAAGAACTTCGAGCGCTCGAGCGCGAGGTTCGAGAGCCAGCCGCCCTCGAGCTGATTGAGCTCGCGCCTGAGCACCACATCGTTGATCGACGTCTCGCCGGAGAAGGTGATCTTGCGCACGTACACCCGATCGCCCGGGTCGACGAAGAAGGTGAGGGAGACCTGGTGGGTCTTGGCGTTCGGCGTCGGCACCGGGTCGACCTTGGCGAACGCATAGCCGTACTCGCCGAGGCGGTCCTGGATGAGCTTCTGCGTGTTCGTGATGCGCTCGCGGTCGAACACCTGGCCGGGCTTGACCACCACCAGCTGCTCGAGCTGCGACTTCGGCACCACGAAGGTGCCGGCGAGCTTGACCTTGGAGATGCGGAACACCCCGCCCTGGCGGATGGCGACCGTGATGTACATGTTCTTCTTGTCGGGGCTGATCTGCACCTGCGTGGAGCGGATCGCGAAGTTGGCGTAGCCGCGGTCCATGTAGAAATCGCGCAGGCGCTCCAGATCGCCCTTCAGCGTCGCGCGCGAGTAGCGGTCGTCCTGGCGGTACCAGGACAGCCAGTTCGGCGTCTTCAGGTGAAAGTGCGTGAGGATCTCACCCTGCGGGAAATGCGTGGCGCCGACGATGTTGATCGAGCGGATGACCGCGCGCGAGCCCTCGTCGATGTTGATGGCGATCTTCACCCGGTTGTCGGTGTCGGGGATGACCTTGGTGGCGATGCGCACGCCGTACTTGCCGCGCCCGTAGTACATGTCGGTGAGGTACTCGGTGACCTGCTGCAGCACCGAGCGGTCGAAGATCTTGCCCGCCGCAAGGCCGACGTTGCGCAGCGACTTCATCAGCTCCTTGGTCTTGATTGCCTTGTTGCCCTTGATCGTGAAGCTCTCGATCGAGGGCCGCTCGGAGACGACCACGATCAGGGTGCTGCCCTGGCGGCGCATCTCCACGTCGCGGAAGAACCCGGTGGCGTAGAGCGCGCGGATCGCCTGGCGCACCTTGCGCGGGTCGAGCCGATCGCCGATGTTCACCGGCAGATAGTTAAAGACCGTGCCCTCGGAGATGCGCTGCAGTCCCTCCACCTTGATGTTGCCGACGGTGAAATCCGCCGTGCCCGGCGGGGTGGCGCCTTGCGCCAGCGCGATCGCCGAATGCACGGCGAGCGCAACTGCGGCGAGTGCGAGCCGCCTCCTCTTCATACGGCAACCATCCGATCTGTCACGTCGCGAAACATTTGGCCCCATTCGCTTGCATCAATCACGTATGTACCCCCGGTGCCCCGCTCGGCAGCGCCGCGCGGAGACGAGCGGACCTTGGCCACAGGCTGCGGTCCGACTTTAATGTGTGCAGCAGTCAGCTGAACTGGCGGGCGATGTCATTGAACAACGCCACCCCCATCAGGAGGATCAGCAGCGCGATACCCACCTGCTGACCCACGATTTGCGCCCGCTCGGAAAGCGGCGCCCCCTTGACCCATTCGACCAGCTGAAACACGACCTGCCCGCCGTCGAGAATCGGAATCGGCAGGAGATTGAGAAAACCGATCTCGAGCGAAATCAGCACGAGAAAATCGAGGAACGAGCCGGCGCCGGCGCTGGCGGACTGGCCGGCCTCCTGGGCGATCGTGAGCGGCCCGCCGAGATTCTTGATCGACACCCGCCCGAGCACCATACGCCACAACAGCCGCACCTGCAGCACCGTCAGCGACCAGATCCGGTGCGACGCGTGGGTGAGCGCCCCGATCGGGCCGAGCGGCACGTGGCGCACCAGGCTCCTGGGGAAGTGGATGGTGAGCGGCTGCTCGGCCTCGATACGCCCGATGCGCTGACCCCGGACCGTCACGCTCGCCACCCGCACCTCGACGGTGCGCTCGAGCGAGCCGCGCCGGTAAGTGATCGCAAGCCGCTTGCCGGGGTTGGGGCTGATCGCCTGCACCACGTCCGCGAAATCCTTCATCGGCCGGCCGTCGACGGCCACGATGGTATCCCCGGCGCGCAGCCCGGCCCGCTCCGCCGGCCCGCCGGGCAGGACGGGCCCGAGCACCGCCGGGATGCTCGGCACCCAGAAGTGCATGCCGAGACCGGCCATGGGGCCTGCCGGTCCGGTCAGGCGCCGCCGCAGCGCCGCATCGCGCACGTCGAGATCGAGCACGCGGGGGGCGCCCTCGCCGGCGCGCACGGTGAGCCGGGCGTTGCCGCTGCCGCTCATCACCTCGAGCAGGCGCATGCGCACCTGGCTCTGACTGTCGACCGGCGCGCCGTTCACGGCGACGATCCGGTCCCCGGAGCGCACCCCGGCGTTCGCGGCGATGGAGCCTGCGCTCACATCGCCCACCACCGGCAGCCAGCGCGTCAGGCCGCTCGCCCAGAGCATCCCGGCGAGCACCACCACCGCGAAGAGAAAATTGAACCCGGGGCCGGCGAGCAGCACCAGCACGCGCTTGAGCGGATGCTGGCGCATGAACGAGCGCGGCAGGTCCTGGGGCGCAACCGGGCCCTCGCGCTCATCGAGCATCTTGACGTAGCCGCCGAGCGGGATCGGGCAGATCCAGTACTCGACGCCGTCGCGTCCGCGCCAGTGCACGAGCGGCTTGCCGAAGCCGACCGAGAAGCGCAGCACCTTCAGGCCGAGCCTGCGGGCCACCCAGAAGTGGCCGAACTCGTGCACCGTCACGAGCAGACTCACCGCGACGGCGAACCACATGAGGTACCACAGTACCGTCATGCGCGCTCGCCTCCCACGGCGATGGGCGCGCCCGCGCGAGTGCGTGCTTCGATGCGCTCGCGCGCAAGCCTCCGCCCCTCGGCGTCGGCGGCCATGACATCGTCCAGCCCGCCGATGGGTCCCGCGGTAGAGCGTGTGATCACCTCCTCAATGACCGAGGCGATCCCCGGAAAGTTCAACCGCCGCTCGAGGAAGGCGTGCACGGCGACTTCGTTGGCGGCGTTCAAAATCACCGGCGCGAGCCCGCCGGCGCGCGCGGCCGCTTGCGCGATCGCGAGGCACGGGAAGCGCTCGGGATCCGGCGCGCGGAAATCCAGCCGCGCCGTGCGCACCAGATCGAGATACGCCACGCCCGAGGCCATGCGCTCGGGCCAGGCGAGCGCGTAGGCGATGGGCGTGCGCATGTCGGGCGAGCCGAGCTGCGCCAGCAGCGAGCCGTCGATGTACTCGACCAGCGAGTGAATGATGCTCTGCGGGTGAATGACGATATCGACCCGCTCGGGCGGCAGGCCGAACAGGAAGCACGCCTCGATCAGCTCCAGCCCCTTGTTCATGAGCGTGGCCGAATCGACCGAGATCTTGCGCCCCATCACCCAGTTCGGGTGAGCCACGGCCGCCTCCGGGCTCGCCGCGGCGATGGCCTCCATGCTCCAGTCGCGAAACGGCCCGCCCGAGGCCGTCAGCAGCACGCGCCGCACGCCCGGGGGGGCGCTGCCGGCGCTCGAGCCGTGCGGCAGGCACTGGAAGATCGCATTGTGCTCGCTGTCGATGGGCAGCAGCGTCGCGCCGCCCTCGCGCACCGCCTGCATCAGCAGCGGGCCCGACATGACCAGCGACTCCTTGTTCGCGAGCAGCAGCCGCTTGCCGGCGCGCGCGGCCGAGAGCGTCGAGGGCAGCCCTGCCGCCCCGACGATCGCCGCCATCACGCACTCGGCCTCCCCGAGGGTGGCGAGCTGCTCGAGCGACTCGGGCCCCGCGAGCAGCCGCGTTGCCGGCGCGCCATCGCCGAGGCGCTCCTTCAGCGCGCGCGCGGCGGCCGGATCGGCGAGCGCCGCGTAGGCGGGCCGGTGGCTGAGGATCTGCGCGGCGAGCTTCTCGACATTCTGGTGCGCGCCGAGGCCGACCAGGCGGAAGCGCTCCGGGTGGCGCGCGAGCACATCGAGTGTGCTCTCGCCGATCGAGCCGGTGGAACCGAGAACGACCACGCCGATCATGGCAGGACTCCCAGAAATGTGAGACCGAGCAGCAGCACCGGGGCGGCCCCCGTCAGGCTGTCGATACGGTCCATGACCCCACCGTGCCCGGGAAAGAGCGTACCGCTGTCCTTCACCCCCGCGTAGCGCTTGAGCAGACTCTCGGTCAGATCCCCGACGATGGACGCAGCCACCGCCCCCAGGCACAGCACCAGAAACCATCCAGGGGGCACACTGAACCAGAAACTGCCCGCGGCCGCCACCGGAATGCACGCCGCCGTCCCCCCGAGCACCCCTTCCCAGGTCTTGCCCGGGGAGACCGCAGGCGCCAGGCGCCGCCGGCCGAAGCGCCGCCCGGCGAAGTACGCCCCGATGTCGGCCATCCACACCAGCAGCAGGCAGAACAGCACCCACTCCGCGCCACGCACGCCCCCGAGACGCAATCGCGCGAGCGCCAGCCACGCCGGTACCAGGGCGCACAGCCCGGCGAGCGCCGCCGAGGCGGCGCACACCCGCTGCGGGGCGAGCACGATCCACCCGAGCGCGACGACCCACCAGAGGGCGGCCGCGCCGAGCACCAGCTCCAGGCCCTCGCGCGTGGCGGTCAGGCGCCAGGCGAGCGGCAGGCAGGCGCCGACCGCCAGCACATAGGCCCCGCGGACCCAGGGCCGGCCGCTCTTCAGGAACGCCGACCACTCCCACGCCCCGAGCAGCACCATCAGGGTGATGAGGGCGAGCGTGGCGCTCCCGGGCAGCACGAACAGCACCGCGAGCAGCAGCGCGATGAGAACGGCGGCGGTGCTGACGCGCTTGCGCAGCGAGTCGCTCACGGGGCCGCTTTCAGAGCCGCTGCGCCGCGCCCGGCCGGAGCCTCGGCGCCGCGCTGCGCGCCGGTGTGTCCGAAGCGCCGCTCGCGCCCGGCGAAGAACTCGAGCGCGCACGCGAGCTCCGCCGCATCGAAGTCCGGCCACAGCCGCTCGCTGAAATACAGCTCCGCGTAGGCGAGATTCCACAGCAGGAAGTTGCTGATGCGCCGCTCGGCGCCGGTGCGGATGAGCAGATCCGGATCGGGCAGCGCGCCGAGCTCGAGCGCCGCGCCGAAGCGCGCCTCATCGATGGCCGCCACCGCGAGGGCCCCGCTCGCGCACTCGGCCGCGAGCGCGCGCGCCGCCTGCACGATGTCCCAGCGTCCGCCGTAGCTCACCGCCACCTGCAGGTTCAGTCCCGAGTTGCCCGCCGTGCGCTGCTCGGCGGCGGCGATCTGCGCCTGCAGCCGCACCGAGAGCGCCTGGCGGTTGCCGATGATGCGCAGCCGCACCCCCTGGCGGTCGAGATCGTTGACCTCGCGGTCGATGGTCTCGAGAAACAGGCCCATCAGGCTCGCGACCTCCTCGGCCGGCCGCGACCAGTTCTCGCTCGAGAACGCGAACAGCGTGAGCGCCCCGATTCCAAGGCGCGAGCACTCGCGCACGCACAGACGCACCGGCTCGAGCCCCGCCTTGTGCCCGGCCGAGCGGGCGAGGCCGCGCGCGGCCGCCCAGCGGCCATTGCCGTCCATGGTGATGGCGATATGGCGAGGCAGCGCCCGCGGCTCGGCGTTGTCGGACACGACGCGCGCCATCAGACCTGCATGACCTCCTTTTCCTTCGCCGAGAGGAGCTGCTCGATCTCGGCGATGTGCTTGTCGGTGAGCTTCTGGATGTCCCCTTCCGCGCGGTGCTCATCGTCCTGCGAGATCAGCTTCTCCTTGAGCATCTCCTTGACGTCGTTCATCACGTCGCGGCGCACGTTGCGCACCGCGACGCGCGCGTTCTCCGCGTCGGCCTTGAGCACCTTGGTGATCTCGCGGCGCCGCTCCTCGGTGAGCGGCGGCATGGGGATGCGGATCACCGTGCCGGCGGTCATCGGTGTGAGGCCCAGGTCGGACTTGAAGATCGCCTTCTCGATCGCCTGCACGACCGCTTTCTCCCAGGGTGAGATCACCAGCGTGCGCCCGTCCTCCACGGCGATGCTCGCCACCTGCTGCAGCGGCACCTCCGAGCCGTAGTAATCGACCTTCAGATGCTCGATCAGGCTCGGGTGCGCCCGCCCGGTGCGCAGCTTCTTCATGTCCGTCTGGAAGCTGTGCACGCATTTGGCCATGCGCTCGCGCGCGTCTTTTTTCAGGTCTTCGATCATGGTCGCACTCCGGGCCGGATCGGCTCACTCGCAGGTCACGATCGTGCCCACCTCGTCGCCGCGGACGCTGCGGGTCAGATCCCCTGGATTGTTGAGATTGAACACCTGCAAAGGCAAGTGGTTGTCGCGGCACATGACGATGGCGGTGGCATCCATCACGTTCAGCTTCTCGGCGAGCACCCGGTCGAAGGTCAGGCGCCGGTAGCGCCGGGCGGCGGGGTTGCGCACCGGGTCGTCGGAGTACACTCCGTCGACCTTGGTGGCCTTCAGCAGCACCTCGGCATTGATCTCGATGGCGCGCAGCGCCGCGGCGGTGTCGGTGGTGAAGAAGGGATTGCCGGTACCGGCCGCGCAGATCACCACCCGGCCCTTCTCGAGGTGGCGGATGGCGCGGCGGCGGATGTAGTCCTCGCACACCTCGTTGATGCGGATCGCCGACATCACGCGCGCGTAGAGGCCGCGGCTCTCGAGCGCATCCTGCATGGCGAGCGCGTTCATCACGGTGGCGAGCATGCCCATGTGATCGGCGGTCACGCGGTCCATGCCGGCCCGCGCCAGGCCCGCGCCGCGAAAGATGTTGCCGCCGCCGATGACCACCGCGAGCTGCACCCCGAGGCCGGCGATCTCCTCGAGCTCACCGGCGATGCGCTTGATCACCGCCGGATCGATGCCGTAGTCGGCCTGGCCCATGAGCGCCTCGCCGGAGAGCTTCACCAGGATCCGGGAGTAGCGGGACGCTTTCGCTTTTTCATTCGCCATGCGCCAACCTTCACTCGTTACGCGAGCCGCCCGCCCCGCGCGGCGCGGGGGAACGGCGGGGCCGGATCAGACCCCGGTCAGCGGCTGCTCGAGCCTTTGACCTGGGCCATGACCTCGGCGACGAAATTCTCCTGCTTCTTCTCGATGCCCGCGCCGACTTCGAAGCGCTCGAAGGCGAGCACCTGGGCGCCCGCGCTCTTCAGCAGCTTCTCCACCGTCACGTCGGGATCCTTCACGAACGGCTGGCCGAGCAGCGTCACTTCCCCGAGCGACTTGCGCAGCCGGCCCTCGACCATCTTGGCGACGATCTCCGGCGGCTTGCCCTCGCCCTGGGCCTGCTCGGTGAGGATCTCGCGCTCCTTGGCCATCACCTCGTGCGGCACCTGCTGCACCGAGAGGTACTTCGGGTTGCTCGCCGCCACGTGCATCGCGAGATTGTGCGCCAGCTCGGCCGTGCCGCCCTTCAGCGCCACGAGCGCCCCGATGCGCGTGCCGTGCGTGTAGGCGCCGAGGTGCTGCGGGGACTCGAGCACCGTGAAGCGGCGCACGCCGATGTTCTCGCCGATCTTGGCCACGAGCGCGCGGCGGCGCGCATCGACGGTCTCAGTGCCGAGGTTCGAGGCGAGCAACGCCTCCAGATCCGCCGGGCGCCCGGCGAGCGCCTGAGCGGCCACCGCGCTCGAGAACGCACGGAAGTCGTGCTCCCGCGCCACGAAATCGGTCTCGCAGTTGACCTCGACCATGGCCGCCGCATGAGCGGCGCGCTCGATGACGACGACGCCCTCGGCGGCGATGCGCGCGGACTTCTTGTCGGCCTTGGCCAGGCCCTGCTTGCGCATCAGCTCACCGGCGGCATCCAGGTCGCCACCGCTCTCCACCAGCGCCTTCTTGCACTCCATCATGCCCGCGCCGGTGCGCTCGCGAAGCTGCTTGACCATCTCTGCTGTGATGTTCATCTCGGACTCACTATCAATGCCCCGTCCCTGGAGGATCCATCCGCCCCGGCTCTCCGTCACCAAAGCCTCACCGCAAACGCGGCCGCGACGGTCGCGCGGGGGTCATTCCCCGCTGCGGGGCTTGCGGCGCACGGCGCCCCCCGTGCTGCGGCGCGCGCCCGCGGCCGGACCGTTCGCGCCCGAGCCGCCCGAGGCGGCCACTTCCGGCACGGCCTCCAGCGGCTCTTCCTCGGTGGCGACCTCCTCGGTGCCCTCGACGCGCGGCGGCACCTTCACCGGCGGCAGACGGCGCCGCGCGGCCGGCTTCCTGGCCCGCACCGCGGCGGCGGCCTTGCGCGGCCCGCGCGCGGACTTCTTGCGCGGATTGCCGGACTCGTCGAGCTCGACGAACTCGTCCTCGCCGACCACCACCGCCGGGACGGACTCCTTGCCCTCAAGCACCGCATCGGCGATGCCGGTGGCGTAGAGCTGAATGGCCCGCATCGCATCGTCGTTGCCCGGGATCACGTAATCGATCCCATCCGGCGAGCAGTTCGTGTCGACCACCGCCACCACCGGAATGCCGAGCTTGCGCGCCTCGTCGATCGCGAGCTTCTCGTGGCCCACGTCGATGACGAACAGCGCATCCGGCAGCGCTTCCATGTGCCTGATGCCCCCGAGGCTCCTCTGAAGCTTCTCCTGCTCGCGCCGCAGCTGCGTCGCCTCTTTCTTGCCGCGCTTCTCGAGCGCGCCGGAGCCCGACAGCTCGGTGATCTCCTCCAGGCGCTTGATGGACTGGCGGATGGTCTTGAAGTTCGTGAGCATCCCGCCGAGCCAACGCTGATTGACGTACGGCTGCCCGCAGCGCTCGGCCTCTTTCTGGATGGACTCGCGCGCCGAGCGCTTGGTGCCGACGAACAGCACCCGGCCGCCGTCGGCCGCCACGCCCTTCACGAAGGCCGCAGCCTGCGAGTACAGCGGCTGGGTCTTCTCGAGATTGATGATGTGGATTCTGTTGCGCTCGCCGAAGATGAACGGAGCCATCTTCGGGTTCCAGAAGCGGGTCTGGTGTCCGAAATGGACTCCCGCCTCCAGCATCTGCCGCATGGATACGCCAGGCATGAGAAACTCCTCGTTGGGTTGAGCCTCCGCGCATCTCCGCAGCCATCCCCCCGGGGGCCTGCGGCCGCCGGCGGAACACCCAGTCTGCGGATGGTGTGATGCGCGTGTGGGTTGATTGCCAAAAAAGGCCGCGCTTTATACCATGAAGGCCTCGCCTGAACAATGTCTTGCGCGTAGCGGCCGGCGCGTCCCGGCGCCGCGCGGCGCGCCCGTTCGAGCCACCCTGGGAAGTCCATGTCCGTCACGATCAAGAACCGCGAGGAGCAGGAGAAGATGCGCATCGCCGGTCGGCTGGCCGCCGAGGTGCTCGACATGATCGGCGAGCACGTGGTGCCGGGGGTGAGCACCGAGGAGCTCGACCGGATCTGCCACGATTACATCGTGAACGTGCAGGGCACCGTCCCGGCAAACCTGAACTATCACGGCTTTCCGAAGACCATCTGCACGTCCGTGAACCACGTGGTCTGCCACGGCATCCCCAACGACAAGCGCCTCAAGGCCGGCGACATCGTCAACATCGACGTGACGGTGATCCGCGACGGCTTCCACGGCGACACCAGCCGCATGTACTTCGTCGGCAAGCCGCCGACGCACGCCCAGCGCCTGTCCGAGACGTGCTTCGAGGCCATGTGGCGCGGCATCGAGATCGTGCGCCCGGGGGCGCGGCTCGGGGACATCGGGCACGCCATCCAGAGCTTCGTCGAGCAGAACCACTACTCGGTGGTGCGCGAGTACTGCGGCCACGGCATCGGGCGGGTCTACCACGAGGACCCGCAGGTGCTGCACTACGGGGAGCCCGGCACGGGGCTCGCGCTCGAGCCCGGCATGACCTTCACCATCGAGCCGATGATCAACGCGGGCAAGCGGCACGTGCGGGTGCTGCCGGACGGCTGGACCGTCATCACCAAGGATCACTCGCTCTCGGCCCAGTGGGAGCACACCATTCTCGTGACCGACGCCGGGCACGAGGTCCTCACTCTAGCGGCGGCCGACCGCCACGCCCACTCACACCATGGTCACCGGGGATAGCGAGCTGGACGAGACGCTCGAGCCAGGCCAGCCGAGCGCTGCGGCGCCGCCCGAGGCGGTGGCGTGGCCGCTGCTCGAGCGCCTGCCGGCGCTCATCGCCGGCCCGCCGGCCGAGCCCGCGGCGCTGCGCGAGCTGCTCGGGCAGGCCCACGAGCAGTTGAAGGCGCGCTTCCTCGCCGATGAGCCCATCGAGACGCTGGTGCAGGCGCGCGCAGCGCTCGTCGACCGCGTGCTCGCGGGCCTGTGGTGCGCGCACCTCACCGGCTCGATGCACGATTGGGCGCTGGTGGCGGTCGGCGGCTACGGCCGCGGCGAGCTGCACCCGTGCTCGGACATCGACATCCTGCTGCTGGTGCGCGAGCCGCCGCAGGGCGCCGAGCGCGCCGCGCTCGAGCGGCTGCTCGCGTTCCTGTGGGACATCGGGCTCGAGGTCGGCCACAGCGTGCGCACGGTCGAGGAGTGCCTCGAGCAGAGCGCCGCCGACGTCAGCGTCATGACCAGCCTGATCGAGGCGCGCCTGCTCGGGGGCAACGCGGCGCTGCTCGCGCGCTTGCGCGAGGCGCTCGCGCCCGAGCACATCTGGCCGGTGCGCGAGTTCTTCGAGGCCAAGGTGCGCGAGCAGGCCGAGCGGCACCTGAGGGCCAACGATACCGCCTACAACCTCGAGCCGAACGTCAAGACCGCACCCGGCGGGCTGCGCGACATCCAGACCATCGCCTGGGTGGCCAAGCGCCACTTCGGCGCCGAGACCCTCGATGAGCTGGCGCAGCACGGGTTCCTCTCGATCGCGGAGTTCCGCCGCCTGAAGCAGGCGCAGGCGTTTCTCTGGAAGGTGCGCTTCGGGCTGCACGTGCTCACCGGGCGGCGCGAGGACCGGCTCCTGTTCGATCACCAGATCCGCCTCGCCGAGACCTTCGGCTACGAGGACGCCTCCTACACGCTCGCGGTCGAGCAGCTGATGCAGCGCTACTACCGCACCGTCAAGGACGTGAGCCTGCTCAATGAGCTGCTGCTGCAGCTGTTTCGCGAGGCCATCCTCACCGAGAGCGAGCCGCCGCGCCCGCTGAATGCGCGCTTCCAGGTGCGCTGCGGCTCGCTCGAGGCGGTCAGCGACGATGTGTTCGCCCGCACCCCCTCGGCGCTGCTCGAGCTGTTCGTGCTGCTGCAGCGCCACCCCGAGATCAAGGGCGTGCGCGCCTCGACGCTGCGCGCCGTGGGGCGCAGCCTGTGGCTGATCGACGAGGAGTTCCGCCAGAACCCGCGCCACCACCGCCTCTTCCTCGAGATCGTGCGCTCCCCGGTCGGGGTCACGCACGAGCTGCGCCGGATGAACACCTACGGGGTGCTCGGGCGCTACATTCCGGCCTTCGGCCGCATCGTCGGGCGCATGCAGTACGACCTGTTCCACGCCTACACGGTCGATGCGCACACGCTGTTCGTGGTGAGCAACCTCAGGCGCTTCGCCATCCCCCGCTACGATCAGGAGCTGCCGCAGGCCTCGCGCATCATGCAGCAGCTGCCGCGGCCCGAGGTGGCCTACCTCGCCGCCCTGTTCCACGACATCGCCAAGGGGCGCGGCGGCGATCACTCCGAGCTCGGCGCGGTGGACGCCGAGGCGTTCTGCCTCGAGCAGGGGCTCTCGCCCTACGATGCGCGCCTGGTCGCCTGGCTGGTGCGCCACCACCTCGCCCTCTCGATCACCGCGCAGAAGCAGGACATCACCGATCCGGAGGTGATCAACGCCTTCGCCCGCACCGTCGGCGATGAGTCGCGCCTGGACTATCTCTACGTGCTCACCTGCGCCGACGTGCGCGCCACCAACCCGAAGCTGTGGAACTCGTGGAAGGCCTCGCTCTTCGATGACTTCTATCAGCGCGTGCGCCGGGCGCTGCGCCGCGGGCTCGAGTCCCCGATCGACCAGGAGCAGCTGGTGGGCGAGACCCGCAGGGCCGCGCGCCAGCTGATGCTCGAGCGCGGGATCGCCATCGCCGACATCGAGCGGGTCTGGGAGCGCTTCTCGGACACCTACTTCCTGCAGCACTCCCCCGAGGAGGTGGCCTGGCACATGCGCCTGATCGCCGACCGCGACCCGCGCTCGGACGAGCCCCTGGTGGCGCTCGATCCGTACAGCGTGCGCGGCACGACCGCGGTGCTGATCTTCACCCGCGCGCGCGAGCACGGCTTTCCGCGCACCACCGCCGTGCTCGATCAGCTCGGGCTCGACATCCTCGATGCGCGCATCACCCCGACGGGCGATGGGTTCAGCCTCGACCTGTACCACGTGCTCGAGGATGACGGCGCGCCGGTCGCCGACGGGGAGCGGCGCGAGGAGATCGAGGAGGCGCTGTGGCGCTCGCTGCAGCAGCCGCAGGCCACCGTCGCCGTGTATCGGCGCGCGCCGCGCCAGGCGCGCATGTTCCACACCCCGACGCAGATCACCATCAGCACCGATGAGCCCAACGGCCGCTCGGTGCTCGAGCTCACCGCCGGCGACCGGCCGGGGCTGCTGTGCGATGTCGGCAAGGTGCTCACGGCCGAGCACATCATGCTGCAGGCGGCGCGGATCATGACCGTCGGGGAGCGGGCCGAGGACGTGTTCTACATCACCGACCTCGACGGGCGCGCGCTCGATGAGGCGCGCGCGGCGCGTCTGCGCGACATACTCGGCGAGGCGCTCAGAGCGCGCGCCGCGGCCTGACCTGACCACTGGAGCGACCCATGAACCCGCGCCTCGAGCGGCTGCACGCATATCCTTTCGAACGGCTCGCACGGCTCACCGCCAGCGCCACGCCGCCGCGCCACCTCAAGCCGATCGGCATGTCGATCGGCGAGCCGCGGCACGAGCCGCCGCCGATGGTGCCGGAGGCGCTGCGCGCCAACGCGCACCTGCTCGGCACCTACCCCACCACCGCCGGAGTGCCCGAGCTGCGCGCGGCCTGCGGCGCGTGGCTCGAGCGGCGCTTCGGCCTGCGCGCCGGCAGCGTCGATCCGGCCACCATGCTGCTGCCGGTGAACGGCACGCGCGAGGCCCTGTTCGCCTTCGTGCAGGCGGCGGTGGATGACCGGCACGATGCGCTGGTCGCGATGCCCAATCCCTTCTATCAGATCTACGAGGGCGCGGCGCTGCTCGCCGGGGCGCGGCCGTACTTCCTCGAGACCACCGCGGCCAACGGGTACATGCCGGACCTTGCGGCCGTGCCCGAGAGCTTCTGGCGGCGCTGTCAGGTGCTCATCCTGTGCAGCCCGGGCAATCCCACCGGCAAGGTGCTCCCGCGCGAGCATCTGCTGCGGGCGCTCGAGCTCGCCGAGCGGCACGATTTCATCGTGGCCGCCGATGAGTGCTACACGGACATCTATCTCGATGAGGCGTGCCCGCCGCCGGGGCTGCTCGAGGCGGCGCAGGCCTCGGGGCGCGCGCGCTTCGAGCGCTGCATCGTCTTTCACAGCCTCTCGAAGCGCTCGAGCGTGCCGGGGCTGCGCTCGGGGTTCGTGGCCGGGGACCCGGCGATCATCGCGCGGCTGCTGCTCTATCGCACCTACCACGGCTGCGCCATGCCGGTGCCGACCCAGCTCGCGAGCATCCCCGCCTGGCGCGACGATGCGCACGTGCTCGAGAACCGGCGGCTCTATCAGGAGAAGTTCGAGCGGGTGATCCCGATTCTCAAGCCGGTGCTGCCGGTCGAGAAGCCCGATGGGGCGTTCTATCTGTGGACCGAGGTCGGCGCCGACGGGGACGATGAGCGCTTCACCCGCGAGCTGCATGCCACCCAGGCCGTCACGGTGCTGCCGGGCAGCTACCTCGCGCGCAGCGGCCCGCAGGGCAATCCCGGCGCCGGCCGCGTGCGCATCTCCCTGGTGCCGAACGTCGCCGATTGCGTCGATGCCGCCGAGCGCATCCGCGCTTACGTAGAGAGCAGAAGCGCATGAGCGACGCGGCGCTGCAGTCGGCCATCGAGGCGGCCTTCGAGGCGCGCGCCACGCTCGGGCCGGGCCGCGCGCCGCCCGGCCTCATGGGGCAGATCGATGAGTGCATCGAGCGGCTCGACAGCGGCCGCGCGCGCGTCGCCGAGCGGCAGGCCGACCGCTGGGTCGTCAACGAATGGCTGAAGAAAGCGGTGCTGCTCTACTTCCGCACACGCGAGAACGCCGTCATCGAGGCCGGCTTCACGCGCTTTTACGACAAAGTGCCGCTGAAGTACGCCGGCGCGGCGGCCGAGCGGCTGCGCGAGGGCGGCGCGCGCATCGTGCCGCATGCCGTGGTGCGCAAGGGCGCGTACATCGCGCCCAACACGGTGCTGATGCCAAGCTACGTCAACATCGGCGCCTACGTCGATGCCGGCACCATGGTCGACACCTGGGCGACCGTCGGCTCGTGCGCCCAGATCGGGCGCAACGTGCACCTCTCCGGCGGCGTCGGCATCGGCGGGGTGCTCGAGCCGCTGCAGGCGAGCCCGACCATCATCGAGGATGACTGTTTCATCGGCGCGCGCTCGGAGATCGTCGAGGGGGTGATCGTGGAGGCAGGCTCGGTGATCTCCATGGGCGTGTTCATCGGGCAGAGCACGCGCATCTACGATCGCGCGAGCGGACAGATCCTGCGCGGACGGATCCCGGCGGGCTCCGTGGTGGTGCCCGGCACGCTGCCCTCGGCCGACGGGCGCTACGCGCTGGCCTGCGCGGTCATCGTCAAGCGCGTCGATGCGCAGACGCGCGCCAAGACTTCCATCAACGATCTGCTGCGGGCAGCGGAGTAGCCAAGGTGTGCTGCCCGTCCCGGGCGGCCGTCCGCTCTTGACGAAGACGCGTTGAGCGTCTTCGTGACGGGCTCACCCAAACCGCCCCGTGATGTAGTCCTCGGTGAGCCGGTGCCGGGGATTGGTGAACAGCCGGTCGGTCTCGCCCACCTCCACGAGGCGACCCATGTGGAAGTACGCGGTGCGCTGCGAGACGCGCGCGGCCTGCTGCATGGAGTGCGTCACGATGACGATCGCATAGGTGCCGTGCAGCTCCTCGATCAGGTCCTCGATGCGCGCCGTGGCGATCGGGTCGAGCGCCGAGCACGGCTCGTCCATCAGGATCACCTCCGGCTGCACCGCGAGCGCCCGCGCGATGCACAGGCGCTGCTGCTGCCCGCCCGAGAGCCCCGTGCCGAGGCTGTGCAGGCGGTCCTTGACCTCGCTCCACAGGCCCGCGCGCTGCAGGCTGGTGCACACCAGCTCATCGAGCTCGGCCCGCGTGCGGGTGAGCTTGTGGATGCGCGGGCCGTAGGCGACGTTGTCGTAGATGGATTTGGGGAAGGGGTTGGGCTTCTGGAACACCATGCCGATGCGCGCGCGCAGGCGCGCCACGTCCTGGCGCTTGTCGTAGATGTCCTGGCCGTCGAGCAGGATCGTGCCGCTGACGCGCGCCCCGGGGATGGTGTCGTTCATGCGGTTCAGGCAGCGCAGGAACGTCGACTTGCCGCAGCCCGAGGGGCCGATGCAGGCGAGCACCTGGCCGCGCGCGATGTCGACCGTCACGTCCACGAGCGCCTGCTTCTCGCCGTAGAACACGCTCACCGAGCGGCACGAGAAGACCGGATCGGCCACCTCGGGCTCACCGGCCGGATGACCCGCCAGATCGCCGCTCAGGGCGGCGGGGATGTGCACGCGGCTGCTCGGCTTGGTGCCGAGCGCGCCGCTTGCCATGCCCGCGCTCGCCCCTGGGGCGGGACTCTCGGGCCGCGTGGTTTCCTGCACCGCTGCTCTCCTGTCAGCCGAACCGGCCGGTGACGTAATCATCGGTCCTGCGGTCCCGCGGCGCGGTGAACAGCTGCCCGGTGGGACCGATCTCGATGAGCTCGCCCTGATACATGAACGCCGTGGTGCTCGAGACACGCGCGGCCTGCTGCAGATTGTGGGTGACAATGACGATGCAGAAGCGCTCGCGCAGGTTCTGCAGCGTCTCCTCCACCTTCAGCGTCGAGATCGGATCGAGCGCCGCGGTCGGCTCATCGAGCAGGATGACCTCGGGCTCGAGCGCGATGCTGCGCGCGATGCACAGCCGCTGCTGCTGGCCGCCGGAGAGGCTGCGTCCATCCTCGTGCAGCTTGTCCTTGACCTCCTCCCACAGCGCCGCGTCCGCGAGCGCCGCATGGACCCGCTGCGTGAGCTCGGCGCGCCCGATGCGCCGCGCCAGGCGCAACCCGAAGGCAACGTTCTCGAAGATCGACATGGGAAAGGGCGTCGGCTTCTGGAACACCATCCCGACACGCAGGCGCAGCCGGGTGATGTCGACCGCCGGGGACAGGATGTCCTCGCCGTCGAGCAGCACCTCGCCGCTGGCGCGGTGGCCCGGATAGAGCGTGTACATGCGGTTGAACACCCTGAGCAGGGTCGATTTGCCGCACCCGGACGGGCCGATGAAGGCGGTGATGCTGCGGTCGGCCAGCGTGAGATTGATGTCCTTGAGAGCCTGCTGGCGGCCGTAATGAAAATTGAGGTGGCGCACCTCGATCTTGCTGGCGGCGCGCGCCGCGGCGCCCGCCTCGGCCGCGGCTGCCCACTCGGCCGGCTGGCTCATGTGCGCGCTTCGGGCGCGTTGCGCAAGGCTGATCGGTGCATGTCCGGCTCGTCGAGGTCCGTCATTGATTGCAGCGCACCGCCGGCCGTCGCGCCGCGCGGCGCCCGAGGGACGCATCGGTACAGGGCATGCGCGGATTGTCGCCTGCCCGCAACCCCGGCAGCAAGTCGCCGGCCGATCGGGCCGCGCCCGGCGAGCCACCTGCATCGGGGCGCCCCGGGCGCCGCCCGGCGCGGCCGGGGGCACCTGCCCCCGCCCGCGGCCGCGCCCCCGGGCTGAAAGCGCATCCGCCAGGGCCCCGCGCCAATGGTGGCGCCCCCTGGCGGCGCCGCGCCCGGATCACAGCTCGCATCAGACCGCGCCGGGCCCGGCGCGAACCGCGCACAGCCCCGCAGGGCATCCAGATCAATCACCTGAGCGCCCCGGATCCCGATCGCTTGCGACTGTCATGGGATTGTCACATTCACGTCATTTAATCGTCACCTCGGCCCGTCCTGCATGTGACGGGCGCAGCGAGGCGCCAGGCGCTGTTTCGGGACACGGTGTCATGCAACGGTCACGAAAGCCGCGCGCACTCGCGAAGCGTATTCGGACGAGAGAGCCGAAGAGTCAGAGGAGGCCCGCGTGATTCCGCCGTGCATCGCGTCCCCAGGCGCGCCCGAGTGTGCCCGTCCCGCCGGGATGGCCGACCCGTTCGCGCCGGACCCGAACGCGCGCGGCAGGGTCACGCGCCCCCCTCATCCCACGCAGGGCAATCCTGATCCGGCTTGCCCCAGTTGATCGCATCGCAATCCGCCGCCCAGACCCCTCCCCGCGCGAGCGGGGACCACACCGACCTCACCCCTGCAGGAGTGCCTCCATGGCTTCGATGAGAGAGATGAATCCGCCCCCCAAGAGCGAGCGCGCACGCCCCGCTGCGCGCGCCCTGATCGCGGTGGGAGCGATCGCTCTGGCCGGCGCCGGCGCGCCGGCGTTCGCGCAAACCCCGAGCGCACCGGCCATCCAGACCGGCCCGCTCACCCTCACCTTCGGGGGCTTTGCCGAGCTCGCCACCATTTACCGCAACCGCAACCAGTCCGCCGACGTCGGCTCTGACTTCAACACCGGCATTCCCTTCGCGAACAACCCCAACAGCCACATCTCGGAGTTCCGCGAAAGTGCGCGCCAGAGCCGCTTCTCGCTGCTCGCCCAGGGTGAGAAGTACGACGGCATGCGCGCCGAGGCCTACTTCGAGACGGACTTCCTCAGCGCCGGCGTGACCTCGAACTCGCGCGAGAGCAACAGCTACACCATGCGCATGCGGGTGTTCTACGCCCGCTTCACGACCGACTCCGGGCTCGATGTGCTCGCCGGTCAGAACTGGAGCCTCGCGACGCTCTACAAGGATGACCTGTATCCGCGCGACGAGGATGCGCCACTCGGCATCGACGCCCAGTACATCGTCGGCTTCAACTGGACGCGCACGCCGCAGCTGCGCATCGTCGAGCACTTCAACAAGAAGTTCTCGGCCGGCTTCTCGATTGAAAGCCCGCAGGCCGTCACCGGCAACGGCATCAACTCCGTGGGCACGGCCGCCGGCACCTTTCCTCCCCCGGGCACGGTCTATCAGAACAGCGGCAATCCCGCCGGCCTGATGAACTCCACCACGACTTACACCACCGACGTGGCGCCGGATGTCATCGTGAAGATGGCCTTCGATCCGGGCTGGGGGCATTACGAGGTCTATGGCCTCAGCCGCTGGTTCCGCTCGAGCGTCGCCACGCAGGGCAAGACCGTCACCGGCGGCGGCATCGGCGCGGGCATGATCCTGCCGCTGGTGGCGAGCAAGCTCACCTTCCAGGCGAGCGGGCTGTTCGGCAAGGGCATCGGGCGCTACGGCTCGGCGCAGCTGCCCGATGTGACCATGACGCCCACCGGCGGGCTGACGCCCATCCGCGAGTACGAAGTGCTGCTCGGGCTCATCTACACGCCGAATCCCTTCGTGACGGTGTACGGCTATGCCGGCCGCGAGAGCGAGAGCGCGACGTACTACACGGTCGGGAACGCGACCTACGGCTACGGCGCCCCCGAGTTCAACAACAGCGGCTGCCAGATCGCCGGCGGCACCTGCGTCGGCAACACCCGCTCGGTGAGCGAGCTGAGCGGCGGGTTCTGGTGGAAGTTCTACCAGGGCCGCCTCGGCAACATGCAGGTGGGGCTGCAGGGCGAGTATTTCGAGCGCAAGGCCTTCGCCGGGGTCGGCGGGGCACCGAGCGCGAACATGTTCGTCGGCATGACCTCCTTCCGCTACTACCCCTACCAGAGGTGACGGGCCGCATGCCCGCCGCCGCGAGAGCGCTCGCGACGGCGGGCTGCGTGCCGCGCCTCGATCGGCAGGCCCCCACGACCGGGCGCCGGCGCGGCCGCTGCGCCCTGCAGGGCACCGAGCGGCGGTTGCGTGAGGGCGGGAGCCGGCGCATTGGCGGATGATTCTGGGATAAGCTATCGACGATGCCCGTGCGCGCGCGAAGCCGTCATAGTGAACTCTGGCGTGGCCTGATTCAGCTGCGCGGGCTGCATCACGCATCCGAAGAGGGCCTCTGCGGGCTCGGCCTCATCGAAGCGGGCTTCGCCGGCACGGCTGCGCCATTGGCCCCGGGACGCTCGATCCGCTGCTGCATCGGCTCACCGAGCGAGGCGATCTGCGCGAGCGCGCCAGCCGAGTCGGGCGTCAGCGGCGCTACGCCGCCACCGCAAAAGGGCAGCGGGCGCTCGCCGAGGGATATCACTACGTCAAGGAGCTCATTGATGCGATGCGAGAGCCGCGCTCGGCCGGCGCCGGCGCAGCGCCGAGGCGTTGGCTAGCCGGATGCTGCGCATCGCGCGCGGCGCCGGTCGTCGGCTCGAGGCGCCCGCATTGCATTGGGCGCTCAGCGCGCAGCCGCCCGTCGGCGGCGCTCGATCGCGCCGGCGTGGAGCAAGACCCGCCGCCGACGCGAGCGCGCACGCACGCAAAATCGGCTTGCCCGCGCCGCTCGCTCGTCCTATAAAGCGGCGCAGCCTGCGGCACTGACCGCCTCACTCACCCCACTACCCGCCGTCTCGCGAAGACATGTCCCCTACCCTCGAGCTGACGCAGAATCTGATCGCCCGCCGCTCGGTGACGCCCGCCGATGAGGGCTGCCAGCCACTCATGATCGAGCGGCTGCGCGAGGCCGGCTTTCACATCGAGCCGCTGCCCTTCGGCAACGTGGCGAACTTCTGGGCCTGGCGGGGCGAGCAGGCCGAGCCCGTGCTGTGCTTCGCGGGCCATACCGATGTGGTCCCGACCGGGCCGCTCGAGGAATGGCTGAGCGACCCGTTCGTGCCGACGATCCGCGACGGGGTGCTCTACGGCCGCGGCGCGGCTGACATGAAAAGCGGCCTCGCCGCGATGATCACGGCCACCGAGGCGTTCCTCGCCGCTCACCCGCGCCACCGCGGGCGGATCGCCTTTCTCATCACCAGCGACGAGGAAGGCCCCTCGGTCGACGGCACCAAGCGCATCGCGGCGCTGTTCGCCGAGCGCGGCGAGCGCATCGACTGGTGCGTGGTGGGCGAGCCCTCGAGCGAGCGCGCGATCGGCGACACCATCAAGATCGGCCGGCGCGGCTCATTCAGCGGCCGGCTAACCGTGCACGGCGTGCAGGGGCACGTGGCCTATCCGCATCTGGCGGAAAACCCCGTGCACACGCTGGCCCCGGCGCTCGCCGAGCTCACCCAGCGTGTCTGGGATGAGGGCACCGAGCACTTCGAGCCGACCAGCTTCCAGATCTCCAATCTCAACGCCGGCACGGGCGCCCCGAACGTGATCCCCGGGGAGCTCAGGGCGCGGTTCAACATCCGCTACTGCCCGGTGCAGACGCTCGAGGGCCTGAAGGAGACGGTCGAGGGGATCCTGCGCAAGCACGGCGTGCGCTTCACGCTCGAGTGGTACCTCTCGGGCGAGCCGTTCTACACGCCCCCGGGGGTGCTCTCCGAGGCGGTGTGCGCGGCGATCCAGTCGGTCAGCGGCTCACGACCGCAGCTCTCGACCGGCGGGGGCACCTCCGACGGGCGCTTCATCGCCCCGCTCGGCGCGCAGGTGGTCGAGCTCGGCGTGGTGAACGCGACCATTCACAAGGTCAACGAGTGCGTGCGCGTCGAGGACATCGAGGCGCTGCACCGGATGTACGTCAACGTGCTCGCGAATCTGCTCACCTGAGCCGGCGCAGGTTCACCACGAACCCGACGGTCCCGAGCGCAAGCGCCCAGATCACCACCCACTCGGACATCGCGAGCCCGAGGAACGTCCAGTTGATGACGCTGCACTCGCCGCTGCCGGTGAGCACCCGGCGGATGACCGCGGTCAAGGGCATGTACTGCAGCATCACCGACAGGGGCGCGCCGCACGAGGGGACTTCCCACGCCGGCAGATGCTGCAGGTAGATCTGGCGGCCCGCGACACCCACGGTCGCGAGCGCCGCGAGCGCGATCAGCACGGCGTACACCGGTGCGCCCCAGCGGCGCGGATGGTGCAGGGCCGCGAGCAGAAAGAGCACCCCGAGGCTCGCGATGCCGATGCGCTGAAAGATGCAGAGCGGGCACGGATCCAGGTGCAGATCGAACTGCGCGTAGATCGCGTAGGCGATCAGCCCCGCGCAGAGGAGAAAGCCGGCGAGATTCACCCGGCGGCGCAGCGCGCCGCGCGCGAGCGCCGCACCCAGCCCCTCGCCGCTCACGAGCCGGCTCCTTCCTCGCCTTGCGCGGGCGCCGGCCGCTGTCCGAGCGCCCGCTCGACGTCATCGAGGGAGGTGTGCCGCACGTCTTTGCCGTAGACCATATAGATGACGTACTCACTGATGTTCTTGGCATGATCGCCGATGCGCTCGAGCGCGCGCACCACCCACATCACATCGAGCGCGCGGCGGATGCTGCGCGGATCTTCCATCATGAAGGTGATGCTCTGGCGCTGGATCGCCTCGTACTCCTCGTCGACCAGCCGGTCCTGGCGGGCCACCTGCAGCGCCGCCTCCGCGTCCATGCGCGCGAACGCATCGAGCGCCGCGTGCACCATCTCGGTGACGATGCGGCCGAGGTGTTTGATCTCGCGGTACTTGTCGGCGGGGCGCTCCATGGTCGCGAGCCGCGAGGCGATGTAGCCGATTTTCTCGCCCTCGTCCCCCATGCGCTCCAGGTCAGTGATGGTCTTGATGATGGCGACGATCACGCGCAGGTCGCCCGCCGCCGGGGCGCGCGTGGCGAGGATGCGGCTGCACTCCTCGTCGATCGACACCTCCATGTTGTTCACCTGGTGATCGGCGAGCGCCACGGCCTCGCCGAGGGAGCTGTCGCCCTCGAGCAGCGCGCTGATGGCCTTGTGGATCTGCTGCTCCACGAACCCACCCATCGCGAGCACCCTACTGCGCACGCGCTCGAGGTCCTCGTTGAAGCGGCGGGAGATGTGATGGGTCAGGTCGGCGGTTTCCATCGGTCAGCACCTCTGGGGGCTATCCTCGATCATAGCCCAAGCAGTGCCGCTTAGCCGCTCGAGCGCGCCGCCTCCGGCAGCAGCACCCGCTCGGGCGGGAAATGGCAGGTGAAGGTGCTGCCCTTGCCCGGCGTGCTCTGAATCTCGAGCTCCGCGCCGTGGCGCTGCAGGACGTGCTTGACGATGGCCAGGCCCAGCCCCGAGCCGCCGGTGGCGCGCGAGCGTCCCGGGTCGACCCGGTAGAAGCGCTCGGTGAGCCGCGGAATGTGCTCGGCCGGGATGCCGATGCCGGTGTCGGTCACGGCGAAATGCCCGCCCTCGATGTCGCTCCACCAGCGCATCTCGATCGCGCCCTCGGGCGGGGTGTACTTGGCCGCGTTGTCGACCAGGTTGGAGAAGGCCGAGTGGATCTCGGACTCCTTGCCGATCAGCGCCGCGTCCGAATCGATGCGCAGGCGCACCTCGCGCGGGTGCACGGGCCGGGCAAGGACGTCGCGGCGCAGCAGCGCCATGAGGCCCGCCACATCGAGCGGCTCGCCGCCGGCGCGCTCGTCGGTTTCCTCCAGCCGCGACAGCTCGAGCAGATCGCGCACAATGGCGTTCATGCGCTCGGCCTGGCGGCGCATCTCGGCAACGGGCGCGGCGAACTCCGCATCGAGCGCAGGATCCTGGCTCAGCGTCTCGAGATAGCCCGAGATCACGGTGAGCGGCGAGCGCAGCTCGTGCGAGGCGTTGGCCACGAAATCCCGCCGCACCGCCTCGAGGCGCATCTGCCGCGACACGTCCGCGACCAGCAGCAGCTGCTGGCCGTCGCCGTAGGCGACCAGCTGCACCGAGAGGTAGCTGTCCTGCGGGCTCGAGCGGCGCACGATCACGGGATTGGCGTAATCGCCCTTGGCGAGGTAGCGGCCGAACTGCGGCTCGCGCAGCAGGTTCTCGATGCGCACGCCGAGATCGGTGTCCCGGCGCAGCCCGAGCAGCCGCCCCGCCATGCGGTTGAACCAGACGATCTCGCGCTGGGCGTTGAGAATGACCACGCCGTTCGGCAGCGCCGCGGTCGACAGCTGCAGCTGGCGCATCAGCTGCACGAAGCGCTCCTTGTGAAAGCGCTTGCGCCGGTGCAGGCGGGCGACGAGCGAGATGACCGTGCCCCACACCCCACCGGTCTCGGGCGGCTCGGTGACGCTCCTGTGCTGCAGCCACCACTCGACGCGGTAGAGCATGGCCAGGTGCCACAGCAGATACGCCGTCAGCGCGAGCGCCATGCCGCCAAAGGGCCGCCCGAGGAGCGCCCCGAGCAGCACGCCGGCGAGCGCCGCGCCCGCCACCCGGGCCGCGGCGTAGCCGAGTGCCGCGTGCCCCGGGCGCATCACTCCGCCTTGGCGGAGAATCGGTAGCCGGAGCCGCGCACCGTCTGCACGAAGCGGTCCAGGCCGAACTTCTCGAGCGACTTGCGCAGTCGCCGCACGTGCACGTCGATGGTGCGCTCCTCCACGTAGACATTGCCGCCCCAGAGCCTATCGAGCAGCTGATCGCGGCTGAACACCCGCTCGGGGTGCGTCATGAAGAACTCGAGCATGCGGTACTCGGTCGGGCCGAGCGGCACGGTCCGGCCGTCGACGGTGATGCGCTGGCCCTGCTGATCGAGCTTGAGCGCCTCGAACTCCACCACCTGATCGAGACCGGCCGTCCCGGCGCGGCGCAGCACCGCGTTGATGCGCGCAATGAGCTCGCGCGGGGAGAACGGTTTGGTCACGTAGTCATCGGCGCCGCTCTCGAGTCCGGTGACCTTGTCTGCCTCCTCGGCGCGCGCGGTGAGCATGATGACCGGCAGCTCGCGGGTCTCGCGGTCGCGCTTGAGGGTGCGGGTGAGCTCAAGGCCGCTCATGTCGGGCAGCATCCAATCGACCAGCACCAGATCCGGCCGCTCATCGGCGAGGGCCTCGCGCGCCTGACGGTAGTCGACCGCCTCGCGCACCTCGAACCCGGCGCGCCGCAGTCCGAAGGCGATCATCTGACGGATCGCGGGCTCATCTTCTACGATTAGGATCAGCTTTCCTGCCATATTCCGCGCCTGAAGAGCGCGACTATTTGAAGTCAAACGTGTTTCAGAATCATGACAGTCAATCATATATGTCACGGCGATGACGGTCGCGCGACGCTGTCGCGCACATAAATGGGGACAGCCTGCTCGGGCGCAAGGAGCCGGCCGGCGCGCACCTCGGGCTCGGCCAGGCGGGCGATGTCCGCCGCGCGCGGCAGCAGCCGCTGCCAGCCCGCCGGAACGAGAACGCCGGCGCGCGCGGCCAGCTGCGGGTAGGCGGCAAATCCCCGCCCGGCGCCCAGAGTCCCGGCCGCCGACGGCGCAAGCGTCTCGGGGGCGCCCACCCGCTCGGGACCGGCCGGCTCGGCGAGCGCCTCGTGGCGCGTGTAGGCCGCCCAATACACCTCGCCCATGCGCGCATCATTGCACACCAACACGCGCGTGCCGCGCGGATCGAGATCGAACGCGCGCTGCGCAAGCGCGCGCAGATCCGACACGGCCACCACGCCGAGCCCGGCGCCGAAGGCCAGCCCCTGCGTGATGCTGGCCGCGAGGCGCACCCCGGTGAAGGAGCCCGGCCCGCGGCCGAAGGCGATCGCATCGAGCGCCGCGAGCGCCAGGTCCGCCTCGGCAAGCAGCTCATCGATCATCGGCAGGATGTGCTCGGCATGACCGCGGGCGCTCTCGAGCTCGCGCGTGAGCAGCTGCTCGCCGACTCGCAGCGCCGCCGAACAGTTCTCGGTGGCGGTATCGAGCGCGAGCAGCCTCATGGCAGCGCCTCCAGAGCGGGCGGCGCGGCCACGTGGCGGCGCAGGAACTCGACCGCCTGGGCCTCGCGGCGGGTGCGCGACATCGGCGGCAGCGCCGCGAGCAGCACCTTGCCGTAGCCGCGCGTACCGAGCCGCGGGTCGCAGATGGCCACCACCCCGAAGTCCTGCTCGCTGCGGATCAGCCGGCCGACGCCCTGCTTCAGGGCGAGCGCCGCCTCCGGCAGCTGATAGTCGCGGAAGGCGTTGGCGCCGCTCGCCTCGAGGTGCGCGATGCGCGCGCGCACCAGAGGATCCTCGGGCGAGGCGAAGGGAAGCTTCTCGATGATCACGAGCCGCAGCGCATCGCCCTTGACGTCCACCCCTTCCCAGAAGCTCGCCGTCCCGAACAGCACGGCATTGCCGTCGGCGCGAAACGCCTGCAGCAGCCGCTCGCGCGGCGCCTCGCCCTGCACCAGAAGCCGGTAGCGGGCGAGCGGCGCACCGGCGGCGCGCCACAGGGCGGCGGCCCGGGCGAGCGAGCGGTGGCTGGTGAACAGCACGAACGCGCCCCCGTCTGCGGCCTCGATGAGCTCGCGCGCCAGGCGCATCACCGCGCTCAGGTGTTCCGGGCTCTGCGGCTCGGGCAGCCCCTCGGGCAGAAACAGCAGGCTCTGGCGCTCGAAGTCGAAGGGACTGTCGATCTTGAGCGTGTCGGCCTCGGCGAGGCCGAGCCGGCTGGTGAAGTGCCCGAAGTCCTCGCCCAGGGAGAGCGTCGCGGAGGTAAAGATCCACGCGCAGGGGCGCGCCTGGATCAGAGCCTGAAAGCGCGGCGCGATGTCGAACGGCATCAGACTCAGCGTGAAGCCGCGCCGCAGCGGCTGCACGCTGCGGGCTCCCTCGAGAGAATCGCTCGCGCCGATGCGCTCGAGGCTCGCGGTGAGCTCCGCGCAGCGCTCGGCCAGCGCCGCAAGCGGCGCGTCCGTCTCGCAACCGCGCAGCCGTTCGGTGAGTGCGCCGAGACGCGCGCGCAGCGTCGCGACATCCGAGCCGAGCAGCGGCTCGGCCTCGGCCCACTCGAGCCGCGTGCTGCGCCCCTCCAGAGCGCGCGTCATGCGGGCAACGCATGCGTGCACCGCACCGGCCGCCTCGAGCAGCGTGCGCTGCGGCAGGGCCTGGTCCGCGCCGCCGCGGCGCTTCAGGTGCCCCTCGAGGTCGGCGAGGACCGTCTCGATGCGGCGGCTGCCGACCTCGGCGCCGAAGAACTGCGTGGCCAGGTCCGGGATCTGATGGGCCTCATCCAGGATGACGGCATCGGCGGCGCCCAGCAGATCGCCGAAGCCGTCCTCCTTCAGCGCCAGATCGGCCAGCAGCAGGTGATGGTTGACGATCACCACGTCGGCCTCGATCGCCGCGCGCCGCGCCAGGGCGACGTGGCAGCGGGAGAGCTCCGGGCAGCGCGCGCCGAGGCAGTTGTCACGGGTCGAAGTCACCTCGGCCCACACCGGGTCGGAGTCGGCGAGCCCGGCCACCTCGGCGAGATCGCCCGTGCGGGTGGTCAGCGCCCAGCCGCGGATGCGCTCGAGCGGCGCCTCGGCCCCGGGCATGCCGGTCGGCAGCGGCAGCGGCAAGGCGGCCTCGCCCTGGGCCAGGCGGTAGCGGCAGAGGTAATTGGACCGCCCCTTGAGCACCGCCACGGTGGCCGGCCGCCCGAGGGCCCGCGCCACGAGCGGCAGGTCCTTGGCATAGAGCTGATCCTGCAGCGTGCGCGTCCCGGTGGAGATCAGCACCCGGGCACCGGAGAGCAGCGCCGGGACCAGGTAGGCGAAGGTCTTGCCGGTGCCCGTGCCCGCTTCGATGACCAGCGCCTCGCGGCCCGCGATGGCCGCGGCGACACGCTCGGCCATGCGCCGCTGCGGCTCGCGAACGGTGAAGTCCGGCAGCGCCGCCTCGAGCGGGCCGCCGGCGCCGAAAATGTCCTCGAGATCCAACATCCCGTCATTGTACGGTGCGCGCGGTCGGCGCACGCCCGCCCCCGCGGGCCCGGGGTTCATGGGCAAGACTGCGTTTCCCGTCGCTGCGGCAGTGTACGATTATGGAACAAATTGGCCCCTATTATCGTACTTTATGAGATGCGACCCGACGCGCAGCTATACTGATTCCAAGAGCCGGCGGGTCCACCCGTCCCCAGACCTTCGGCGCCGATGCGGGCCGCGAACCGCGATGGTGCCCCAGATGAGGTATCGCGAGCATGGCTACCGCTTCTCCCCTGCCGAAGCCGATGTCGCAGTTGAGCCGCGCCGTCAGCGAGTGGGTCGACTCCGTGCGCGAGCTGACGCAGCCGGACGATGTGCGCTGGTGCGAGGGGACGAAGGCCGAGCGCGACGGGCTCACCGCCGAGCTGGTGCGCAGCGGTGAGCTGCTGCGGCTCGATGCGAAGGAATTCCCCGACTGCCATCTGTACCGCTCCGATCCGGCCGACGTGGCGCGGGTCGAGCACCTGACCTACATCTGCACGCGCTCGAAGGAGGATGCGGGTCCGAACAACAACTGGATGGACCCGCAGGCGGCGCGCGCGAAGATGCGAGAGCTGTTCCGCGGCTCGATGCGCGGGCGCACGCTGTACGTGATTCCCTACTGCATGGGCCCGGTCGACTCGCCGCTCGCGCGTTGCGGGGTGGAGATCACCGACAGCGCCTACGTGGCCATCAACATGCTGATCATGACGCGCGCCGGCCGCCCGGCCCTGGAGCGCATCGCGCGCGAGGGCACGTTCGTGCGCGGGCTGCACTCCACCGGGGAGCTCGATCCCAACCGCCGCTTCATCATGCACTTCCCCGAGGAGCTGGCGATCGAGAGCTTCGGCTCCGGCTACGGCGGCAACGCGCTGCTCGGCAAGAAGTGCCATGCGCTGCGCATCGCGAGTTGGCAGGCGCGCTCGGAAGGCTGGCTCGCCGAGCACATGCTGATCGTCGGCCTGCGCAGCCCGCGCGGCGAGACCCACTACATCGCCGCGGCCTTTCCCTCGGCCTGCGGCAAGACCAACCTGGCGATGCTGATCCCGCCCGAGAGCATGCCCGGCTGGGAAGTGTGCACCGTCGGGGACGACATCGCGTGGCTGCATCCCGGCCCCGACGGGCGGCTGTGGGCCATCAACCCCGAGGCCGGCTACTTCGGCGTGGTGCCGGGCACCAATCCCGAGACCAACCGCAACGCCTACAACATGATCCGGCGCGAGACGCTCTTCACCAACGTCGCGCTCACCGCCGACAACCGTCCCTGGTGGGAGGGGCTCAGCGGCGGCACGCCGGTCACGGACTGGCAGGGCCGGCCGTACGATCCGGCCAACGGGCCTGCGGCCCACCCTAACTCGCGCTTCACCGTCTCGGCCCGGCGCAACCCGTCGTGCTCCCCCTTGGTGGACGATCCGCGCGGCGTACCGATTTCGGCCATCGTCTTCGGCGGCCGGCGCCGCGAGGTCGCGCCGCTGGTGTACGAGGCCCGCGACTGGGCGCACGGGGTGCTGGTCGGCGCGTCGGTCGCTTCCGAGACCACTGCCGCGGCGGTCGGCCAGGTCGGCGTGGTGCGGCGCGATCCGATGGCCATGCAGCCGTTCTGCGGTTACAACTTCGCCGATTACTGGCGGCACTGGCTCGCCGTCGGTGCCAAGCTCAGCCGGCCGCCGCGGATCTTCCACGTCAACTGGTTCCGGCGGGACTCGCACAACAAGTTCCTCTGGCCGGGCTACGGGGAGAACCTGCGGGTGCTCGCCTGGATGCTCGAACGGTGCTCGGGCCGGGCCGCCGCGCTCGACGGCGGCATCGGTTTGCTGCCGCGGCCCGAGGACTTGAATACCCGCGGCATGACCCTCGAGCCGCAGACGCTGCGCGCGCTGCTCGCGGTCGATGTGCCCCTGTGGCGCAAGGAGATTGCCGAGACGCGCGCCTACCTCGAACAGTACGGCGAGCGGCTGCCGGCGCAGATGATCGAGCAGCTGGACAAGACCGCCGGCGCGCTCGGCCGGTGAGCGGCGTCAGCTAGTCGCGCTCGCAGACGAAGCGGATCGTCTGGGCGGACTCGCCCTCGGGGATGCGCCCGAGGCTGATCAGGCCACCGCCCTTCAACTGCAGCGAGTCGCGGCGCACGAACGACTCCTCGCCGTCGCTCTCGCGCACGAACGTGCCGTTGGTGCTGTGGTCGACCAGCGTGAACTTGTGCCGCGCAAACTCGATGCGCGCATGCAGCCGCGAGACCAGATTGCCCTTGACCACCAGATCGTTCTCATCCGCCCGGCCGATGGTGAGGATCGGTCGCTGCTCGTCGATCAGCAGCTCCTGATCGAGCCACCACAGGCGCAATCGCGTGCAGTACGAGCGGTCCGTCTCCTGCCCCACCGTGCGCACCATGCTGGTGACGTCATCGGCCTGCCAGAGCACCTCGTAGAGCGGCACCTCGTTGCGCTGGCCCTTGATCGGCGCGGTGTCGATCAGGCGGCAGGCCGAGCGCCACTGGCCGGTGAGTTGCCCCACCGTCGCCTCGGTGGTGATGATCTGCCCCGCCTTGGCCTGGCTGGTCATGCGGTTGGCGGTATGCACGGTCGAGCCGAACACGTCATGGCTCTCGACCACCACCGGCCCGAAATGGCACCCGACGCGGATCGCGACCGGCTGGCCGTCGACGCGCAGCTGCGCGCTCGCGCCGATCTGCTTCTGCATCTGGGCGGCGGCGTTCAGCGCCTCATCGGCGCTCGGGAAGGTCGCCATGACCTCATCGCCCATGGTCTTGATGACCGTGCCGCGGTACTGCTCGGTGGCCGTCCGCATCACATCGACGCACAGCGCCACCATGTCGCGCGCCCGCTGCTCGCCCATGCGCTCGTAAAGCCGGGTTGAACCGACGACGTCCGCGAACAGTACCGCAAGTTCGACGTCCTTACCCGTCGTTTGGGCGGTCAACCGTCCTCCCCTGCTGTTGGTTGTCTCGATTGGACATAAGTCCGCACACGGATTATACGCGAGGCGCGCCGGGGCGCCATTGGTGAGAAGTACGAATAGCTCACACGTCGAGCACGCCGGGCACTGCCGCCGGCCGCGTTGCCGCCGCGGCGCGCCGGATCAGGCCCGCGTCCGCCCCGCCGGCGCGCGCCCCTTCGCTCATCAACCGCCGGTACTCCCTGGCCCCCGGCTCACCGGCATACAGTCCCAGCATGTGCCGGGTGATGCTGCCGAGCGAATGGCCCTCGGCGAGGCGCCTCTCGGCATAGCGAGCCATCCGCTCGAGCAGCGCCTCGCGGGAGGCGGGGGTCGATCCGGCGCGCAGCGCGCGGTCGAGCTCCTCGAGCAGCACCGGGCGATGATAGGCCTCACGGCCGAGCATCACGCCATCGCACCAGGTCAACGCCTCGAGGGCCGCATCCGCGGTGCGGATGCCGCCGTTCACCACGACCGGCAGATCGGCGAAGGCGCCCTTCAGGCGGCGCACCACCTCGTAGCGCAGCGGCGGAACCTCCCGGTTGGCCTTCGGCGAGAGCCCGCCGAGCACTGCCTTGCGCGCATGCACGATCGCCACCCGGCAGCCGGCCTCGCGGCACAGCGCCACGAACTCATGCAGGGCCTGGAAATCCGCCTCGTCGAAGCGCTCGAGCGCTCCAGCCACATCCCGATGCGCCCCGCTCACCACGCCGATACGCATCTTGACCGTCACCGGCACCCGCACGGCCGCGCTCATCGCCGCGACACACTCCGCGACCCGCAGCGGCTCGCGCATCAGGCAGGCGCCGAAGGCGCCGCTCGCCACCCGCTCGCTCGGGCAACCGCAATTGAGATTGATCTCATCGTATCCGGCCGCCTCGCCCAGGCGCGCCGCCGCGGCGAGCTCGCGCGGCTCGCTGCCCCCGAGCTGCAGCGCGAGCGGATGCTCCTCGGGGTCGAAGGCAAGCAGGCGCGCGGCATCACCGCGAGTGATGGCCGCAGCGGTGATCATTTCCGTGTAGAGGAGCGTCTGCGGCGAGAACCCCCGCAGGAAGTACCGGCAGTGCCGGTCGGTCCAGTCCATCATCGGCGCGACGGATATTTCTCTGTTTATTTCCAAACACTTACGCCTGATTCAGAAAGTAATCTATCGCGCATTTCTGCGCCCCTCATGGCAATTTAGCAAATCGGCCCGGCGGCGCGGCCTTGCGCCGCTTTCCGGGGTACGTGCGATGAGCCCCAGGAGTGCGCGGAGAGTATGGCGCGATCCGACGATTGTCGGATCCGGTCAGGACCTCGTCCATCATCACCCCGCCCATCGATCGCACTACCGAGGGTGCCGCGATGCGGGCGTTGGCGTAGCGCCGGAAGCGTCGCTGCTCTGTGCTTGCGGGCGAAGTCAACGGATCGTCCCGTTGGACCCGAAAACCACTGGCACGGCTCGCGTAATGTTGAAGACCGGGCGTATACCGATTGAGCCGCAGCCGCTTCTCCGGGATGCCGCCGTCGCGGCCCCGAAGTCACCGCGGCGGGTCTGTGCCGGCCAACGCGCGCAACATGGCCTTGCGCAAAATGGCGTTGATGCGCGTCTGATATCCCTTGCCCTGGCTTTTTAGCCACGCCAGAACATCCGCGTCCACCCGAACGGTGGTGGATTTCTTGATGGGCTTGTAGAACCGCCCACGCTCGGCGACCTTCCAAAACTCGTTCGACAGAGGCGCAATATCACCGTGCTCGATCTGCTCATGCGGCGCCACGGCCAGCCCCTTGAGCTCCGCCTGTTGTTTCGCGGACAACCGAGGCCGCTTCGACATATCAACTTTGCGCTTGCCGATTTTGCGCATAGCGTCGTTTCTCCCTGCGGCGCTCGGCAAAATCAGCCCGACTTTGCTCTGCAGAAGTAGTCCGCACGGGTTACAGGGTTGCGCGCAAGACTCCGGTTCATTCTGATCGAGCAGCCCTTGCCTCGATATGAGGCGAGTAGCCTCCGGGAGGGCGGCTATGGAGAGAGCCTGGGTCATTGGGGTGCAAGGACTGCTCCCCGAGAAGGATCAAGCAGCCGACCCCCGAGCCTCGGCGAGCAGCGTGACCGCATTGACGAAGGGAACATGCAGCAGGTGCATGGCCAGATCGATGGCGCCGCCACCGCCTCTGTGCGCACGGGTGTCGTACCACTTGGCGCGGCCTGTCGTGAGGATCTCGAACTCCCCGTAGGCGGTGCGTACGTGCCAGCGACGGCTGCCTGGATCTTTGAGGGGCCGGTAGGTGGGATCGGCCTTGAAGTCGATTGCGAGCAGGCTCAGCGCCTCATCGACGGGGATGTTGCGCAAGGAGGATAACGTGGCGGGACTAAATGATCGACGCACCCACGATGTCCGAGATGTTCTTGGGGAGTGCGGCTCGGGCTAGCCGGTCTGCGGGCGGATGCAAGGGCCATCGATGGTGATGGTGTGGCAGCGCTCGCGCAGACGACTCAACAGCGCCTTGGTGAGGGCGGGGTTGCCAAGGAAGTCCTGCCAGGCAGGGTATGGGAGGTTCGTTGTAATCAAAGTCGGCTTGCGTCGATGCCGTTCTTCCATGAGCTTGAAGAAGATGTTTGTTTGCTCTGTTTTTATGTTGCAATATCCGAGTTCGTCGACGGCCAAGACATCGACGTTGGCGAGGGACTTCAGGAGCTTGCGTGAGGAGCGATCGGCGATGGAGGCGTACATTTCATCGAACAGGTCCTGCGCCTGGATGAACAGTGCCCGATAGCCGTTCTGCACCGCTTTGCGCGCCAGCCCCACCATCAACCCGGTCTTGCCGACCCCGGTTTCACCGATAAACACGATGTTCTCGGCTTTGGGGATGAACTCCAACTCCGCGAGGGTGCGGATCTGACGCTCCTTGACGGCTTTTTGCTCCTTGAAGGGAAAGGACTCGAGGGTCCAGTGCTCCTTGAACTTCGCCCGGTGGATGCGCGCTGCCAGCGCCTGTTCCTGACGCGCGTGCCACTCGGCGCGCAGCAGCTGGGCGATGAACGTCGGGATGGGCGTGCCGTTCTTCTCGGCGGCGGCGAGCATCTCATCGAAGCGCGCGGCGAGGGTCTTGAGCTTCAGGTTCTGCAGCAACTGCTTGAGATCCTCATTCATTGCCCGACTCCGGCTCGAGCGGCGTCAGTACAAAGAACTCCTCCTCGATCTGCCGCAGCACCATTCTCTCCAGCCGATCCAGATCAAAGAGGCCATAGCGCTCGGCACTGGCCAAGGCGCCGAGGAAGGCCTCGCGCGGATACTCTTGCAGCATGGCCAGTAGCCGACGCAACGGCGCCCGCCGGTCCCCGACGTGCCGCTTGAGGGCTTTGAGGTAAGGGGCGACTCGGGGCTCGAGCTGCAGCATCTCGATTTCCTCCGGTGCCGGCTGGCGGTGGCGGGTGAGTCCCTGACCCCTCGGGGGCCGGTGCGCTGGATCGATCACATAGGCGTCCCAGGGTCCACAGGTTCGCGGATGCGTGCCCACCCGGCGCGGTCCGTCGTACAGATCGACCCGCTCGAGGGTCTCGCGGACCTCGAGCATGCGACCGATGAGCTGATAGGGGGCGGAGTAGCGGATACGGTTGAGGTGGATGAAGCCTTCCGCGTCCACGATGCGCGTGTGCAGCTGATAGACCTCCGGGACGTAAAGCGGTAGGGGCTTCAGATACGGCTGCTCGGCCGCGAAGAGCTCCCGGCGGCTCGCGTGCAGCTTGTTCGACCATGCCGCATTCCACCTCTCGCACGTTTGCCGTGCCTTCTGGTTCAGGTCCGTCCAGTCGGTGAAGCTCTCCCCGGCCAGAAAGCCCTTCTCGATCCGATGGAACGGCGCTTCCACACGCGCCGAGCGGTTGGCATCGCCCTTCTCGTGCGCTTTGAAGGTAAAGCCGTAGCGCTCGGCGAAGGCGAGCATCTCGGGGGCCGGGATCATGCTCGCTCCCGTGCCGGAAGCGACCACGACATGGGTGTTGTCGATCATGCAGGTCGCCGCGCTCCCACCGAAGTAGGCGATGGCCTGGGCGAGAAAGGCTTTGCACTCAAAGCGCGTGAAGCGCGGGTAGTGCTGGAAGAAGATCAGCCGCGAGAAGCATAAGACGACGGATGCCGTCTGTACCGCAGTCACGACCTCGCCGATCTTCGCCCGGTGGGGGCTCGTGTCGTGCTGCATCTCCTGCCCCCGGGTAAACAGGTACCGCCCCGCAGGCGCCGGCGGGGCGGTCCCGATGCCGTGTCGGCGGCAAAAGGCGGTGAGGGCCGGATACGAGAGCGCCGCTCCCGCTCGGCCGAGCGCTTCGTGCACCCGGCCGAGATGTCCTTCGTACCGGGCGTAGAGCTCGAGGATCTGCTCCCGGTAGGCTTCGGCGAGCTCCGCGCGTACCAATGGCGGGACCGCCGCTGAACCGCTGTCGATTACCTGGCGGACCGTGGCGCGCGCCACGTCCAGGGCGTGGGCGATCTTGCGAGTGCCGTGGCCTTGTTCGTGGAGCTTTAAGATCGCAGTCCGCGTGGCTTCATCTAACATGCTGCGCCCTCCAGTTCTACACGGTGGATGAGTCGTTGCAGCTCGGTGTTCGCGCGCGCGAACGCCTCCTTCACCTCGAGCCGCTCGCTCTCGAGCAGCTGTTGCAGCAGTCCCCCCTCGAGCGCACCGTGGGCACGCCGCGCGATCCCTGCGAGCGCGCCCAGATCCTGCAGAAAGCGTTGTGTAGCCGAGGGCGGCGCGGGGGTCCGCGCCGCCTGCGCCTGCAGATAGATCTGCGGGCTATGCAGGATCAGCTCACGCGTGCGTTGTGTGCCGGATTGCCAGCCGCCATACAGCGCCCCCACTTCCCGCGTCGTCGGCTTCAGCGCTGTGAGAGCCCCCGCCAGCTGCTGCACGGCAGCTGCGTTGGCGCGCGCCAACGGCACCAAATACTTCATGGCCGCGTGGGCGCTCACGGTGCCCACGCGCACCTGCTCCTGGATGGTTGCCGGCAGGACCTGCAACAGTGCTAATCGCCGGCTGACCCAGCTTTTGCTGTGTTCAAAACGCCGCGCGAGCTCGTCCATCGAGCAGTGAAATCGTTCCTGTAACTCCGCCATCAACCAGGCTTGGTCCAGTGCATCCTCGGTCCCCCGGCGCAGGCCTCGCTCCAATAAAAGCGCCTCGACCTCCGCGACCTGCCAACACGTGGCCCGCACCGTATCGCGCGCCAGACGCTTCTGCGCTCGCACGCGCTTGTAGCCGTCGATCAGTACAAACCGCTCGGCCTCGCTCACCACCACAATCGGCAACAGCTGCTCGCTCTCCGACAGCGAGCTCAGCAGCGCCCGCTCTTGCCGGGGGTGGCGCTTGCGCAAATGCTCGTAGCGCAGCGTCAGTTGATGCAGCTCCACCTGCAGAGCCCCTCGTGGATCGGATATCCCGGCCATGCATCCCACGATACGAGCGCTGCCCCGCAACGCCTATCGAGTACTCTCTTTGCAATCATCCCCTCGGCGGCAAGTCCCTTGATATCGCAGTGATTTTCACCGTCCACGCGTTCCTCTTTGCAATCGGCTCTTCCGCCACAGGCGTGAGCACGTAAGTGCCGGAAAACTCAGGGCCGATCGCCTCCGACGCGTTCCTCTTTGCAATCACGCCTGAACCCTCCCGGGCACCTCGACGCGCATTGCGCACCCGCTGCTGCTGGCGGTTGCGTTCACTGTATCGGGGATGTTCGCGTCGGTACTCGCGCCAGTACTCGCGGTGGCGCTCGCTCCAGGCGCGCTGCGCACGGGCCTGGTTCTCGCGGTAATCCGCATCCGTCTGGCGCTTGCCGCGCTTCCACCGCCGCCGGCGTTCATGCTGGCAGTCCGGCTGACCACAGAATCGCTGCGCGGGAATTTGCGGGCGCGGCCGAAAACTCGCCCCGCAGGCTGCACACCGCCGGCACCGCATGGCTACCCCCCGGGACGGACCCCTCACGCCATGGCGCCGTTCGTGCGCTCAAAGTCGGTAGAAGATCAATACCTCTTGGGCGGCTCCGACCCGGCCATCCGCGCGACCGTACCGGCGCAGCGGTGCCGCTGACTGAGCAGGAACGCCTGCTCATGCTTGCCCCCGACCTTCTCTCGCCATCACCGGCCTTTCCCCACACCCCAGTCTGATGGCGACGGAAGAAGCTCCCCTAGCCGCCGACTACCGGTCCAACTCGCGTAACAAACCAGACACTTTCATCGCCCCTGTAACACGACGGGCCAGGGGGGGACTGCTTCTCGCAAGCACGACAGGGCTGATTTTGGAAAGCGCCTCAGCGTTTCTCCTTCGGATCGCCCTTGCGAGCCGGGATGAGACGGATGACTTCTCCGTCCTCGTCCTGCGAACGGTGTGTGCGATCAGAATCATCACCTGCCCTGCGACCGACCCGATGGTTTGCCGGCGCGGCCCACCCGCCTCGATCCGATCTTGCGCGGACCTCCGGAAGCGATCGGCGAAAACCCACAGCGCCGTCGCGACGCTCACCCGCTGCTTCAGCCCGTTGCCGTGCGCCTTGCCGCGCTCCCATTCGCAGCGGCTGGTCATGCGCACATGTTACTACATTCTTGTACCGACAACCTGTCCCGGCCCGGGTGCTGCCGGAGACTCGATCCGAGGACCCGCCGCTGAGCTCCTTCGCCGGGCGCGTGCTGTTGCAGCCCCTCTGCGAGCGCTCGGCGCCGAAGAGCAGGCTGCGCGGGTGCGTCGAGCAGCTGAAGGTCAGCCCCATCTTCGGTCACGGCCCGATCGGGATGCTGTTGATTGCGCATCTTCTGCTCGGCGACCGACGGCTCTCGGACCTGCGCGAGTAACGGGATGACCCGATGGTGCGGCGGATACCCGGCTCGAGGCGTCTGCCGGATGTGGCTACCGTCAGTCGCACGCTCGATCGTCAGGACAAGAAGGCGGTGACGGCGCTGCGCCGGCTCTCGCGCTCGCTGGTGCTTCAGCGACTGCACGCCCTCTCGCCGGCACGCCTGACGTTGGACTGTGATGGTTCGGCGCCGGGCTCGCCGCATGGCCGAGGGCGCGGCGGTCGGGTACAACACAAAGAAGAAAGGCCCGAGGCGCTGCTCGCCGTCGTTCCGTACCGTGGCGCAGACCGGGCCAGTCCTCGATGCCTGGCATCGTGCCGGCGATGGGCGTGGCTCGAACGGCGCGCGGGCCTTCATCCTCGCCTGCCTCAATGAAATCCGGCGGATCCTCCCGCGTGATCCTCGAGGTGCGCCGCAACTGCGCGTGCTTCTGCGAGCCGATCGTGCGCGCGCTCGATGCCTCCCCGTCATCCCGTATACGATCTCGGTACCCTTCGAGCGCCTCACGCAGCTGAGAAACAGCTTGAGAGGCGCCTCGTGTGGCACCGTGCCGATCAAGACGTGACGTTCTTCGAGTGCTACTGGAAACCGAACTGCTCGGAGGAAACGCGGCGCTTCATCGCTATCGGCAGCCTCGAGGCGACGCAGCGCAAGGGGCCGCTGCAGCTGAAGCGATTCGCACCCTATGAATACGGGTGCCCGTTCAAGGTGATCCTCACCAACGCAACGCTGGCGGCGCGCGCGCTCCCGCCGCTTCACCATGGCCCCGGCGCCCGGGAGGCGACCTTCGCCGAGCTGAAGTCCGAGACTCAGATGGATTACCTCCCCTGCAGAGGCCGTGCCACCGACCCGGCCTGGTTGCTCGCAGCGATCACGGCTCACACCCCCAACCGCGAACTGCAGATTTCCACCGAGGAGCCCGCGCACTCCAGCACCGAACAGCGCGCCTCGGGGTGGGCGTTTGTGCGCCTCGGCACTCGCCGGGGCCGGCTGATCCACCGCGCTGTCGGCTGATCAGCCGGAACGGCCGGCTCACCCTCACGCTGAGCGCAACTCCTCCGGTGCAGTCCGAGGTGTCGCCTGACCTGAACGCCGTGTGACACGAACCGCGCTGAATTTTTCTCGAGGCGCGGGTCAATACGCCCTCGCCTTGGAGCCCCGCAAGACCCCGCTGGTCAAGTGGGGTCGGTTTGCTCAGCGGAAGGCCGGCGTGCAGGGCAAGCGTCCCGAGGCCCTTCTTCTGTCTGGGCCTTACCCATTGCGGCACGGGCAACCGCAACAGCAACCTCAAGGTCGGCCGCAAATAGAGAAGGGTCGACTTCGCCGGACACTGGTGGCCATCCGGAAGCTCATGCGTGCCATTCGCCACTGGTCTTTGAAGGATCCGGTTTGTCGCCTCAATCAGTCCGCTCGTCGCCGCTACGCGTACTACGCTCCGGCAACTGGCGATCCCTCCTCCAGGTCTATCGTGTTGTGCAGCGGTACCGGCACCCGATGCTCTGCAGCCGGAGTCGGGCGGGGAGCTTCACGCAGGAGGCCTTTCATCGGTTGCGAGACCCGTCGCCGTTACCGCGTTCAACGCTCTATCTGACTGATCAGCCGATGCAAGCCTGCGCTGTGCTCAGAAATCGACATCGCCTTCTGACGAGCGTCGTGCCGGAAATGGGCACGCTACGTTCTGTGGGAGCCGGGGCCGGTTCGTCGCCCCTGGCGAGCCGGTGCTACGGGCGCTATTCCCCCGGCCTACTCCCAACGTTCCGGTGAAAGCGGCCCGAAGGGCCGCCGGTCCCCCGGGCTACGACCGCCGTGTATCAACACATGCAAGGAACGTCACATCGCCGTCAGCCACGGACCGTCAATACCGCTCACGACCGGGGTGCGACGCCTCCAACACACTGGAAGCAGGCTCATCCGCACGATGTTATGACCCGTACCGCTCGCCTTGCGTCGCTTCGCTCCGCCGCGCGGCCGGATGCTGACAGTCCGACGGCGACTCGAGCGACACTCGCGCGGACGGACGTAGCCGCAACCGGAGCAACACTGACCAGCAGTCAACGCGTTTGCCGCTGTTGGCAACTTGCCGCAACTGCCTGCGGCAGTGTAAAATTGCAAGGTATGGTGGTCATTCGGGGGGATGAACCATGCGACCCCGGCGTATGTTGAGTCTTGCGTGTGCTCTGCCTGTACTGCGCAGTATTGTTACGCTGGTGCCGGCGCTGTTTCTCCTCAGCGCCTGCGGAGGGGGCGGCTCGAGCGGCATGAGTTCCCCGCCAAGTCCGCCCCCAAGCCCGCCGCCGCAGAGCAACTATATGCTCACCTACCTGGTCGCGAACAGCAGCGCGATCAGCGCACTGCATACCGACCCCAAACTCGTCAACGCATGGGGACTGGCGTTCAGTCCGACGGCCTACGCCTGGGTTGCCGACGCCGGCAGCAATTATTCCGCTCTCTATGACGGCAATGGAAACCCGCCCTCATCCGGCTACAGCGGCACACCACCGGCTTACGTCACGATACCGGCCGGCTCTTCGGGTACGGCGGGACCGACCGGGATCGTCTACAACTCGACCAGCGGCTTCGACATGCCGGGAACGTCTGATCCTGCGACGTTCATTTTCGCCACCCTGGGTGGGTCGATCGAGGGCTGGAACCAGTCGGTGAACGCCAACAGCGCAGTCGTCATCTACAACAGTGCGTCAGGCGCGATATTCACGGGCCTGACGATGGCGACCGACGGCAATGGCAATTACTATCTATATGCGGCGGACTTCAAGAATGCCAAGATCGATGTTTTCAACAGCGACTTCTCCCCGGTCACCTCCGGCTTCAATTTCTACGACTCCGCAATACCGGCGGGGTATGCACCGTATAACGTTCAGAACATTCCGAACTCCAGCGGCACTGCGCAGATTTATGTGACCTATGCGCAGCCGAGCGCTACGGCGCAGCGTGTAGCGATCGGTGCCGGTCTCGGGTACGTCGCGGTTTTCAACTGGGACGGCACCCTGATCAGCACGCTCGTCTCGCAGGGTAATCTGAATGCGCCCTGGGGCGTGGCCATCGCACCGTCGAACTTCGGGCCGATGAGCGGTGCACTGCTGATTGGCAACTTCGGAGACGGTGCCATCAATGCTTACAACGCGACCACCGGGGCAAGCATGGGGCCGCTCATGCTCTCGAGCGGCAAACAGCTGTTCGTGCCCGGCCTCTGGTCGATCGTCTTCGGCAACGGCGTCAATAACCAGCCGACGAATACGCTGTTCTTCACAGGTGGACCTGATACGCAGACTGCCGGGGTATACGGGCGCATCGACCTCGCGGGCACCTATACGCCACCCTGAGCGGACCGAATGGCGGCGGCGGGCGGCTGTTGATCGCACCGCTTGGCGGTGACAGCCCGATGCACTCGCCGGCAGGGCGCACATCTGTCTGCGTCGGGTTTGTCGAGCGTGCAATGAGCGTACATACCGGAAGCTTGGTTCGTGCTGCGTTTGCGCTGGGGTGCGCGCTGGCCGCGTCGAGTATTCCCGCGCACGCCGGCATGCGAGCCGTGCTTCACTCCCTGCACGGCAGGGTCGTCTACCTCGATTTCTGGGCATCGTGGTGCGTGCCGTGCCGGGAGTCCTTTCCGTGGATGAAGGCGCTGCAGCGCAAGTACGGACGCGAGGGTCTGTCGATTGTGGCGATCGATCTCAATCACAACCGCGCGAACGCGCAGCGATTCCTGCGTGCGTTTCGGCCGAACTTTCAGGTCATCTTCGACCCCACCGGGAACCTCGCCGAGCGTTACAAGATCATCGGCATGCCCACCAGTTTCCTGATCGACCGGAGCGGCAAGATACGCGTAGTGCACGTCGGGTTCTTTCTCAACCAGCGTGCCACATATGAGCGGCAGGTTCGCGAGCTGCTGGCGCAGAACTGATGGCTCGGCGCAGACCCAATTGGCAAGCCGTCACCGCACGTTGTGCTTGCGTGCTTGCCGTCCTCGGATGCGCGGCCGCGGCATCCGGCTGTAGCACCCTGGGTGTCAAGCCGTGGCAGCGCGGCATTCTGGCGCGAGCGGACATGCGGCCTGGCGGCAGCGCAATGGATGACCTCATCGATGATCACATGTACTTTGCCAAGGAGGCCTCCTCGGGCGGCCGCTCATTCGCAGGGGGAGGCTGTGGGTGCAACGAGTGAGGGCCCCGCCGCCGCGCGCGATTCGTCGGGGGCTGCTCGCGGCGAGCTGCGCGTTGCTTGGCGTCGCTCGCGCCAAAGGCCAACAGTTACCCGATCCCACCGTGCAGCGGGAAGGAGCCGCTGCGAATGAGTGGGTCATCGATTCGGCGCTGTCCTATTACCAGGAGAAGGGCCGCATTCGCGTCATCGAGCCAATCGTCAGCGCCGTGAAGGACTTTCAGAACGGGCAGGTCCTCAATCTGCATTTCGTCGTCGATAGCCTGACGGGCGCCACCCCGAACGGCGCTGTGACAAGCTTCCTCGCACAGACATTTGCCGGCGCATCGGGAAAGGCTAATCACAACTACACGACGCCCCCGGGCGCTCTGCCTGTGGATCCGTTTTATCATGACGTGCGGATCGCCGCATCAGGCTCGTGGCAGCTGCCGCTGTCGCGTGCGGTGAGCTGGACGAGCGGAGTGAAGGCCTCGTACGAGAAGGACTTTCTGTCGCTAACGGGCAGCGCCTCGATTGCGCGCAGTTTCGACGAGGACAATACCACGTTGTCGTTCAGCGTCTACGACGAGAGCGACTTGATACGACCGATCGGTGGCGTGCCAGTGCCGGGCAGCGACACGAGCTTCGGCGAGAAGGAGAGAGCCACCGCTCGGAGCCGCAACGACATCGGCACGCGGATTGGCTTCACCCAGGTCATGAACCGGCACTGGCTCGCGCAAGTGAATGTCTCGTGGGACCGGGCATCCGGCTATATGAACGATCCGTACAAGATCATGTCGGTTCTCGAGGACGGCGGCTTCACCACCGGCTATCTCTTTGAGAGCCGCCCGGAACAACGCACGCGGTCAAGCCTGTATGTGGACAACCGCGTCGGCTGGACAAGCCAGTCCGTCGACCTTGCGCTGCGCTACTTCGGGGATGATTGGGGCGTACGCTCGTACACCGCGCGCATCCGCTATCGATGGTGGAACGCCGGCCAGTCTTCTTATTGGCAGCCCAGCCTGCGGTGGTATCGACAATCTGCGGCGAACTTCTACCACCCGTGGATCTCGCTGGCTGACGTCGGCACTTTCTCCCATTCATCGGCTGACAGCAGGCTCGGGGCTTTCCACGCGCTGACGTACGGCGTGCAGTACGGCATCAACATCGGCACTTCCTATGTGCACCCCAAGTGGCTCACAGTGCGAGTCCAGTACTATCGGCAGCTTGTCGATGACAGAATGCCCGGACCGGGGCCGCTCGCGACGCTCAACCTGTATCCGGGACTGACCGCGATTCAGGCGCAGGTGACGTACCGCTTCTGATCGCAGTGTTCGGGGGCTGTAGCTTTGGTCGGCAACTCCTCTCTCACTCTGGCGGACCTTCCCGGGGATACTCTCGCCATCCGATTCGAGGCCATGGCCAGCCCGTGTGAGCTCCTGCTGCCGCAAACCGATCGTGCGCGGGCTTTCGAGTTCGGGTGCCTGGTGGCCGAGGAAGCGTGGCGCGTCGAGCGCAAGTTCAGTCGCTACCGAGACGACAGCGTGATCGGTTGGATCCATCAAACCCGCGGCACTCGGGTCCAGGTGGACGAGGAGACGGCCTCGCTGCTCGACTTCGCGGCGCAATGCTACGAGCTGTCCGACGGACTATTCGATGTGACTTCGGGTCTATTCCGTAGGGTGTGGAAGTTTGACGGCTCTGACCGGATACCCACGGAGCTCGCCGTTGCGGAACTGCTGCCGTTGGTGGGATTCGGCAAGGTCCGCTGGGAAAGGCCCTATCTGACGCTGCCGTTGGGTATGGAGCTCGATTTCGGCGGCTTCGGCAAGGAGTATGCGGTGGACCGCGCCTTCGAGGCGCTTGCGCAGCAGCGGACGGCGCCATTTCTCATCAATTTCGGCGGCGACCTGCGCGCCAATGGGCCGCCGCCGCGCGGTGCGTGGCAGATCGGAATCGAGCAGCCGGATTCCGAGAGACGCGCCGCGGCGCTGCTGAAGTTGGAGCGAGGCGCGCTCGCCACCAGCGGGGACGCGCGTCGCTTCCTCTTAAAGGACGGCGTGCGCTACAGCCATATATTGGATCCCCGCACAGGATGGCCGACGAGCGGCTCGCCGCGCTCGGTCACCGTTGCCGGCAGCTGTTGTACGGAGGCGGGACTTCTCGCGACGGTGGCCTTGCTGCAGGGAACTCAGGCGGAGACGTTCCTGCAAGCGCAGGGCACGCGGTATTGGGTCATTCGGTAGAGAGCGACGGTCACCGGCGCTAACCGCGCCCCAGCGCAGGCATCTTGCGAAAGTGCCGGTCGGATTTCTAGGTAAACCCCGAGGCCGAAGCGAGATTTTCCGGCCGATTCAAGCAGTCGCTGTGTGGCTGCGCCAGGGGGCTATGGCGGCTTCCTGCGAGGCGGCCAAGAACATGGACGACTGACAGTCGATATGGCTGGCGCGGCGATCGCTGGCGTGTGCTCCGAGCGGTTTCAAGCTCGAGGTGCCCTTCACGTTTTGCGCAAACTACGGCTGTGCTGCGCAAATAGCCTGCCGCTTCCGCCCGTCCCGCGGCGACTTCCCATAAGCCCTCCACCCCGTCGCGCAGGCAACGCTCCTGCCACAACCGACACGTTTGCCGATTCAATCGGGGCGCATCGGCACTCGCCACGTCCACGCGACCCTCATGGGCCAGCTGCACAATCCGGCAACGCTTCACGACCTGCTGCGGTGTTCATGCGCCCGCACCCCCACTTTCCGACAGCCCCCGATCGGCCGCGTTCAGCTTCAAAGTGGATGAAGGGCTCCCGCTCACCTCGGCAGCCCGCCGCGATCGGGCGACTACATCATGGAACGACCGGCTCCCGATTCGCAGCAATCGCGGGCTACGCTGTGGATCGGGTAAGAACCGCGGCGCAGCGCCGCATACTCATGGGAGCCGGCGATGAGACACGTACGACTTATGGGTCTTGATATCCATGCGGAGACGATTGCCGTGGCGGTGGCCGAGGTCGGTGGCGAGGTGCGTAGCCTCGGGATGATCCGCACCCGGCCGGAGCCGGCGCGGCGGCTGATCGGCACGCTCGGCAAGCCTGAGCAGCTGCCGGTGTGCTACGAGGCAGGCCCCACCCCTGTACTGGCAGCTGAGCGAGCTGGAGGTGACGTGTGAGGTGCTGGCCGGACCCTGGTACCGGTAAAGCGCGCGGATCGCGTGAAGAGCGACCGGCGAGACGTGGAGAAGAGTTTGCCCCGCTGCTACCGGGCCAGAGACCTGACGGCAGTGTCGGTGCCGGATGCGGCGCTGGTAGAGGAGCGTCTGCGGCGAGAACCTCCGCAGGAAGCACCGGCAGTACCGGTCGTCCCGTCCATCACGGTGGCGACGGAGATTGTGCGATTCATTTGCAGGCTTGAACTCAATGACTTGTCGTGGATGCATTCACACGCCCGGGCGGCGATGCGCCCTCGAGATTATCAGATCGCTGGGGCGATATGCCATGCACCTGAGTGGCTGCGGGAGCGCGCAGACGACGTGCGCTCTCTGCGCCGCCACCGCCCCGAGTTACCACCGAGCCCGCACCGCTGGAACAACAGCTGCCCGCCAGCGGCATCCCCGCCGCTGAACGCTTGCGAACCTTCTGCGGGGCCGTGACGGCGCTCTCACCGACTGCGCCACTCTCCCGCGCGGTCCCGACCGGCCGCCCACCGAGCTCCAACGCGTGCGGATCGTGTCACATGAGCTTGTTACTTGCCACGGTCCGGACTTGGGGCGACCATTGCCCCATGGTCTCCTCCGCCGCCAACCTATTCGAGCCATGCCGACCCATGGGCTGATCACGCCGCGCCTTGCCGAGGAGATGATCGGCTCAAGGCTGAAACTCAGGCCGATCGAGTCGTTGCCTCTGACCCGGTGCGGCGGCGGCGTATTGCGCGAGGATATCTGCGCCGAGCGCGATCAACCGCCATTCGACCGCGTTGCGATGGATGGCATCGCAGGCGACAGCGACAACTGGCGTCGTGGCCAACGCCGCCTGAAACTGCAAGGCGTACAAGCCGCTGGCGCGCCGCAGACGACGCTCGCTCGCAAGGACCACGTCATCGAAGTCATGACGGGCGCGATCATGCCGGTCGGCTGCGATTGCGTGGTGCCGGTGGAGCAGATTGACGTCGACGACGGCTACGCGACGCTCAAACCCTCGGCGGTGCTGACTCCGTTTCACAACGTTCACCGCCGCGGCAGTGACGCCCAACGAGGCTCACTGTTGCTCGCCTGCGGCGCGCACCTGCGGGCACCGGAGATCGCGATTGCTGCTTCGGCCGGCAAAACACAGCTGCGCATCAGCTGCCAACCGGCGGTTGCCGTCGTCTCGACGGGCGACGAGCTGGTCGAGCCCGGCGAGCCGATCGCGGACTTCCAGGTGCGTCGCTCGAACGCGTACGCGATTGTCGCATCGCTCCTGCAGCGTGGGCTCAACCGGATCACCGACCGCCACATCCGCGACGACGAATCGGAATTGACCCAACAACTTGCGCTGCTCCTGCATACGCACGATATTCTCATCCTGAGCGGCGGCGTGTCGATGGGACGATTCGATTTCGTCCCCCGGGTCCTGAAACAGCTCGGTGTCGAGGAAGTCTTTCATCGGATTGCCCAACGCCCCGGCGCGCCAATGTGGTTCGGCACGGGCCCACAGGGCCAGGCCGTGTTCGGTCTGCCGGGCAATCCCGTATCGACGCTGACCTGCCTAATCCGGTACGTGATGCCGGCGATCGCGGTCTCGATGGGGATGCCGGGCGGCGTATCGGAACGCCTGGCGCTCGCAGCACCGGTCACCATAGACAGCCCGCGCACGTACTTCCTGCCGGTGTGCATCGAACACGACGAGTCGGGCCGGTCCTGGGCCACTGCACGTCCGACCAACGGCTCCGGGGACTTCCTGAGTCTCGCCGGAACCGACGGTTTCGTGGAATTGCCGCCCGGCCCGAACACCTACCCGCGAGGCTTCCTCAGCACCGGCTACCGCTGGTAATTAGCCGGATCATGAGCAACAACGTACATCCCATTCGCAACCCTCTCCATCCGATCGATCAGCTCGCGCGCCCATTGGGCGACTTACGCATCTCAGTGATGGATCGATGCAACTTCCGATGCCTGTACTGCATGCCGAAGGATGCGTATCACGGGCACCGCTTTCTCGAGACACACAAGCGCCTGTCGTTCGAGGAAATCGTGCGTCTCTCCCGGCTGTTTGCCAACCTGGGGGTGCGCAAACTCCGTCTCACCGGCGGCGAGCCGCTGTTGCGAACGAATCTCAGCGACCTGATCGGCGATCTGTCCTCCATCCCCGGCATCGAGGACATCGCGCTGACCACCAACGGCGTGCTGCTGCGCCAGCACGCAGCCGAGCTTTATGCGAACGGCCTCAGGCGCGTGACCGTGAGCCTCGACTCGCTCGATGCAGCGGTATTCGAGCGCATGAATGGCGGGTTCGACGCCCGCAAGGCGGTCCTCGAGGGCATCGAATCGGCGATCGTGGCCGGACTCGGGCCGGTAAAACTCAACACGGTCGTAATCCGCGGCGTGAACGATCACACCGTGCTTGATCTCGTCGAGCGATTTCGCGGACGACCCGTGATCGTGCGATTCGTCGAGTTCATGGACGTCGGCAATCACAACGCCTGGCGACCCGAAATGATCGTCTCATCCCGCGAGCTGGTTGCCCGCGTTAATGCACGCTGGCCGATCCGGCCACAGTCCGAGAATTATCGCGGCGAGGTCGCAAGACGCTGGGCATTCGAGGATGGAGCCGGCGAGATCGGCTTTGTTTCCTCGGTCTCCCAGCCGTTCTGCAGCAGCTGCAACCGCGCGCGGCTTTCCTCCGAAGGCCGGCTTTACACCTGCCTATTCGCGACTGCAGGACTCGACCTGCGCGCAGCCCTTCGCGGTGGGGCCGACGACGCGCAGCTGCTGCACATGATTCGCGAGACCTGGAACGGGCGCACGGACCGCTACAGCGAGCTGCGCGGGCGGTTGCGCCACAGGGACTCGGAACACCGCAAAGTCGAGATGCACTACATAGGCGGATGAGCGTAAGCCGCACATGGACGCCCCCGCATTGCCAAGCACTCATAGCGTGATCGCGAGAAGGCGATTGCACCCGTACACCCGGACTTTCGGCGTGAGCGGCGCTCATTGTCCCTGATGGGTTCCCCCGCCCGGCACCTCGATCGCTTACGCCCACTCGGAGTGCTTCGGTAATGGCGGGCGTTACCGCCCGCGGTCTGACCAGTCTTGTCATCACTGCGTGACTGCCTGAGCACTCTTTGGGGGGGGGAACCTGTTACCGGCGGTGTTGTCCCGCGCGTGCGATGACACGGCCGCATAGTCCGCCCGGCACTGCCGATCGCGGATCAGCAGCACCCAAGCACTGCGCGCGCTCTGGTTCGCCAGCGCCATGGCGGCGACGTTCCCGTTCCGCCGGCCAGTCAGCATGTGAAGCCAACCAGTGCCGCTCGGGTCCGGGCGTGCTGGGTATATGACCGCGCGTGCGCCGTGGCCCAGCAGCGTCCGTACGTACGCGTCGCCGAGTTTGCTCATCCCCCACAGCACCTTCTGGCCCCACTCGAGTTCTGGCGGGGAACTGGACCGATCCAAGCAGCGAACCGCCGCCCGCTGGAGAATTTCTTCGCATCACCCACCGTTGCGGCCAGCGCACCCGCTCCGAGCCGATCTATGCCCGGGATCGCCGCGAGCCTGCGACTCAACTGGCATTCACCGTGCCATCGCGCAATCTGCGCCTCGATCTCCTTCGCCCGCTGACCGAGCTCCTTGAGGTGCTCGAGCAGCCGCTGCGTGAGCGCGCATCAAGTCTGGCAGCTCATTCGTCGCATCCCCGAGCACCTCCGGTCGCCTCGCGAAGCGCTGCGCGATCCCCTGCGGGAGAATCACGCAGAACTGTGCAAGCAGCCCTCGGATCTGGGTTGCCTGTGCCGTGCGCCCTTCACGACCCCTGGCGCGCGCGGTGCAATGTCAGCACACCCTGTTACTCGACGTTCTTTATCGGCACGAAGCGCGTGTTCAGCCGCCCGGCGGCCTCACAGATCGCCGAGGCATCGAGCGCTTCGTTCTTGCTCGTCTTGACGTGTGGCTTGAGGAATTGCGCGGAGATGAGACGTACGGTGCGGTCCAGTCCCTGCAGCTTACCGGCCCCGTAATGCGCTACCTCACGCCTCATGCCGAGCAGGCACGCTGGCCGGTTCGCAAAAAAACTCGAGCACCGGGTGCCGTCGCGGCTGCTTCTGCAACGCAACGTTGCCCGGCTCATCGATGCCGTGTGCCTGGAAGAGGTTTCTCGCCAGATCGAGGCGGGCCGTCGTAATCTTCATGGACGGACGGTCCTACTCCGGTTCAACCGGTTGGCAGCGGCTTCCACTCTGACACATCAGATGCCGTTAAGGGGTGGGGGCGTCCATCCCATTGCTTACGGATGAGCGTTCCCCGCTGCCGTCACATCCGCGCGGGTGCGATGGCGGTCCGGCACCACGCTAGAACCGCCTCGCGCCGCGGGGGAAGGCGAACCACCGCATCGCCAGCGAAGGCTTCGAAGTCCCGCAGGTTAAGGGTGGAGACTGCCAAGATTACGGGAATGCCCGCAGCCAGTGCTTCGCCAATCAGGGCGCGTAGACCACGGCCTTGAGCTTCCTCCTTGCCGAACTTGTTGACGACGAACAGATCGACGCCGGCGGCCAGCGCCTGCTCGCCCCACAAACTGACGCGTGCGAAGGCATCGTGGTCGAGGCGGCATCCACGCGCTTCGTTGCCGCGATCTAGGGAGATGAGGATTTCCTCACCGCTCAGAAGATTGCGCAGATACATGTCGCATTTGCGCCGGCCCGGACGGCGCACGCTTGACTGCACGGCTCCGCCCAGACGATAGCCTTCCGCGGCCAGCAGGGCGGCGATTTGCGCCAGCAGCCCATCGGCCTGCGGACCGTCGTCGTAAATGATCGTGCCAAGCGGCAGGGCACTGACCCGCAGCGGCGCATCGTAATGGCCCATAGTGGCGCAAGACGGCGTGCCAGCGGTCATGATCACGCACCCTTCTTGCCGCCAAGCGTGCGGTCAAGGCGCGTCTGCAACTCGGCGCGAGTCTCTGGCGTCCAGCTCCTGAAGCCCTGCCCCGCCGCAACGCCGGTGTGACCGGCCGCCACCAGATCGACCAGCAGCTTCTGCGGCGCCCGGCTTGTGTCGAGATCCGGCAGAATGACTTCGTGGATCGCCAGCGTCAGGTTCAGGCCGACGAGATCGGACTGCTCCAGCGGCCCCATGATCCCCAACCTCGCCCCGAAGCTTGATTTCACGACGGTATCGACGGTTTGCGCATCGCAGATCCCCGCCTGCACCAGCGCGATGGCCTCACGCTTGAGAGCGTGCTGCAGACGGTTGCCAATGAAGCCGGGAATATCCTTGTTCACGCGCACCGGCTGCTGCCCCACCGCCGCCATGATCGCGATGGTGCGCTGCATCGTTTCCTCGGAGGTGCATTCGCTCCTGACCACCTCCACCAGCCGCACGGCATAGGGCGGGTTCCAGAAATGGGTGCCGACCACGCGCGACTTGTCTCTCACCTGCGCGGCAATGCGATGGACCGGGATGACCGAGGTGTTCGTGGCCAATATGGCATCCGCAGGGCAAAACTCATCGAGGCGACGGAAAATGCTCCGCTTGAGTTCCGCACTCTCCGGCGCCGCCTCGACGGCGATCGCCACATCCCCTGGCGCCTCGCAGATATCCACAACCACCTTGACCAAAGCGGCGCGCGCTTGCGGTTCACCTTGTAGACGGAAGATCTGCGCGAGCCGCTCGGCCGCTGTCTCACGAGTCGCGGAATTCGGCTCCACCACCGTGACCGCGATGCCGGCGGCCGCGAGAATCTGCGCGATCGCGAGTCCCATGCGCCCGCCGCCGACCACCAGCGCCGGCCGGCCCGCCAGAAGGTCAACCGGCTGTGTATCCGCCATCGATGTACATCACCTGCCCCGTACAGAAATCCGAGGCGGGCGCCAAAAGGTAGAGTGCCATGCCCACGAGGTCTTCAACCTCGCCGAGGCGCCCCAGTGGAATGCGCGACAGCGAGCGTTTCTTCGTCGCTTGGCCCAACTCGTCGTCGCCGAACATCCAGGCCGTGAGCTTGGAGCGGAACACCGTCGGCGCGATCGCGTTCACCGTGATGCCGTATTTCGCCCACTCGGTGGCAAGGACGCGCGTCAGTGCATCGGTGGCGCCCTTGGAGGTGCAATAGGCGGTATAGCCCGAGATATTGCCGTGGCGCCCGCGCACCGAGGACATCAACAGAACCTTTCCCCTCACCGAATTCTCGATGAAATACGTTCCCACAGACTTGGCCATGAACCACGCGCCGCGTACATTCGCGTCCATTACCGCCTGCCAATCCTCGTATTTCATCTCCTGAATGAAGCCGGCCTTGTTGTAGCCGGAGGCGATGACGAGCTGGTCGATCCTGCCGAACGCCGCCAGCGCCGAGTCGCGCATGCGGTCAGCGTCCTTGAGGCTGTCGGGTCGGGCATACACGACATTGACCGCACCCTTGCCGAGCGAGCAGATCTCAGCGGCTATGCCGTCCAGCTCGGCTTTCGAGGAGCCGGCCACGGTCACATTGGCGCCAAGCGCCGCGAGTGCGAGCGCAACGGCGCGGCCGAAGGCGCCCGAGCCGCCAGTGATCAGCGCCGACTTGCCGCCGACATCGAACAGCGAAAGCGGATTGCGCAGCGGTTCGGTGATACCGAGACGTTCGCCGCTCATTTGGCCTCCTTGGCGGGCAATACCACGACCATCATGTGGGCGACGGTACTGCCGCGGTTTTCAATGGCGCGCGCCTCACCCGGCGCGAGATGGCATGAATCCATGGCGCCGAGCGTGGTCTCGCCCTCGTCGGTAATGAGCGTCACTGCGCCTTGTAGCACCACATAGACCTTCTCGGTCGCCGAGGCCGAACGCTGCGCCCCGCCGCCGGGCAGAAAATAGGAGAGCGATACCAGCACCCCGCTGGTCTTCGAGGCCTGCCCCCCTTGCAACATCAGTCCGGCCATCTCGTAATGACCCTTGGTGTCGTAACGCTTGGTGTCGACGAAGCGTGTAACCTGCACGTTCAGCTCTCCACACTGATGCGGTATTTCTGCTCTGGGTCGACGACGGCGATCACGCGCACTACACAGCCCTCGCCTTGCGGCCAGCGCCAAGGAAAGGCCATGAAGGTGCAGCGCTTGCCGGTGACGGCATCGAGCTCCCCGCCGACGTTTTCGATGCCCGGAATACCGGCGCCGAGCATGATCTTGTGCGCCGGCTCCCAATAGGGAAAATCCTCGAGAATATTACGGCCAGTCAGCGCGCGGTATTCATCATTGAGATAAGCGTGCGAGGGGCCGGGGCCGTGATCGGCGAGCTTCGTGCCGAGCGGGTGATCGAGCGCCTGTACATCCACGCCCACCAGTTTGACGCCGCGCTCTACGATCCATTCCGCGGCCTCTTTGTAAAGGCCAGGCGAATAGGCGTAGTACTCGTCATTGTCGCCCAGCTTATGATGACTGCCGGTGTTGATCATCAGAATGTCGCCGCGCTGGATCTTGGGCGTCGCCCTCTCCAGATCCTCCGGCGTGATCACGCCCCACTTGCCTTTCGGGATCGCTACGGCGACACCCGTGCCAAAAAAACGCCAGGGCTCGTAGTCGGTCAGCGTCCTGCCGTTCTCCGTCACGTGGATCTGCGCATCCATATGCGTGGAGCGGTGCATGATCCCGTCGTACTGCTGCACAAGCATGCCGTCCTTCGCATGGTACTTGAGGGTGCGGACGTTCAGATTCGGGCTCGACGGCCACTGCGGCGCGCCATGATGAATCGGATTAGACAGATCGTAATAGACGAGTCCGTTGTCGCTGTTGACGGCCATGATTGCCTACCTGTAGCCGGTTTCGAGGCGGTACTGCCCGGACGGATCGGTGAGCGCCATCAGCCGCACCGTGCACGCGTCGCCATCCGTCCAGCGCCACGGCGCGGCATGGATCGTGCAGCGCGTGTTCAGCAGCCGGCCGACGTCGCCGCCGACATTCTCGATGGTCGGAATGCCGCTGCCGAGCAGCAGCCGGTGGGCCGGATTCCACTGCGGGAAATCCGCCTTCGCATCGCGTCCAGTTTCCTCCTGGTACTTCTTCGGCAGCCGCTTCATCAGCGGGCCGCCGCGATGCATGCCGAGCGAGGTGGCGAGCGGATGGTCGATGGCCGGCGTGTCCATCCCGACGAGACACGCGCCCTTATCGAGCAGCCACTGGGCCGCCTCCGTGGAGAGTCCCGGCGCCTCGCCGAAATATTCCTGGCTGTCGGAGAATTTCACGTGCCACCCGGTCACGAGGAGCACGATGTCGCCGCTGCGCACGGCGGGTGCCGCCTTCTCGAGATCCGCCGCCGTCACCAGTTCCCATCGCCCCTTGGGGATCGAAAGAATCACGCCGCTGCGGAAAAAACGATCTATCGACAGCGCGCCGACGTACGCACCTCCCTGGATGAGATGAATTGGAGCGTTGACGTGCGTCGCCACGTGCATGTTCGTGACGATCTTATGGCTCAACACCCCGTCACGAGCGTGATTGACGCCACGCGAGATCTGTACATCCGCATCACCGGGCCACACCGGAACGCCGTGCCCCCACTCGTGGCTCAGCTCGATGAACCGCAGTCCGGTTCCGGGCTCAATGTATTCGGTCACGTGCTCTCTCTTGCCGCTGCGGCACTTTCCCGTTGGCCGATCGTAGGCGCGCCTGCCTTTGCCGTCTAATGACTTCCACGGGACGATGCATAACTCGCGGCTATGGCTGAACTTGATGTTTCAGGACAACACCAGCCGCGTCAGCTCGTTCTGGCTGGAGATACGCAACCGCGCATACGCGCGGCGGCGGAACGTCAACACAGTATTCAGCGAGATGCCGAGCTTCAGCGCGATGGCTTGCGAGAAAAACCCGCGCACGATCAGGGCGCAGACCTCGAGTTGGCGCCGAGGCATGCTGGGGCACAGGTCGCGAAGGCGGTCGAGATATTCGAAGTCCTCCCCGCCGTCGGCCTTCGCGGCCCAGGCATCGTGGCGTGCGATGAGCGCGACGAGCACGTCACCGGCTTCCGCGATGGCATCGATGCCCCGATCGAACGCGCGGTTGCCGCGCCCACGATAAACGTTCAGGCGGATGACGTTGTCACCGACCCGACGCATGATGGTCAACCGGTTAACGAGCTTGACCGCCGCATAGCAATACGCGCGATAGGAGGCGTGGACGATTTCGTCGGCGCCGATCAGCATGGCGCGGCAGCAGGCCCCACGGGTGACCTCGGGTGCCACGCGGTTGGCGGGATCAAAGCGCCAGTAATCGGCGATGTACTTGTCCGCGATTTGGCGTGAGACCGCCACCTCTCCAACATTCTCGGCAAAGAGCAGTCGCGGTGCGCGCTCGGCACCGAAGGCGAAGGACGTCATGCTGTGGCAGTCGGTGAATTTGCGTGCCGCCTGGAACAACCGGCGGGAAAAGTCCGGCCGCCCCAGCGCTGCGATCAGGTCCGGCATTTCGGCCTGAAGACCGCGCGAGACGGTGTGCGGTGACGAACCTAATTCAATCATCGTGTCCTCCGCCGGCGGCGCCGGCCGCGCAACGCTCAGCATCTCATCAGGAGATGTCCATGGCGATGTCGCCGAGGTTGACGTCCGCGGCCGCGTCGATAGTGTCGATTGTTTTGCTCTTACCGTGCGTCTCGAACTTCAGCGAGAACGTGCGCCCTTGCGGCAGTCCCTCGAACCAGAAGTCTCCGAAGCCGTCGGTCTCGACGTGATAGCTATCCCGGCTCGCCTGGTCGGTCAGCGTGCAGGCGGCACCGATGATGACCTCCTTCTCTTTGGGGTCATAGAGCGTGCCGGCAACGAAGGTCTTCGGTCTGTTGATATAGACCACCCGGCCCTTGCAGCCCTCGGGCTGCTCATCCGCTTTGGCGATGAGCTCCTTCAACTCCTCTTCTTCGCCGAAATGCAGCGCGCCGCTCGCGCACGCGTCCACGCAGCGCGGCACGTCCCAGCCGTCGTCCAGCAGATGCGCGCATCCAGTGCACTTCTGCGCCAGGTTCATCCCTTCGTTGAAGAACAACGCCTCATGCGGGCAGGAATCCGGGCACAGCTTGCAACCCGTGCATTTGTCCGGATCGACGATGACGAGCCCATCTGCGCGGCGATAGATCGCCCCCGGCACGCAGATCTTGATGCATGGCGCGTCCTCGCAATGCATGCACATCTGGGGAAAATACGACACCCGTACCTTGGGCACCGTGCCCCGCGTGGTCTCGTTGAGCCGAATCCAAAACTGCCCGGTATCGGGCTGCGGGCGGGCGTAGGGCATCCAATCGTTGCCGACATGCTCGTCCTTGCAGGCGATCTGGCAGCAGTAGCAGCCGTTGCAGATATCTAGATCGAGAACGAAGGTTTTCATTGCGCGCTTTCCTCTTGAACGACCCACGCTTCGAAGCGCAGGCCCGCGGCCGGATCGTAGGATCTTGCGAAAGCCTTGGGGTTTGCCGCCCGCCACTCATCCCACTCCTCGCCCGTCACCTTGGCGACCTCGACCAGGTAGCCGCTGGTCGCCTGGCCCACCGCGTTCTTCGAGGTGGTGCCGGTGGGAGCGATGGTGTTGATGGCGCCGCCGCGATCCACCTTGCCGAGAATGATCGGATCGATGCGCGCGCCGTGATCAATGTAGGCGACCCCGGGGCGCAGCCGCTCGGTGACGTACGCGCCACCGAGCACGATGCCGCGCTCGTTGAAGATTTTGATGATGTCGCCGTGCTTGATGCCGCGCTTGGCCGCCTCGGAGGTGTGGATCCAGATCGGCTCATACTTGTAGCCGTCGGGACCTGTGATCTTGCAGGTCGGCGCCTCGCGCGTCCAAGCGATGTCATCGCACTGGGCGTGCACGCGCCAGCGGCCGTGGTTCGACATCAGCAGCAGCGGATAGGCCTTGGCGCGCGGGCTGGACAGCCGCTCGTCATGCATCTCGCTCTTTTCCACCCATTGGGGGCTCGGCGGACGCTCTTTGTCCTCCGGGAAGTGCTTGGCCAGGCGTTCGGAATAGAACTCCAGCTTCTTCGAGGGCGTACCAAGGGGGTGCTTTTGCGGATCGTCGGCGAACTTGCGCCAGCCGGGCGAGTCCTGCTCCCAGTCCTCGGCCACCTGGTAGAGGTAGTAGCCCTTCTCGCGGAACTCCTCCCAGCTGAGCATCCGTTCCAGGCCCATGTAGCCGAACACCTTCTTCTGCAGATCCTCCGTGGTCAGCCCCTCGGACACCTGCTTGTCGTAGCCGAGCTTCTTGGCGATCTCGTAGACGATCTCGTAGTCGCTCTTGGATTCGCCGATCGGCTCGATTGCCTTGTCGCACAGCATCACGTCGGCGAACTGGCCGCCTTGGCGCACATTGGTGACGATGTCGTCGACCTCCATGTAAGTGTTGGCGGGCAGGATGATGTCGGAGAACAGGCAGTCGTTCTCCAGCCATGGATGCTGGGCGACGATGCACTCCACCTGCTCGCTGCGCAGCGCCTCTTCCGTGTCGTTGCCGCCGTTCCAGCAGGTGGTGCGGCAGGGACAGTCCGTCCACATCATGCGGATGCGCGCACCTTCCTTGCTGGCGATGGGAAACTGATATTCCATGAACTGGTTGGCCACGTTGCCCTCGATGGAACCAATGCCATGGAACCTGAGTGGCTCCTCGGTGAGCAGATGGGTGTGCACCAGCGTCTTCGGCAACGCCGATTCCTGCCAGTTGGCGATGGACGACAGGGTCGGGATAGCCAGTCTTTCCTCGATTTCGGGATTGAAAAATGAGGTGCCGGCCAAGCCCTCCATACGCGGCATGCCCCAATAGGTCATCTGGTGCTGGTGCACGCCCGGCTTGCCGAGGCCCTGCATGCCGAGCAGGCAAACCTCCATGCGCGCCGGCTCGTGCGAATACGGGCCGCGGGTATAGCCGCCGCCGAAGTAATGCGCGATGGAGGTGCGCTTCTTGGCAAACTCGCGTGCCAGAGCCTTGATGGTCCACTCCGGCACGCCGCATTTGGGCGAGGCCCACTCCGGCGTCTTCGGCACGCCGTCGGACTCGCCCATCACGTACGCCGAGAACTTGTCGAAGCCCACGACGTGGGTGGCGACGTATTCCTTGTCGTAACTGCCTTCCTTGATCCAGGTATATGCGATGGCCAGCTGCATCGCCACATCGGTGTTCGGCAGCACCGGAATCCATTTGTTCGCATGCACCGCGGCGCCGTAGTTCAGGTCCGGGCAGATGTACACCTGCTTGATGCCGATGTCGCGCCAGAAATACATCAGCCGGCTGGCGAACTGGCCGGTGAAGCCCCAGGGCGTCGTCTCCGGGTCGCAGCCCCAGAACAGGCACATCTCAGTGTGCTCGGTCGAGTCCTTCACGATGTTGGCCGCGGGCCAATACATGCCTTGCGTACCCTGTCCCCAGACATGCTTGGCGCCCCAGTACCAGCCCTCCCAGCTGTCCGGATTGCGCACCTGCAGCGTAAAGCCGCCCATGTGATCGAGCAGCAGACCCGGTTGGCCGTGCGGCGAATGAATCGTCTTGCACTCCCCGTGGCCGTCGCCCTGCATCAGAATCGCGTTGACCCCGTATTGCGCATGAATCCGCCGGATCTCGTCGGCGATGATCGTGGTCACCTCGTCCCACGAGGCGCGGCGGAACTTGCTCTTGCCGCGATTCTGCGGATTGCGCTCGCCGTAAGGGTCCCAGTCGACCCGGATCAGCGGGTACTTGATGCGGTTCGGCGAGTACACCCGCTTCTTGTACGCCAGCGAGTACGGTGACGGCATCGACTTCCATTTGGGCTCGAGCACCTTGCCGTTCTTCTCGATTTTCCAGGTGCGGATCTTGGTGCGGTCATACTTCTCGTCGAAGCGGAAGGGCCGCACGCGCAGCACCTTGCCGTTCTTCACGTCGATCATGCCTTCCGCGCCGCCACCGAGGTGCCCGCCCAGTCCGAGCGATCGGTAGACCGTCTTGTCGCCTCTAGTTCCACCCATCTGCGTCACCCTATGTCCGACTTGCCACATGAGGCTGCAACGGCGCTGGCCTGCACGAGAGCCACCACAGCCCACCTCGGGCGCAATACTGACCGCTCAGGCTCGCGCATCGGACTCGTCTTCCTGAACGACCCACGCTTCGAAGCGCAGGCCCGCGGCCGGATCGTAGGATCTTGCGAAAGCCTTGGGGTTTGCCGCCCGCCACTCATCCCACTCCTCGCCCGTCACCTTGGCGACCTCGACCAGGTAGCCGCTGGTCGCCTGGCCCACCGCGTTCTTCGAGGTGGTGCCGGTGGGAGCGATGGTGTTGATGGCGCCGCCGCGATCCACCTTGCCGAGAATGATCGGATCGATGCGCGCGCCGTGATCAATGTAGGCGACCCCGGGGCGCAGCCGCTCGGTGACGTACGCGCCACCGAGCACGATGCCGCGCTCGTTGAAGATTTTGATGATGTCGCCGTGCTTGATGCCGCGCTTGGCCGCCTCGGAGGTGTGGATCCAGATCGGCTCATACTTGTAGCCGTCGGGACCTGTGATCTTGCAGGTCGGCGCCTCGCGCGTCCAAGCGATGTCATCGCACTGGGCGTGCACGCGCCAGCGGCCGTGGTTCGACATCAGCAGCAGCGGATAGGCCTTGGCGCGCGGGCTGGACAGCCGCTCGTCATGCATCTCGCTCTTTTCCACCCATTGGGGGCTCGGCGGACGCTCTTTGTCCTCCGGGAAGTGCTTGGCCAGGCGTTCGGAATAGAACTCCAGCTTCTTCGAGGGCGTACCAAGGGGGTGCTTTTGCGGATCGTCGGCGAACTTGCGCCAGCCGGGCGAGTCCTGCTCCCAGTCCTCGGCCACCTGGTAGAGGTAGTAGCCCTTCTCGCGGAACTCCTCCCAGCTGAGCATCCGTTCCAGGCCCATGTAGCCGAACACCTTCTTCTGCAGATCCTCCGTGGTCAGCCCCTCGGACACCTGCTTGTCGTAGCCGAGCTTCTTGGCGATCTCGTAGACGATCTCGTAGTCGCTCTTGGATTCGCCGATCGGCTCGATTGCCTTGTCGCACAGCATCACGTCGGCGAACTGGCCGCCTTGGCGCACATTGGTGACGATGTCGTCGACCTCCATGTAAGTGTTGGCGGGCAGGATGATGTCGGAGAACAGGCAGTCGTTCTCCAGCCATGGATGCTGGGCGACGATGCACTCCACCTGCTCGCTGCGCAGCGCCTCTTCCGTGTCGTTGCCGCCGTTCCAGCAGGTGGTGCGGCAGGGACAGTCCGTCCACATCATGCGGATGCGCGCACCTTCCTTGCTGGCGATGGGAAACTGATATTCCATGAACTGGTTGGCCACGTTGCCCTCGATGGAACCAATGCCATGGAACCTGAGTGGCTCCTCGGTGAGCAGATGGGTGTGCACCAGCGTCTTCGGCAACGCCGATTCCTGCCAGTTGGCGATGGACGACAGGGTCGGGATAGCCAGTCTTTCCTCGATTTCGGGATTGAAAAATGAGGTGCCGGCCAAGCCCTCCATACGCGGCATGCCCCAATAGGTCATCTGGTGCTGGTGCACGCCCGGCTTGCCGAGGCCCTGCATGCCGAGCAGGCAAACCTCCATGCGCGCCGGCTCGTGCGAATACGGGCCGCGGGTATAGCCGCCGCCGAAGTAATGCGCGATGGAGGTGCGCTTCTTGGCAAACTCGCGTGCCAGAGCCTTGATGGTCCACTCCGGCACGCCGCATTTGGGCGAGGCCCACTCCGGCGTCTTCGGCACGCCGTCGGACTCGCCCATCACGTACGCCGAGAACTTGTCGAAGCCCACGACGTGGGTGGCGACGTATTCCTTGTCGTAACTGCCTTCCTTGATCCAGGTATATGCGATGGCCAGCTGCATCGCCACATCGGTGTTCGGCAGCACCGGAATCCATTTGTTCGCATGCACCGCGGCGCCGTAGTTCAGGTCCGGGCAGATGTACACCTGCTTGATGCCGATGTCGCGCCAGAAATACATCAGCCGGCTGGCGAACTGGCCGGTGAAGCCCCAGGGCGTCGTCTCCGGGTCGCAGCCCCAGAACAGGCACATCTCAGTGTGCTCGGTCGAGTCCTTCACGATGTTGGCCGCGGGCCAATACATGCCTTGCGTACCCTGTCCCCAGACATGCTTGGCGCCCCAGTACCAGCCCTCCCAGCTGTCCGGATTGCGCACCTGCAGCGTAAAGCCGCCCATGTGATCGAGCAGCAGACCCGGTTGGCCGTGCGGCGAATGAATCGTCTTGCACTCCCCGTGGCCGTCGCCCTGCATCAGAATCGCGTTGACCCCGTATTGCGCATGAATCCGCCGGATCTCGTCGGCGATGATCGTGGTCACCTCGTCCCACGAGGCGCGGCGGAACTTGCTCTTGCCGCGATTCTGCGGATTGCGCTCGCCGTAAGGGTCCCAGTCGACCCGGATCAGCGGGTACTTGATGCGGTTCGGCGAGTACACCCGCTTCTTGTACGCCAGCGAGTACGGTGACGGCATCGACTTCCATTTGGGCTCGAGCACCTTGCCGTTCTTCTCGATTTTCCAGGTGCGGATCTTGGTGCGGTCATACTTCTCGTCGAAGCGGAAGGGCCGCACGCGCAGCACCTTGCCGTTCTTCACGTCGATCATGCCTTCGGCACCGCCACCGTAGAATCCGCCCAATCCGAGCGATCGGTAGACCGTCTTGTCGCCTCTCGTCTCGCGCATCGTCGATCTCCGTAATGTCTGATCTGTAACTGTAGTCCGCACACCGGCTGAGTCAGCCGAGGCTGTATCCCATCTCGCGCGAGATATCGGCCGCCGCGCGCGTGAGTTCGTATCCGAGCTTCTGTAGGCGCTTTCCCAAAACGGTCTCTGGCGTCTCGGAAATGCTGAGCGCACCGACGAGCCGGCGATTGCGGCCGTAAACCGGCGCGCCGAGCGCAGCAAGTCCGGGTATCATCTCTTCGCGCGCGATCGCATAACCGCGCTCCCGCGCCTCCTCGATATCCTTGCGAAGCGCAGCGCGATTGGTGATTGTGCTCTTGGTGAGCGCCACAAGCTCGACGGTGCGCAAGTAATCGCCCAGCTCGGCAGGCGCCATATGGGCCAGAATCGCCTTGCCGATGGCCGAACAATAGGCTGGAGTGCGCGGACCGATCTGATGCGACAGGTAATCCTCCGAGCGCGGCACGGCAAGATGAGTGATCAGAACCGCGCCGTTGTCGAAGATGCCGATGCGCGCGGTCAGTCCGGTGCGCGCCGCCAGATTCTGCGCCAGGCGCGCCCCTTTGACATTGATCTCGAGATTGCCGATGTAGATCATGCCCAGCTCGAAAAGACGGGGTCCCACGCCGTATTTACGCGTGTCCGGATCTTGCTGCAGAAAGCCCTGCTGTTCGAGCGTCGTCACCAGCCCCCACGCCGTCCCCTTGTTCAGCCCCAGGGCAGCGGCGATCTCCGTCACACCGAGCCGCTGCGGCGATCGGCAAAAGAGGGAAATGATATCCGTCGCCCGCTGTACCGATTGGATGATCATGTCCGTGCGTCCAGGCTCATGTTGCAGGTACGCCGCAGATGGCACGATGTCGCGCAGGCTGACACGGGCCGTGCCGGAAGGGTTGTCATCGGGACGCCGCCCATGCTGCAACCTCCGCCACGGCGGCGATCGCCGCGTCTATTTCCTCTTCCGTATTGAAGGCACCAATGGAGAAACGCACGGTGCCACGCCGGGCCGCCGTACCGATCCGTTTGTGCGCGATAGGTGCGCATTGCAGGCCGGTGCGCGTGGCAATGTCGTGCTTGACGTCGAGCCTGAGGCCCGCGTCGGCCGCTTCCAGATCGCCGACATTGAGCGAAATCGTGGATATGTGGTCCTTCAGGCTGTCACAACAGTAGAGCCGGACAGCCGGGATTTCGCGAACCCCCTCGACAAAGCGCCGCGCCAGCCGCATCTCGCGGACGTGTATGTTCTCGAGTCCCTCGGAGTGCAGCCACTCCTGTCCGGCCCAAAGAGCGGCCACGCCCAGCATGTTGATCGTGCCGTACTCCAGCCGCCAGGGATATTCGGCGAGCTGATAGGGGTAATCGGAATTCACTCCGGTGCCGCCTGCGCGCACTTGGCGGATATCCAGATGCTTGCGCACGCACAGCCCGCCGATGCCGGTGGCGCCCATCAGCGATTTGTGCCCCGTGAAAGCCAGCACGTCCACATGCATCGCCTTCATGTCGATCGGCACCATGCCCGCGGTCTGCGAAACGTCGAGCGCGAAGGGGATATCGCGCTCGCGGCAGATGCGACCGATTTGCGCCGCCGGCTGCACGGTTCCGATGACATTGGAGCCGTGATTAACGATGACGAGCCGCGTGTTCGGCCGAATGGCGCGCGCGATATCGTCCGGATCGACGAAACCCGCGCCGTCGAAAGGCACGAACGTCGCCTGCACTCCGCCGTCGCGCACGAGGTGGTTGATCGGGCGGATTACTGAATTGTGCTCGAGCTCGGTCGTCACCACATGATCGCCCGCACGCACCAGGCCGGGAATGATCAGGTTCAGCGCATCGGTGGCGTTGTAACCGAAGCACAGCCGTTCGGGCGCGTCATCATCCCCGCCGAAGAATCGGGTCAGGCGCAGGCGCAGCGCGTCGAGCAATCCCGCCGCCTCCATGCCGAGCTCGTGGCCGCTGCGCCCCGGGCTGACTCCGGTAGAGCGGTACGAATCGATCATAAAGCGGTAAACAGCTTCCGGCTTCGGCCAGGAGGTCGAGGCGTTGTCCAAATAGATCAGTTTCTGCCCTGCATCCATTTGGGTTAATTCCCTTCATCCGCGAGCGTTTCGGGCAGGAACGGCAGCAGTTTCAGAGCAAGGAGCGTGATGAGCACGGCGAGTGCGCAGCCGCCAAGACCGAGCGCGCACTCCGGAAGGCTCGGAGCGTAGTAGCCCACCACGCCGTCGTAGAAGGAACTCGAAACCTGCATGCCGGGGAAAATCGAAAGCGGCCATGCCTGACCGCCAATGACGACGTCGTACACGAGGGCGAGTCCGCCCACCACGACCGAGACCGAGCCCCAGCCGACCGCGGCACGTGAGCGGCGCATCGGCGGCAGCCAGAAAAGCAACATCGGCAGCACGCCCCCCAGGAACACCGCGCCGAACCAGAAAAGCACCGTGTACGGGCCGCCGCGCCACAGGATAAAGGCCTCGGCGCCGGAGAACTTCGCCTCGTAGAGCTTGGTGAGGTGAAAGACCAGCAGAAAGTACAGCAGCCCGGCGGCGAAGGCGCCGAGCAGGTTCTTCAGGCGCATCAGCGTCTCGTCCCCCAAAGGTCGAGCGCCGGCGCGGCACGCCGCCATCAGCACCAGGATGAAGATCGCGAGCCCGAAGGCAAGGGACATCACGATGAACATCGGGGCCATGATCGCTTCGTCATACGGCTGGCGCGCCACCAGAAGGCCGAAGATCGAGCCGGTGCCGGTAGTCAGGATCAGCCGCCATAGGAAGGCGACCGTGCCCACCATGCGGCTATGGCGGTTCAGGCGCTGTTCCATCATCACCCACAAATACCACCCGGTCACCGCGATGAAGCCGGTGTACAGCAAGATGTTCCAGGCGAAGATCGAGCGGAAATTGTAGTGCGTCATCGCCACGCCCAACCGGTCCGGCCGCCCCAGATCGAGCACCAGGATGGCCAGCCCACCGATGAGCAGCGCAATCGCCAGCAGCCCGGACAATCGCGCCAGCGGCTTGTACGCCACTCTGCCGAACACCGAGGCAATGGAGGCGGTATTGAGCGCCCCGGAGGCCGCGACGATCAGAAACACCGCAAACACGTGCGGCATCCCCCACACCACCTGATTGCTCATACCGGTGATGATGTGCCCAATATGCTCCATGAAATACGCCGCCGTCAGCCCGGCGGCCAGCAAGAGCGCCAGCAATCCCACCAGCGCCCAGAAGCCGCCGCTGCCGTCGATCTCGCGGTAATGGATCGCTCTCATGGCAAGCCCTGATACTGCACGCCCGGATCGAGCATCAGATCGGCACGCAACTGCACCGAAGGAAACTCAGCCAGGGCACGACTGATCTCGCTCGCCGGGTCCTTCAGATCCCCGAAGGTCATCGCCCTGCCGCCCTCGTGCGCGCAAGCCTGGACGCACGCCGGCACCTGCCCCGCATCGATGCGGTCGACGCACAGCGTGCAGCCCTCCACCGTGCCCTTGCCGCGCGGCGCCCAGGGCTTCTGCCCGGAAATCTCCTCACTGACAAAGGAGCGCGCCTTGTACGGACAGGCCATCATGCAATAGCGGCAGCCGATGCAGATGTGCCGGTCCACCAGCACGATGCCGTCGGCGCGCTTGAACGAGGCGCCGGTCGGGCATACCTCCACGCACGGCGCCTTCGCGCAGTGCTGGCACATCACCGGCACCGAGCGCGACACACCGGTCTCGGGATCTGTTACCTGCACTTTGCGGATCCACTGTGGATCGGTGGGCCGCCCTTCGTTCTTCCAACCATTATACGAGGAGCACGCCGTGACGCAGGCCGTGCAGGACGACTTGCACTTGGTGGTGTCGATCAGGAGACCCCAGCGAGTCCTCGCGCTCGCCCCCTGCTTCCTGCCCTGCCCTTCGGCAAACGCGAGCAGACTCACCCCCGGAGCCACCACCAGAGCGCTCAACGCCGCTGTGCCCAGGAAGCGCCGCCGGTCCTCATCCACCTCGTGCCCGGTTCCCCGAGGCGCCGCCGGCCTGCCGGTCATGGCCATCTCCACGGCGCCTCTCGGCGGCGCCGCGCCGTGGACGAGCCACCTGCAACTCGCGGCGGGACGATGGCCGGATTGCCGATTGCCGCGAGCGCCACAAGTCGCGCCTCGCCGCCGGACTGAGCAACTGTCCCGGCGCCGGAACCCGGCCGGTTGCTGTGGCAGGAGAAGCAGTCGATGCGCACTCCGACATACTGATGGCAGGCATTGCAGAAGAACTTGCTGCTTGTCACCGACGGATACTTCCCATCCGCCAGCCTCGACACGTGGCAGCTGATGCACCCGGGCAGACTCTCCTGCCTGTTACGGATGCCCTCATGCACCGCCTCGTACCGCACCCGCATCAACAGCTTCATGTGATTCTTGCGCATCCAAGCTACGGGCCGCACGCAATGCGCGCCTTTGGCCCGAGGAATGGCGGGCAAAGCGCTGCCCGTGTGCGCCACGGCCCCAAGCCAGAACGGTGCTGTCAGCAACAGGAGCAGCAGCGCCAACCCTGCGAGAATCACCGGGCGATCACGCATTCGCCGCCTCCTTCGCGAGCGGCTCGCCGCGCAGGTTGGTGGTGCGCTCCTTTGCGCCCTTCATCACCAGCGCGTTGCCGAGCAGCTCGTGCACGCCCGCCACCTGCACACCCGACACCCAGTAATCCATCAGCGTCGGCAGCGTCGCCTTGTCGATGGCGCAGATACAGGCGAGCAGGTTGACGCCGTGCGCCTCGCGCACGTGGCGCACGGCTTCGGCGCGGGGGAAGCCCCCACGCAGGCGCATTTCCAGGTTCTCGGTGTTGCCCAGCCCGGCGCCGCTGCCGCAGCAGAAGGTGAATTCTCGGATCGTCTTCGCCGGCATCTCGTGAAAGTGGTTGCAGGTGCGCTTGAGGACGTAGCGCGGCTCTTCCAGGAGCCCCATGGCGCGCGCGGGATTGCAGGAATCATGATAGGTGACGACGTATTCGTCGTTACGCGAAGGATCGAGCTTGATCTTCTCGTGATAGAGCAGGTCCGCGGTGAACTCGCAGATGTGCACCATCTTGGTGGAGGCAGCGTTCCCGAAGCGCGTACCGGTGAGCGGCGAGACGGGCACCTCCAGAAAGTCGGCGGGGCCGTTCATCGTGTCCATGTATTGATGCAGCACGCGCCACATGTGCCCGCATTCGCCGCCCAGGATCCACTTGACGCCGAGGCGCTTCGCCTCCTCGTAGATCTTGGCATTCAGACGCTTCATCAGATCGTTGGAATGAAACAGACCGAAATTGCCGCCTTCCGAGGCATAGGCGCTCACCGTGAAATCGAGGCCGATCTCGTGGAACAGCATCATGTAGCCGAGCAGCGTGTAGTAGTGCGGCGTGGCGAAGTAGTCCGCCGACGGCATCACAAACAGAATTTCCGCGCCCTTGCGGCTGATCGGGATCTCGACGTCGAGCCCGGTGAGCTCCCGCAGCTCGTCGCGGGCGAAGTCCAGGGCGTCTTTGAAGGCGTGGGGCGCAATGCCGAGATGGTTGCCGACCCGGTAGCAATTGGCCGCCGGCTCCGTGACCCAGTGCGTGCTCACGCCGATCAGGCTGAGCAGCTCACGGACGATCATGGTGATCTCGGCGGTGTCGATACCGAACGGACAATAGATCGAGCAGCGGCGGCATTCCGTGCACTGATAGAAGTAATAGAACCACTCCTTGACCACGTCCTCGGTCAGCTCCCGAGCGCCCGCCAGCGAACCGAACAGTCGCCCGGAGAGCGTGAAATAGCGCCGGTAAACCGAGCGGATCAGCTCGGCGCGCGCAAATGGCATATTCTTGGGATCGCCGGAGCCGAGATAGAAATGGCACTTGTCGGCGCAGGCGCCACAGCGCACGCACACATCCATGAACAGGCGGAAGGAGCGGTACTTGGCGAGCCGCTCCTGCATGCCGCGCAGAAGAATTCCCTTCCAGTCCGCCGGCAATTGCCAATCGAGGTCGGTAGGTTGCCATTTGCGCGGATTCGGCAGCCCGAGAGCAATCAGGTCCTTAGGCAGCGACGCGTTGCTGAACGTGCCCCGGCGCAACTCGACGTGTGCATCCCGCCAGTCGCCCTTCGGCGCGTTCAGCTCGATGTCGATGACGGGTTTATCGGACACGGTCGGCCTCATCGAGCGGCAGTCCGGCGAGTTTCAATTTGTCCGCGTTCGTGGCTTCCCATTCCGCATAAGTGTTGGTGGGCACGGGGCTGTTCCAGGGATTGATGTGGCGCACACGCCGACTGTTGTTGGCCAGATTGCGAGTCGGGCTGAGAAACACCCCGCCGAAATGCATCAGCTTCGAGAACGGTAAGTAGATCGCGAGGGTCGACACCAGCAGCAGATGGACCAGAAGCAGCGCACTCGGCGCCGCGGGAACCACCGGATGAAATGCCGTCAGAGCGAGTGCAAACTCCTTGACCGCCACGATGTTCACCGGCGCAACGTAACGCATGGCGATGCCCGACACAGCGATGCCGAGCAGCAGCAGCAACGCAAAATAATCGGTGAAGAGCGACATATAGCGCAGCAGCGGATTGACGAGCCGCCGACCCAGCAGGTAGATCAACGCCACGACGACGAGCACATCCGTGATGAGCAAAGCAGGTGCACCGATCCGCAGGAAGCCGTCGAGCGCATCGAGCGGCGGCACGAAGAACGGCGTCGGCAGAAGCACGAAGCGCAGGTGCCGCAAGAGAATTACGAGCAGCGACCAGTGCAGCACTAGTGATGCCAGCCACAGTAGACGCGCCTCGGAAAGCACGAGTCGCCCCGCCGCGACGTGCGTGCGGCTGTTGCGCAACAGCGAACGGAACACCAGCGCCTCGATCGCTACGCGGATCGCCGCCATGACCCTGTTGTCGGGATTATCGATGGGCGCGGTGCGAATCCAGGGGAGCGAGCGCTGCTGACCGCAGGTGGTGGGAATGCGATACGGCACCGGGCTCGCCGCCCACCACCAGACTCGCCAGGCGATCCCGACGCTGAGCGTGAGAAACGCAAAGTAGGGAAGCACCACGGTGATGGCGGCTGTGCCGCCCGGGACCGCGCCCGCAGATGCGCCGGCCATCGCGAGGAAAACAACGGCGGCAGCGGCGGCGATGAGCGCCTTCATGCCGGCGCACCACCGCGCTGAACGGCGCGCCGGCGAGCGACGCCGATGGCACGAAGCTGCTCGTTCAGTCTGAGATCGGCGAGACGCTCACGGCAGGCGAGATATTGCGTGAAGGCCGAAATCGCGAGGCGGTCGATGCGCGCCTCGGTCTCGGCCGGCTGCATCTGCGGGGCCTCGTCACGCACGATACCGCGCAGCCGAAAGACGAATCCGACTGCGCGCTCCACCGAGAGGTCTTGGATCGCGCGCAGCGCCATGATCTCGGCGAATGCCGCATCGATGGCGGCCTCATCCATCGCACCAAAGAACTCACGCACCAGTGCCGCGAGATTCCTGCGCAGTGCATGACCGATGGGATTGAGGAAAGGATCGCGCTCGGTGAGCGTCCGCTCGGCAATCAGCCCGCCAAAGACCGTGGCCGCCGCGGCAAGCCAACGCTCCTCGACGGTGGCCCGCACGGCCATTGGTCCTACACGCAGCCGGTTGGCTTCGCGAGGCCTGCTACCTTGCAGGTGCCCTTGGCTGGGCCCGAGCGGAACAACTGATAGATGTGATCGAGGTCCATCTTGTTGTCGCGACAGACCTTGCGCACCATCGGCGCGACTCCGTACGAATAGAAATAATTGCGAATGTAGTTGATCAACTGCCAGTGCTCTGGGTTCAGTTCGGTGATTCCCTCAGTCAGCGCGAGGTCACGCGCGACGTCCTCGGTCCAGAGCTCCGGCTCCTGAAGGAACCCATCGTCGTCTACTTCGTAAGTGCGGTCTTCAACCTTGTAAGTGGGCATTGCCGACTCCCCTCTGCCGAGACCCGTGTCTTATATGGTCACACTGTGTACGATACTATCATTATGTCCTCGGGAGTCAAGACGACACGGGTGGTGCACGGCTGTGAGGGGATTCACGCATCCGCACAAGCATGGCCATGATCGAATCGGCACCCGCTGCCGGCTCAGCGAATCTTCTGGGCTCATACCGCATCATCCCCGCTGACCTCGCACCCGCGGCGATTGACGATTGTCATTGTTTTGCAGGCTGCACCGCCCGGCGGCTATAGCGGCTGGCGTACCGGTGTCTACGGCCGTTCTCAGCCCGCCAAGGCGGCCAAAGCGATGCCTCGGGCGAGTCGCGCGAATCCTAGTCGCCGCCTGCGCTTGCCGGTTCCAGCACAATGGCGCCCAGATCCATGTCGTGATGCGCACCGACGGCGATTTCCCTTGGCCGATAGCCCGGCGCGCAGATGCGCAGCACATAACTGGCACCCGCCTCGAGTGCCTCAAAGGCGAAATCGCCGTACGCATCGGTTACGCCATCGAGCGAGTTCGCTCCATCGTGAAGTGACACGCATACGCCGGCGGCGGGCTCGCTCATTCGGTCCGCGAAAGCGATCTCGCCCGAAACGAACCGCTTCGGCAGCCCGAGGTAGCGCACGGCGGGCTTCGCGTTGAACTGCGGATGCAGTTCCTCGGTCGCACGGCCCTTCAGCAGCTGTGAAATTCTGCTGGTCGGATCATCCAGATCGCCGAACACCAATGCCTCGGTCGGGCACGCTTCGACGCAGCGCGGCTCCTTCCAGCCCTGATCGAGCAGATGGGCACAGAAGGTGCATTTCTGGGCCACTCCCTCCGCTGCATTCCAATAGATCGCTTGGAACGGACAGCAGGAGACGATCTCCGGGTGTCCCTTCGCCTTATCCGGATCGATGAGAATGATGCCGTCGTCCCGGCGATAGAGAGCGCCGTTAGGCGCGCGCGACAGGCAGGTGGCGTCCTTGCACTGCTGGCAGGGCAGCGCCACGTAATCCACCCGCACGCGCGGGAACTTGCCGCGCTCGTGCTCCAGGACGGTGATCCATTTGTGCCCGCTCTCGGGCTGCGGCGCGGCGATGGGGCGATGATCGTTGCCCACGTGCTCGTCGCGACAGGCGAGAAAGCAATTGTAGCAGCCCGTACAGCGACTGACATCGATGACCATTCCGTACGTCGTCATGACTTGCTCCTCAACCCATCCATTTCTCGACATCGATGAGGCACGAGTTCGAGGCCATGCCGGGCACGTTCTGCGACATCTGCCGCCCGGGGGTCAGCATGGCCACGCACCCGGCGCGGTCGGGCGAGCGCGGATTGCCCGGCTGCAGCGGGTCGTACTTGCCGGCCGAGGCATAGGAGTGCACGACGCCTGGGCGCACACGCTCGGTCACCTGGGCGATGCACAGAACCGAGGCGCGGTCGTTGTACAGGCGGATGATGTCGCCCGAGCGGATGTAGCGGGCGGTGGCGTCCTCAGGATGCAGCCGCGCCGGCCACCAGGCATGACCGTCCTTGACGATGCGGTGCACGGGCACGTCGTTGAGCCAGGCGGTGTGGCCGTCATAATGGGTGTGGAAAGTGAAGCGCGGATGGGGCGATATGAGCTGCAACGGATAGATTGTCGCCGCTTCGCAGCGATGCCCCTCCCAGCTCGGAATGTAGCGCGGCGAAACCGGCCGCTCCTCGTCCCGGGGCGCCATGCGGCGCAGGCTCTCGGAGGCGAATTCGATCTTCCCGCTCTCAGTGCCGAGTTCATTCGCCTTCGCGGTGGCGCGCTTAAAGTTGTTGGGATCGGGCGTATCGCAGGGCCGGCCTTCGGCGAACCAGCGCAACGCGGGGGTGGATTTGTAATCCTCCGGCACGTTGATGACGTAATAGCCCTTGCGGTCGAACTCCTCCCAGGAAATGTATTTCGGCAGATCGGAGATCTCGAAGAACTTGCGCGCCCAGTCCAGATCGCTGTTGCCTTCGGTGTAATCCGCATTGAAGCCCAGCTTCCCAGCTAGCTCGCTGAAGATCTGGTAGTCGGATTTCGATTCCCACAGCGGCTCGATCGCCTTCTTCAGCCGCACCACGACCCGATAGTTGCAGCCGCTGCTGCCGCCCTTGGTCTGGCCGCCCGGCTCGCCGAACTCGCCGATGTCGTCGCGCTCGAGCGAGGTGCACGCGGGCAGAATGATGTCCGCATGGGCGGTCTCGGTAGACCACCAGCAATCCTGATTGACCACGCATTCAAGCTTCGGGCTCTGATACATGCGCACCCACTTGCTGGTGTCGGTCATGGTGCTCATGAACGAGCCGCCGTAGCGGTAAAACATCCTGACCTCGGAACAGCCCTCCATCGGATAGGTGAAGGGGATGAACTGCTGCTGGAAATTCCTGTTGCAGAACCCGACACCATTCCAGTGCACCGGCGGATCGAGAATCGCGTCCGGCAGGGTGAGGCGGTAGAGCTTCTGCGGCACCTTGTTCTCGGGAATCCTGCGCGCCACTTTGGTGGAGGTTGCAATGCGTCCCTCCAGGTCGCCGTAGCCTGGGAACCAGACCTTGCTGTTCCACGGCGCACCCATGCTGGTGCCCCAGATGGAAATACCCGGGTTGCCGAGCCCCTGCATCGCCTGCAGTAGCACCATGAGCCGCGCCCACTCGGTAGCATAGGCGCCGCGGCACGCCCCACCCTCGCCGCCGCGGCAGCCGGCTGAGAGCACCGTGCGCTTCGAGGCCCAGTCGCGCGCCAGCGCCACGATCTTGCGCGCCGGCACGGCCGATTCCGCCTCGGCCCAATTCGGCGTCTTGGGCACGCCATCTGTGACGCCTTTGACGTAATCGCGAAACTCATCGAAGCCGACGGTCCGGTCGGCGACATATCGCTTGTCGTACGTGCCTTCGCTCACCCACACATAGGCAATGGCGAGCGCCACGGCGGCATCGGTACCCGGGCGCGGCGCCAGCCATTTCCCTTTCATTGCGGCCGCGGTGTAGTTGTAGAAGGGATCGACGAAAGTCATCGCCACACCCTTGTCCTTCAGCCACTGCCGCCAGATCGCCGCGTCGCTGCCGTCATAGACCGCACGGGTCGTATCCGGATCGTTCGACCAGAAAACGATCATCTCGGCATGCTGCAGAGCGTCTTCCAGCATGTCGTAGGGCTCGGGCATGCCGAGGCGCCAGATGAAACCGTAGGAATGCGTGGCGCCCCAGTGCCAGCCCTCCCAGCTGTCAGGGTTATCGAACACCTGGGTGTAGCCGAGGAAGTTGAAAAAGCGCGAGAAGGCACTCATTTTGTAGCCGACGAGGCCCCAATTGTGGTGCGATGAGGTCATGGCCGCGAGCGCCGAGGGGCCGTAGGTTGCCTGCACCCGCTGGATCTCGCTCGCGACGATGCTGAGCGCTTCCTCCCAGGAAATGCGCACATAGCCCGACTTGCCGCGGTTCTGCGGATTGCGCTCGCCGTTCGGATCGAAATCCACCCGCCTCATGGGGTAGCGAATGCGGTCATCCGAATAGAGCCGGTTGCGCTCGGCATGAACGTACGGCGCGAGCGTCACCTTCTTGGGCGGAGAGTAGGACTTGCCGTCGGCTTTGATGGTCCAGGGTGCGAGGTCGCCCTCCTCCATCACCAGCGGTCGCACGCGCACCACCCGGCCGTCCTTCACCTCGACGGTGATCGGTCCGCAATTGGTGCAACTGGTAAAGCTCTGTGTCGGCACGGTCGTGCTCCTTACCCACGTCTCGGCAGGGCCGGGTGCCCCTTCCCCAAGTGGAATATTTTCTCACGAAGCGCTCCCAGACCGTGTCACAAGGGATTGTTACTTGCTGCCTTCAGGGGGCGGGCGGAGGATTAGGACTTGGTTTCATCTGCCCGACACGCGCGATGCGCTTTTCGCTGATCCTCTGGTGCCTGCCGTGGGTGCTCAGGCTCTATGCCCGGCGCTCTGCCAAGCTCCGCGCGCTGATGGCGGCACGCGATTTCACGGTCCAGATCATCGTCAAGGACGGCTCGCGCGGCCGCTGGCTGCGCTTTGAGGGAGGCAGACTGCTCTCCGGCGCGAGTGCGCGGGCTGACGCCGAGGTCACCCTGCGCTTCAAGTCGGCGGCACTCGGGACGCGCATTCTGACCCGCCTCACCTCCGGAATGTTCCACTTCGCCTGGCCAGTGCTGAAGCGCTTCCTCGAGCCGATGGAAGTAATCACTGCGGCGAAGAACTTCGCCTTCGAGGTACTCGGACCGGACGAACTTACCGTTCAGTTCACCGACATCCTGAACGCGATGATCACGCATGGCTGGCGCCAGGGCACGCCGGTCGGCAGCGGCGAGATCCGCTACGTCAACCAGACCAATGGCGGACCGGTCTTCGTCTACGTGAAGGACGGCAGGATCGTGCGCATCACACCGATGGAATTCGCCGCCGATGATCCACAGCCCTGGGTCATCGAAGCACGCGGGCGGAAATTCTCACCGCCGCGGCGGGCGACGCTGAGTCCGCACGGCCTCGCCTCGAAATCGCTCGTCTACTCTCCCAAGCGCCTGCTCTATCCCATGAGGCGCGTGGACTGGGATCCGCAAGGCGAACGCAACCCCCAGAACCGCGGCAAGTCCGGCTATGTGCGCATCTCATGGGACGAGGCCCTCGACATCGCCGCCAGCGAGATCAAACGCGTCCGCCGCGAGCACGGCCACGGAGCCATCCTGGGCAGCCACGGTTCGCATCACACCTGGGGCAACATCGGCTATTACCTGAGCGCGCAGATCCGGTTCATGAACGCCATCGGCCATACCCGCATGGTGCTGAACCCAGACAGCTGGGAGGGGTGGTACTGGGGCGCGATGCATCACTACGGCAATTCGATGCGAATGGGCGGCGCCGAGCCTTACGGCCAGCTCGAGGACGCACTGCAGCACGCCGAGCTGATCGTGTTCTGGTCATCTGATCCGGAATCGACCTGCGGCTCCTACGCGGCGTTCGAAGCCACCGTCCGCCGGCAATGGGCCAGGCAACTCGGAATTAAGATGGTGCACATCGACCCGTATCTGAACCCGACGGCGAACTGGCTGGGCGGAAAGTGGATCGCGCCCGTGCCCGGCTCCAGCCCGGCGCTCGCCCACGCCATCGCTTACGTCTGGATCAGCGAAGGACTCTACGATCGCGAATACATCGAGAAGCGCACCACCGGCTTCGACAAATACCGCGCCTACATCATGGGCGAACGCGACGGGACGCCCAAATCACCTGAATGGCAGGCGCCGGAAACCGGCGTAGCCCCGCATATCGTGCGCGCCCTGGCCCGCGAATGGGGCCGCAAGAAGACCTATCTGTCCTGCGGCGGCAAGGGCGTGGCCTTCGGCGGCGCCAACCGCTCCGCCACCGGCGCGCAGTGGGCACGCGCCATGGTCTGTCTGATGACAATGCAGGGCCTCGGAAAGCCCGGGATCAATTTCGGCAATCTCGGCACGGGCGCTCCGGTCGATCTCGAATTCTATTTCCCGGGCTATGCCGAGGGCGGCATCTCCGGTGATGTGGAATGCACCGCCGATGCGGCGCAGAACTATCAGCGCCTGCCGCACCTGATCAGCATGAACACCGTCACGCAGAAGGTGCCGCGCCTGCGGATTCCGGAAGCCATTCTGGATGGCAAAACGGAAGGCTACCCCACTGACAGCCGTTCGCTCGAGGGCCAGTTCCAGAAGTTCAGCTACCCCTCGCCCGGCCACTCGCCGGTGCGCATGATGTACAAATACGGCGGCTCGCATTTCGGCACCACGATGGAAAGCGGTCGGCTGGCTGACGCTCTGCGCAGCGAGAACCTGGAGTTCGTGCTCAATCAGTCCATCTGGAACGAGGGCGAGGCACAGTTCGCCGACCTCATCCTCCCGGCCTGCACCAATTTCGAGCGCGCCGACATCAGCGAATGGGCAGGATCGGGCGGTTACGTTCATCACAATCACAATCAGATGAACCACCGCGTCATCACGCTGCAGCACAAATGCATCGAGCCACTCGGCGAATCAAAATCGGACTTTCAGATCTTCCTGGAGCTTGCCAAGCGTCTCGGCCTCAGCTCCTACTTCGGCGAGGGCAAGACGGAATTGCTCTGGTGCCACGAGATTTACCTCAGCTCCGATCTGCCGAAGGCGATTTCCTGGAGGAAGCTCCTGCGCAAGGGCTATTACGTGGTACCGCCGGAAACCAACGCCGCGAACCGCACCAAGACGAGCTGGCGGTGGTTCGCCGAAGGCCGCAAGAAGGACGTGCCCGAACCCGCGCCTCTTCCCGCCGAATATGGCGGCGAGTATCTCGACGGATTGCAGACGCAATCGGGCCTGTTCGAGTTCGAGTCCTCCAGCCTCGAGCGCTACGGCGAGGATCCGGAGCGCCCGCCGCTCAACATCTATATCCCTGCCTGGGAAGGCCGGCAGACGGGGGCGCTCTACGCACGCTACCCGCTGCAGCTGATCTCTCCTCACCCGCGTTTCAGCTTCCACACCCAGACCGACGGCAAGGACGGAGTGCTTAACGACATCACCGATCACCGCGTGCTGCGGGATGGTCACTATTATTGGATCGCACGGCTCAATCCCGCCGACGCACGCGCCCGTGGCATCGCACAGCACGACCTGATCAAGTTGTACAACGACCGCGGCGCGGTGATCTGCGCCGCCGTGCTGACCGAGCGGCTCCTGGCCGGCGTCGTGCACGCGTACAGCTCCTCGGCGGAATATCAACCGGTAGGCGAGGCCGGCGCCACCGCGGACATCGGCGGCTGCATCAACGTCCTGACGTCTAAGCGCCATATGACGGAGAAGACCTCGGCCTGCGCCCCCAACTCCTGCCTGATTGAGATCGAAAAGTGGCACCCCGAAGGAGCTGGCCCATGAAGAAGTGGAATCTCGTGATCGATGTTGCCGAGTGCCACAACTGCAACAATTGCTTTCTCGCCGTCAAGGACGAATATGTCGGCAATGACATTCCGGGCTACTGCGCGGCCCAGCCGTCGCACGGCCACAGATGGATCAACATCCTGAGCCGGGAACGGGGGCGAGCACCGATGGTCGATGCCGCACACGTGCCCACTACCTGCAACCATTGCGATGCCGCGCCCTGCATCGCCGCAGGCAGAGGCGCGGTAAAGAAGCGGCCGGACGGGATCGTGCTGATCGAACCCGAGGCGGCGAAGGGCCGCAAGGACCTCGTAACCGCGTGCCCCTATGGGGCGATCTGGTGGAATGAGGAACGCTCACTCCCCCAGGCCTGGCCGTTCGATGCCCATCTGCTCGATCGCGGCTGGCCGGCTCCGCGCCCCGTGCAGTCCTGCCCGACGGGGGCGATCCGGGCGCTGAAGGTGAGCGACACCGAAATGACGCAGATGGCGCGCGCGCAGGAGCTGCAAACCCTGCGGCCGGAGCTGGGCACGAGGCCACGGGTCTATTACCGGAACCTGCATCGTTATACGCATCTCTTTGCCGGCGGCACGGTGCTCGGCGCCAAGGGCGGCGTCATCGATTGCCTGGCGGGCGCGCGCCTCGAGCTGCTCAACAGCGGGCGTGTAATCGCGGCGACCGAGACCGACACTTTCGGGGACTTCAAATTCGACCGACTGGCACCCGACAGCGGCGCCTACGAGATCCGCGCCACTCACACGGATCATCGTCCGGTCTCGGTGCAGTTCGAAGTACACCGGGCGAGCGCCGTGCTGGAAGATATCCTGCTCGAATCGGCGTAGGCTCACGCAACCAGACTAAAGATGCGGCCATGCCCAACGTCAAGTCCCCGCCCGCACGCGTGAAGATTCCCCTCGGGCAATCCGGCGGCTATCGCGCCATCGCCGAGCGCGAGATCGATTCGCGCCTGCTGCGCCACTTCCTCGCGGTCGCCGAATCCAGGAGCTTCACCGCCGCAGCCGAAGCGCTCAACCTGACGCAGCCCGGTCTGACCAAGAGCGTTCACAAGCTGGAGCAGATCCTGAGTGTGAAGTTGCTGGAGCGCCACCGTACCGGCGTCGAGCCCACGCCATTCGGCGAGGCATTGGCCTCGCGCGCACGGCTGATCGAGCTCGAGCTGGCCCATGCGCTGTCCGAGATCGAATCGATGAAGGGCGGCCTCACGGGAACCGTCAACGTCGGCGTCGGCCCGAGTTTCATCAATTGCGTATCACAGGTCGTCCTGGCGATGCAGGTCCAGCGCCCTAATGTCCGGGTCAACATTTCCGTGGCCGTCATGGACACCCTGCTCGCCGGCCTGATCAGCGCCGGCTTCGACATCATCTGCACCTCGCTGGAATTTCCCTCCTACCCCGAGATCACCAAGGAGCCGCTGGGCGTCGGCGAGCATCTCGTGATCTCTGCGGCGGATCACGCTCTGCAGCACCGCGGAGCGGTGAACCCCAAGGACCTGCTCGCCTATCCCTGGGTGGCGTTTTCCAAAGACAACATGGGCATCGCTCGCATGGGCGCAGTATTCGCGGCCAACCGGCTGCGGCCGCCGAGGATCACCAGCACCACCAACTCGATCGAGGTGATGTTCGATCTCGTGACGAAGAGCAATTGCCTCACCAGCATCCCGGCGTCGCTGCGGATTAATGCGCTCGCCCGGGGCCTCGCCGAGCTTCCCGTGAAGGGCGCACTGTGGCAAGCCACTCTCGGCATCGCCTACCGCAGGAGCGCGGCATCCTCCGCGCCGCTTCAGGCCTTCATCACCGCCTGCCGCGAGGTGTGCCGCATTCCGGATCGCCCGGACCTCGCCCCATGACTCGCCGTTCTACAAATGGCTGCAGTGTGCAGGGGCGGTGGCCGGATGGGTCTCACCCCCGACACGGGGAGCGGGCGCCGTAGCGCATACGTAAAGCGGGCCTACGCTACGTGATCCGTCAGTGTTCCGCCCACGAGCAACTCCGCCAATCGCCGTCCGGTTCGACCCAGCGGGGCGTTGGTCCGATGGACAAGCAGCGGGGTGAAGCTGTAGCGGGATCCTCCCGTATAGCGCACTTCCCTGAGCGTCCCGGCGTGCAGCTCGCGATTGACCAGATAACGCGGCATCCATCCGAATCCCAGGCCCATCCGCAGAGCCTGCTTCTTGGCCGTGAACCCCGCGAGGTAGAAAACACGATCGCCCCCAAACATGTGCTCATCGTCGCCACGGTCGCTCGAGTCTTGGACGGAGAGCTCGACGTGCTCATGAAGCTCGCTGAGAGTAACGCGGGAGCGGGCCGCGAGTGGGTGGCTGGGAGAGACACATAGAATGCATTCGACTCTCTCGAGTTGATGCGCTTCGAGATCAGGTCGGCCCACATAGTCTTTCACGACCATGATATCGGCGTTGTCTTTGTCGAATCGGAAATGCACGCCACCCAGGTACTCGACCTTCAATTGAATTCGCGTCGGCACTTTTTCGTCGGCCAGCGTCTTCAGAGCCCGCAAAGTCGTCTCGAGCGGCAGAATTCCATCGAGAATCACGGTGAGTCGCGGCTCCCAGCCACTCGAAAACTGCCGGGCCATCGACGCCATACGATCCGCGTGGCCGAGCAGGCGGCGCCCCTCCGCGAGCAGCGCCTCCCCCGCGGCGGTCAATCGAACACGATAACCCGTCCGGTCCAGCAGCGGTACGCCAAGCTGCGTCTCGAGCTTTTCGACCTGATAGCTCACCGTCGACTGAACTCGGTTCAGCGCCGCGGCCGCCGGCGCGAAACCGCCATGACGTGCCACGGCATCCAAGGCGCTAATGGCGTCGAGATCGGGGCGCATCATGATCTATAAGTTCGAATGAGAATGCCGGAATTATACGCTTTTCTCGGTCCTTCGCACCCCGTACGCTGGCTCGGCCGCAACCCAGCGACAGCGGGTCTGCCTGGGTGATGACGGAGTTCTTGAGATCTGCGCTGAAAGGCAAGGCTTGCACCGCGGAAAGATCGGATGAGCCAGAAAAACACCGCAGAAGCGATCGTCGACACGCTGATCGCCAACGGGGTCGACACCGTGTTCGGCCTGCCGGGTGCCCAGACGTATTCGCTTTTTGATGCGTTGTATCAGCGCCGGGATGTCATCCGTACGATCGGGGCACGGCATGAGCAGGCACTCGCTTACATGGCATTTGGCTACGCCTGTTCGACCGGCAGATTGGGTGTCTATGCTCCCGTGCCTGGACCGGGTCTACTGAATACCACCGCGGCGATGTGCACCGCCTATGGCGCATGTGCACCGACGCTGTGCATTACAGGTGAGGTGCCGTCGGACTTCAAAGGCCGGGGCCGCGGACACCTGCATGAGTTGGGCGATCAGCTGGGTATTTTGCGGCGGCTCACCCGTCACGCACAGCACATCGAGCGTCCGCAAGAGGCTCCATCCGCCATCAATGCGGCGATCGCCGCCGCGATGAGCGGCCGGCGGGGTCCCGCGGCGGTCTCGGTCTGCTGGGATACTTTGGGCGAATCCGCCCTCATCGAGCAATGCGTCCCCGCTGAAATTCCGGTCGCCCCGCCGCCGGATGCTCGGCAGGTGGCACGATGCATACGACTGATCCGCGAGGCCAAGCGCCCGATGATCTTCACCGGCAGCGGCGCGCAGCATGCCGCTCCTGCCGTACAGGCCTTTGCGGAGCGCCTGCAGGCGCCGGTCGTGGCTTGTCGCGGCGGTCGCGGAATCGTCGGGCAGGACCGTCCTCTCGGCCTCGACATCGCCACGGCGTGGCATTTGTGGGACGAAGTCGATCTCATGATCGGCATCGGCACACGCCTGGAGATCCCCTTCATGCGCTGGGGCTCGATGATGCAGGCCCTTCGCGCCCTCCCCGGCCGCAAGCTCATCCGCATCGACATCGACCCCACCGAGATGGACAAGCTCGACACCGACGGCCCGCTGGTTGCGGATGCCGAGGCCGGCGTGCGGGCGTTGGTGGCCGCGCTCGATGCCGCGGGTTACGTGGCGCGCGCCCATTCCGCAAAAATCGCGCAGGCCAAGGAGCGCACCGCCGTCGAGATCCGGCGCGTACAGCCGCAGATGGCTTATCTCGAGGTGATCCGTGAGGCACTGCCGCGCGACGGAATCCTGGTCGAGGAGCTGACACAGGTCGGGTTCACCTCTCACTTCGGATGGCCGGTGTACGAGCCGCGCACCTACATCAGCTGCGGCTATCAGGGCACGCTCGGCTTCGGCTTCCCGAGCGCGCTCGGGGTCAAGATCGCGCATCCCGACCGCGCGGTGGTGTCGATCACGGGGGACGGCGGGTTCATGTTCGCCATGCCGGAACTCTCCACGGCGGTTCAGTATGGCATTGGAGTGGTCACCATCGTCTTCGACAATTCCGCCTTTGAAAACGTCCGCCGCGATCAGCAGCAGCGGTTTGCCGGCCGCGAGATGGGCTCAAGACTGCTTAATCCGGACTTCCATGACCTGGCGAGAACCTTCGGCGTCGAAGCATACCGGGTCGATTCGCCCGCAGCGTTACGTCCCGCGCTGCAGCGGGCGCTGGCGCTGCGCGCGCCGGCTCTGATCCATGTGCGGGTTACGCCGGCCACGGAAGTCTCGCCGTGGCCATTCCTCATGCACAGCCCATAACGAGTCCCGAGGCGCTCGCCATCAGCGCCGGAGGCACCGATGCGCCACAGACCAGTCCCCGGGGTCAGGGTAATCCGCGCGTTGTTAAAGAAGTGCGCCCCGCAGAAGCATGCAAACAGCGCGGGAATCGCTGCGCCGCAGAGCGGCTGCAGCCAGAGAAGCGCGAGTGCGGCGCCGCTCATGGACAGCACCATGACGACGTGCGACCGGTGTGGTCCGGCAGCCGGGGGCAGTATCAGGGCCGCCGCCTTGGATCCGAACCCGATGACCGAACTGACCTCGCTCATCTGCCGGAAGGTGACGCGCAAGTCGTCGCGCAGAAAGCTCGGCATCAGGGCGCCCTTGATTACGAGGCTGTTCGGCCGACACAGCACGCCGAGCATCGACATCCGCGCGGTCCGGTGACCAAGCCCAGCGCCGTTCCGCCAGTGGGCTGCAACCCGCCGCACGTCCCGGCGGCGCGGACCTGCCGATGATGCGCTTGGTGATCCCCGTGAGCAGGAATAGCGGGATGATGAGAATCAGAATGATGAGCCGTCAGCGAAATGCCGCAGGGGCATACGACCAGCAATGGTGAAGATCCCGCTCGGACAGCGTGAACGTCGTCTGCTGGACGCCGAGATGGAAGCGAGCCTGCCACCCGCAGACGTTGTCGCGCCGAATGCTCCCCGATCAGCCGCCTGGGGTTGGCAAATCGATCGCCCCGCCCATCGGCCTGCCGGGCGGCTCGCCCGACGCCGGGGAGATTCCGAGCCCGAGCTGCCGATAACGGCCCGGGTCAGTCTTTCGAAGGCGCCACGCGCCGAGCGCCCCGAGGCACCCCGCCGCGAGAATAAGGCTCGGCAGCACAATTCGGAGCATCCCCTTCGAGCCGGTCAAAACATCAAAATGCACGACGGCCAGCGCCAGAATGACCAGCAGCGCCACCGCCGCGAGTGCCGGCGCAATGCGCGTTCGCACGATCCCGCCGATCGGCGCGTCCCGACGGGAGAAGAACACCAGAACGGCGACCGATGCCAGCGCCATGAGCGCGATTACCCCGAGCGTTCCCACGTTGGTGACGCAGGCAAACAGCGTGATCAGCGGATTGGCTCCCAGCGCCGCGTACACCGTCACGACCACCACTGCGATCGCCGACTGCACCATGGAGCCAATATGCGGACTCGAATGACGGGCATGAGTGTGCCCGAGCCGCTTCGGTAGCAGTCCGTCCCTGCCGAGGACGTAGAAGTACCTCGCCGCCGCGTTGTGAAACGCTAGCAGTCCGGCGAACACGCTGGTGACGAACAGTACGCTCATGATCGCCGACAGCCAGTGACCAACGTACCGATCGGCCAATTCGAACAGAAACCGTGTCGGGTCCGGCATAGCACTCAGGTGCGCGAGAAGACCGCCGACGCCCGACCCGACGATGAGGGACCAGAGCGAGAAGACATAGAAGCCGCCGATCAGCAGAACCGCCAGGTACGTCGCCCGTGGGATGGTGCGCACCGGGTCCCGAGCCTCCTCCCCGTAGATCGTAGTTGCCTCGAATCCCATGAAGGCCGCAAAGCAGAACAGGAGCGCGATCGACGGCGAGCCGCCGAGCGCCGCGGCCGGCGTAAAGGACTGGAACGTGACGCCGTGCGCGCCGCCGCTGCGAAGGATCGCCACGTCCAGAATCAATACCGCCAGGTACTCGCCACTGACCAGAACGGCAAGGATCTTCGCCGACAGATCCACCTGCCGATACCCCAGCACCGCAATACTGGCGACCGCCAGCAAAGCATAGCCGTACCAGGGAAGCTCGATCCCCGCGTACTGCCGGAAAAGCGCTCCGGCAGCGGCGCCAAACATACCGTAGATGCCCACCTGCATTGCGTTGTACGCAACCACTGCGATCGCGGCCGCGGCGCCGCCAGCGATGCCCCCGAGGCCACGCGCAGCAAACGCATAGAAACCTCCGGCCGTAACGACATATCGCGCCATCGCCGTGTAACCGGCCGCGAAGAGGAGCAGGATGGCCGTGCAACTCAGCAACATCGCCGGCAATCCCGGCCCGTCCCCCAACAGCATCGCAATGGGGAACCCCCCCGCAATTGCAACCAGTGGGCCTGCGGCGGACACAACAAAGAAAGTGACCGCGCCGATGCCCACGGCCCCCTCGCGCAGCCGATTCCCCTGCAAGCGGTCAGCCATCACATCAGCCATCCATCCTCCACGGAGCCGCCCAGACGCCTCTGAACAGGGTGCGCGACCGAGCGCAGATTCTGCCTCGTATTTCAAGCCGAATGAACCCCCCGGAGGGCCAGCCGGCCCGAGGCACCGCTCGAACAGGAGCCCATCCTATCGCAGCAGGGCCCGTACGCACCGGCGGAGCGACAGCCGCCCCGCCGGGGAGTTCGTGGGTACCACCGCGGCGATCAGCGGAACGAATAGCTCACATCGATGCCGGCAGTGAGCGGCTGGCTCATCGTGTAGCGCATGTACGCCGTGTCTTGCAGCGAGAGCTGCGGGTTCGGGTCTATGAGCACCAGATCGTTCGTAAAGTTGTTCACGAACAGCGCCGCCGACCAGTGATCACCGCCGCTGCGTTCGCCCCTGAGCCCGATGCGCAAGTTGGCTATGCTGTAGGCCGGCATATGAATCATGAGCTGATTCAGCGTTTGCAGCGTCGCCGTCACACCGAAGGGCAGGTCGGTTCGGGCTCCCGTGTAGTCCTCCTCGATCATGCTGAACATCGAGAGGCTGCCGCTCAGAGCGTGCTCCCAGCTGAGCACCGCAGACCCCGACACCTCCGGTGTATCCGGAATCGGCGTACCTGCCGGGTAGCCGGCGAGCGCATTGCCTTGAATGAACTCACCGCGGATGTAGCTTGCATTCAACGACAGTTTGAATCCCCCGGGAAGCAGGCCCTCGATGTCGCCCTCGATGCCCTTGATGCGGGCGTTGCCGCCGTTCACCGTGAACCCGAACCCGTCGATATTAGTCGGCACCTGCGGATGGTACCAATCCTCCAAATAGCCATCAATGTTGACGATCAAGCGGTGGTCCAAGAATGTCGACTTCTCGCCAAGCTCATAGCTCCAGAGTGAGTCCGAGCCGTACGTCGTCGGGCCCTGCAGGAATACGTTCGGGCTGCATGCCGTCAGCAGCACTTTTTCCTGCAGACCGCATTCGTTGGCGACCTGGGCCGCGAGGATCGGGTTGGTATTGGTGAGTGGGACCACGGGGATCGGCCCGGCCGTGCCACTCGCCCCTCCGAGGCGGAACCCCTTGTCGATCCTGGCGTACAGCATGTGGTCCCGGTCAATGTTATACGTCAGAGTGAAACTTGGGACGGTGCCGCTGGCGGAAATCGATGTCGCAGACTTGTAGGGAACGGTATTGCCTTCCACTGCCAGCACGCTGAACACGCCGTACTCCGTGGACGTTTCCCTCAGGCTGTAGTGGTAGTGCCGGAATCCGAGCGCCACTGCCAAATGCGGCGAGAAGCGCCACTGCACGTGCCCATACTCTGCGTTCTGGATCATCACCTCCGGCATACTGTCGACGAAGTTGTTCGGGCCGCCCAGAATCGGAGTCGCTTGCGGAGACATCGAAGAGATATCGTCTTCGGAATACAGATCCTGGTAGAAGTAGCCGGCCACCCATTGAATCGGCCCCGAGGTCGTCGAGGTAAAGCGCAGCTCCTGGGACATCTGACGGGTGTAGTCCTGTTCCATGTTGTTACCCTTGGCACCCGAACACGGCCCGAGCCCGCCCGCGGCCGCGTCGTACGCCGGCAGTCCGATCGCACCGGCGATCATCTCCGTGCAATCTTGCAAATTGATGAAGTTGCGGTGCCAGAATCCGGTATCCGAAGTGATCGAGAACACTGGAAGGTTATAGACCATTTTCAAGCTGCCAAAGCTCAAGCTGTCCGTCTGCGGCTCAGGCGCGTAGTAGATCTCCCAGTGCGCGAGGACATTCGGCAACGTGGGGTGCGTCGGATTCCCGTTCACATCGATCGCCGGAAGCGCGCCCTGGTGAACCAGCTGGTACATCGCGGTCGGCTCGATCGAGAAGTTCTCGGTCGGCTTCCAGAGAAGCTCTACACGGACCGACTCGATCAGGGCCGTGTTCACACCCTTCAAGTCGGTCTGCAGGGGTGCGGTATAAAAGTTGCTCGGCCGGCTCAGGTTTGGAAAGGTCCCGGTATCGGTACCGACAGCTCCGTCCTGTATAACCCGCTGCTCAATCCACCCGCTGTTGTTGCTGAACGAACCCACAATGCGCACGGCGGCGGTATGACCCAATGGCATGTTTATCATGCCATTTTCCTGGTGGTTAAGACCGCCTCCGGACACGGTGTCTGAGAGCACCTCCTCGGTATTGCCCGCGAAGGTGTTGAGCTGCGGCTCATTGGGCAGCATGCGGATCGTTCCGCCCATGGAACTCGAGCCGTAGAGAGTTCCCTGCGGACCGCGCAGCACCTCGACCCTCTGGAAGTCATAGGTGCCTGCGTCCGTCATGAGCTTGCCGAACTGGGAACCCATGGCCGTCGACAGCGGTATGTCGCCGAAGTACATTCCCACCATCGAGGAGTTGCCGCCCTGGGAGTTCAGACCGCGGATCTCATATTCCTGTTCGCCGGCGCCTCCCGTGTTGCGCACAGCGATGCCAGGTACTGAACTGACCAGCGCGTCTATGTCGGTGATACCCCGGGATGCGATCTGTGCGCCGGTGACCGCGGTGATGCTGAGGGCAGTGTCCTGAACCGTGGTTCTGAAGCGCGTCGCCGTCACCACGATGGGCTGCAGCGTCAGCTGGCTTGGCGGCGGCGCATCCGCATCCGCGGCGCGCGCGCCGCCGATGTGTGCGAGCAACAGGATCGGCGCCACCGCGAGAAGCCGCAGAACGAGACGATGAAACTTCTTGGTGAATGCCATGGACGGGATCCTCGGTTCAAGGGTTGAGCGGCGCACGCCCGCCGTCTGATGGCAGGCGCGCCACGCGGGCATCGCCTTGCGTTGACTTTATTGGCTGTCCCCGGTGCGCGGTCATCAGACGCCCGACAGTCCAACAACGTTCTTTGGGCCTCGGACAGATGGGGAACCACTGGCCGGTGGGGTGGCCATGTGTGCCGGCGACCGCCGCGACCCGCTGCGAGGAGCACGGGCGCCCTGCACCGGCTACGGGCTGCGGGTGAGGCGCACGATCGGCTGTCGGCCTCGCCTCGCCGCTCTCGCAATTGCCTATTGGCAGATCCGGCATGGACCTGACATTACTCCCAGCCGGAGCGGGTTTCTTGTCCGACGCTGCCAACCGCGATCACGGACTGGCAGCCGCGAACAAGGACCTGGCGCGGCGGAGCAAGACCTCGGTCGGGTGATTCGCGTAGGATACGAAATATCAGCCAGCCGCAAGAGGCAGCACCCCATGATCAATGAAACGGAGCTCGAAAAGCTCTCCTGGCCGGACGCGCCGCGGCTCAAGACCCGCTCAGTCCCCGGTCCGCTCGAGCGGCAGGCCCTCGAGCGCTCGGCGCGTCGCGAGTCCCTCGCCCGCGGCGGTGGCGAGTTCCCGATGGTCTTCGATGAGGGCTTCGGGGTTACGGTCAAAGACCCGGACGGCAATCTGTACATCGACCTCTCCGCGGGCGTGGGAGTAAACAGCGTCGGCCGCTGCCACCCCGCGGTCGTGAGAGCGATTCACACGCAATCGCAACGCCTGATGCACGCCTCGGACATCACCAATTCCAAGCGCATCGAACTCGCCGCCACGATCGCCGGCATCATGCCCGAAGGGCTTCGCGACAATTGCGTCACGTATTTCACGCAGAGCGGGAGCGATGCCGTCGAGGCGGCCGTGAAATTCGCCAAGCGAGCGACGGGTCGGCAGCAGATCCTCGCATTTCATGGGGCCTACCACGGGATCTGGAACGCGTCCAACGCGCTGACGACCGGCAATCAGTATCGCGCCGGCTACGGTCCGTTCATGGGCGGGGTCATTCATGCGCCCTACCCTTATGCGTACCGCTTTCCGTTCGACACCTCATCAAGGAGCGCCGAACAGATCGCGGGGGAGTACGTCGACTATTTGCTCAATACCCGCTACACGGGAGCGGACGACGTTGCCGCAGTGATCGTCGAGCCTGTCCAGGGTGAAGGCGGGTACGTTGCTCCGGGGCCCGAGTTCCTGCGGCTTCTGCGCAAGGCATGCGACCACTCCGGCGCGCTGCTCATCGCCGATGAGGTTCAGGCGGGGGCGGGCCGCACTGGCAAGATGTGGTCCATCGAGCATTCCGGGGTCAAGCCAGACCTGCTCACCTTCGGCAAGGGCATGGGGGGCGATCTGCCGATGGCTGGCGTCACGATGCGCGCCGATCTCGCTGAACACATCCCGCCCGGCTCTCAGCCCGGCACCTTCGCGGCGAACGCGCTTTCGGCGGCGGTCTGCCTGACCAACATCGAGCTGCTGACTGACCCGAAATTGGCCCTCATCGAGCGCGCACACGAGCTCGGGCTCGAAATTGTCGAGCGGCTGCGCGCCGCCGCCTGCCCGCTCATCGGGGAGGTACGCGGCCGCGGCTTGATGATCGGCATCGAGTTGGTCGAGGATCGTGCGTCGAAGACACCGCTGAGGCCCGAACGCGTCGGCCATGTCGTGATGCAGACCCTGAGCCGCGGCATAATCATGGTGCCCTGCGGTCGCAACGGCAACGTGTTGCGCCTGATGCCCTCGCTCACCATACCGCGCCGCTATCTCTTCGCCGCGCTTGATGTGATGCTTGCCGTTCTTGCGGAGGCTTGATATGAGAAGAATCGCGTGCGAAGAGGCCTTCAACACCCCCGCAATCGCGCGTGAGCTGAACAAGATCGCCAAGACGGGCGGCACGTCGAAAGACTTGATTCTCATTCGCGCGCTGTACGGCGATGGAGTCACCGGATACAACGCACAGTTTGTGCCGAGGCTGGTTGACGTCGACGACATGCGCCTGAAGCAAATGGATGCGCTCGGTATCGACATGCAGGTGCTCTCCCTCACCGTGCCGGGCGTGCAGATGTTCGACGCGGATACGGCTACCGAATACGCCCAACTCGTTAACGACGGGCTCGCCGAGATCGTTGCGCGGCATCCGCGTCGATATGCCGCTCTGGGGTGTTTTGCGCCCCATTCACCGAAGCGTGCGGCCAAGGAGATCGAGCGCGCCATCGGTTCGCTGCACCTCAATGGGTTGATCGTTAACTCGCATACCAACGACCAATACTACGACGACGAGAGGTACTATCCGTTTTTCGAGGCCGCCGAGGCGCTGGATGCAGCGATCTACCTGCACCCACGCGCGCCGATGGCGGGATTTGACCGCCCCCTCGACAAGTATTGGATGGAAGCGGCCTTGTGGGGCTATGGGATCGAGACGAGCACCCATGCGCTGCGCCTGATTTTCTGCGGCCTGTTCGATCGGTTTCCCAGACTGAAGATCGTTCTTGGACACATGGGTGAGGGGTTGCCGTTCTGGGTCACGCGCCTGGACTTCATGCATGATGAGGCCGTGGTGGTGGGCGCGGCACCGCGCTTGGAACTGAAGCCGTCGGAGTACCTGAAGCGCAACTTCGTGATCACAACCAGCGGACAGGAAAACCATCTGGCACTGAAATACTCCATCGACGTTCTCGGCGAGGACAACGTGATGTGGGCCATCGACTACCCCTATCAACCGATGGAGCCCGCCGTACGCTTCATGGATACGGCACCTGTGAGCGATGCCGTCAAAGCGAAGGTATACGGCGAGAATGCGGCACGGGTGTTTCATATCGCATGACCTCGGCCGCGAAGTCGTGGGTCAGTAACCACCCGCCGGCAGAGCCGGGGGCTGCCGTTGTATTACGCGGAACTGGTCATCACCGTCGAGGCACGGGGCACCGGGTGGCGTTCTGCCTTCGGTGAATGACCGAACGTCTTGCGGTAGGCGCGCGAGAAGTGCGCGCCATCCTTGAAGCCGCACATGAGCGCGACCTCGATGATCGGCGCGCGTTGCGCATCCTGCGTCAGCAGCTCATGCGCTCGGTCGAGGCGCCTCGACCAGATAAGCGATGCTGGAGTCCAACCGTTTGCCCTCACCAGCCGATAAAGCCGGCGCACGGAGGTATTGAAGTGGGCCGCGATCGACTTGGGCGACAGCTCGGGGCTGTCCATGTTCGCGTCGACAAACTGCGTGATTTCCCGCAAGCTCATCACCCGCCGCGTCCCCTGAATTGGCGTTGGCCGCTCGGCAGCCAGACCGAGTGCGTTGGCGAGCAGCTCTAGCGTCATTCCGGTCAGCTCGAGACCGCCGATCGTGGATGCATTGCTCACGAGCGCGCGAAGCAACTCGGAAAGCAGCGCGCCGGCGCCGCGGTCGGAACGTATGCAGGTGGCAAGCGGCACGTCACACCCACAGAAGCGTTCCTCGATGAGGCGCACCGGCAGATGGAACGAGTACTGGTGGAATCCGGGGCCGACTTCGAACACCGACGGGAAGCGGGAGTCGATCAGAGCGCAATCCCCGGGCCGCAGCGCTGCCTCCGAACCGCGCTGCCGCATTCGCGCTGCGCCGGAGGCTTGCAGGATGAGGAAGAAGTGATCACCACGGTTGTGCCGGTCATCTCTGTCCCGCACGACTCGACCGCCGGATAACGTCACATCGGCGAAGTCGAGCGATCCGGCCTGACGCGTCTTTATGCCGCCTCGGAACTCCCGCCAGCGCTCCGAGGCAACCTGATACGGGCCACAGATGCCCCGGAGCGCCTCGTTGCACGCTTCGAAGCCGATGAAGTTACGTTCGCACTCGCCACCGGCAGCCGGCATATTGCCCATAGCTCACCTCCCCGCCCCCGCGGCCCCCGCCGGATCAGCTTGAAAATATCGATTTAATACTCGATTTAAGTCGAGTATATTCATGTTTCTAGTGGTGTCAATCGGAATTCAGGTAGTCAGTGTCCACTTTGACTTTCCCACGGGCGCGCGCGGCCAGTCGAACCGGCGCCGCGCGGGGACCGGCCAAGCGATTCCAATGAAGTCAATCACTTGCCATCCCACGCTGCATGAAGCGTCGTGTCGCCGCGGACCCGAGGTTTCGAATTGGCGCTGATCGGGACTCGCAAGCGCTCATTGCAGGTCCGCGGCATCGAGCGGCGCAGGCTGCTGCTCGAGTCGGCGCGTGCCCTGCTTGCCGAACACGATCTCGATCAGGTGAGCCTAGGGGACGTCGCCGCCAGGGCAGACGTTCCTAAGAGCTCCGCCTATCATTTCTATGCGGACATCCAGGCTCTATATGCCGCGTTGCTAGTCGTGGTGCAGGAGGAATTGACCACCGTGCTTTCGCAGCCCTTGCGCGGGCGTTTTCCGACGTGGCAGTCAGTGGTCAGAGCCCTGACGAAGCGTGGCGCCGCCTTCTACGTGGCAAACCCCGCCGCTCGGCAGCTGCAGATCGGACCGAAGACGCCACCCGCGCTCAAGCTCTACGACCGACAAAGCGACATCGCCATCGCGAGGCTCTACGAGAGGCACATCGAGAGCGTGTTCGAGCTGCCGCCGATCGCGAATCGCTCGCGGCTGTTCTACCGCGCCATCGAGATTGCCGATCTGATGTTCTGTTTATCGATGCTCGAGCACGGCGCGTTGACTAAGGACATGTACCGGGAGGCCGATCGGGCCGCCTCGGCGTATCTCGCGATCTATCTTCCGGCCGTTCTCGCTTATCGGAACGCCGAGGCACCGGGGTACGCGGTCGTGCGGCCACGCGGGCCGGAACCTCAGAGCGTCGATACGCGGTGATTGGACAGCACTACTCACGCGGACGAATACCTGCAACCGCCACCGCGCTGAGTCACACAGGGGCAGGCGAAGCTTGCTCTGCGGTGCCAAGCCAGCCACACTCGGACGGCGCGACACCCTGTTCACGACCCGGGTCTGGCCCCTAATGTAGGCTGCGGCTCCCGAGGCCCGAAACACCATTGCGACGACGAGGTCCCCGGGGCGAGCCAGCTGCCGGAGCCGAATTCGCCGCGCCTGCTCAGGAGCGGCCTCAGCGCCTCGCGAGCCGCGAAGCTGCGAGACCCGAATATCTTGCCCGTCGTCTTCATCTGTTTGAGGTCCACGAGAACGGCACCGACTCGCGGCACGAACTTCTCGCGCCACACGAACAGATAGAGCCGGTCGGCGACTCTCAGGTGACGACAATGATCCGTATCGGGCAGGCCTTGCTCGCAGCCCGCGAGACAAGGCCACGTATTGACTTGCCTGTTGAGATGGAGGCGTTCGCAGCACTGCGATCGGCGGCGCGTGTACTCGATCCGCTCGCCGATCCGCTTAACCGTATCGGCGTGACGGTCAGCTCCACGCCCGAACGGAGCATCGATCATGCCGCTCAGGAACCTCGCCTCTACGCCAGTCCGCCCACCGCTTCGGGCGACCCGTTCGATGAGGGGCACCGTCGCCTCGGCTTCGGTGGGCAGCTCGGCCTCGAGCGCCGTGCAGATGCCCCGGCCAGGGTCGAGCGCGGGGCTGATCGCGCAAGCGCACTGATCAGAGGCGACGAAATCGACGCATTGAATGCCAGAACGGATTTCCGTGGCGCGGTACTGGTCCATTCTGCCGGCTCCACAGATCCGCTCGGCCGCGGACTGGAAGCGATACTCCCCGCGACGCTTCCGTCCTCGAAATCGCGCCCCAGGCGTCTTGCGGCCGTCCGGGGGCGATGGCGCAAGTGTGTAGGCGCTCGCATCAGATCCAAAGGCTTCGCCGAGCTCGCCGACAGCGACCCACCTCGCGCCGCCTTGCGGTCGCGGATCGTCGCGTCGATTTTTCAAAGCGGCACTTCAGCGCAAAGTCGCTTCGGCCGCTGCCCTTGGACCGCGCAGCAGGGCTAGCCGCCGCGTTCAGCGCGCAACGTTGAGTGCCTGGACCGTCGTGTATTCCTTCAATCCGTCCACGCCGAACTCGACGCCAATACCCGAACACTTGACGCCGCCGAACGGCGTCATGGGGTTGATCACGCCGTGCTGATTCACCCACGCGGTGCCGCATTCCAGCTGCCCGGCGTAGCTCGCGGCGGCCTCGGGATCGTCACCCCAGACCGACCCCCCCAAGCCCACTTCGAGCGAGTTGGCCCGTCGGATCGCCTCCTCGATCGTGCGATAGCGCACGATAGGAATGACGGGCGCGAACTGCTCCTCCTTCACGACCCGCATCTCGTCCGTGGCATCCGCGATCACCGTGAGGGGGTAGACGAATCCGCGGCCCTCCGGCTTTTTGCCGCCTGTCACGATGCGCGCCCCGCGCGAACGGGCCTCCTCAACCAGCGCCATCGCCTTCTCAAGCTGCATGCGGTTGGAGATCGGACCGATGAGCGTCTTCGGGTCGAGACCGTTACCGACCGGTATCTCCTCAACGTACGCCGCGAACTGTTGCACGACCTCGGCGTACTGCGAGTCGTGCACGTACAGGCGCTTGAGCGCCGCGCAGGTCTGGCCCGCGTTGATGAAGCAACCCCAGAAGAGCTTCTCGAGCAGAGGGGCGATGTTCGTTCCGGGCAAGACGATGCCGGCGTCATTTCCTCCGAGCTCGAGCGTGACGCGTTTCAGAGAGTGCGATGCGCTCTCCATGACCCTCTTCCCCGTGGCAATCGATCCGGTGAAGACGAGCTTGTCGACGCCCGGATAATCCGTGAGCGACGCACCGATCTCCGCGCCTCCCGTCACCACGTTGATCACGCCTGGCGGCAAAACCGTGTTCATCAACTCCACGAGTCGCAGAGTTGACAGCGGCGTGAAGGGCGAGGGCTTGATGACGACCGTACATCCAACGCGCAGCGCGGGCATGACATGCCACGTAGCGATCAACAGTGGCCAGTTCCAAGGCGTGACGGACCCCACCACGCCGACCGGCTTGCGTCGGATGACAATGCGCGCGACGTCATCGTTCTGGATCGTCTCTTCGGGCAGATTCAGCGACGCGGTTGCCCGCGTCCAGGCGGCAGCCCCCGCCACTTCGAAATTGGCGCCCGGCCCGCTCTGGGGCTTGCCCTGCTCGAGCGTAATCAGCCTCGAGAGCTCTGCCTGATGCCGTTCAATGAGCTGGCCAATGTCCATCAGCTTCGCCGCCCGTTCCGCATCGGGCGTTGAAGACCAGCCCGGCAGCGCCTCGCGTGCCGAGCGCACCGCTCGCTCCAGATGCTCGAGCGTCGCCTCCGGACAGCGCCCGGCGATTGATTCGTCGAATGGATTGAGGACATCGAACTGCCGCGTGGTGGTCACGGCCTTGCCGCCGATGGTCAGCGCGAAGGATGACATGAGATACGCTCCCGATGGCTTTGCCGAGGCTGCTCGCCCCTGCTGCGGCGTGCGGCCATTGCGCCGCCCACCCAGATTGCACCCGTCACTCGGATCCTAGTCCCGCCGGCAACGTCCCGCTTGCTTCACTTTGCCCCAAAATTGTCCCGACGTGCCATATCGCCCGATGCATGCCGCTGACAGGCCCGCTCGTCTCATTTCCCCAGGCACTGCCTCGGCTGGACGCCGCCCTCGCCTCGAACCGCTCAGGCCGCCTGGTCGCGGCGGCGGGAGGGGCCGATGAGCAGCCCGCATCCGACGCAGCTGTCCGATCATCGTCGCGCCGAGCGCCGCACGAGCGAAGCTCTCCGGCGCCTACCGGGGAGGCCGCTGAGGGGCAAATCGTATTGACGGCGCTGCGGGCGGAGCGGACGATATTGACGGGACGACGCCCGGACGAACGCAGCCTTGACTTTCGCGAGGTATCCAGCATGAACGAACAAGCATTCAACCTGAGCGTGCGCAAGTTCCTCAAGACGTTCGGCCTCAACGGCCAGCACGAAATCGAACAGGCCGTGGCGAAGGCCCTCGCCAGGGGGAAGATTGCGGGCAACGAGTCGTTCCCCGTCACCGCGACCCTCAAGATCGCAGGCCTCGAACTGGACGTCGAGTTCAACGGGGAAATCGTCCTGGCATAGCGCTGCGTCCTCTGCCTCCCGATCGACCGGCTCACACGCTGCAATCAGTCGGCTGCGCTGTCATCCTGAAGGGCGCGGACCGGTTCATCACGCGCGCGCATCGGTTCGGACAGTCGCGGCATCCTTGATGTAACTTGGCCTACGAAGCCGCTGAGCAATCCGCAGTCGGCCTCCTCCGCGCCCACGCGCACCCCGATGAACCGATCCGGATCGGGAGTCTGCCGCCGCATCGTCTCCGCCGACAGGGCCAGCACCGGCATTTCGTCGTCGCCGACAAATTCACGCCGATAAGGCTCTGCGACCGAGCACACCACGAACTCTCCCGGCCGCAGGCGCACCTCGCGGTTGCGCTGCGAGCACGACGCCTCCCCTTTTTGGTCCGAAACTTGATCAGGTACGCCGCTTCACTCAAGCGCCCGTTATCCTCGGGTCGCCGGCGCACAACGCAGGCTGCGCTCGCCACCTTGGCGAGGCGCACGCTACCGCGAACCGAGGCCTCGATCAGACCCTGGAATGGCTGCCATGACGGATAGCGCGGCAGCGCCTGCGGGGGACAGAAGAGCCGCTCGAGGGTCGCCTGGAAGAACCCGCAACGGTCGTGCGGCGATGGGGTATGACTCGTACGCGGCAGGAACCATCGGACCGAGATACATCGCACCGCCTTGCCACCGACTCGTCCGCCGCCTCGGACATGGTCGCCCCGGCGGTGCCGAACACCCCCTGCAGCGCGCCTTGGCGCGCCCCAGCCCGGCTCCCCCTCACAGCCCCCTCTTGTCCGACAGCCGCTTCGCCTTGCCCGACGAGCGCTCGATCGTGCCCGGGTGGTGCACTTCGACGCAGACGCTGACGCCGATGTAGGACTTCACGTAATGCGCCAGCCGGGTGGCTGCATCGCATCGCGCGGCTTCACTGTCATGTTCGGCGCCAAGTGCTTCCACATGCACCGTCAGGGAATCGAGATGTCTCTCGCGCGTGAGCTCGAGCATATAGTGCGGCGCCAGTGCCTCGATACGCAGCACCAGTTCCTCAATCTGGGATGGGAACACATTGACCCCGCGAATGATCATCATGTCATCGCTGCGACCCGAGATCTTCGCCATCCGCCGCATTGAGCGCGCGGTCGGCGGCAGAAGCCGCGTCAGGTCCCGGGTGCGGTAGCGGATGACGGGGAGGGCCTCCTTGGTAAGCGAGGTGAGCACCAGCTCGCCTTCCTGCCCATCGGGCAGTACCGCTCCGGTCTGAGGGTCGATGATTTCCGGATAAAAATGATCCTCCCAGATCACCGGTCCGTCCTTCGTCTCCACACACTCGCTTGCCACCCCCGGACCGAGGACCTCCGACAGGCCGTAGATGTCGAGGGCATCGAGCCCCAGGCGCGACTCCAGCTCCTTGCGCATGCCCTCCGTCCAGGGCTCGGCGCCGAAGATACCGATGCTGAGCGAATTCTCGCGCGGGTCCAATCCCTGGCGGGCAAATTCCTCGGCGATATTGAGCGCATACGAGGGAGTCACCATGATGATGTCTGGACGAAAATCACGGATCAGCTGCACCTGACGCTCCGTATTTCCGCCGGACATCGGGATGACTGAGCAACCGAGTCTTTCCGCCCCGTAATGCGCCCCCAGCCCTCCGGTGAACAATCCGTATCCGTAGGCGATGTGTACGAGGTGCCCCGGTCGCCCTCCGGCGGCGCAAATCGACCTGGCGACCAGACTCGCCCACATGTCGATGTCGCGGGCGGTGTAGCCCACTACGGTAGGCTTGCCGGTGGTGCCGCTCGATGCGTGAATTCGCACCACCTGCTCGCGGGGCACCGCGAACAGTCCGAACGGGTAGTTGGCACGAAAATCGTGCTTGGTGAGACAGGGGAATTTCGCCAGATCCTCGATCGTATGCAGATCGTCTGGATGCACCCCATTCGCCTCGAAGCTGCGACGGTAGTGCTCGACGTGCTCGTATGCGTGGCGAACCGACCAGCGCAGCCGTTGAAGCTGGACATGACGCAGTTCGTCGGTGCTCACTCGCTCCAGGGATTCTTCTGTCACACGCCCTCCGAGCATCGGAATGACTCTCTCACAGCCGTCACCGGAATCGGCAACTGACATCGATACGCGCGGGCGTTGCCGCTGACCGTGAAGTCAAATGCCGCAATGTAGGCCGGCACCCGCCGATGGTACCAGTCCTGCAGGCAGTCATCGAGAACACCGCCATGACAGCGGTTGGCTGCCGCAAGCGCTGGCCCTGGGGGATCAGGATCCGCAACACGCACCCTCCGACGGAGGCGAGTACCACGACCGCCGCCACTGCGAGGGACCCGCAAGCAAGTCGGCGCGGCATCAATCGCCCGCATTGAGCACCATGATCGTGGCGGAGGTCTGCAGGCCTTCCTCCCCGATCTGCAGGTCGATACCGGAGCAGGTGATGGCGCCGAACAGCAGGTTGGGCGCGAGGCCGGCGTGATGGTTGACGCACACCGTGCCGCCTGCAGCCGCCGGATGACCGATTGCGCGTATTGGCGGTCGGTACCCCATACGGAAGCGGCGAGCCCATAGCGACTGGCGTTCTCCGGGAGAACCGCCTCGTCGGCTTCGCGGCAGCGCACGATGAGCGGACTCTGACCACACTGCATCGCCTCCATCGGCCGGACTCCATCGCTCACGGCATCGACCAGGGTGATGGAATTGAGGTATCCGCGGCCCTTCGAGCGCTCGCCGCCCTGCCGTTTGCCATCCTCGACCCGCTCGCTCACCGTCTCGTGCTGAGGCTCGTTCGGCGAAAGCCCGGGCCGGGCCTCCGGCGGCATGCCAGCACCCATCGGCACCGCCCGGGCATGCTCGTCCAATCCCGCGCCAAGCCGCTCACGCACGCACTCATGCCCAGACAGGCGCCGCAATGCGGCCCAGCTCCGTGCCGAGTTGATGCAAGCGTGCCGGGCCGCTCGCTCGACGGTCTTTCCGACATCGGCATCCACCAACGCAATGCCGGGATCGATCCCCCGAAACCCCAAAGTGAGCTGTTTCAAAGTGGGCACAGCGCTCGCCATCACGTTGCGTCCAGCAGCGGCCGACCCGGTGGAAGCCAGCTCGCCGCGGCGGAGATGGCTGCTAAGCTGCATCCCGAGCGCATCGTCACCCGCCACGGCGTTCAAGACGCACGGGGGCAACGCGTCCTGCGACAGCTCAACCGTGGGCAACGGGCCGGGCATAGTGAGCGGAGAAGACTTCATGACCACCGTATTGCCGATGCACAGCACCGGCACGATGTACCGGACGGTAATCGGCAACGGCCATTTCCTCGGGATGATCGAGCCCACGACACCGATCGGCTCCCGGTACAGCTCGATGCGCCCATCGGGAGAGGCATCGAGGACCTTGGCCGGCACATCGAGCGGCGCGCTGCAGAGCGCCCAGGCGGTGCACGCTGCCAGCTTGAATTCCCATCCCAACCCCGTCAGCGGCTTGCCCTCCTGCCGGCTCAGGAATTCGGCAGGCTCGCGTGCATCCTCGGTCAGAATGCGGGCAATCCCCCCGCAAGGCGCGCGGCGCGCGGCGCGACAGCGGGCCGCCGAGGGGCGCCGAGTCGCAGCGGCGGCGCCGAAGACGCTCTCCAGGTGCGATGCAGTACGCGCGCGACGGCCCCCGACCAGGGGTCCGCCGGCGGGATTGAGGATGTCGCGGCGCACAGGTGCTGCAATCTTCCGGCGACCGATCGTAATTGTGTGCGGCCGTGCCGTGGCGCCCATGGTCACACCGGTGCAGTTTCCGTGGCACGGGAATGTCGCCTCGGCGCTGGTGCGCATCTTGGAAGCTCCCGCAAGGGCCTGGTACAGGAGTGCACGAAAGGCCATGTGCTGATTTGCCGCGCCGCGGGCCGAAAGTATGACAATTGTCGTCTTTTCGTTGGACGCCGTTTATCCAAGTAGCCTTCTTGTGGCATCTCGCTTTCCGATCCGCTCAACGGACTTTCCAAGGCCCTGTCGCAACGAGAGACGTAAACCGCGCTGGCACAGCAGAAGCTCGCAAGCCGCGCAGATCCACGCGGAAACGTTCGTGCCGCTGCCCAATAGCACATGAACCGCCCGCAAACGGTATCGCGTCTCACTTCGAACCGGCCCCCCGCAACAGCACCCAGAATCGCTTGCATCAGTCTATTCTGGTATTATAATACCACAATGCGTTGATTGTGCGGCGCGGCGTCTGCCTCGGGCATGCAGGCCGGCCGGCGCGCAAAGCGCAAGCCCAAGGGCAGCAACGATGTACGAAATCCGATTTCACGGCCGCGGTGGACAGGGCACAGTTCTCGCGGCCACGATCCTTGCCGCCGCAATCATCGACGAGGGCAAATTTTCGGTCGCCATCCCCTCCTTCGGCTTCGAGCGGCGCGGCGCGCCGGTGGCGGCCTACCTGCGCATCGACACGCGCGAGATCCGCCGCATGACGAATATCTATCACCCCGACTGCATCGTCTGCATCGATCCGACCGTGTCCCGGACCGTCGACATTTTCGGGGGTCTCAGCTCCGCGGCCACTCTGGTGCAGACCACGGACAAACCGATCGGTGCGCTCGATCTGCCTGCAGCCGTGACCACCGTCGGTCTATGCAATGCGGTTGCGATCGCCCTGAAGCTCTTCGGACGTGCGATCACGAACACAATCATGCTCGGCGCATTCGCGCGCACCACGGGACAGGTGTCGCTCGAGGCCCTCGAACGGGCGCTGCTCGGGTCGGAGTTCCGTGACGCCGGCCTCGAGCAGAACATGCGCGCACTGCGATGCGGCTACGAGGAAACCGCCGTCCATCACGTGCAGCGCAAGGCCGCCGCGTGATCCGCCAGTCGCGCCCGTTTTTCGATGAGCGGCAGATCCCGGACGATCTGTGCCCGATCGCAACGCGGCCGAACCCGATGCTGCCGGGCGATTGGCGCAACCTACGGCCGGTCGTCGACCGCGCCAAGTGCGTCAAGTGCGCCGTTTGCTGGCTCTATTGTCCTGTGCAATGCGTCGTGGAAAAGCCGGCGTGGTTCGACATTGACCTTGCGGCCTGCAAGGGCTGCGGCATCTGCGCCCACGAGTGCCCGCACCACGCGATCAGGATGGTCGAGGAGGGAGGCTGATGGCCGCGGTCGCACCCCTACCCAGCGGCCGAGTGCTCGCTTGCGACGGCAACGAGGCCGCGGCGCTGGCGGTCGCGCTGGCGCGCGTCGACATGGTGGCGGTGTATCCGATCACACCGCAGTCCTCGCTGGTAGAGTACCTGGCGAAATTCATTGCCGACGGTCGACTGCAGGCCGAGCTGGTGGACGCCGAGGGCGAGCACAGCGTGTTGTCGGTCCTGCAGGGCGCGGCGCTCGCCGGCGCGCGCACCTTTACCGCCACCTCGGGCCCGGGGCTCGCCTTCATGTTCGAGCCGTACCTGCGCACGCCCGGCATGCGCCTGCCCATTGTGATGTCGATCGTCACACGCGACACGCTGACGCCACAGTGCGTTTGGGGCGGACATCAGGATGCGATGTCGGTGCGCGAAGCAGGCTGGGTGCAGATGTACTGCGAGACTGTGCAGGAAGTACTCGATACGACGATCATCGCCTATCGCGTCGCCGAGCAGCGCGACGTCATGCTGCCGGTCAACGTCTGCCACGACGGCAACTATCTCTCCTACGGCACCGCACGCATCGAGCTGCCGGAACAGGACGCGGTGGATACGTTCCTCGGCGCGCCTGATGTGAACTGGCACGCAGCGCTCGACCCGGACCGGCCGATGGCGGTCGACCCACTGACCGGCGGTCCGGCCGGCGCAGGACCCGCAACGTTCGTCCGCTACCGGCGCGGTCAATGTGCCGGGATGCATCGTGCGCTCGATGCGATCCGCGACGCGCACAGGGAGTGGGCACGACTCACCGGGCGCAATCATGCGCCACTGATCGAGCGCTATCGGATGGAAGATGCGGAATGTGCGATCGTGACGCTCGGATCGATGACGGGCGCGGCCAAGGATGCCGTTGATGAGGCTCGAGCGGCGGGCCGACGCGTCGGCCTCGTCAAAGTGAAGACCTTCCGCCCCTTCCCGGCTACCGATGTCGCCGACGCGCTGTGCAAGCTTCGCTCCTTCGGCGTCGTCGATCGCTCCGTTGACTTTGCGTGGAACTGCGGACCCCTGTACCGAGAAGTCGTGACCGCATTGCAGGGGGGCACGCGTACCGCGACGTCCCAGTCGTTCATCGGAGGGCTCGCAGGCGCCGACCTCACGGTCGAGCATTTCCAGCGCGTCATCGAGACCGTCGGGCAAATGCGAGAGGTCGCAGGCCCGAGAGACACCGTATGGCTGGACGCACAGGAGTGACGCCGCCGAGGTTACCGCGATGGAACAAACTCACTATCTGATTGCGGGCGCAAGCCATGCGGCACTTGCGGCCATGCACGCGATCCGGCTCGTCGACGCCGATGGCTCGCTGACCGTGATCGGACGGGATCGGGAACTGCCGTACTCTCCGACGCTGCTGCCCTACGTGGTTTCAGGACGCACAGACCCACAACGCGCGTTCCTGCGCGACCACGAGTACTTCACACGCGCGCGTGCCGCCTACCGCTGCGGACATGCGCTCGTGCGGATTGACCCGGCCAATCGGGTCGCAGAGCTCGACGACGGCAGCCGGCTGCGTTTCGACAAGCTCCTGCTCGCGACCGGCGCACGGCCGGTGATACCGCCGATTCCGGGGCTCGATGCCGTACCGTACCACGTGCTGCGCACCCTCGAAGACGCTCTGAGGCTGCGCGCCCAGCTCCCGCAGACCCGCCGAGCCATCGTGCTCGGCGCCGGGCTGGTCGGCATGCATGCGGCGGAAAATCTCTCCAAGGGGGGCGCACGCGTCACGATCGTCGAGCAACAGCAACAGGTTCTGCCCGGTTACTTCGACGCCCAAGCCGCTCGGATCATCGCCCGTGCTTTCGAGCGCGCCGACGTGACGATCCGCACCGGCGCCCGGGCCTTGGCAATCGAGGCCGCAGCGGGAGGTGTCACGCTCAGGCTCGCTGACGGCTCGGCAGTATCGGGCGATCTGCTGTTGATCAGCGCCGGTGTCACCCCGGTGATCGACTTCCTCGCCGACACGCCGATCCAGTGCGATCGCGGCGTCGTGGTCGATGCGACCATGCAGACCAGTGTCGAGCGCATCTGGGCGGCCGGCGACGTCGCCCAGGCGGCGAGCTTTTACGGCGCACACCCCGTTCTGAATGGCATTCTGCCGAATGCGGTCGAACAGGGGCGCATTGCCGGCATGGCCATGGCCGGCGACCGCGCCCTCGAAGGCTTCCGCGGGGCCGTGCCGCTCAACACCTACAGCTACTACGGACAGCATGCGGTATCAGTCGGAAGCGGCGCGGCTCCACCCGGGGCCGAGGTCGTGGAATCCAGCGATGCCGAGTCGGCGCGCTACCTCAAGATCATTCTCGACGAAGGAAGGCTGCACGGCATCTTCGCGATCAACACGCCCATCGATCCGGGCGTCATGTGGCAGATGGTTCGGCGCCGCCTCGACCTGAGCGCGGTCCGCGATCGTTTTCTCGCCCAGCCGCGCACGATGGGTCGACTGTTGATGTCGAGCCTGTTGCGCTGAGGTGCATGCGATGCCTGCGTACAACACCATCGCCTTCCACGCAGACCGCTGCGATGGCTGCGGGAAATGCATGATCGCCTGCGCGCAAGCGAAGAGCGCGTCGGACTCGCCGCGGCGCGCCCGTCTTGAGGTGCTCGCCGACGATGCCGGTCGCTTTGAGCTGACGATGTGCCGGCAGTGCGCCGACCCCGAGTGCGTACAGAGCTGTCCGGCGGCCGCGCTCGCCAAGAACGCCGCAACCGGAGTGATCGAGTGGGATCACGACAAGTGCATCGACTGCCTGCTGTGCACCGTCGGATGCAGCTTTGCCGGCATTGCCCTCGATGAGGCAGCCGGCCACGTCGTCAAGTGCGACCAGTGCGGTGGCGACCCGGCTTGCGTGCGCGCCTGCAAACCCGGTGCACTCGAGTACCTGACCATGGCGCGGATCTACGATGAAGCCGGCTCGCTCGAGGACCTGTTCGTGCAGGGACTTTCCGCATGCCAGGGATGCAACACCGAGCTGATCATGAGGCACACACTGCGGCGCGTCGGGCCGGACACCGTGGTCGCGGCGCCGCCCGGTTGCGTGCCGGGAATGGGCGCGGTCGGCTACAACGGTCTCACCGGCACCAAGGTTCCGGTGTTCCATCCTCTGTTGACCAATACCGCCCCGATGCTCGCCGGACTCAAACGCGTCTACAAGCGCAAGGGCCGACAGGTCACGGCACTGGCGCTCGCCGGCGATGGGGGAGCGGCGGACGTCGGCTTCCAATCACTCTCGGGTGCGGCGGAGCGCGGCGAGGAAATACTGTTTCTGGTCATCGATAACGAGGGTTACATGAACACCGGCATGCAACGCTCGAGTTGCACGCCGTACGGGGCCTGGACCACCACGACCCCGGTCGGTCGCGAATCACACGGCAAGAGTCAGGACGCGAAGAATCTGCCGCTGCTCATGGTCGGGCACCGCTGTGCCTACGTGGCGACGGCATCGACGGCGTTCATGGCGGACTTCTACCTCAAGCTCGACCGGGCCCTGCAGGCATCCAAGACGGGTTTCGCCTATCTGCACGTCTATTCGCCATGCACGACCGGCTGGCGCTTCCCGTCCAAGAAGAACATCGAGGTCGCGCGCAAGGCCGTCGAGAGCAATTTCGTCCTGCTCTGGGAGTACACACCCGCTGCCGGTCTCAGGTTGACGCGCTCCGTGGACGACCCGGTTCCCCTCAGCGAGTACCTTGTGGCGCTCGGCAAGTACCGGCATCTGACGCCCGAGCAGGTCGCGCACCTGGAGCAGCACATCGCCGAGAACGTGGCGGCGATCAAACGGCACGCCCTCGCGGAGGCGGCCGCGCCCCCGGCATCTACGCGGCCCGGGATTTCGAGCGCTGGCGCACTGCAAGGTCCCCCAGCGTCGCAAGCGTGATGCAGCCGAGGGTTGCCCGGATGGTATCGTCGATCTCCTGCAGCACGACCCCGAGGGCGGCCGCTTCGGCGGTGCGTCCACCCAGGTCGCTCGCCTGCAGTGCGAGCGAGGCACGCGGCTCGAACAATTCTATGATGTCGAGCAGGGTCGTACGGCGTGCGTTGCCGCAGAACTGGAAACCGCCGCCCACTCCCCGCACCGAGCGCACGAAACCGGCCCGGCCGAGCACATTCATCACCTTGGCCAGGTGATTGGTCGAGACTGCGTATTTCTCGGCGATATCCGCCACCGTCAGTTGCCGGTTCGGCTCGGCGATCAGTTCCAGCACGGAGTAGATGGCGAGCTGGCTCGCGACCTGCAGCTTCATTCCAGGTCCTTTTCCAGTTGAATATAGGGGCCTGCCATCATGCCCTCGCTGCGGAAGAACACCATCGGCAGCCGGTTGTCGCGCGCGACCATGGTCCGCATCTTGGTCATGCCCGCCTTGCGGAACTCTGCGGCAATCGCGGCCAACAGCGTCTCGGCAACGCCGCGCAGCCTTGCGTCCGGCTCCACCGACAGCGCATACACCCACCCGCAAGGTTCGGAGCCGAATTCCCAGGCGCGAATCTCGCCAACGATGAAGCCGAGCACACGGTCCGATTGCTCTGCCGGAGTGGCGACGAGGAAGATCACCCGGGCCGCACCCGGCACTCCTTGCCGCTGATACAACTCGAGCCAGTGGGTGGGCTTTGGCAGCCCCGTCGCCGTGGCATCGATCGCCGCCACGGCTTCGATGTCCGCGCGCCGCGCCGGACGCACCGACAATCGCTCCCCTGCCCGACTTGCCTGCGGATCGGCCACCGCTTCCCTGGGAGACGGCCTGGGGCGCTCGCGCGCTTGCGCCGGCACCCGCTTCACCCGGTCCTTCACGACTCCTCCACACCGTGCTGGATGCGCCGCCCGAGCTCGCAGGCGGCAAACGGATATTATCGTACGATAATACGCGAAATGCTGGACTGAGTACAATCCGGTCCAACGTCGTGAGCAGCCTGCGCCCGCGCGCCGCACGGCCCGGTGAGCCGACCCGAGCGGACGCCGGTGCGCCCGCTCAGCGGCGGGCGCGGCTCGCCTTCAGGAGTGAAGCTGCGCGTACTTCTCGAGCAGCTGCTCGTGCGTCTCGACGAAGTCCGCATTTTGAACGATGCAGTCGGCCGGGCAGACCAGCCGGCACTGCGGCTCGTCTTCGGCTCCGACGCACTCCGTGCACTTCAGCGCATCGATGATGTAGACCGGCTGGCCGGCGGCGATCGCATTATTGGGGCAGACCGGCTCGCACGCATCGCACGCGGTGCAGCCGTCGTTGATCAACAGTGCCATGTTCGAAGCCTCTGAAATAGGAGCTCAGGCCGCGCGGTTCATCTCACCGCGCGCCACCAATCGATCGAAGCGGTACGCGCCCCACAGCGCCGCACCGATGGCGCCCGCGAACTGCGAATCCGGGTGCGCTCGGACCGTCGCCGCCATGCCCTTCATGTTGCCGATCTCCTCGTTCAGCGTGGCGATCAGGCCCGCATCGAGGGCGAGGCCGCCTGTCACCATCACCACGCCGCTCCTGACGTCGATCGACTTCAGCAGCTTCAACAGGCGGCTCGCCATGGACATGTGGATACCCTTGATGATGTTCGCCGCGGAAATCCCGCGCGAAACCATGTTGATGACATCGGTTTCGGCAAGCACCGCGCAAATCGACGACACCACCTCCGGATTGTCCGCCTGTGCGGAAAGCGTGCCGATCTCGTCCTGGGCGATGCCGAGATAGCGGGCGATGTTCTCCAGGAACTGGCCCGAGCCGGACGCGCACTGGCTCGTCATCTTGTAGTTGAGCACCTTGCCGCGCCCGTCCATCGCGATGGCACGGCCGTGCAGCGCCCCGATATCGAGCACCGCGCGCGTCTCGGGCTCCAGGTGGATCGCGCCACGCGCATGCGTCGTCATCGAATAGAAGTGCCCGGTGTGAAACGGGACGCTTTCCCCCTCCCCGGTCGTCGCCACATAGCTGACCTGCCGCTCCGCAAGCCCGGCCTCACCGAGGGTCTGATCAAAGGCGACGCGCGCAAGCTCCAGCGGGTCGCGTTGACGCACGCGCCACAACGAGCGCGCCAGCCAGTCCACCTTCCCGTCCTCCACGCGCAGCAACACCGCCTTGACGGCCCCGGTGCCGACGTCGATACCCGCTGTCACAGTCATGCTGTGCCCTCCGCTCGCGCCCCATCCGAATACGCCCGGCGCGCGAATTCCGCTGCACCGAGCGCTCCGGTGTAAATCGACTCGGGGTTGATGTTGATCGTGAGATCTCCGTAGTTCTCCTTGAGCACCTTGCGCAGCTCCCGCACCGCCGCTTCGTTCTTCGCCACGCCGCCGGTGAAGGTGAACTCGTCCGTTACCCCGCCCGAGCGCGAGATGATGGAGATGGCCCGCAGAATGATGGCACGGTGCAGACCGGCGACGATGTCTTCGCGCTTCTCACCGAGCGAGAGCCGATCACGTAGCTCCGCCCCCGCGAAAACGGTGCAGGTCGAGTTGATCCGCACCGGGCGCTCGGACTTCATGGCCATGGGCCCGAGCTCGTGCAGTCCCATGTTCATCTCGTCGGCGATATAACCCAGATACCGCCCGCAGCCCGCGGCGCATCGGTCATTCATCTGGAAATTGGTCACCAGCCCGTCTGCATCGACCTGAATGCCTTTGGTGTCTTGCCCGCCGATGTCGAGCACGGTGCGGGTCTGCGGGTACATCAGGTGCGCACCGAGCCCGTGGCACAGGATCTCCGAGCGGATGTGCTCCTTGGAGAATGGCAGGGTCACGCGGCCGTATCCGGTTCCGACCAAGTACGACTCCTCGAGCTCGAGCGCAAGGGAGTCATCAATCCTGTCGCGCACGCGCTCGGCGGTGGTCCCGCCGATGCTCCCGTCCTCCGCCAGCAGCCGTGCCAGCGCCCGCCGGAACTTCGCATCCAGAGCGCCGGATGGCGCGCGGTTCTCGACCTCGATGATCGCCTTGTCGTAGCTGTTGAGCAGCACCTCGTAGGGAAAGGCGGTTTCGCGCGACACCGCCTCGGCGTGCGCGTAGAACCGCGCGCCGGCGATGTCCCGGAAGAAGTCCGACTTGCGCTTCCCGCCCGGCGCATAAAGCTCGCCCGCCTCCCGTCTCACGCGTGCGAACGTCTCCGTGAGCGCCTCGTTGAGCCGCGCCTCCAAGGCGGCCAGCTTCCCGCCCTTCAGCGGCAAGAGGCAGGTATGCTCAAGATCGTCGAGCCGCTCGACGAACTGCTCGAGACGAAAGAACCGCTCGAAGCCGGAAAGAAACTCACCGACGCTCTCGCCCAAGTCGCCCGTTTCCGTGAGCGCCCGGCGGCACAGCGTGAAGCGCGCGTCGACGCGCGCCTCCTCACCGGCGATCCGGGTGGCGATGGCGTAGTTGGAGCGTGAATTCGTGATCCCCCGGCCGAGGACCTGGCACGACTCGTCCAGGAGCACGGCCTTGGTGGTCGTTGACCCGAGATCGATGCCGACAAAGGTTTTCATGGCGAACCCGATCAGGCCGCGTGCGCTGCGCCGCTGCGCCGTTGTTCGATCATCTGGAAGTAGCTCTCGAGCCGGTTCTTGATGTTCGCCGCCGAGAAGTAGCGCGGGTCGACCAGATCCGACTCGATGAACGCCCCGGGCTTGCCGGTGCGCCGCTCGATCTCGCGCATCATCAGCAGCTGCCCCGCCGAGAAACTGTTGCAGCTCTTGATCGAATTGATCAACAGGCCGTCCGCCTGGTATTCCTCGAGATAGCGACTCAGCATGTCGATGCGCATCGGCAGGCTCCGGTTCGTGTACACCCCGAGGCAGTACTCCGCCAGGGTCTCGAGCGGCTTGCGCGGATCGTGGCGGAACCCCAGGTCGTACACACCGCCGACCTTGGTGTAGCTCGAGGCGACCACCACCGCGCCCTCGTCGTAGAACATCTTCCAGAATTGGCGGAAATTCGTGTAGTTCGGCGGTCCCTCCACGACCAGCCGATACTTCTCCACGCCCATGTCCCCATCGGGCGTGACCGGCCCGGTGCCGGCGGCGATGCGCTCATCGACCTCGGCGCGCAGGAACCTGTAGTACTCGAGCGCATCCTCGCTGCCGCGGAACGCGCCAAAGATCGGACCGATATAATAGATGCCGCCGAAGTACGCATCGATCGGCGACGGCCGGGCGCGCGCCGACCTCAGCACGTATACCAAGTCCTCCTCCGCTTGCGCGGACCTCGCCAGCCGCTCCCGCAGCTTGTCGATGTCGAACTTGACACCCGAGACCCGTTCGAGCTTCGGAATCACCTCGTCGCGAAGCTGCCGGACCATGTACTCGATCATGTTCGGCGTGACCGTGCCGTCGCCGAGATACGGCGTATGCAGCATGATCGTCTCGCACCGGTATTGTTCGCGCAGCAGCTCGAACCACTTCATGAACGTGAAGCAGCCGGTATAGGAGAGCAGCAATACATCGGGCTTTGGGAAGGGCTGGCCGTTCGGCGCGATGTTTCCTTTGGCCATCATGCCGATATCGGACTTCACGTAGGTGCAGACATCCTCGGAATGGCCGATCTTTTCCGCCTCGAGCACATACTGCCCCGAGACCCGGCGCAGCCCGTTCTGGATCGCGTTGATCTCGGGCAGATTGTTCACCAGCCCGAAGCAGTCGATGAGCTCATTCAGGTTGCCCGGGACGAAGGTGCTGCAGACCTTCTCGCCGGTCTGCGGCGCCGCCGTCAGCCGGTCGTAGTGTGCGGCCATCATGGCCTTCTGCTTGCGCATCGAGGCGTCCTTGTGCACGTCCCGCAGCGCCGTCTTCTGCTGCGTGGTGGTCGTATTCACTGCGCGCTCCACAATTTGATCGAATCGGCAAAAGTGCCGGCCTGTTCACGGATCGGTTGCATCTGCCCGAAGTTCTCCGAGTACTTGAACGCGACGTACGGTATGCCGGCATCGCGCAGCACCCGCTGCAGCATCGGCCGCTCGAGCAGCGCCGGGTCGCAGAAGCTCGGACAGGCGAATATCACCCCTTCGGCCCGCGCGCGGCGCACGGCCCGCACCAGGTGCTGGCCCTTCTCAGCTGCATCCGGCTCGTATCGTGCCGCGGTTGATTCCGAATGATGCAGGAAGGCGTGCGCGAGGTTCTGCAACGGGTCCCCCTCCGTCGGGACTTCCTCCGTGAGCCAGCGCGTCACCAGCAGCAGGTCGTCGTCGACGACATAGCAGCCCGCCAGCTCCAGTGATTTGATCAGGTTCAGGGGCGGCTGCTCGCAGAATGCGCCCGTCACCACGATCCGGCAGTTATCATGCCGCGGCCGCTCGGCAGCCGCGGCCGCGCTGAGGTAGTCGCGGATGAGTTGCGAGTGCTGCTCGACCGGCAGCACGAGGCCAGCGCGCGTCACCAGGTACACTTCGGTGGCCGGGGCCTGCCATGGCTGCGCCCCGCGGTACTCGTACAGTTGCCTGACCAGGCGGCGATTCTCGTTGTAGGCCGCGATGGAGCTGCGCAGTTCCTCGTCGGTGATCGGCGCGCCGCGCAGGTGTCCGAGCGCATCGCGCAATTCCGCCAGCTCGTTGACATAGTAGTTCCCACCGATGGCGTCGCGGTAGTTCTGCGGTACGTCGAAGTAGCGGCTGTATACCTGCGGGTACATCACTTTCCACATGCCGGAAAGATTGCGGATGACGTCGCAGATCGACGGGAAGAGCATGCCGTCGACGAAATCGAGGCGGCCGGAGACCGCCAGATCGATCGTCGATCGGGGTATGCGACAGATGTAGCTCTGATAGTAGGCGTCGCCGTGAATGACCTCGAGCTGATCGCCCCCGCCAAGGATACCGAGCGGCAGCATCCCCGCAGCGTGGATCAGCTCGCGCGGCACGTAGATCGGCATATAGCCGATGACCTTGCGTTCGGGCTTGGCGCTCTTCCATTCGCGCGCGGTCGAAAAATCGAGATCCTCAAACAGCGCCGTCACGCGCGCGACGATGGTCGGGACGTCCGACATGCTCAGCGATGCTCCCATTGCGGTGGCCTCTTGGCGAGAAACGCGTGCAGACCCTCGACTGCGTCGCGGCTGCTCATGAGTTCCTCCAGGTACAGACGCTCGACCTCGGCGAGGCGCTGTTTGATACGCGTGGCGAACTCGAGCCTTGCGGCGCGCATGGCATAGCGCAGTGAGCTGGCGCTGTTGCGCAGCAGGTGATCGACCGCATAGGCGCGGGCGGCCTCCGCCGGGTTGGCATGCGCCTGGCAGGCGAGCCCGATCGAGACGGCCTCGGTCCCGGAGATGCTCCGACCCGACAGCAGCAGGTCCAGGGCGCGCGACGGACCGATCAGCTCCGGCAGCAGGCAGGAGGCAGCCGGCGCAAACACCCCGAGCTTGATCTCGGGCTGGCCGAGCTGCGCATCCGGCGCGACGAACAGCAAATGCCCGCCACAGGCCAGCTCCAGACCGGCGCCGAGACATCGGCCGTGCACCGCAACCAGTACCGGCACCTCCGATGCGACAATCCGCCCGATCAGGCGGTGCAGCGCGGTCAGCATGGCGCGGCACTGGTCCGGCAAATGCTCACCAACGCTCGCGCCGAAACTGAAGTTCGGACCCTCGGCATCGATCAGGATCGCGCTCAGCGCGGGCGGCGGCGGCTGCGCCAACGCGCCCTCGAGGGCCGCGATCATTTCCGCGTCGATCAGGTTGGCTTTCGGGCGCGCCAAATGCAGCCGCATCAAGCGATCCCCGGCCTCCAAGCGGACTTCAAGCGCCGAGCTCATGTTCGGCGGGTTCCCGGCTGGATGCTCTCGGTCAGCGCATCGCTCCATGGAGCATTGGCGGCGAGCGCCTGCCGCAGCGCGATGAAATCGATCTCCCGGCCCGTCTCCTTGGTGCCTTCGTTGAAGGCGCGGAACCCGGCGCGGGCCTCGGTCATCATGTTGAGCGCGAGCCAGGCGCGCGAGTTTTCCTTGTTCCGGTTCCAGGATTCGAGCTTGGGCTTGCGCAGCTCCTCGAGCGTCTTCGTCGTGCAGTCTGGAAACATGTAGAGCAGCTTGGTGCACAGTTCATCGACTTTCCGATCGAGCAGCGACAAATCGATGCTGCCCCGCGCGAGCAGTGCCCGGGCGGCGGCGAGTTCGGAGGCGTCCTTGAGCTTGCCAAACACGACACGCCCGTACGCGTCGTACAGGCGCTGCGTCTCGACCGACGGGTTGGCGATGAATTCGCCATCCACCTTGAGCGCCGGAACTATCTCGGTGAGCATACCCATCGCGTACGCCTCGTGCGCGGAGAACGGCTCGCACAGGACGCACGCGGCCATCGCGCGCTCGACTCCCACCAGGACCGGCAGGAAGTCCGTGCTGCCGCCGATCGGCGCCGACCCGTGTTTGGGGCCCGCCTGCCCGAAGCGCGCCAGATCCTGGGCGATGCTGAAATCGCAGGCCATGCCGATTTCCTGCCCGCCACCGATGCGCATCCCGTTCACGCGACAGATGACCGGTTTGTCACACGCAAGGATCGCGCTCACCATGTCGTTGAAGAGGCGCATGTATGCCCGGTATTCCTGCGGCCTGCCGGCGTAGTACTCGGCGTATTCCTTGGTGTTGCCGCCGGTGCAGAATGCCTTGTCGCCGGCGCCGGTGAATACCACGGCAACGACATCGCGCGCGGCGCTCGCGGCGCGAAACGCCAGGATCACGCCCTTGACCATTTCAGTGGTGTAGGAATTGAACTGCGCGGTGTTGTCGAGCGTGATCCACGCGTTGTAGAGGCCGGAGACTGTCTTGCCGTCGCGGTCGCGCGCCGGACGCATCTCGTAACGTACGCCGCGGCTCGTGGCGGCTCGCACTTCCTCGCTCACCAGTGTGTGACTTGCCGCGGCCGCGGCGCGAGTTTCAGTGCATTCGGTCACCATGATGTCGTTACCCGGCGGATCTCACCCATGGATTTCCCCTGTCTCTCGCGGCTCAATTCCGACTATTAGCGTATTACGGTACCAGAGTACCCGTTTTGCCTGCGTCGGTCAACCGGGCGCAGGGGGCTGCCGGGCGGCTCGGCACGAGGCCGCTGCCGCATTGACAGGATCCCCGGCGGCTTTTAAGGTATTATAGTACGCGATTACGTCAATAGGGCCGTATATGAACGACAGCGCTGCCTCACGGCTCGTCCCGACCTACTGCTATAACTGCGTGGCCGGCCCAGATCTGCTCTCGGTCAAGGTCGCCGGTGGCATTGCGCTCGATATCGGCCCCAATTTTGCCGCCGCGGGCATCCACCCGGGCGGCGGCAAGCCGTGCGTCAAGGCGTACGGACTCATTCAAAAGACCTATCACCCCGGCCGGATCCTGACACCCATGCGCCGCACCAATCCGCGCAAGGGCCGCAACGAGGACCCCGGTTTCGTGCCGATCTCCTGGGACGAGGCACTCGATATCGTCGCGGGGAAGCTTGCCTCGATCCGCGCGCGCGGCCTCACCGACGAGTCCGGCATGCCGCGGGTCGCGGTGACTTTCGGCCATGGCGGCACGCCGACGAATTACATGGGATCCTTTCCCGCCTTCCTGGCGGCGTTCGGGCCGGTGGACTTCAGCTTCGGATCGGGTCAGGGCGTCAAGTGCGTGCACTCCGAGCACTTGTACGGGGAGTACTGGCACCGTGCGTTTACGGTGTCCGCCGATACACCCCTCACCGATTACATCGTCTCCTTCGGCGCGAACCACGAGGTCACCGGCGGAGTCAGCGCGGCCGCCCGGCACGCTGCGGCGCGGGCGCGCGGCGCAAGGCGCATTCAGATCGAGCCGCATCTGTCGATCTCCGGGGCTGCCTCCGCCGAGTGGATCCCGATCAAGCCGAAGACCGACCCGGCGTTCATGTTCGCGATGATCCACGTGCTGTTGCACGAGCATCCGCGATCGCGGCTCGATACGGGCTTCCTCTCCGAGATGACCTCCTCTGCCTACCTGGTCGGGCCGCACGGGTACTATCTGCGCGATCCAGTGACGCTGAAGCCCCTTCTTTGGGACGTACGGCTCGGCGCCGCCGTGCCTTTCGATGCGCTCGGGGCGCAGCCGCTCCTCGAGGGCAGCGTGCAGGTCGCGGCCGGCCTCGAGATCGGCCCGGACGAGCAGCGCTGGTCCCACTGCGACGTCCCGGCCCAAACCGCGTTCACCCATCTTGTCGGACACATGCGCCAGTACACGCCGGAGTGGGCCGCGCAGATCTGCGACGTCCCGGCCGCCAGGATCCGCGGCGTAGCGAACGAATACCTGAGTCACGCCAGGGTCGGGGAGACGATCCAGATCGAGGGGCAGACGTTGCCCTTCCGGCCGGTCGCCGTGACCCTCGGCAAGACAGTAAACAACGGGTGGGGCGCCTACGAATGCGTGTGGTCGCGCACCGTGCTCGCAGTGCTGGTCGGAGCTCTGGAGGTGCCGGGCGGCACGCTCGGAACCACGGTTCGCATCAACAAGTTCCACGACGATCGTCACAAGAGCGTCGTTCCCGGAGACGACGGCTTCATGCAGCATACGCTCAACCCGACCGATCGCGGGCACTGGCAGAAGACTCCACAGGTGCGCAGCGGCCATCGGACGCTCGTGCCGCTGTCGGGCAACAACGGCGCGTGGAGCCAGGCACTGGGACCGACTCATCTGTCCTGGCTCTTCCAGACCCACGTCGCGCAGAACTGGCCGCAGGCTACCCGGCCTGAGGTCTGGATCGCATACCGCACCAATCCCGCGATCTCCTTCTGGGACTCGCAGGCGATCGTCGAGACCGTGGCTTCCTTCCCCTTCACGGTCTGCTTCGCGTACACGCCGGATGAAACCAATCACATGGCCGACATCCTGCTGCCGGAGGCCACCGACCTCGAGAGCACCCAGCTCATCCGTGTCGGCCGCACCAAGTACATGGAGCAGTTCTGGCACCACCAGGGCTTCGCGCTGCGTCAGACCGTGGTGGCGCCGCGTGGCGAAGCGCGCGACTTCACCTGGATCTCGACCGAGCTCGCCCGGCGCACGGGTGTGCTCGAGGCCTACAATGCGGCCATCAATCGCGGCTCGTGCGGCGTGCCATTGAAGGGCCCGGCATGGGATTTCTCGCTCGCCACCGACAAGGCGCACACGGTGGATGAGATCTGGAGCGCGGTCTGTCGCGCCGCAAGCGCGGAATTGACCGGCGGCGAGGAGATCCATGATCTCGAGTGGTTCAAGACACATGGATTCATCACCCGGCCGTTCCCTCAGGGCTCGTGGTACCTCTATCCGACATTGAAGCGGCTGGGGCTGCGCTTCGAGCTACCGTACCAGGAGCGGCTGATGCGCTCGGGCGAGGAGCTCACTCATCGGCTCCACGAGAGCGGCATCCACTGGTGGGACCGACAGCTGTCCGAGTACGGCGGGCTGCCCGTGTGGCACGACTTTCCGAAAATCTGGGAACAGAATCTCAAGGATCGCGGCTATCGCCCCGAGGATTATCCGTTCTGGCTGATCACGACCAAGAGCATGCAGTACCATGCCGGCGGCAACACGATGATCCAGCTGATGGACGAGCTCGCGCAGAACGTGCGCGGCCATCGGGGTGTGATCATCAACGCCACTGCGGCGGAGCGACTCGGTATCGAGGACGGCGACCTGGTCGAGGTGCGCTCTCCGACCGGCGTGACCTGCGGTCCTGCGATCGTGGCTCAAGGGGTGCGACCCGACACCCTGGTCATCGTCGGCCAGTTCGACCACTGGGCGACACCGTACGCGAAGGAGCTACATGCGCCAAGCCTGAACACCGTCGCCCCGATGTCGCTCGATCTGACCGATGCGACCGGGTCCGGCGCCGATCTGGTGCGGGTCGCACTGCGCCGGGTGTCGGCTCCTTAGCGCGATACCGCTCACCCCTCGGGGCGCGTACCCGGCGCGACCTGCCCGCCCCGCGCCACGGTCACGGGCACGGCGTACGGCTGCTCGTACGACCAGCGAATCACCAGCGAGTATTTGAGAATCCAGCCCGAGCCCGCGGCGATCACGGCCGAAGCCGCCACCAGCGGCGCGATGCGGGGGTCGGCCGTCGCGAGGATCGCCACTGCGATCGCCAGAACGTCCACGGCGCCCGACACGCGGCCGAATCTCGACAACTCCCGCAGTGCGCGGCCCGGCACCGCCATCTTCGGCAGCGCCCGCCGATAGCTCCAAAATGCGAGCGCTCGCGCCGACAGCAGCGCCGTCAGGAGCACCATCGGCCACAGGGGTGGCGCCATCAGACCCCAAAACCCGCCGGCGAGCACCCCAAGACCGGCGCCCTCCGCAAGTCCACTCGCCACCAGCAATGGCACGCTGCGCGGATTGCGCCACGCCGGAATACCACGCCCGGCATTGAGCATGCGGGCCTGACAATAAACGTAAGCGATGGCGAGCGCTGCCGCGAGCCAGCGCAGTGCGGGCGAATCGAGCCACGCCGCGCCCAGAGCACTGGCGAACAGCAGCGGCGCCACGGTCGCCTCGCGCGACATCCACGAGGTCGCGCTGTGGCGATAGGCGTTCAGCGCCCGCCACGGCCTGCCGATCTCGAACCAGACGCACAGCAGGCCCGCGCCGATCAGCGCCGCTCCCAGCAGCCCGAGCACTCGCTCGCCGCAGACGGCCGCATAGACCAGTACGCCCGCTCCCGAGCCGCCGAGCATGAAGTTACTCGCCGCGCGCCAATCCCAGTAGGGCTGGCGACCGAGGGCGGCGTGTGTCGGAAACGCGCCGCTCACGTCCGATCCCCTTCGGCATAAAGATAGTACACACCGGGGTCGGTGCCGAGTTCCTCGTGCATGCGAAAGTGCCGGTTCTGCTCGAGGAGCCGCGAGACGTTGCTCGTCGGATCGTCACGATCCCCGAAATGCAGCGCGCCGGCGATGCAGGAGTTGACGCAGGCCGGAGTGACCTCCGGATCGACGCCCGGCACACGGCCGGTGTGACGCGCGAGGTCGATGCGGTCGCTGCAGAAGGTGCACTTGCTCGACACGCCAAGGCGGGCGGAATCGAACTTGTACGCCTCCTCCGGGGTCGGCTCGCTCCCATAGGCGAAGCTCTGCCGCGTTACCCTGAAGCGCTGGTGATAGGGACAGGCCGTAGCGCAATACGCGCACCCGATGCACAGGTCGTAACGGATCCCGACGCGCCCGTCCTCGTGCTTGAACGTTGCGCCGGTGGGGCATGCCGCCAGGCACGGAGGATTACCGCAGTGCATGCAGCTGACCGGCAAAAAAGTGCGCCGTACGTCAGGATAGCTGCCGGTCTCCAGGTCGAGCACGCGCCGCCACTGCACCCCGGGCGGGGTACCGTTCGCGACCTTGCAGGCGGCCGTGCACGTCTGGCAGCCGATGCAGCGCCTCAGGTCGACCACCATGACATAACGGGTCATCCGAACACCGCGCCTCCTACAGACTTGCGGCGGCTGCTTTCTTCGCGGCGACGCGCGCGCGCAGCTTCTCCACACTCACGACGACCCGCGAGTGCTCGCCCGAGGAGATCGCCTCGGCGCCGTCGCGCGCAGACAGCGCGAATTTCACCGCCCGACCGTTGATTTCCGTGACCTGCACGGTGATCTCGACCGGCATGCCCGCAAGTGTGGCGCCGGTGTGGGTGATGTTGATCCCGGTGCCCACGGAATCCTCCCCGGCATCGCAATGCTCGAGGATCAGCTCGCGGCAGGTGATCTCGAAGTCGCGCACGAGCTCCGGAGTGGCGTACACGCGCAACTCCTCGCCCAGAAAGTCGATCGTCCGCGGGCGATCCACCGTCAGTTTGCGTACCGTGGAAATCCCGGGGACGAGTGTGCTCTTCATATCGATTCCTCCCGGCATGGCCCGCGACCGCGCCGCGGGGCGATACTGCCAGATGACGTATTCTCGTACTATAATACCACTATAATACCATCATTGTCCCGGGCCGGACAGCACCGCGCGCCTGCAGGGATCCGTGTCATCCGACTCGGTCGCCTGAGCGAGCCGGCACCTGCGGCGCTGCGCATTTCAATCCGCGGCAGCACCCGAATCCGGGCACCTGCCCTCGGCCGTCGAGCCGCGCGGGCACCGGGCAAGCGTGCGGTGATCGGCCCGCACCCGGTGGCGAGCAGGCCCCGTGAGCGATGCGGATGCAGCCTCATGGCGAATGACGCTCGTCAAAACGCCGCCAGCCCGGTCTGGGCTCGACCGAGGATCAGCGCATGAATGTCATGGGTGCCTTCGTAAGTGTTGACCGTCTCGAGGTTCTGCGCGTGACGCATGACCTGATAGCCGATCTGGATGCCGTTGCCCCCATGCATGTCGCGCGCGAGGCGGGCGATCTCGAGCGCCTTGCCGCAGTTGCTGCGCTTGACGAGCGAGACCATCTCGGGGGTCGCCCGCCCGGCATCGAACAGCCGTCCGACCCGCAGCGCCGCCTGCAGCCCGAGAGCGATGTCCGTCTGCATGTCGGCGAGCTTCTTCTGGAACAATTGCGTCTGCGCGAGCGGCCGCCCGAACTGGCGCCGCTCGAGCCCGTAGGCCCGCGCGCGCTGCCAGCAGTCTTCGGCCGCCCCCATGGCGCCCCAGGCAATACCGTAACGGGCGCGGTTCAAGCACCCAAACGGACCCTTCAGGCCAGACACCCGCGGCAGCAGAGCGCTCTCGGGCACCTCGACGTCCTCCATCACGATCTCGCCCGTGACGGAAGCGCGCAGCGACAGCTTGCCTTCGATGCGCGGCGCCCGCAGCCCATTCATCCCCTTCTCGAGCACGAAACCTCGAACCTCGCCCCCGTGCGCGGCCGACCTGGCCCAGACCACGAACACATCCGCGATCGGGCTGTTGGAGATCCAGGTCTTCACGCCGGTCAGCCGGTAGCCGCCGCCGGTGCGCTCGGCGCGCGTGCGCATGCCGGCGGGGTCGGAGCCCGCCGCGGGCTCGGTGAGTCCGAAGCACCCGATCCACTCCCCGCTGGCGAGCTTCGGCAGATAGCGCTGCCGCTGTTCCTCCGAGCCGTAGGCGAAGATCGGGTACATCACGAGCGAGGACTGCACACTCATCATCGAGCGGTAGCCCGAGTCCACGCGCTCAACCTCCCGCGTCACCAGGCCATAGGCCACATAGGACGCACCCGCCCCGCCGTACTCGACCGGGACGGTGATGCCGAGGAGCCCAAGCGAGCCGAACTCGCGGAACAGCCCCGGATCGGTGCGCTCGTGCTCATAGGCCTCGGTGATGCGCGGCAGCAGCTGCTCCTGCGCGAAGGCGCGGGTCGCATCGCGGATCAACCGCTCCTCCTCGGTCAACTGCTCCTCGAGCCGCAGCGGGTCGCTCCAGTCGAACAAGGGGGCCTCGCAAGCGGGGCTCGCGGCCGCAGGTTGCTCCAGCGGGTCGGTGGCGCCGCTCAAAACTCGAACTCCGACTCGAACTGCGCAAGATCATGGACGACCGCAGCGGCTCGCGGTCCATACGGCGCCCGATTTCCCCGATAGAGCACGCCGATATTGAAGCCATCGTCCGTCATCAGGCGCCGCGCCGCGCGCGCCGGATCGTCCGTGGCCTCGACCGGCGGCGGATGCACACGCTCCTTCCACGCCTTCTGGTCCGGGCGGTATGTGACACAGGGACTCAGCACTTCGACGAACGAAAACCCCGGATGCCGGATCGCATCGGCGATCAGCGCGCCGGCCTGCTGCGGGTTGCCGGCAAATGCACGGGCCACGTAGTTGGCTCCCGAAGCCAGCGCGATGACCAGAGGGTTGAACGGGCGAAGGCCCGTTCCCCCTGGCGCGAGCGCCGTGTCGAAATCCGGCTCGGTGGTCGGCGAGGGCTGTCCCTTGGTCATGCCGTAGATGCGGTTGTCCATGACGATGTATGTGATATCCACGTTGCGGCGGCACGCGTGGATGAAGTGGTTGCCGCCGATCGAGTAGCCGTCGCCATCGCCGCTTGCCACGACGACCGTCAGGTCGGGCCGCGCGATCTTCACGCCCGCCGCAACGGCCAACGAGCGGCCATGGATGCCATGAAATCCATAACAGCTCATGTAGGCGGGGATGCGCGATGAGCAGCCGATGCCCGAGACGAGGACAATCTCCTGCGCCGGTCGCCCGAGCTCGGCCAAGGCACGTGTAAAGGCGAGCAGCACGTGGTAGTCGCCGCAGCCCGGGCACCAGATCGGCTTGACGTCGGATTTGTAGTCGCCAGGCTTGCAGGCCGGTGTGATGGTGGCGTTCATGCAGCTCTCTCGGCAAGCAATGCGTCGCAGATCTCCGTGGGGCGGATCGTCAGCGGCCCCGGCCGCTGCAGGACGCGGGTATCGGCCGGCAAGTCATAGTGGGCCCGCAGGTATTTGTGGAACTGCGCTCCGTGCGATTGTTCGACGACTACGACGCGCCGCACGCCGGCCAGAGCCGCGCGCATCGCGGCCGGCCGCGCCGGCGCGAGCAGCCGTGGGGCGATGAGGCGGGCGCGCACGCCGCGATTGGCGGCAAGCGTCAGCGCCTCGCGTGCGACGCCGGTCAGCGAGCCCCAGGTCAGAACCGCAGTGTCACCCTCGCCCTCCAGGGTCGCCCACAGCTGGCCGTAGTCATACTGTTCGAGCTTGTCGCGGCGCTTGTCGAGCTGCGCCGCGTGATCGTGCGCGCTGCTGGTGGGGACGCCGCGCTCAGTGTGCGTCAGACCATCGGCGGTGTACTGGCCGCCGGCGGTGCCGGGAATCGCCATCGGCGAGACACCGGTGCCCGTGAGAGCGTAGCGCCTGTAGGCGCCGCCGGCAGGCTCGGCCCGCAAGCGCCTGCCGACGAAAGCAATGTCCGCCGGGCGCGCGATCGCCCCCTGTGCCTGGCCGAGGAATTGGTCCGAGAGCACGATGACCGGAGTCTGGAGCGCTTCGGCCAGGAACGCTGCCCACTGGGTCGAAAGCAGGCAGTCAGGGATCGTTTGCGGCGCGATGACCAGGTGCGGCGCATCGCCGTGCAGGCCGTACACGGCGATATTGAGGTCCGCCTGCTCGGACTTGGTCGGGATTCCGGTTGAGGGGCCGCCCCGCATGACGTCGACGACGACGATGGGCACCTCCGCCGCCGTCGCCAGGCCGATCGACTCGACCATCAGCGAAAGACCCGGGCCCGAGGTCGCGGTGAGGGAGGGTGTGCCGCCATACGAGGCGCCAATGATCATGTTCACCGAGGCGAGCTCATCTTCGGCCTGAACGAGCGAGCCGCCGACTTGCGCAAGCTTCGGCGCGAGCCATTCGAGAATCTCGGAGGCGGGAGTGATCGGATAGGCGGCCGCGAAGCGAACGCCGCCGCGCAGCGCCCCGAGCCCGACCGCCTCATTGCCCGTGATCAACCAACGCTTGCCGTGATTGGCCTGCGCAGGAGGCGGTGAGCGCGCGAGCGCAAACCCGGCAACCGCCTCGGCGCCGGCGCGTCTTGCGGCCAGGTTCGCCGCCATTGCCGCTTCGCCCTTGTGGCCAAAGCGATCATCGATCACGCGCTCGAGAACCTCATCCGGGATGGCGAGCAGCCGTGCCGCGGCGCCGAGCGCAATCATGTTGGCCCGCCACTCGGGGTGGAGTTTGCACAACTCGGCGCAGCGCAAATCCCCCCGGCGCGCGCTCGAGGGCACCATTGCGGCCGGTGCCGCCCCTCCTGAGGGATCGCCAATGACCAGCGCATCGGGATGCAGCGCAATCTCGCTGCCGAAGCGATCGGCATTGTGCCAGTCAATGGCGAGCAGCAGGTCGAAACCGCCGCTGTGGCACTCGACGGGCTGCGCCGAGAGGCGCAGCAGTGCCGCGGCCTCCCCGCCCCGGATCTGCGGTCCCACGGACCGTGTCAGCAGTCCGTTCCAGCCAGCCCGGCAGAGTGCCTCGAGCAGCAGTTGGCCGGTGGTCAGCACCCCCGCCCCGCCGCTGCCGAGCAACGCAACGGACACGCTCACCGGGTCATCGGCCATACGCACCCCACAACGAGTCCGGAGAAATCACCCCAGTTGACCCCATAACTGCATTTCAGTACCATAATACTGTAAATGGCGGGACGGGCCCTGTCAACGCGGGATGGACTGGCGAAGCGCAGGCTCTGGCGCGCCTCACTTCGCGTAACCGATGCGGCGCCTTGGGAATTGTTGCATGCAAGCATTGCGCTGGATGATGGTGGAGCCGGGCAAGCCGCTCGAGCCGATGGCGTTCGAGCCGACGGCTCAAGCCGGGGAAGTGGTGATCCGCGTCGCCGGTTGCGGGGTCTGCCATACCGACCTCGGTTTCTACTACGATCGGGTGCGTACCAATCAGTCCCCGCCCCTGTGCCTCGGGCACGAGATCAGCGGCCGCGTCGAGTCCGCCGGCTGCGGGGCCGAGAGCTGGATCGGCCGTGCGGTCATTGTCCCGGCCGTCATCCCCTGCGGACAGTGCGACTCCTGCCGACGTGGACACGCCACGATCTGCTCGAAGCAGAAGATGCCTGGCAATGATCTGCACGGAGGCTTTGCGACCCACGTCGTCGTGCCCGCGCGCGGCTTGTGCGCGGTGGATGAGACCCGCCTCAGCTCCGCGGGCCTCGATCTGGCGACGGTGAGCGTCGTCGCTGATGCCGTCACGACGCCCTATCAGGCCGTCACGCAGACCGGGATCGGCGCCGGCGACCTTGCCATCGTCAACGGCGTCGGCGGTGTCGGCGGCTACTGCGCGCAGATCGCCCGGGCCTCAGGCGCCTCTGTGGTGGCAATCGACGTCAGCGACAGCAAGCTCACCGCCCTCGGCGAGATCGCCGACCTCACGATCAACGCGCGCAATGGCAGCGTCAAGGAGATCAAGGCCTCTATCCAAGCCTTTGCGCAAGCTCACGGTCTGCGGCCGCGCTCGGAGTGGACGATCTTCGAGTGCTCGGGCACCAAGGCGGGCCAGGAGACGGCATTTGGACTGCTCAACCATGGCGCCACGCTGGCGGTGGTCGGCTTCACGATGGACAAGGTGGAGATCCGTCTCTCGAACCTGATGGCATTCCACGCGCGCGCGCTCGGCAACTGGGGCTGCGCGCCCGAGCTGTACCCTGCCGCGCTCGCCCTCGTGCTCGACGGGCAAGTACGCGTGGCGCCATTCATCGAGAAGCGTCCGCTCGCGCAGATCAACTCGGTCTTCGCGGCCGTGCATCGCCGCGAAATAGACAAGCGCGTCGTGCTGCAGCCCTGATATGCCAAGTCTACCCGCCCGCGTCTCCTACGATTTCCGCGGTCATCGCGCGATCGTCACAGGGGCTGCACGCGGCATCGGCCGTGCCATTGCTGACACCCTCGCCGCGGCCGGCGCCACCGTGCATGGCTTCGATGTCGGCGTTCCCGAGGATTATCCTTACGGCCGCGCCGCCGTGGACATTGCCAACGACGCGCAGGTGCGCGCCGCTGTGGCCGCGCTGCCGGCGCCACCGACGCTGCTCGTCAACAACGCAGGCATCAGTCGCGATCGCACGCTCGCGAAGATGACCGACGAGGACTGGGATGCGGTCATCAAAGTCAACCTGACCGGCGCCTTCCACATGATTCGCGCAGTTGCGCCCCTGATGGCAGGCACAGGCTTCGGCCGTATCGTGAACATCACCTCGATCAATGGCTTGCGCGGGAAATTCGGGCAGGGCAACTACGCGGCATCCAAGGCCGGACTGATCGGACTGACGAAGTCGGCCGCGAAGGAGCTCGGCCGCAAGGGAATCACCGTGAACGCCGTGGCCCCCGGGATGGTCATGACTGCCATGGTCCGGGAACTGCACCCGGACATCACCGCCCAGGCGCGCAGCGAGGCCGCATTGGCGTCCCTGGCCGCCGTGGAGGACATCGCGCAGGCCGTCTTGTTCCTTCTCTCGGATGCGGCGCGCGCCATCACGGGGGCCGTGCTGCGGGTTGATGCCGGCCAATACATCTAAAGTCGCCGCCATTGGCGGTCCACGTCGGCGCTGGGCCGTACACGCCTGACCTCGGGCGCTGTGGGCACGGAGCGAGGCGCGGCTGCATTGAGCGCGTGACGGGACCCGATGCCATCGGAACTTGGAGAGCAGTCATGATCCCCGACAACAAGTCTCCTGCCGCCTTGATCGACGCGCTGTCCGCCGAGCATCGGGCACTGCTACCGGAATTGGCCAGACTCGCACAGGAGGCGAGCGCCTCGGCCGAATCCCTCAAAACGGCCGTCGAGCGCATTGCGCCGCTGATCGGCCTGCCCCTGGATGAACACATCGCAACCGAAGACCGCGAGCTGTTCCCCGCCTATGCCGCGCGCGGCGGCGACGCTGGAATTCTTGCATTCTTCACCGCGGAGCACGTTGAGATTCTGGCGATTCGCAATCGTCTGCTCGCGGCGATCGAGGACAATGACCACACCGAGGCGGTCGGGTTTCTGGCCGAGCAGCTGGCCGATACGCTCTCCTCCCACATGAATCGGGAAGACGAGGTGCTGTTCCCGGCGATGCGGGACCTGCTGTGACGGACGGCGCCAGTCACCTCGCCCGGCACTGACTGGGGCGGGAGCATCGATCAAGCGGCAATCTGCAGGGCGCCGCCGCGCTGCGGCACGCCGCCCGGGAACTGTCCGCGCGCGCGCTCAAGGCGCGTGATTCGCCCCCAAGCGTCGCGAAACGGTCGCGGCCGTATGCACCACGGCCGCTGCGATGCGGTGGATGTGAGACTCGAAGGGCTTGCTGTAGCCGAGCGCCACCAGCGCCAGCACCATCGTGCCCGAGTGGTCGAACACCGGGGCGGCGATACCCGCGATGCCGGGAATGAACTCGACGGTGTGAGCGAAGCCCTGGCGGCGTGTCTGCTCGACGAAGGCCTCGACGAGTTCCCGGGTGATGGGCGCAAGACCCTTGCGCCGGTTGTCGGCGAGCTCCTTCTTGAGCGCGACTTGCGTGCTCTCTCTCGGCAGAAAGGCGAGGTAAGCCCCCCCGGTGGCCGATCGGGTCAGCGGCATGACCGACCCGACCCGCAGACTCGCGGCCACCGGCGTGTCGGCGCCGAGCCAGCGCACGATGGTCGGACCCTGGTTGGCCCACACCGCGAGCGCCACTGTCTGACCGATCGCCCGCGACAACTGCGGCAGTGCCGCAGCGGCGATCAGCACCGGATCGAGACGCGCCAGCGCGCTCAAGCCGAGCTGTAAAGCGAACGGGCCCAGGTCGTATAAGCCGGTTTCAGCCTGCTGCTCGACCAGCCCCATGCGGCCGAAGCTGACGAGATATCGGTGAGCCTTGGCGGCCGGCATGCCGGCCTCTTGAGCGAGGTCGCGCAGCATCTGCGGCCGCCGCGCCTCGGCGAGCGCCGAGAGTAGCCTGCCGCCCACTTCGATCGATTGAATGCCCTGCTGTGGCTTGCGCTTGCGAGTCATCACGCGAACGTAAGGCTTGACGGGAATCAAGGCAAGTGATTACGATAAAGTTAATAGGTTAACTATTGCATAATCACGATGGGGGCGCGGGCAAGCATGATCGGCACCGAAGGTCACGGGGCCCGAACGGGGCACGAAGTATTGCAACGGCTGCGCGAGCGGCCGCCGACCATCTGGTATGGGGGCGAGCTGGTGAAGGACGTCACGACGCATCCCGCCCTCAAGGGTGGCGTGCATACGCTGGCGAAACTCTACGATCTGCAGTGGGAACGGCAGGACATCACGCTGTACGATTCGCCGACGAGCGGCAACAAGGTGGCCCGCTCTTTCATGATGCCGAAGACTCACGCGCAGCTGCAGAGCGTCAGCCGGGCGATGAAGGTCTGGGCGGACTACACCTTCGGGATGATGGGCCGGGTGCCGGACTACATCAATCGGGCCATGACCGGCTACGCCGCGGGCGCCCCCTTCCTCGCCGAGGCCGGCGCGCGCTATGGCGAGAACGCCGTGCGCTGCTACGAGTACCTGCGCGAGAACGATCTGTGTCTGACGCATACGCTGATTCCGCCGCAGGCCAACCGTGCGGCGAGCATGGCGAACCAGGCGGACCCGTATCTGTCGGCACGCGTCAAGGAAGAGACCGATGCAGGGATCATCATCCGCGGCTGCCGCATGCTGGCGACACTGCCGATCTCTGACGAAATCATGGTATTCCCCTCCACCGTGCTCAAGAGCGGCGATGAAGATGCGCCGTACGCATTCGGGTTCTGCATCCCGAACGACACGCCGGGCCTGCGTTTCATCAGCCGCGAGAGCGTTGATTACGGCCGATCGCACTTCGATCACCCGCTCGGTTCGCGCTTCGAGGAAATGGATGCCCTGGTGGTGTTCGACGATGTGTTCGTTCCCTGGGAACGGGTGCTGCTGTATCGGGACGTCAAGCGCTGCAATGAGGCGTACGCACGCACCGGCGCCGTGGTTCACATGACGCACCAGGTAGTCGTGAAGAACATTGCCAAGAGCGAGTTTCTGCTGGGCCTGGCCTCACTGATGGTCAACACCATCGGTGCCGAGGTCTTCCAGCACATCCACGAGAAGCTGGCGGAAATCTGGGTGAATCTCGAGACCATGCAGGCCTTCCTGCGCGCCGCCGAGGCGGACGCCGCGCTCGATGAGTGGGGTGTCATGCGTCCGGCCTGGAACCCGCTGGATGCGGCCCGCAATCTCTTCCCGCGCCTGTACCCGCGCATGGTGGAGATCATCCAGCAAATCGGCGCCAGCGGCCTGGTGGCCATGCCCACCGAGGCGGACCTGAAAGGTCCGCTGGTCGGAGACATCCGCAAGTACTACCAGGCGGCGCGGGCCGAGGCCTTCGACCGCATTCCCATGTTCCGACTGGCCTGGGATGCGGCGCTCTCAGCCTTCGCCTCCCGCCAGGTGCTCTACGAGCGGTTCTTCTTCGGCGACCCGGTGCGCATGGCCGGTGCGCTCGTCACCGGCCACGGCGCGCAGATCAAGGAATACGCTGACAAGGTCATGGCCTTCGTGAAGCAGAACCGGGACGAGGCCTTCGCGGCGGCCGAGGTGGGTTGAGACGGTCATGGACAGCCCCCCGCCCGATGCCCGCCGCTTCCGCGACGCCATGGGGCTACTCGCGACCGGCATCGCGGTGATTATCGGCCGCTCAGGCGAGGAGGTGATGGCCATGACCGTCAACGCGGTCAGCTCGCTCTCGCTCGAGCCCATGCTGGTGCTGTTTTGCCCGGGCAAGCGAACCAAATTCGCGCAGCGGCTGGAGTCGATCTCGGACTTCTCCATCAACTTCCTGCGGCACGATCAGCAGGCACTCTCGACCTACTTCGCCGGCGGCTGGCCGGAACCCTCGGCGCCGCCGTTCCGCTTCGTGCCATGGCGGGCCGCGCCCCGGCTCGAAGGGTCGCTGGCCTCGCTTGACTGCCGGCGGGAGCAGGTGGCTGAGGCGGGCGATCACTGGATGGTGGTCGGCCGGGTTCTCGATCTGCGCACCGGGATCGCACCTCACAGGCCGCTCCTGTTCTTCCAGGGGCGCTACCATGGCGTTGACTTCTCGCCGGGCGTGCCTGCGCCGGACCTGAGCGCAGAGGATGAGCCGGCCTCGGTGTTCTATGAGTTCTGAACGGCTCGCGAGGATGAGGCTGCGCATCGGCCCGGCTCCTGCGGCTTGACAACGGCCTCGCACTGATTAATTATGATGTTAAGTATCTAACCGGCGAAGGAGCGGGCATGCCGCACATCGTGATCGAGTATTCCGCGAACCTGCGCGGACGGCTGGACCTGCCCCATTTTCTCAAGGCGATACATGAAGCCGCCCTCTCGACCGGCGTCTTTCCCGTCGGCGGCATCCGCACCCGGGCCTATGCCGCCGAGCATTACGTGATTGCCGACGGTCATCCGGACAACACCTTCGTGCACATCGGCCTGAGGATCGGCCCCGGGCGGGATCTGGATACCTGCAAACGCGCCTGCCAGACCATCTTCGCGGCAGCGCGCAATGCCCTCGCGACGCTCTTCGAGACACTGCCGCTTGGCATTTCGCTCGACATGCAGGACATCGATCCGGTGCTGCGCTGCCGGCAGAACAATCTGCACGAATACGTTGAAAGGCGCCGCAGCCACGCGGGTAGCGCATGAGCGCCCTCGAGTCGAACCTGTCCAAGGCTGCGGCGCTGCTCGAGCATTTCCGGGCCGGCCCGCTCGGACACTTCATCGCCGGCCGGCACGAGCGCGGCGCAAGCCGTGATCTGATCGACAATGTCTCGCCCATCGACGGCAAGGTAATCAACCAGGTCGTCTGCGCAGACGAGCAGGATGTGCACGCGGCGGCCACTGCCGCCGAAGACGCGCTGCCCGCGTGGCGCGCCAGGCCCGGCGAGCAGCGGCGAGCCATCCTGCACAAGGTCGCTGATGCCATCGAGGCGCGCCGCGAGGAAATCGCGCTCATCGAGTGCATGGACACGGGACAGGCGCTGCGCTTCATGAGCTCGGCGGCAGTGCGCGGCGCGGAGAATTTTCGCTTTTTTGCCGACCGCGCCCCCAGCGCCTCGGACGGCCAGGCGCTGCCCGCCGCCGAGCACATGAACTACACCGTCCGCCAGGCAATCGGCCCGGTGGCGGTCATCACGCCGTGGAATACGCCGTTCATGCTCTCGACCTGGAAGATCGCGCCGGCGCTCGCGGCCGGGTGCACCGTGGTGCACAAGCCGGCGGAATGGAGCCCCCTGACTGCCATGCTGCTGGCGGAGATCATGACGGAGGCCGGTGTACCACCCGGGGTGGTCAACCTCGTCAACGGCGTCGGCGAGCGCGCCGGGAGGCGGCTCACCGAGCATCCCGCCATCCGGGCCACAGCCTTCATCGGCGAATCCAGGACCGGGAGCCTGATCATGAGCCAGGGCGCCCCGACGCTGAAGCGCGTGCATCTGGAGCTCGGCGGCAAGAACCCGGTCATTGTGTTCGAGGATGCGGACCTCGAGCGCGCCGTCGATGCCGTGGTGTTCATGATCTACAGCCTGAACGGCGAGCGCTGCACGTCTGCGAGCCGCCTGCTGGTGCAGCGCTCCATCTATGACCGCTTCATCGAGCTGGTCGCCGCGCGCGTGGCGAGGCTGAAGGTCGGCCATCCGCTCGATCCTGCGACCGAAATCGGGCCGCTCATCCACTCCCGTCATCTAGACAAGGTCCTGAGCTACTTCCGCATCGCGCGCGCGGACGGCGCGCAAATCAGGATCGGCGGGCACCGCGTCGAGGCGCTGGAGCCCGGGTGGTATGTGCAGCCGACGCTCGTGACTCACGCGACCAATACGATGCGGGTCGCGCGCGAGGAGATCTTCGGGCCGGTGCTCACCGCCATTGCGTTCGATGAGGAGGCGGAGGCCCTGAAGGTGGCGAACGATACGCCTTACGGCCTGAGCGCTTATGTCTGGACGTCCGATACCGGACGGGCGCTGCGCATGGCGCACGGCGTCGAGGCTGGCATGGTCTGGGTCAACTCGGAGAACAACCGCCATCTGCCCTCTCCTTTCGGTGGCATGAAGGCCAGCGGCATCGGCCGCGACGGCGGCGACTACAGCTTCGACTTCTATATGGAAACCAAGAATATTTGCCTCGCATTCGGCACGCATCGCGTGCCGCGGATCGGGGTGTGAGGCCAAGCAGGAGACCCTCGGTGACCACCCGCCTCGCCAGGCTGAAAGGCTCCATCCCCCCGCTGGTCACGCCGTTGCGCGACGGCGAGGTCGACTACGACGCTTATGCGCACCTGGTCGAGTTCCAGATCCGCAATGGCTCGCATGGCGTGCTGGTGAACGGCACGAGCGCCGAACCGTCCACCCTCTCGATCGAGGAGCGCAACCGGCTGGTTGAAGTCGCGGTGCAGGTGACGGGCGGACGGATCCCCGTGGTCGCGGCCACCGGCTCTCAGTCCCTGAGGGAGACGCGCGAGCTCACGGAATACGCCGCACGAGTCGGTGCCGATGCGCTCCTCATCGTCACGCCATACTACATTCGGCCGCCGCAGCGGGGCCTGATCGCCTACTACCTGCAGCTCGCTTCGCTCACCGACCTGCCGTGGATGGTCTATCACATCCCGGGACGCACCGCGGTCAGCGTGACCATCGACACGCTGAAGGCGCTACACGAGAGTTCGCCGACCTTCGTCGGCATGAAGCACGCGGTGAACGATCTGGCGCTGGTATCGGAATGTCACGCGGTGCTCGGCTCGCAGTTCAAGATCTTCGTGGGGCTCGAGGAGCTCAGTTTCCCGATGATGGCGGTAGGGGCCTGCGGGCTCATGAACGCGGTCGGAAACCTCCGGCCCCGGATGCTCGCCGACCTGTGCGAGGCCGTGTGGCGAGGTGACTTGGCGCTCGCACAGGCGCTGCATCACGCGCTGTTCGAGATCAACCAGGCGGTGTTCTTCGACACCAACCCCGTACCAATCAAGTACATGATGCGGCGCCTGGGACTGCTGCCGCGCAATGAGCACCGCCTGCCCATGATGAGCGCCACAGCCGAGCTCGAGCGGCGGCTCGATGGGGTGCTCGAGCGCGCGGGCCTGCTCACGGAGCCGCCCGCTTGAGGCTCATCAATTTCCAGATCGGGGAACGGAAGTCCTGCGGGATACTCGGTGGCGGCGGGGTCGTCGACTTGGGCGCGCGTCTCGGTGATCGGGCGACCGATGTGCTTTCGCTGCTGCGAGCCGGCCTCATCGGCCAGGCCCGCGAATGGGCGCAATCCGCGTGCCCCGATTACAGCCCGGCGGATGTGCGGCTGATCAACCCCGCGGGCCGCTGCACGCGCTACTTCTGCATCGGGATCAATTACCCCGATCGCAACGAGGAGTACCAGGACGGATTGGAGCGGCCGAAGTACCCGAGCCTGTTCATGCGCTCGCACACCTCGTTCTCGGCCCCCGGCGAGCCCATTGTGCGGCCGAGGGAGTCCGAGCAGCTCGACTACGAGGGTGAGATCGCACTGCTGATCGCGCGGGGCGGCCGGCGCATTGCGCAAGCGGATGCCCTGGATCACGTGTTCGGCTACGCCTGCGCCAACGAGGGAACGGTGCGCGACTGGTTGCGGCACTCCAAGTTCAATGTCACGCAAGGCAAGAACTTCGATCGGTCTGGCTCCCTCGGACCGCACATCGTGACCGCCGAGGAGGTCGGGTCGGATCCGCTTCGGGTGACCACCCGGGTCAACGGGCAGATCCGCCAGGACGACACCAGTGACCGGATGATTTTCCCGATTCCCTACCTCATCAGCTATCTGTCGCGGTTCTGTACGCTGGAGTGCGGGGACGTGATCCTCACCGGGACACCAAGCGGCGCGGGCGCACGGCTTCATCCACCACGCTGGCTGGTGCCGGGGGATCGCGTCGAGGTCGAGGTGTCCCGCGTGGGGCTACTCTCCAACGAGGTAATCGATGACCTCTAAACGGCCGACGCTCGCGCAACGCTCGCTCCCCATGCGTCCGTTCTCCGAGTCCGTCCCCATGGCGCTGCTGCGTACTCGCGAAGCGGTCATGCGACTGTTCCGGCCCGGACTGCGCAGCCGCGGCGTGACCGAGCAGCAATGGCGGATCCTGCGGGCACTTGCCCACCAGGGTCCCCTGGAGGTCACCGAGCTCGCCGAGGCGACCTTCCTCCTCGCACCGAGCCTCTCGCGTATCCTGCCGGACCTCGAGAAACGCCGACTCATCAGCCGCCGCCCTGTGAAAGCGGATCTGCGCCGCTCGGTGGTGAGCCTCGAGGCGCAGGGCCTGCGGCTGATCGGCGAGCATGCCCCCTACTCCGAGCAGATGTATGCGCGCATCGCCCAGCGCTTCGGCACGGAGAAACTCGAGCAGCTGCTGCAGCTGCTGCATGAGCTGGAGACCTCGCTCGAGGCGCTCGCCGGCGAGCTCGACCGCCGCCCGGCCGGGGCGGGCCAGCGCAAAGGCTCGCCATGAGCCTGTACTACACCCAGAAGCTGCTCTATCAGCTCAACCGCGACCCGGCCGTGCGCCGGCGGTTCGATGAGGATTTCGAGAGCCTGCTCGCGGAGCATGAGTTGACGGACGAGGAGCGCGATGCTCTGCGTAAGCCGGACATCGGTCTGCTCTATGTCATGGGCGTCAACGGCCAGATCCTCATGCACTACGCGGCGCTGCGCGGCTACGAGTGGAACGCGTATCTCGAAGCGATGCGCGCCGGCGAGCGTCGCTACGGGCCTGTGAGAACGGGCCTGTACACCCGGGCGGATTCCCGCTGAGCGTACGATACGATTCGCGGAGGGAATTGATCATGGCATTGGTCTTTGCGGGCGTCTGCTCTCATGCGCCCGGTATCACCGGCCGCGCTGAGCGCGCCGACCCCGCGGCGCGCGACAGATTTTACGCGGCGATGGGGCGCATGCGCGAAGCCATCGAAGCCTCGCGCCCCGACGCGCTCGTGGTGATTGCCGCGGAGCACTTCGCTAACTTTTTCATGAACAATATGCCCGCGATATGTGTCGGCATGGGCGAGCACTACGAGGGGCCAATCGAGGACGAGAAGTGGCTCGGCATTGGGCACCATCGCGTCCCGGGCAACCAGCCGCTCTCGCGTGAGCTGATCCAAGAGATCATGAACGACATCGACCTCGCCTACGCCGAGGAGTGGAAGTTCGACCATGGCATCATGGTGCCGCTCCACTTCCTCACCCCGCGTTACGATCTGCCTGTGATCCCGGTCAACATCAACTGCCAGGGCCCGCCGCTCATCCCGTTGAAGCGCGCCTACGAATTCGGGCGCTCGCTGCGGCGGGCCTGCGATGCGCGGCCTGAGCGGATCGCCGTGATCGGCACCGGCGGGATCTCCCACTGGCCGGCGACACCGGACTCCGGGCGCATCAATGAGCCGTGGGATCGGGCGTTTTTGGAGAAGCTCCTGCACCACCGCCGGGATGAACTGCTTGCCTATCGGGACCAGGACGTCTGGCGCGAGGGCGGCCAGGGGGGATTCGAGATCCGTACCTTCATCGCGATCGCGGGCGCGACGGAAGGCTGCACCGGGGAGCTTTGGTGCTACGTGCCCATCCCGGCCTTCGCCGTCGGCTGCACTGTGGCGGTGATGCGGCTGCACTGAGCCAACGCGAAGCCGGCGGAGTCCTCGGAGGTTGCCGCGATGCGTATGACAGCGGCATGCCTGCGCCGAGGTCGGTGTCAGGCACTCGGTCGTCGTCGACCGAAAGCTCGACCACGGTCTGGCCGGCTCCGCAGCCGGCTCAGTCGGGGCACAGGGTTTGCGCCTGGCTCCGATAGGGTTCCCATTCAGCGCGCCGAACAGCATCGCGGTGTCGTGCATGCCGCGCTCGCCGGTGCATGCCCGGGCGCACTCGCGCAACATCCACCGGAAAATCGATCGTTCGCCGGCTTCCCGCAGCCGCAGCCCGCGCAGGTCGACCGGCCGGTTGAATTTCCGGCTGATCGTGGTCAATGCCCGCTGCACCCGTCTCAGTCCCGGTTCTGGTGGGACCGCAAGCCGCTCGCGACCCGCGCAACGTTGCTCGCGCTGCGTGCGATCTGCCGTGCGATCGCCTCGCCGCCGACCCGCTATGCCTTGAGACCTCCGAGTGCGCGCCACCCGGCCAGCGAGAGCCTGCTGCGACGTCCTGGCGGATTCACGTATCGCATCGGCACGACGGTTCCGCATTCCAGCTCGAGCTTGGCAAGCGCCTGCGCGCGTGTCCCGGTCCGCAACGCGCCTCGGTCCGTATCGCGATGCCTGTGAATGCAGGTTGCGCCGGGCGATCGGTCTGGCGATGCGGTCACGCGCTCTTGGGTGTGCGGGCGGACGCTCGGTTGCCGGGCGACCGGAGGATTTCGCGGTAGTAGCACATGAAGCCGCTGCGGCACAGATCAGGTCGCTTGCGCAGTCCCTCGGCGAAGGCAGCCACCTGCGGCTCACCTCCACGCCGGTCGAGGACTGCCCGCACCATCTCGACGCTCTTCAGCCGCCGCTCGAGCGGGCTCTCGCGCCCCGCGATCTTGACCGCACAGATGCCCGCGGCTGCGAGCCGCGGGATCGCGCACAACCCGCAGGGTCCGTACGGCAGCCCCTCGGGCGTAACGGTAAAGCCGCACGAGAACGTGTGCCAAAGCCATTTGTCCCACACTTCATCGTTGGCTCGAAGCGCTTCAGCCTCCGTCCCGGAGAGCGCCCTGCCGTCGCTGCGACGGTATTGGTACTGAAACCGGTCGAGACAGATAGGGCCACCCAGCGGCCCCGGCAGGTGCAACGTATGGCACGAGCCCTCCTCGAACACGCAGCCGTCGTTGAGCACGAAGGATTCGACCTCCAGCGCCGGCAGCTGCGCACATATCCTTCGCATCTCCTTCAGGGTGACGTGGCGCGGCAGGATTAGCCGCGAGATGCCGAGATCGACGGCCAGTGCGGCGGTTTCGACATTGTGGCACGAGGCCACCGAGCTCAGGTGCATGCGCAGCGGCAAGCGCCGCTCGGCAAGCGTCGCGAGCAGACCGAAATCGCCGATGATCAGCGCGTCGGCGCCCGCCTCTGCAATCCCCTCGAGCGTGCCAAGCAGCTCATTCCACCGGTCCCGCGGGTAGCTTTGCGCATTACAGGCGACCGCGACGGTCTTGCCGAGGGCGTGAGCGTTCGCGACGGTCAGCGCGAGTTCCCCGAAATTGTGCAGGTTGCCGCTCATTCTGCGATTGAGCGTCGAGCGCCCGAAGCGCATCTGCCATTCGGGCGGCACCAGCCCGCAATAGAATTCATCCGCCCCGGCGGCGGCCAGGACCGCCACGTCCTCAGGCGCGCAAATCGGTGCTACGAGCTTCATGCCAGTCTCCCGAGACGACCAGGCGATCAACCGATCCGGCGCTGATTGCGCCGCAGAGAGCCGCCGCCATTTGTGCGGTGTGCCGATAGAACAGAGTATTGCCGCGCTGGAAAATGACCGTCTGCGCGCCGGCGCGTGCGCCGCTTGGAGTCATGACGGTGCCGTATGTCAGGCATTCCCGGGCGCACCCGTGGCCGGTCTCGAATTTGCGCGCCACGGCGCGGCGCAGGTTGCCGATGCGGCAGATGCGGCCCGTCGTCGCGAATCCAAACGGTACGTGCACGGCCAACTTCCCCCGTGACACGCGCATATCATGGAGGGAAGCAAACGGCGGCACGTCCATCTCGACGCGGCCGACGCCGAGGCGCGCCACCAGTTGCTCGAATCCCGGCGTCATGAATCCGTGCCCTCCCAGCTGCAGGTAGGCAGCCGACGGCGCGCGCGGCTCCTTCAGCATCCTGCACAGGAGCCGGCCGGCGGTCGATTTTAGGTGAGGGAAGCGCCGGTTCAGACGCCGCACCAGACCCCAGTCATTCAACGCGACTTCGGTGCCTTCCGGCAGCAATGCCAACAGCGCATCCGCCCGCTCGATGCCATCGTCGGTCAGGATCGGAAGCGTCAGTCCGAACTGCAAACCGCCCGACGTCACCGTCGCGAGCGCCGCACGCAGCGCCTCAGCCGACGGCAGCAGCCGCTGACAGAACTCGTTGCCGAAATGAATGCGTGCGAGGCGTCCCACCGGCATTGAAGCCACTTGCGGCGCTTCCAGGGCGAGGAACTTCAGCCCATCCGACTCCGCGGCCGCCGATGGACGGCGGACGAAGCGCATCAGCGATTCAAGCTCGGTGAAGGACACCGCGACCTCGGCCGATGGCAGCGGCATCGATGTGGCAGGGGGCATCATCGGGCGCGTGACGAGTCGACCGGCTCCGGGAATTCCACTCGTGCGCACCCGTGCGCCGCTGGTCGATGGTGGCGTGCGGGCCCGTGAAACGAGGCGAGGCGGGTCAACGTCTCACGGGCCGTTGCGGCCGCAAGACCTGCAGCGACCCGACTCACGATGAACCGTGAGAGATACGCTGCGCCGATGCTCGCACCGCGAGACACTCTCGCCGAGCTCGATGCATGCAGCGGACAGGCGCCAAAATCTGCCGACGGCGTGCTCAAGTGCGAAATCTCCGCTGCGCTGCAGCGCGCGTCTCCCGTCGCCCGGATCACCCCGGGGTAGGACGCCGGGTATGTACCCCGCCCACGAGCCGGTGTGGCCGCGACGATCAGTACGCCTGAGGCCACGGCCCGCTCGACAGCGCTGCGCAATACGCTTCGATCCTGTAGCAGCCCCACGCTGAGGTGCAGCAGGTCGGTTCGTTCGGCCAGCGCCCAATCGATCGCCGCGGCAAGCACGGCCGCCGTGCAGCGGCCACGCTCGTTGAGAACCTGCGCGAGAAGCAGCTGCGGTGCTCGCGCGGCGCCAGCGATGATCCCCGCCACCACGGTCCCGTGGCCGACGGGGTCAGCGATCGGCTCAATCTCGATGACCCGATCAACCCCGTCCACGAACCGCCGGATCCTCCTTACGGCCGGTGACGGCAGCGGTGCAATCCCGCTGTCGAGAATCGCCACTCGCCACACCGGATCAGGCATACGCGTGTGCCCCCGGGCACTCGTGCACTGACCCGTCCCGCAGCTCCAGTATCCGGTCGGCCCGCGGCACGGAATGCGGCGTGTGCGTGATCACGATACGAGTCCGCTCCCCGCAATGCCGGTCGATCAGCTCGTGCATGAAACCGACCGCGGCCGCATCGAGATTGCTGGTCGCCTCATCGAGCACCAGCGCAAACGGCGAGCCCAGCAGTGCCCGGGCAACAGCGATGCGCTGGCGCTGCCCCGTGGACAGGCCCATGCCACGAAGACCGAGCTCGGTGGCGTACCCATCCGGCAGCGCAAACACGAAGGACTCCACCCCCGTGCGCCTGGCCACTTCCATCACCCGATCCGCCGACGCATCGAAATTTCCATAGCGTATATTGTCGAGGATGCTGCCGCGAAACAGCACCGGCTCGGTCTCCAGAACCGGGATGCGGCGCCGGACCGAATGCAGCTCATAGTCCGACAAATCGACGCAGTCGAGCAGGATCGCGCCGCAGGTCGGCTCGGCGAACCCACGCAGCAATTCCACCAAAGTCGACTTCCCAACGCCCGACTCGCCGAACAGCACCACCTTCGAGCCGGGCGCCACCTCCAGCGTCAGATGCTCGAACAGCATCTGCCCGGCATCCGGGTAGCGAAAGCTCACGTCCTGAAAGCGGATCGGAGCCGAACGGGCCTCCAGGACCCGCGAACCCCCGCCGCGAGGCCGCATCGGCTCGGCGTCTCGCAGCTCCTGCACACGCTTCAGACTGACCTCGGCGCGCTGATAGGCGGTGTACAGACCCATCAGCGACGTCGCCGAGCCGGTGCCGCGCGCCAGGTAGGCCGTGAAGGCGACCAGGGTGCCCACGGTGAGCGAGCCGTGGATCACCTGCCAGCCGCCCAAGATGAACACGACGGCGGTCGTCAAATGAGACAACACTCCGGAGAGTGCCCCTATCGTGTAGCCGACGAGCTGCTGGCGGACGAGGCGCTGCAGCAGACCCTTGTTCAGGCTGCCGAGGCGATCGCGCTCCCAGCGCTCCGCGCCCGCGCTCTGCACCGCCTTTGCCGCACCGAGCGTCTCGAACAGGAAGTGCGTAATGACCCCGCGCGATTCTCTGACCTCGCGTGTGCTATCGGAAACGTGCCGCCGCGCCCGATACCGCAACAGCAGATGCAACGGCAGGATGCACGCGGCGGCCACCGTCAGGCGCACGCTCATCAGGGTCATGATCACCGCGGAAAAGATGAGCAGCAGCACCCCGTTGACGACCGCCAGCACCGCGTCGGTGCTGAAGCGCTGGATCTCGGCGACATCGCCGTCCAGACGCGTGACGATGTCCCCGACCGGGCGGACTCTAAAGAACCGCGGCGGCAGCGTCAGGATGTGGGCGTAGACGTCCTCACGGATGGCAAACAGGATCTTTCCCGAAAGCCGCACATACAGCAGCCGGTTCAGCGCCCCGAGCGCGAATCCACAGCTCGCCAACACGACGATGGCGGCACACAGTTCAACCAGCAGATCGAAGTGCCTGCCGATGAGCCCGTCATCGATGATGAGCTTCGACAGATACGGCTGCGCGGCGGCGAGCACCGAGGTCGCTGCCGCGAGCGCCATGACGGCGAGGAGCGAGCCCCGGTGGCGCCGGATGTATGGCCTCAGCCAGGCGAGTTTCGCGTGCCCCATGCGGTACTTGGGCGAGTCAGCGCCGATGAATCACTCGCAGTGTCGCCACCGACTGGTCGCCGCATCCCGGCAGATGGATATCACCCTTTCGTTTCAGGTTCCGGGCATCGTATATCGCAATGTCGCACATGGTGCCGCCGACGTACACCTCCTTGCCGTTCGAGGAGATGTTGACGGAATAGTACGTATGCGCCAGATCCACCCGCCCGACGACATCCCAATGGCGCGTGTCAATCTTGGTGAGCTCGGTATACGCGCCAAACACCCAGTGCCTGTTGGGGCTGAGCACGGTCGAGAAGATCGGCGCAGAAGTTCTTTCGAAGTCGTGGTATTGCAGCTGCCCCGTGCGCAGATTGAGCATCATCAGCGACGTTTCCGGGATACCGCCCCGCGGCGTTCCCGGTCCGGTCAGCATCGAGTACAGCGGGCTGGTGAACGTTCCCGTCGGCTCCGTGACTGGCCAGAAGGCCAGCATGTCCGGACTCGAGTGGTTCGGGCGGTGCCAATCGAGAATGCCACGCTTCTGGATGAGCCGACCGGTCCGCAGGCTGAATTCGTAGAGATTGAAGCCCAGCGCATAGAAGCTGCGTCCGTCCTCCTTGGCGAGGACCATCTCGATGCGGCGCGGTGCCGCAAACTGCCGCAGCGGTTTCGCATGCAGGCCCCCAGCGGTGCTGAACAACGCGAAGCGTGGCGGCAGAACCGTATAGGAATCGATGTTGAGCCGGGTCCGATACTCGTAGACGATCAGTTCCTTTCCGTCGGGCGTCACCGCGAATGCCAACAGGCATTTTACGCGCTCGCCCGGCGAGGAGAGGTCGGCGCGGAATACCTCTCGGCCCGTCCGTAGATTGATTCCCACGATGCGCTGCGCCTCGTCGACCAGCACGTAGGCGATCTTGCCATCCGGCGACGGCACGATGATGCTGACATAATCGTCGGCGCCGGGGATGCGAAACGCGGAGATGACTCGCTCCTTCACCGGATCGATCACATACAGTCGATCCGGCTTGGCTCCCGTGATTAGGTAGTCGTGAGCCGCCGCTGCGCGGGGCACCACGGCGCCGACGACCAACCATGCGCCGGCAAGCAGGGAGGGCGCGAGAAATTTTAGGTTCATATCGGTTCTCTGTATCCGGCTCACAACTCACTTCTTGGGAAACACGGCATTCGTATTCGGGAACACCGGATCCAGCTCGCGCCAGTCGTGCTGCGCCGAAGGTTTCCCCTCCTGCCACGACGGATACGTATTCATGGTGTCTGGCACCTGGGCCGGCCACCAGCAGGGGTCCGAGCATCCGTACAGGTCGGCCTCCATGGGCTGACAGAGGGAGGCGACCCCGCCGAACGGATCGACCTCCCAGCCGGGATCGAAGGTGGTGGCGCAACCTGCCACGGTCTCCATGGCAGAGACTTCCTCGAGGTGCCCCGATTCGGCAGCTTCGAGCAGCAGACCGGCCTTTTCATTGATGGATTTCATTCCACTCATGCAGCTCTCCTCGGTTCGATGTGAGCGCTGAAGAATTTGGGATTGCGGGCGCTGATCTCCGCGTACACGCGGATGCCAAAATCGACCCAACGCCGCAGCAGGTTGCAATAATGATACGTGCGGTGATGCGGATCGCCGTAGCGCGCCCAGGACTCGTGGTAGCAGCCGCCGGCGCACACATTGCGGATGTGGCACGTCGCGCAGTGCGTGCCGTTGCGATCGGCGGCATGCTCGAGAAAGGCGCCGAGCCTGTCCGCAGCGATGCCTTGATCGACGTTTCCGAAGGTCGGCAATTGCGTGCCGGTAAAGCGATGACACAGATTGAGGCCGCCCTGGTGGTCGACCGCGAGCAAACCAACTCCTGCGCCGCACGGCAGAGCCTTGCGCCGGCCCTCGTGCAGGTCGGTCATCAGCTGGTGCATATTGGAAAAGCCGGTATTGCGACCCGCCAGCGCCGCGGCCAAGTACTTCTCGCCGAGCCGCTCGAATCCGGCGTGCACTTCGGCAAGCTCCGCTTCAGACAGCGCGTGATCCGCCCTGTCTGAGGCCGTGACAGGCGCGTAGCCCACTTCGTGAAAGCCGAGGCCGTCGCGCAAATGCTCATGGATCAGCTCGACTTCGGTCGTTCCCGCGGTGAGCGTCACGCGGGCCCCGACCGGCTTCGAGCGATACCGGCTGAGGAGCAGGCGCGCCTTGCGCGCAACCACCTCGTAGGTGCCCCGATCACCGATACTGCGACGATTGCGGTCATGCAGGGCCGGCGGCCCGTCGATGCTGACCGAGATCCCGAAACGATGGGTGTCGAGGTATCCTATGATCTCCTCGGTCAACAAAGTGGCATTGGTCGTCAGGGAAAAATCCACTGTCTTGCCGAGGGTGCCGGCCCGCGCCTCCGCGTAATCCACCACTTGGCGGATCAATGTCATGTTCGTGAGCGGCTCGCCGCCGAAGAACACGATTCCCACCCTGGAGCGTTGCTCCGCCTGCGACAGCAGCAGGTCCACGCTGCGCGCCGCGACCTCCAGTCCCATGCGCTTTCCTTCGGCCGGAATGGCCAGATCCTCCTTGTAGCAATAGCGGCACGCCAGATTGCATCCGGTGTTGACGTTGAGCACGATCGTGCTGAGAGGGTAGGCCTCGACGCGCAGGCGCGCTGGATTGATCGGTCGGATGTCCCCCTCGGTCCGCAGAACCTCAAGCCTAATAAGCTGACCGATGAATGCGTCTACCGCTTCTGCCGGGAAACGGCTCGAGAGTGTCGCGCGGATTTGCTCGGCATCGAGGTTCCGTTCGGACCGCACGAGCTTCAGTACTTCGATGCCGAGCGCGTCCAATTCGAACAGCGCCGTGGTCGGAACGTGCAGCAGCATCGCGCGCTCGCCAAATGCGACGATGTGGGCGTTCGCGGAATCGAAGATCACGGCACGCTCCGTCAGTAGATCGGGGGATTGATCCATCGCTGCACGGTCACGATCAGGTGCGCTCTGCCCGTGACTGCCGCCTTGCCATCAATGTGTGACGCGACGACAAAGAGATCGCCTGTATTGTCGCCCGAAAATTGGCGCTTCGGATCGGGTCCGCCCGCCGCCGGCAAGAATCGCCCGTCCTGACCTAGCGTACCCGCGAAGCGGACGTCGCCGCGTCTGGCGGCTTCGGCGTTAAACGGTTCCAAGCTCCAGGTCACCGGCACCGCGCCGAGACGTACGGCGATCACCTTCCCGCCCGCGCCGACAACATCGGTGTAGCCGATGACGTGGAACTGCGCATCCACCGGCGCAAGCGTTCCACCACCCAGGCGCGCGATCGCCAGGGACGGCTCGACCTTCAGGCGATCCACATGCCGGTAGACGGCAAGCAGATCACCTCTGTGCACTGGCCCGATGCGCACCGAGCGATAGCCGGGCGTCGCATTGGTCTGCACGCGGGCGGTGAGAATCAGCCCGTACGGGGTGCGCTGCAGAACCTTGGACGTGGTCCCGGGTCCCAGATCGACGCTTCCATGCAACCCGATGCCGACCACGACGACCCGTTGTGTCGTCCCGGTTTTCAGCGCGCTTGGGATGACGGCGAGGATCTGCGGCGCTCCCGTGGCGCGAGAGGCGACCCAGTCGCCGCCAATCTCGCTATGATCGGTCAGGAACCAGCGGCCGGTGATGCGCATGCCGTTCGTCGAGGCGAAGTATACTTCGTGCACGCGCTTCCCACCGAGCTTCCCCGTGCCGCGCCATTCGAAGCCCGTGTACAAGATGGCATCAGAGGAGCCCTCGAGCGCGGCACCACTCGCGTAATGCAGTTGGTAGCGTGCGCGGTAGCGATGCCGAGCGGTGCGCCTGATTCGCGCCGTGCCATAGTAGTCTCCCCGCCCCGGCGTGTACCCATGGACGATCCACTCTCCAGCGAGACTGGGATGCGGATGATCGCTCCAGTTGCGCCACGCTGCGCTTTGAAGCGGGAAGAGCTTGGCCAGCTCGCCGGGCAGCTGGGTGGTGGCGATCTTCCACCAGTAGATGTCGCGACTGCCGTCTTGATACTCGAGCGTCGGGAACTGTCCGACGTGAAAGTTGATGAGCTTGAGCCATTCGGCGGCGGTGCGCCTCTGAAGCGCGACGCGCGCGAGGCTATGGCATCGCCCGCACATTTCATGCAGGTGATAGGGGAGCTTCAGGTCGGGCACGTTGGGACGGCGCTCGAGGGCGAAGCGGGCGGGAGCCGTTTCCGATGGGGCAAGACCCTGAACGTCACTCAGGTATTGGATGATGGTGGCCTGTTCTTTGCCGGTCAGTTTCACGCCGTGCAGGTGACGCATCCGGAAGATCGTCATCGCCCAGCCCTCGGGGGTCTTGCGTTCCTCGCTGATGCGATCGAAGTGCCCGGGCGAGATCTCGCGGTGGCACCCGGAGCAATTCGCCCGGACTGCGGCCAATCCTGCCGGCGCTGCGGCCGAGCTCATCGCCGCAGACGCAGCGATGGCTGTGCCGAGCACCATGGTGAAGACCATCACCCCACCCGTGATCAGCGACGAGACTCTGCGGTGCATGCGCTTTACCTCTCTCACCCCGACATGCGAGATTTAATCAAGACGATCCGCCGGCGACCCGTGCGGCCCTGTGCCCCCCGCCGGTCCGGCCGGTTCCAACAGTCCATGGTCGCTCAGCCATTGCATGGCGTGCGCCGCCGCGGCCGGCGGACAGCCAAAGCGCCGCGCGGCACACGCGACGTCCGTCGTGCGCGCGGCATGCAGAAAATCGAGCAGCTTCGGCAGATCAACGGCATCGACCTGCCATACGCCTCGCGGGAACTGCGGCGTGACCACAACCCGCCGCAACTCGATGCGCGCGCTGTTGAGCACCGGACGCCAGTCAATCCGTGCGCCACCAGGAATCGGTGGCGCCGGCTGGATCGCGCGGTAGCGCGCGGCTGCCTCGCTCCAGAAAGGCGATGGGTTCTTCTGCGCCTCCTGTCCATAATGATGCGCGGCCTTGAGGCTGCTTTGTTGCCAGAGCTCCGCGGTCCTCTCGGCCATGAATTTTGCGATCGGGTCCCAGTAGCCCGAAAGGTAACCCCGGACTGCTCCGGTCACGGCGACAACGGACCGCAGTGCCTCATACATTCCCTGACCCGACAGCGGATCGAGGGCTATCGCGGCATCGCCGGCGCGAATCAGGCCCGGTTCGTCCGGCCGAGTGCACAGCGACGGTGTCGCGGCGCGTGCGATGGGAGCACCTGTGGCAATCGCCCCGGAAAGATCCGCCGCCACCTGCGGCGCCGTCGCGACGAGCCGCCGCAGGTGCTCGTCGAGCCCCAAGCGTAGTGAGGGCTCCCTGCCCGAGGTGATCTGCAGCCAGCTCATCCCGCGCCCGTCCGCAGCCAACCAGCACCAACCCTGCGCAATGGCCTCCAGGCGGGTAAACACCCGGCCCGTGCGAGGGGTGCACAGGCGCTGACACACAGCAATCAGAGCCGGTCCCCTGCGCGGCGAGCGCTGTGCACGCCGCCCTCGTGCGTCGACGGCGACCCGACAGTCCACGTAATTTCGCTTCGTGTGCACCCGCCACAATGCGCCCAGGCGCTCATAGCGAACCACTCGCTCCGCGCATATGCGCACGCCCATCGCGGCGGCATCGGCAAGCAGTGCGCGATCGAACTCGGCGCGCTGCACGACGTACTCGCTGTTGCCGGCGACATCGATGCCGCCCCAGCTGCCGACGCGCTCCCCCGGACCGCCGACACTGTCGGCCGCGGCAGCTAGGCCATGTTCGCGAAGAAGCCCCAGCGTACGCTGCGAAACTCCTTCGACCGCGGTGTTCCGGGGAACTCCGATCAACAGCACTTCGTGCCCAAGCCGGCGCAGCGCGCAAGCGGTAGCGATTGCGGCCGGGCCCGCGCCCAGGATCGCGATTTCTTTCCTCAGCGCCATCGATGATCTGCCTGGACGTGCGCGGCCTGCTCGCGGACGAATCCGAGCTCCCCCTCCAGCCGCACCCGAATGCGGCATATTTTGCACCTTGCCGGTCACCGTCATGGGAAATTCCGACACGAAACGGACGCCGCGAAGCACCTGGTCATGGGCAATCTGTCCACGGCAGCCGTCGATCATCCCCTGGATCTCGGCGCCCCTGCCATCGCGCAGGCGAAAGACCGCGCACCCCTCCTGACCGTACTTGTAGTGGGCGGCAGCGACACGTTGGGACGCCGCCAGAGTACCTCTTCGAACTCCCGGGGACAGACATTCTCGCCACCGCGGATGATCCCATCCGTTAGGCGTCCGGCGACATTGAAGCAGCCGTGCTCGTTCAAGCCCCCGGTCGAACGGACCGGGGCGTCCCGATGACGGTGCGTTACGCTGCAACCAAGGGTACAGAGCCTCCCCGGCGTACCTCTCGGCACGACTTCCCCCCCCCGCCAACGATTTTCACCTGGACATGTGGAGGGACCCCCGCCCCGCGGTCGATAGCCTCTTGTCGAGTGGGTCGTCCACGTGCGACTGGAAGCTTACCGGACTCGTCTCGGTCCTACCATAGCAGATCGTGACCTACCTCATGTGCACCTCACCGACCACCCCGTGCATGACTGCGATCGGACGCGGTGTGCCGGTCATGATGCCGGTGCGTCACCCTGCACGATCGCACTGCCTGAGCCGGCTGCTCCAGCACGGCAACGATCCTCGTGGGAACGATCTTCGGGGCAGTGCAGCGTTCCGCGGCAAGCGTCTCGAGCGGGGCCTGTACATCCGCCAGCCGCTCCCGGCTGGCCGCCCCGGCGGCCCTCGGCCAGTACCGGAATCTGCCCGCGCTCAGGCGTTTGCTCGCGAGCCAGAATCCTTGGCCGTCACCAACAGGCCAATCGCCTTCCCCCGGCGGTGCGCTGGCTCGGGTCGTTGAGATTTCCCCTCCGGATCAGTGCTCGCGCCTGAGCGGTTTCTGACAATGGCCTGCTGCTGCGCTGCCTTCGTCAATCCTCTTCCCACGCAGTGCAGTCTCACGCCCGGAGGGCGGCAACCTTCTGGGTCACGCTTCTAATGTGAAACCGGGTGACCTGCTGCATCGACAGCGCTGATTCTCCTGCCTAAAATTGCAAGCTTTCATCGGAGAGGCCCATGAGCACCCCCCCCTCAGGCACCATCGCTCATGCACCCATCGAGGTGCAATGGCTCGGCGGGCAAACGTTCGAGGCCGGCCGGGCGCAGGGCCCCAAGGTCCGCATCGATGGGGACGGACAGACTGCCCCCAGCCCGTTCGATGTGCTGCTCGCGGCGATTTCCACGTGCGCCGCGGTAGACGTCGTCACCATTCTCGAGAAGCAACGCACGCCGGTTCACGCGCTCAGCATTCGCGTTGAGGCAAACCGGGTTGATGCGATTCCCCGCCGGCTCGCTTCGGCCGTCTTGCACTTCACGATCACGGCCCCCGGCACCACGAGTGAGAAGGCGACTCGCGCCGTCGAGCTCTCGGTCACGAAATACTGCAGTGTCCGCTCCTCACTCATTGCCGATGCGCCCGTCTCCTGGAAGGTCGAGCTCGGCGCCTGAGAGAGTGTGTCGGATCATCGGCACTGCGCGCGCGGCGCGCCGCGCATCCCTGAGCAGCAACTTGCGCACAACTGCCAGGTCACGCGGCGGATTCACTGCAGTGCGACTTCGATGTGCTCGATCCTGCCGCCGGCGCGTGCCGCGACCAGCCAGACGGATGAACCGCCCTTCTGTTTGATGGCATACACTTCCCATCTCACCACCGAGCGCTGGAACAGGTATCGCGTGCCGTACATGCCGGTTCTGTCGTCCTCTACCCCATGACTGACAAAGCCCAGGAAGGTGATGGTTCGCAGTGGACCCAGAGCCGCCAATTGCGCTTCGAGCGACTCTCCGGGCGAGTGGCGGCGCGCCTTGCGATGCTGTCCAGGCTTGCTCCCAAATGCGGCGATGAGCTTGCGCAGCAGCGTGCGCACGGCGGCCTCTGTCGGCGGCGCCTGCAGCTGCCGTCCGCGGTTCCTCGCAATGTCCGCGGCGACCTCACGGGCGATTGCGACATACGGCATGATGATGATGGACACCCCGAGGAGCCGCTGTGGCGGCGCGAACGTGATCTGCACGACCCCCCAGATCGGCTTGTCGCGCGCGAAAGCGGTCCGGGGCACAAACTTCCAGCGCCGGGCCGCGAGCGCGGCCGCCCTGTCGAGCAGCGCCGATCCGCTGCTGTGCAGAATCTTGACCCGACCGACGCCCCAGTGCGCATTGACCCGCAACGCCATGACCACGCTGCCGTGATCACCCGCGCGCGCCGCCGCGCGGGGATAGACCGGCGCGACGTAGCGAGCAATGGTGAGTGCCAACGGTGCGCCGATCTGCCCGATCCGCCCATGCCGCAACGGTGAGCCGGTCGCGTGCTGCTTCGGTCCAGTGCTCGGCGCGGGTTCGGGCCGTATGCGCAAGGGGAACGCGGGAGGCGGCTGCAGCAGCGCAACCTGGATCCGGGCGAGCTTCGGTTTCGTCGCCAGCCGCTCGGGTTTCGCAAGCAGCGGCAACCGTGGCTGCGCGATGAAGCTGATGCGGATCGGCGGCGCGGCGATGCGATAGCGGGAGTCGGCGTTCGGAGCGGCGGAGCGCGTGAGGAGATAGATCAGGCCCAGATGGACCGCGGCCACGAGAACGACCGCAACCGCACGAGAGCGCTTCCCCGAGGCATTCATGGTGCTATTTCACGTGAGCTCGTTGCGCGCATCGCGCCATCGGCGCCGCCGCTGTGGCCTGAACATCCCCGGCGCCGGGGGTGGCCGACTGAGCAGGCATTACAGCGCCGAATCCCCCGCACCGCAACGGTCCCGCCCGCCGTAGCGAGCAGAGAGGGCACACAGTGAACGGCACGGCAGTTCAGCTCAATGCCTCCACGACTCGCGTCCAGGCGCGCGCCAGGTTGCGCCGGTTGTATCCGCCACCACCCATCGCGAGCAGACGGCCCCGTGAGTGCTTGTCCGCAAGCGCGCGCAGGCGCTGCGCCGCGTGCGCGTGGGCGGCTTCCGTGTACTGCAGGTGCGTGATCGGGTCGCCCGCCAGCGAATCCGCTCCGCACTGCAGCAGGATCAGCTCCGGCCGCTGCGCATCGAGGTAGGACTCCACCTGCGCGAATGCGGACCGGAACTGCGCGTCCCCGGCGCCGGCCGGCATCGGCAGATTCAGCTTGGTGCCGACCGCGCGGCCGCGGCCGGTCTCGCTGCGATCGCCCGTGCCCGGATACAGGGTGTGACCGTCTTCGTGCACGTCCGCATCGGCGACATCCGGATCATCCTCAAAGCCGTAGAACACCCCATCGCCGTGATGCGCGTCGATGTCCACATAGGCCACGCGCTTCAAGCCGTAGCGTCGCCGCGCGACTTCAATGGCGACACCGCAATCGTTGAACACGCAAAAGCCGGCTGCATGATCGCGCCCCGCGTGGTGCAATCCCGCGATCGGGATGAAGGCACGCCGGAGCGGGCCCGCCACGATACGGGCAAGCGCCTCCAGCGTGCCGCCGACGACGTTCGCCGCCGCCTCGTACACTCCCGGGAAGGCCGGCGTATCGCCGGCATCGAGGAATCCCTGCCCGGTGCGCGAGGCCGCCATCACCCGCTCGATGTACGTCGGGGTGTGGAAGGCTTCGAGCTCTTCGCGCGTCGCGGGCCGCGGCGCGTGCCGCTCGAGCCGCGGCCAGCACTCCGAGCGCTCGAGCTCGCGCAGAAAGGCATCGTGACGGTCGGGCCCGAACGGGTGCCCTCCCGGGAACCCGTATGCCGCGATTTGCGGCCCGCTGATCAGCACTGCGGTCGGCTGCATCACCTCTGACCTCCGGCGCACACGCAGGTGTCATCCCGTTCGACGACCCGGCTCAATTTCGCCGCGCTGCGCACAGCGCGATTCACTCACCGCCTCCCTCATCCTGCCAGCGAATCCACGCGCCGTGCGGGTGCGCGCGCGCCAGCAGTTCCTCCGCGCCGCCCGGCCACATCGTCAGTCGCAGCGCCGCCGGCTCATCCTTGCCCGCGAGCTCGAGACGCAGCCAGGCCAGCGGGCGCTCGGCCGATGATGCCCCGCCGATCCGCGCCAGATGCTCTGCGATGCGCTCCTGCGCGGGGCGGCCCAGGTAACTCCACACGATACTGTGGAAAACGACGCGGGCAACACCTGGTTCGGCTCGCGGGCAGACAACGGCCTCGATCCAGTCGGCGGCATCGGACGTCTCGACACTGACCGGGTCTGCGAGCATGGCACGAATAGCCGCGCCGAGCCGCTCGAGGCGCTCGGGCTGATCCGCCCAGACGTAGGCCATCAACCGCTCGCGCTGCGCGGGATCCGCCAGATGCAGCGGATGACGGTCGCAGCCGCGCCGCGACTGCACCCTGAGCGTGGCATCAAGGGCCGGGCCGCGGCCTTTCCAGCCGCAGCGTAGCGTCAGACCGGCGAATGACTGGCCCGACCCGGGGAGAGAGTCCTCAGCGGGCGCCCACGGCACATCGCCAAACCGATAGGCATACCGGTCGGCGATGAGGTTGAGCCCCGCGCTCGAGCCGATCTCAAACAGGCTGAGCGGCAGCCCGGTGCGCGAGGCGATCTCGAGCCAGCCGGCGATGAGCGCGGCGGAACGACCCACCTCGTTGGTCTGCGGTGGAAACTGCAGGAATTCGCGGACGAAGCCGCTGTGCTGCGCAAGCAAGCCGCGCGCGGCGGCGAGCAGCGCTGCCGCATTCGGCATCGGGTGCGGGGGATACAGCGGCGCGAGCTCGCCGGCTCGCCCCGCTCGCACCAGGTCGTGCAACGCCCCGGCGACCCGCAGCGGCACCGAGTCCGCGAACGCGCTGGGATCGCCCGGCCATTCCAGGATGTCGCGCTCGATCTGGCTCGAACCGTCGAGCCCATCGGCGAGCACGCGGCACAGCAGCGCCGTGAACGGCGAGCCGAGCTGATCGCAGAAGCGCGCCTGGTCGTAAAAGGCCTGCCGGACCCGCATCACGACGTCCAATGGATCTGAATCCGCGCTCACAGGGCGAACCCATCCCTTTCGGCCATGGCCGGCGCGACGTGTGCGCCGGTCTGCTCGCCTGGAGCACACCATAGCAAGCTTTCGCCCGCTCACTCCACCGCAGGCCACACTCGCGCCGCAACCGGCTGAGCACGCACCGCCGCGCGCGAGGCGGCGAGCGCCATCCGCCCGGGCCGCCCGGGCTTGCGCATGGTACCGCTATCATCTAAGGTCCCGGGCGAGCCCGCACGCAGGAGGCACCGGGCACAACCCGCCCATCGCTGGAGCCCTGTCATGCCCCGTCTGCGAACCGTTCTGGTGCTCACTCTCCTGCTCGCGCCGCTTCCGGGCCACGCCGCACCCGGAGCCGACCTCGCGCTGAAGGTCACGCGCAGCGGCTACCTCGCCGCCCCGGGTGTGAGCGTCATGCTGTACGAGGACAATTTCAGCCCGATCTTCTTCGATCAGAAGGATGCGGCCCTGCAGATCATTCTGCACGGCCATCGCATCGCCACCAACGGCAGCGTCCGTCTGATGCCGACGCCGCAGCAATGGGACGCCATCCCGCATCTCATTCGGCGCCGGGCCAATCGGGCGCGTGAGCGGCTCACCGCCCGCCTCTCCTATCCCGCCTATCACCTGCACTATCAGGTCGTGGTGGCCGCCGAGCCCGGCGGCGTGCGCGTCAGCGTCAATCTCGCGCATCCTCTGCCGAAGGCGCTCCTCGGCCGAGCGGGTTTCAACCTGGAGTTCCTCCCCTCGATCTACATGGACAAGGCGTACGCGCTCGACGGCAAGGTATTCGGGGTGCTGCCACGCTACCCGGAGGACCGGATGACCTCGGTCCCCTCGGGCCTCGGCTACCCCGGCGAGCCGTGGTACGTGCGCCAGTGGCACAAGGCGCTCGGATACACCGAGCCGCTGCCGTTTGCACAGGGACGGCGCATCACGCTCGCGCCCGAGGATCCCCTCGATCGCATCAGCATCCGCTCGCAGAGCGGTCCGCTGCTGCTCTACGACGGGCGCGACGTGGCGCAGAACGGCTGGTATGTGCTGCGCACGCTGATTCCGGCGGGCAAGACCCGGGACGCGGTGGTCTGGCACATACGGCCGGGCAATATCCCCGGGTGGGTCCGCCCGCCCATGATCGCGCACAGCCAGGTGGGCTATGCCGCCGACTTGCGCAAGGTCGCCATCATCGAGCTGGATCGGCGCTTCCAGGGCCCGAAGCGGGCGACGCTCCTGCGCCTCACGGCCGGCGGCGCCTACCGCAAGGCCTTCACCGGCCCTGTCTCAAAGCCGATGCGCTGGCTGCGCTACGACTACGTGAAATTCAACTTCACGGCCGTCAGGCAGCCCGGGCTGTATGCGATCGACTACGCCGGCGAGCGCACCGGTGTGTTTCCCATCGCCCAGGACGTCTACAGCAACACCTGGCAGACCTCGCTCGACGGCTTCCTCGCCGAGCAGATGGATCACGTCTCGGTGCGCGATGCCTACCACATGTGGCACGGCGTTGCGCACATGGACGATGCGCTGCAGGCGCCGCCCAACCTCACGCACTTCGATGGCTACTGGATGGGCCCGAATACCGAATCCCCGTACCAGCCCGGCGAGCACATCCCGGGGCTGAACGTTGGCGGATGGTTCGACGCCGGCGACTTCGACAACGACGCCTTCGGGCAGTACGGCACCATCCTCAACCTCGCCACCACGTACAACACGTTCCATCCGCGCTGGGACGAGCTGTCCGTCAACGAACAGGCGCGGCAGGTCATCATGCACCGCCCCGACGGGGTCCCGGACCTGGTCGAACAGGTCGAGCACGGCGTGCTGCAGACGCTCGCGCAGATCCATGCCGTCGGGCACCCGTTCATGGGCATCCAGTCGCCCTACCTCGAGGGATACACGTTCATCGGCGATGCGGCCTCCCAGACCGATGGGCGGATCTATGACCCGAAGCTCGCCCCCGATCAGATCCGGGGCGATGATTCCGGCAAGCCGGACGACCGCTGGGCCTGGACGATGACCTCGCCGAAGATGGAGTTCGGCGCCGCGGCGGCGCTCGCGGCCGCCTCCCGCACGCTCGCGCACTGGAACGCTGCGCTCGCCAAGCAGTGCCTCAGCGCCGCGGCCATGCTCTGGAGGAAGGCCGAGGCCCAGCCCGATCACGAGCGCTATCGGCCGGACCGGGAAGGCTCCGGCGGGTTCCGCGAGCGGGGCCTGAATCCGCCGCGATGGACGGCCGCCGTCGAGCTGACGCTAGCCACCCACGGCGCGAGTCCCTACCGAAAGCGGCTCGAGATGCTGCTCCCCGCGATGCTGCGCCGCATCGGCGGCGGAGGCTGGCAAGCCGTGCAGGTCCTGCCCTATCTGAGCGCGCGCGAGAGCGCCCGAGTGAAGGCGGCGGTGAGGGCGTACGTTCCCCGGTTGAACCGCGAACTGGCCGCCACCCCCTTCGGCGTGCCGCCGTCGCTCGGCGCCTGGGGTGATTCGGCGCAGGTCGCCGAGTTCGGCGTCGAGATGTACTTCCTGCACGAGGCCTACCCCGACATCGTCGGCCCGCAGTACACGCTGCGGGCCGCCAACTACCTGCTCGGCACGCATCCGGTGTCCAGCGTGTCGTACATCTCGGCGATCGGCGCCGCCTCGAAGCTCACGGCCTACGGCAACAACCGCGCCGACAACACCTTCATTCCGGGCGGGATGATCCCGGGCTACATCGTCATCAAGCCCGACTTTCCGGAGTGCATCACCCACTTCGGGTTCCTCTGGTACGAGGACGAATACACCGTCGATGCGGCGGCGACGTGGATCCTCGAAGCCAACGCAGCGGACGCCCTGGTCAGGCAGGCGCGCGCACCCGGCGCCGGGAGTTAGATCTGCCGTTCGCCGCGGCCGGCGACACCTCGCGCGGTCATTATCGGATGTCCTCACCGACCGTCCAGCGCGCCGCAAGCCGCCGGCCACGCGCAATCTGCGCCGCGCTCAGGTGCGCCGCGACCCGTTGCAGGATCCTGGCCGCCTGCAGCGGCATGAGCGGCGCCTTCCCCGCCAGGCTGATCCAGGCGTAGGCGAGCGTGGGATCGGGCGACACGCCTCGGCCCAGGCCGTAGGCCAGTCCCAGGGCGAGCTGACCCTTGGCGTTTCCGCGCATGGCGGACTTGCGGTACCAGTGCACGGCGCGAGACGGGCTCTGTGGCACGCCCTGCCCGCGCCAGTACGCCATGCCGAGAAAGAACGCCCCCTCGCCGCTGCCCTGCTCGGCGGCCTTGCGGTACCAGCCGATCGCCTGTTTGAGCTCGCCGCGGCCGTAGTACAGGTCGGCAACCATGGTCGTGGCGTGCCGGTCGCCCCCCTCGGCGGAGCGGCGCAGCCACTTGAGCGCCCGCCCGGGATCCCGCTCGACACCGCGGCCGTAAAGATACATCAGCCCCAAGGTCGCCTGCGCCAGGGTGTTGCCCTGCTGCGCCGCCCGCCGAAACCACAGGTCCGCTGTCGCCGGGTCCTGCGCAACCCCTCTGCCTTGCAGATACATGCTGCCGAGGTCCTTCTCGGCGGTGGCATTCCCTTGCCGCGCGGCCTGGCGGTACCAGGAGACTGCCGTCGAATCGCTGCGCGGCACCCCCATGCCGTTGGCATACAGGACGCCGAGCGCATCCTCGGCATCCGTTACGTTCTGCGCCGCCGACGAGCGGAACAATGTCACGGCTTTGGCGTAATCGCGCGGCACGCCCTCGCCGTGCGCGTACATCAGCCCCAGGTCGTATTGCGAGCGGGCCAGCCCCTGTGCGGCGGCCTTGCCGTACCAGTGCACGGCCCGCCGATAGTCGAGCGGCACGCCGCGACCGGTCTGGTAGAGGTACCCCAGATCGCACTCGGCCGCGGCGATCCCGTGCGCGGCGGCCCTGCGAAGCCAGTAGGCCGCGCGCGAGTCATCCGGCCTCACCTGCACTCCGTGCAGGTAATCCCAGCCCAGCTGCTCCTGCGCGTTCACCTCGCCGCGGGCAGCCGCCGCTCGCAGTGCCGCCAGCCCGCCTGACCCTTGGGCCGGTGCGCCTCGCCTCGCGGCCGTGGATGCCGGCGGCAGCGCCGGGCCTGAACCTGACTTGGTGCCGCCCGCCACCGCCGCCGCGGCGATTGCCTGAGCTGCGCTGACGCACACCCACACCACACCCGCCGCCAGCCAGGCGCGTCGATGAACGATTGGCATGCCTTCCCCCTGGTTGGTCGCTCCGAGGCCTGCGGCCAGGATAGCGCCGCCGGCTCGAAACCGGCGGTTCGTGGCGGTCACGCGACACAAGCCTCAGCCGGCATTCCGGCGCAGCTGCGGATTGTGCATGTTTTCCGCGCGTGCCGGGCGTTGCCTGCTGCCCCGGATTGGTGCACTCGAATCGAGCGGCGGGAGCTCTGCTCTGAAAATTCTCTTCATTCTCAACGATCCGCCCTATGGCACGCAGCGGTCCTACACCGCATTGCGCCTGGCGATCGCCC
>JAKAXA010000032.1 GCA_021816775.1 Pseudomonadota bacterium
GGATGCGCAGCGCTGCACGACCGCGACGTGAACGCGGCACGGCTCATCCTCGCGGCGGGACGTCGCCGTCTTGCAGCAGGAATCCTCGCCCGGCCCGCGCCAGCGGCGGCTTAAGAAGCCGCGGGCGAGGAGGCCGTCAATGACCGAAGCGGTCCGGCCGGCCGGCCAGATAGACCTGCTCCTCGGGCGTGTTCGCGCGCCCGAGCATCGCGTTGCGGTGCGGGAAGCGCCCGAAGCGGCGCACGATCGAGTGATGACGCTCGGCGAAGGCCCCTACGCCGGCGAAGAAGGGCCGCAGCTCGACCGGTGCCTCCTCGAGCAGCCGACGGTAGGCGGCGACGGACTCCTCCTGCACGTCGAGTCGTTCGGCATGCTGGAGCGGCATGCACAGGAACACCCGCTCGAGCGGCGAGAGCGCCGCGTCGGCCCCGGCCTGAATCCCCGAGAGCGCGAGCGCGAGGGCCTGCTCATCGGTGGCGAATGCGCGGGCCGTGCCGCGGAACGCGTTGCGCGGAAACTGATCGAGCAGCAGGATCAGCGCGAGGCGCCGATGGGGACTCGCGGCCCAGGCGCCGAGCGCGCCGGCGGCGGCGCGCTGCATCAGCCCGGCGAAGCGCTCGCGGATCATCTCGTCGATGGCGGCCTGCTGCTGCACCGTGGCGCACACGCCGAACCACAGCTTCTCGCGCTCGCGCAGCGTGTGCAGTCCGAGCGGCGGCGGGCCGAACCAGAATCGATTGACCTCGAGCGCCTCGTCCACCGGAGCATTGCCGCGCGGCGCGCTCACGGTGCGCTACTCGCAGAGGCTCTCGAGATATCCCTGGGCGACCGGCGAGAGGCGCTTCAGCGCCAGCGCGCGCGCCTTGGGCGCATCGACGATGTACTCGAGGGGGCCGGAGACGAGGATCTGACGGATGCCGGGGTGCCGTGCCGATGCCCTGGCCATCTTGTTGAGCACGGTGAATCCGCGGTTGATCTTCTGGCGGGGCGCGCGGTTCTGCTCGATGGTGCGGGCCAGATACTGGCCGAAGCGCGCGTAGAGAAAATAGTCATCGTCGCCGACCTGAAAGCGTGCCTCGGCGAAGAAGTCGGGGAAATTCTTTTCCAGATACGAATTGACGCTGCACAGAGCGGGACGGGGATCACGATCGCGCGACGCATTTCGCTGCTTCATGTCGCTGGCCACACCTCCTGGGGGTCCGGACCGCCATCGCTGGGCGCCGCGGGCGGCACCACACCCCGCGACGCGGCGCGAATGTTGCGCGAGAACTTCAGCCGATGCAAGTGAAATCACACACCCTCCCGGCGAGCGCCGCTCACGGGCGGCGCTCGCCGCGACCGGGTTGGTTTTGCCATTGCGCGCGACGGCGGTGCCAGGCGCGCGCGGCCATCTGGGCTGCCAGGACGATCGCGACGAGCAACGCGAGGGCGCTGGTGGCGAGCGTGAGGTTCAACATCCGCTCGAGCGTCCGGTCGCGCAGCTGCGCCCAACGACTCGAGGTTTGCGTGATCTGAAGACGCGCGATCACACCGCGGCCCCCAACTCCATGGATGAGTGCGGCCGCGGCGATGCGCGAGTTGCCGCCGGGCCCGGTGAGACGCCGGAACAGTCGCGCCAGCAGCCCCGGTTGCGGCGCCGGGATGTCGGGAACCGTGGGTTTGTCCGCCTGCGCGAGCAGGGCACCCGAAGGGGTGGTGACCGACAGCCGCAGACCCGGCCGCAGCAGGCGGCTGAGATAGGTCGGCAGCGTCGCCGAGGCGAGGATGAGGCCGCCGCGCGCATGCAGGTTGGCGCGGCGCAGCATGCCGTAGCGCACCGGCGCGCCGCCGAGGTCGCTGCGGTCATCGATCAGGACCCCGAACCGCCCGCCCAGCATCGACAGGGGAATCGACATCTCAACGTCGTAGCCGCCGGGATGAGGCTGCAGGGCGCCGACGATGCGCGGATCCGCGACCGCCCGCCGGCGGCCGTATTCGCCGCGGACGATCCGGTGCGCCACGACAGGCCCGGCGCCGGTGAGCGCGAGGAATTCCGCGTGCGGATGCCCCCGCGCGCCGGTGAAGCCGATCCAGATCCGATCGCCCCGGCCGCTGCGGCCCAGCGGATTGGCGAGCGGCGCATCGAATACGAGATGCGGATCGGTCACCCGCAGCAGCACGTAGAGCATCCGCCCGCTGACGCCGGTGAGGATATCGAAGTGGTGCGCGGCGTTGCCGTAGCGGCGCCAGCGATGCGCTGCCGGCGGCCAGCCGTCGGCATAGCCGTCGACATACCCCGGTGCCGGCAGGGGCACCGGGGTGAGGTCATAGGGCCCCGGATCCGTCCCCTCGGCCGCAAAGCGGTAGATGAGGCGCACGCGCCCCTGGAGCGAGGCAGCGAGCGTGCCGGCCAGGGAGCGCAGGTCCTGCCGCTCGCTCTGGCGCAGCGCCGCCTCCATCTGGCGCGCGTAGCGCACACCGTCCCAGGGCAGCACCAGGGTGACCAGGACGAGCAGCAACAGCTTGAGCCAGGGCCGCATCGGTTCGATTAAGCCATACTTCAGTGGGGTCGCTTATAGTGACGCTACCGCTTCACGGGAGCGCACAGCCAAGACCATGAAGATACCCGAGATCCTGATCGTCGAGACCGTCCACCAGCCGGGAAGCCTCGCGAAGGTGCTGCAGGTGATCGCCGACGCCGGTCTGACCATTCAGCACCTCACCTCCGTGCGGCGCGTGCAGGGCCGCACGCTCTGGGAGATCACCCTGGAGATGGACGAGCAGGCCAATCACGACCTCTACGCGCGCATCGACCAGCTGCCCAACGCCCGCTTCATCGGCAAATCCGACCGGGTATTCAACCGTCATCGCGGCGGCAAGATCCGGATGGTGGCCAGCCTGCCCATCAACACGCTGCAGACCCTGCGCGATGTGTACACCCCAGGCGTCGCGCGCGTGTGCCTGGCGATCCGGCAGGACCCGCAGCTCGCCCACGAGTACACCAGCATCGACCGCACGGTGGCGGTGGTCACCAACGGCACGGCGATTCTGGGACTCGGCAATATCGGGCCGCTTGCGGGCCTGCCCGTGATGGAAGGCAAGGCGGCGCTGTTCTCCGATCTGGTCGGGCTCTCGGGCGTGCCCATCCTGCTCGAGGAGACGCGCGCGCAGAAAGTCATCGAGCTCATCGCCAGCATCCATTTGTCCTTCGGCGCCATCCAGCTCGAGGACTTCGCCGCCCCCGAGTGCTTCGAGATCGAAGCCGGGCTGCGCGAGCGACTGCGCAAGCCGGTGCTGCACGACGATCAGCATGGCACCGCGGTCGTGGCGCTCGCGGCGCTGATCAACGCTGCGCGGCGCGCCCACCGGAGTCTGCCCGAGAGCACCGTCGGACAGATCGGACTCGGCGCGGCGGGCACGGGCATCGTGCGTTTGCTGCGGGCCTATGGAGTCCATCAGGTGCTCGGCGCGGATCGCAACCCTGAGGCGATCGCCCGCATCAGGACGCTCGGCGCCGAGGGGGCGAGCGTGGAGGACCTCATGCGGCGCGCGGACATCGTGATCGCGACCACGGGCGTGAAGGGCCTGATCCAGCCGGAATGGATCCGTCCGGGGCAGGTCATCCTGGCCCTCTCCAATCCCGACCCGGAGATCGAGCCGCACGTGGCGCGCGAGCACGGCGCCGCCTTCGCCGCCGACGGCAAGGGCATCAACAACGTTCTGGCCTTTCCCGGACTGTTCAAAGGGGCGCTTGCCGCCAGGGCCACGCAGTTCACGGACGCGATGCTCATGGCGGCGGCGCAGACGCTGGCTGAACTCGCGCCCCTGGCGCAGGAGGATGCGCTGGTACCCGATCCGCTCGACAAGACCGTGCACGAGCGGGTGGCCGCCGCGGTGCAGGCGGCCTATCCGTCCTGAGCGCCGGCGGCGCGGGGCGGCCTCAGGCCGGAGCCGGCTCCGGTGCCATCAGGCCGCGCAGCTTGCCGAGCGCGTTGGCTTCGATCTGGCGGATGCGCTCGGCGGACACGCCGTAGTGGCCGGCGAGCTCGTGCAGCGTCGCCTTGTCCTCGCGCATCCAGCGCCGTTCGAGAATGTCGCGGCTGCGCTCATCGAGCCGGCCGAGGGCGCTGCGCAGCCGGGCTGCGGAGTCGCTTTCCCACTCGGCGTCCTCCACCTGGTCGGCGGGGTCGGCATCGGGGGCCGGCAGATACGCCGCCGGGCTGTAGGTTTCCTCCTCATCGGCATCCGGCGCCGGATCGAATGCGACATCGTGCGCCGCAAGGCGCTTTTCCATCTCGCTCACCTCGCCCGGCGTGACGCCGAGGTCGCGGGCCACCGCCGCCGTCTCCTCCGCGGACAGCCAGGTGAGGTTCTTCTTCATGCGCCGCAGATTGAAGAAGAGCTTGCGTTGCGCCTTGGTGGTGGCGATCTTCACCAGGCGCCAGTTGCGCAGGACGTATTCGTGGATCTCGGCCCGGATCCAGTGCACGGCGAAGGACACCAGGCGCACGTTCAGCGTGGGGTCGAAGCGTTTGACCGCCTTCATCAGTCCCACGTTGCCTTCCTGGATCAGGTCGCCGAAGGGCAGTCCGTAGCCGCGGTAGCCGCGGGCGATGTGGACCACGAAACGCAGATGCGCCAGCACCAATTGGCGGGCGGCGTCCAGGTCGCCGTCGTTACGGAAACGTACGGCCAGCACGCGCTCGGCCTCGCGGTCGAGGACGGGGATGCGGCTCACCCTGTCGACGTAGGCATCGACGCTGCCGATTGGTCCGGCGAGCGCGAACTCGCACGGCCGGGCAATCAGTGCAGTCGCTGTACTCATGGATGCTCCCAAAACGCTATGGCCAAATTTTAGCACTCGTGTCTTTTGAGTGCTAATGACCCCCTGGGTTCCCCGCCCGGGGCGGCCGGATTTCTTGCTATGGTTAAGCTTAAGTAGAACCAATGCGGGCCAGCGTGGCCTAAAGCGTTCCGGTTTTCATCAATCCTCCAGGGAAACCCGATATTGTGTTTTGCCAGAGCTTCTGGCTCGTTCAATCCGCTCACTTGCACGACCGAAGGGGACCGACTTGGCGAATACGGCACCGACCGCGATGATTGCGACGACCGAACTGAAATACGATGGTTTCAGCATGGTGCTGCACTGGCTCACCGCCGCGCTGGTGGCTGTGCTGTGGACACTCGGGCAGCTCATGGACGAGTTCACGAAAGGCGCGCCGCGCCATGCCGCTCTGTCGGTGCACATGGTGCTCGGCCTGCTCGTCGGCGCCGTCGTGCTGGTGCGCATCGTGTGGCGCTCGGCCGCCGGGCGGCGCCTGCCGCCGGCCGATGAGGGCTGGCTGAACCTGCTGGCCAAGGCGGCCCACTACGGCCTGTACCTTCTGCTGGTCCTCACCGTGGCGTTCGGTGTGGCGCGCGCATGGGTGCAGGGCCTCTCGGTCTTTGACTGGTTCACGTTCCCGCGGCCCGCGTTCGCCACCCGCTCGGTGGTGCGCACCGTCAGCGAGCTGCACAGCGATCTGTCGGACCTGCTGGTGATCGTGGCGGGCCTGCACGCCGCCGCGGCACTGATGCACCATTACGTCAGGCGCGACTCGGTGCTGCGGCGCATGCTGCCGGGCAAGCGGGCCGGCTGAGCCGGCGCGCCTTCCGGGAAGTCCGCGCACCGGCTACGCTGTCGCCCCCCATCTGCAGCGGCCGGGCGCGCCCGGATCGCGGAGAGCATGCCGGAACTACCCGAGGTCGAGACCACCCGCCGCGGCATCGAGCCGCACGTGATCGGACGGACCATCGTGGCGCTCGAGGTGTACGAGCCGCGGCTGCGCTGGCCGGTCGCGCGCGCCTTGCCCGCGCGGCTGGCGGGCCGGCGCATCCTCGCCGCGGGCCGGCGCGCCAAATACCTGCTCATCGGACTCGAGGGCGGCACGCTGATCGTGCACCTCGGCATGTCCGGGTCCCTGCGCGTGCTCGCGGACGGCACGCCGCGGCTGCGGCACGATCAATACGACCTGCGGCTCGATTCGGGGCGCATCCTGCGCTTCAACGATCCGCGCCGCTTCGGCAGTCTGCACTACACCGGGGCCGACCCGCAGCATCACCGGCTGCTGCGGGATCTGGCGCCGGAGCCGTTCGATGCCGCCTTCAATGCCGAGTACCTCTGGCGCGTGACGCGCGGCCGGCGCCTCGCCATCAAGCAGTTGCTCATGAACAGCCGCCTCGTAGTCGGGGTCGGCAATATCTACGCCAGCGAGGCGCTGTTCCGAGCGCGCATCCGCCCGGGTCGCGAGGCACGGCGTGTCACGCGCGCAGAGGCGGCGCGGCTGGTGAGCGCGGTGCGCACGGTTCTGACGCAAGCCATCCGCGTCGGAGGAACGACCCTGCGTGATTACGTCGGAGCGGACGGCTCCCCGGGCTACTTCCGCCACAAGCTCTACGTCTACGAGCGCGCCGGTCGGCCCTGTCGGGTGTGCGGCGCGGCGATCCGCCGCCGCACGCAGCAGGGCCGCTCCACCTACTACTGCCCCGCGTGCCAGCGCTGAGATTCACGCGCCGCGGCGCTTCTTCAGTTCCTCTTCGACGATGGGATGCACGAACTCGCTCACATTGCCCCCGAGCACCGCGATTTCGCGCACCAGGGTGGAGGAGATGAACGTGAACTGCTCCTGCGGCGTCAGGAACACGGTCTCGATGTCCCGCTCCAGGTGACGGCTCATGTTGGCCAGCTGGAACTCGAACTCGAAATCCGACACCGCGCGCAGGCCCCGGACGATCACCCGCGCGCCTTGCTTGCGCGCGAACTCGACCGTCAGGCCCGAGTAGCCGACGACCTCGACGTTGGGCAGGTCGGCGAGCACACGGCGCGCCATGTCGACGCGCTCATCGAGCGAAAACATCGGCGCTTTGTTGGGATTGGCGGCGATCGCGACGAACACCCGCTGGAAGATACTCGCGGCGCGGCGCACCAGATCCTGGTGACCATTGGTGATCGGGTCGAAGGTCCCCGGGTAGACGGCGTGACGGTTCATTCGTTGGCGATCCCCCTGTGTCGCGAGTACAGATGATACCCGACCTGCCCCGAGCGCTTGTTGTGCTCGTGCGTCCAGTTCACCGGCACGGGGGCGGCGCGCTCGGCGGGACATTCGATGTAGATCCGGGCTGCGGTACTCAGCCAGCCGCCGGCCTCCAGCCGCTCGGCAATCGCCTGGAGTGCTCCCGAGGCGAACGGTGGATCGAGGAAGACGATGTCGAAGGGCTGCGCCGCCGTTGCGAGAAACGCTTCGGCATCGGCGGTGAGCACGCGCCAGTCGTGCCGGCCCTGCGGGTCAAACTGCGCCAGGCAATGCTCGATCGCGCGGGCCGCCTGCCGGTCGCGCTCGACGAAGGTCACGTGCGAGGCACCACGCGATAGCGCTTCGAGGCCGAGCGCGCCGCTGCCGGCGAACAGATCCAGACAGCGCGCGCCCGGCACGACGGGCGCGAGCCAGTTGAACAGCGTCTCGCGCACCCGATCGGGCGTGGGGCGGATCGCGGGCGCGGCCGGAAAGCGCAGGCGACGCCCGCGCCATGCGCCGCCGATGATGCGCAGCACCCGCGAGGCGCTGCCGCGCCGGTGCGTGTGGGACGGACTGCTCACGCGCTGTCTTTCGAACCTGCGGACCGGGCCGCTACGATACACTAGACCGCATTCATGTTCGGACGTGAAACCCAAGAAGCGCCGGCCGGCGCCGCGCAGCGTCAGGGCTTCCTGAAGCGCCTGACGCAGCGGCTCGGGCGCGGCAGGCTCAGCTTCGATCTGGCCAACCTGTTCCGCGGCCGCAAGATCGACGCCGACCTGCTCGAGGAGCTCGAGGCGCGGCTGCTCACCGCCGACGTGGGGGTCGAGGCCACGGAATTCATCCTCGCCGGCCTCAACAAGCGCCTGGCGCGCAAGGAACTCGCCGACGTGGAGGCCCTGATCGCGGCGCTGCGCGCGGCGGTGGAGGAGATTCTCGCGCCCTGCGCGCAGCCGCTGCTCATCGATCCGGACTGCAAGCCCTTCACCCTGCTCGTGGTCGGCGTGAACGGCTCGGGCAAGACCACGACCATCGGCAAGCTGGCGCACCGCTTCACCGGCGAGGGACGCAGCGTGATGCTCGCCGCGGGCGACACCTTTCGGGCCGCGGCCATCGAGCAGCTGACGGTGTGGGCCGAGCGCACCGGCTCGGGCTGCATCGCGCAGCACGCGGGCGCCGATCCGGCCGCGGTGGTGTTCGATGCGCTGCAGGCCGCGCGCGCGCGCCGCACCGACGTGCTGATCTGCGATACCGCCGGCCGGCTGCACAGCCAGTCGCATCTGATGGAGGAGCTGAAGAAGGTCAAGCGCGTCCTGCAGCGCGGGGACCCCCGCGCGCCGCACGAGGTTCTGCTGGTCCTCGATGCCAACCAGGGCCAGAACGCGCTCGCGCAGGCGGTGCAGTTTCACGCGGCGGTCGGCGTCACGGGACTGGCGATCACCAAGCTCGACGGGACCGCCAAGGGCGGGATCGTGATCGCCATTGCGCGCCGCCTGGGGCTGCCCATCCGTTTCATCGGGATCGGCGAGCAGCTTGCGGACTTCGGCGAGTTCGACGCGCACGCCTTCGCCGCGGCGCTGGTCGAAGGCTCGCACGCGCCGGCCGGACAGGAGCAGGCATGATACAGCTCGAGCGCGTCAGCAAGCGTTACCCCAACGGGCGCGAAGCCCTCACCAACGTCAGTTTCTTCGTCGATCGCGGCGAGCTGGTGTTCCTCACGGGCCGCTCGGGCGCCGGCAAGAGCACGCTGCTGAAGCTCATTGCGCTGCTCGAGCGCCCGACCCGCGGCACCGTGACCGTCAACGGGCGCAGCACCGGGGCGCTGAAGGCGCGGCACATCCCGGCGTTCCGCCGGCACATCGGCGTGGTCTTCCAGGATCACAAGCTGCTCGCCGACCGCCCGGTGTTCGACAACGTCGCGCTGCCGCTGGTGGTGGCCGGCGCGCCGCTGAAGGAAATAGACAAGCGGGTGCGCGCGGCGCTCGATCAGGTGGGGCTGCTCGGCAAGGAGCGGCTGCTGCCGATGGAGCTCTCGGTGGGCGAGCAGCAGCGCGTGGGCATTGCACGGGCGATCGTCGGCAAGCCGCCGCTGATCGTGGCCGATGAGCCCACGGGCAATCTCGATCCGGATCTGGCGCTGGAGGTGATGAGGTTGTTCAAGCGATTCAGCGAGGTCGGCGTGACCGTGCTGGTGGCGACGCACGACCTGCACATCGTGCGCGAATTCGGCAGTCGCGAGATCACGCTGACGAGCGGTCAGCTCACCGGCGGGGCGCCCGACCCGCTGCCGTCCCTCGTGGCGAGCCGCTGAGGCCGGCCATGGCACTTGGCACACTCACCACGCGGCACACCCAGGCGCTGTTCGGAGCGCTCGGCCGCCTCGCCCGCGCGCCGCTCGCCACGGCTATGACGCTGCTCGTCATCGGGCTCGCGCTGGTGCTGCCGGCGGCCCTCGGGCTGTTGGTGCGCAACGCCGAGTCGGCCACGGGCGGATTCGGGCACGCGGTCGACATGTCGGTGTATCTCAAGAGCGGTGTGTCGCTGGCGCGGGCCCGCGAGCTCGCCGTCGAGGCGCGCGCCGAGCCGGGCGTGGACGCGGTGAGCGTGATCTCCGCCGCCGCAGGGCTGCGTCAGTTCCGCCAGTACTCCGGCTTCGGCGCCGCCCTCGATGCGCTGAAGAGCAATCCGCTGCCCAACGTGCTGCGCATCGTGCCGCAGCCGCGCGCGAGCGGCCCCGCGGCGCTCGAGGCTCTGCGGCGCACGTTCGCCAGCTGGCCGGAGGTGGACATGGTGCAGCTCGATGCGCAGTGGGTGTTGCGCTTCAACGCCATTCTCGCGGTGGTCCGCCGCCTCGTGTCGATTGCGGCGGTGTTGTTCGGCGCCGGAGTGCTCGCCGTGATCGGCAACACCGTCCGCCTGGAGATTCTCAATCGGCGCGACGAGATCGAGGTGACGAAGCTCGTGGGCGGCTCGAATGCGTTCGTGCGCCGGCCGTTTCTCTACACCGGGACGCTGTATGGGCTCGGTGGCGCGCTGCTCGCCTGGCTGGTGCTCGAGACTGCCGTGCTCGGTCTGCAGGCCCCGGTGGCGCATCTGGCACGCCTCTACGGCAGCGGCTTCGCCCTGACGGGACTCGCCGGCCGGGAACTGGCCGTGCTGTTCGGCGGCGGCATGGCGCTCGGGTGGCTCGGGGCGTGGATCTCCGCCCGGCGGCATCTGCGGGACATCGAGCCGCGCGCCTGATGCGCGCAGCGCGGCAAGCTACTTGATCTTGGCTTCCTTGTAGGCGACGTGCTTGCGCGCCACCGGGTCGAACTTGCGCACTTCCAGCTTGTCCGGATGCAGCCGCTTGTTCTTCGTTGTCACGTAGAAGTGGCCGGTGCCCGCGGAGGAAAGGAGTTTGATCTTGTCGCGCATGGCTGAGCTCCTACCGTCAGATCTTCATGCCCTGGGCGCGCAGATCGGCCACGACCCGATCGATGCCCTTCTTCTCGATGGTGCGCAGGCCGTGCGCGGACACGCGCAGCGACACCCAGCGTCTCTCGGCTTCCAGCCAGAACCGCTGGGTGTGCAGGTTCGGCAGGAAGCGGCGGCGCTTCTTGTTGTTCGCGTGGGAAACGCGATTTCCGACGGCCGGCCCCTTGCCGGTGATCTCGCAGACGCGCGACATATGCAACGACCTTAAAAATCAAATACTTGGCGCAGACGGAACTGTCCCGTCCGCAGGAGCCGGCCTTTATACCAGCAGTGCGGCGCGGCGGCAAGCGCCGCCCGGAGCCGCCCGCGGCCCCATCCGCCGGCACCTGCATCTCCATGCCGGGCCGCCGCCGCGGCGGCCCGGCATGCTCAGCTGCGGGCGACGAACGAGCCGCACCAGCCCTGCGCGTTCACGGCATAGCCCGGGTAGATCGCGCAGCCCGCATAGCCGGCCACCTCGCCCGCTGAGCCCTGGAAGAATTGGCACGCCGCGCAGCGCTCGCCCGGCTTGTAATTCGGGAATTTTGCCCGGTTCACCGCCTTGGCGCTGGGCTCGTAGCCGAACGATTTCGCCAGGGGATCGGCGTTTTCGGTCAGGTGCGGCAGCGCGCCCTTTGCCGCACGCGCCGACCGGGGGCGCAGGCCGATGACGGCCACGGAGGCGGCAACGGCGGCGGTTGCGAGAAACGTGCGGCGGGAGGGATCGTGGCGATCATTGCCTTGAGACATGTCGAACCTCTGTGAATGTTCTGGGTGTCAACGTTGAAGCGATCGGACGCGGTGATGGCTCGCGGCGCGGACCCGAGCGCGCTCGGTCGGAGCGCCCGCTCGGCGGCGGCATCGCTCCTGCGATCACGCGCGCGCTCTGAAGGCTTACGCCGATCACGGGCATTCGCCGGCTCACGGGCAGCTGCCTGCGCCGATGCGCCGGCAAGTCCGCCCCGCAGGTCCGTTGGAATCCAATCAGCAATCCGCACCGCCCTCATGAGGTTGGCGAAGATAACGGAGTCATGGTGGATTCCCTGATGAAGCCTTCCAAAAAAGGCTGAAGGTGCGACAAATATCAGTTTTGTAGGATGTCGGATCGAGCGGAACCGCGGCCGCGGCCACGATGCTTCGCCGCTGCGGCGGCGGCTCAGGAGCCCGGCGATTGCAACATCGCCCCGGCGGCGCGCGGCTGGCGCTACAGCAGTCCGTGTTCGGCGAACGAATAGCAGTGGCTGCCGCCGACGATGACGTGATCCACCACGCGCATGTCCATCAGAGACAGACCGGCTTTGAGGCGGCGCGTGATCGCTTCGTCGGCGGGGCTCGGCTCGATGCCGCCCGAGGGATGATTGTGCGCCAGGATCAGGGCGCTCGCATTGTGCAGCAGGGCCTGACGCACGACTTCGCGGGGATGTACCTGCGCGCAGTCCACGGTGCCGCGGAACAGCTCCTCGAAGGCGATGAGCCGGTGCCGGTTGTCCAGATACAGGCAGCAGAACACCTCGTAGGGCCGGTCGCGCAGCTGCGCCTGCAGGAAGCGGAACGCGGCCTGGGGCGTCGTGAGCGGCTGGCCCGAGCGCAGCTCCTCCTGCAGGTGGCGGCGGGCGAGCTCCACGGCCGCCTGTACGGCTGCATAGCGAGCCGGACCCAGGCCCTTGCGCGTCCAGCGCGAGCGCTCGGCGAGCAGCAGCGCGCGCAGTGAGCCGAAGTCCGCGAGCAGACCCCGCGCCAGCTCCACCGCCGAGCAGCCTCGGGTGCCCGACCCGATCAGCAGCGCAAGCAGCTCGGCGTCGGAGAGAACGCGCGGACCTCGATCGATCAGCTTCTCGCGCGGGCGCTCGGTGCGCGGCCAGTCGCGTATCGCGAGCGTCGGTGTGGCGGGGGTCGGCGGCATGAACGGGCTCCGTTGCTCAGCGGCGCATCGTGCCGTCCGCCCGCGCGATCCAGGAAGGCGGATAATCGTTCGGTTCGTGCACAAATGCACACCGGGGCGCGGCCGGTTTGCGTCCCCGGGGAGCGGAGCCGGATAATCACGGCCATGCAAGGCAAACGCATCCTGCTTGGCGTCACCGGCGGCATCGCGGCGTACAAGAGCGCCGAGCTCGTCCGGCGCCTGCGCGAGCGCGGTGCCGAAGTTCAGGTGGTCATGACGGCCGCCGCCCGGGAATTCGTCGGTGCGCTCACCTTCCAGGCCCTCTCGGGGCGGCCCGTGCGCACCGATCTTTGGGACAGCGCCGCCGAGGCCGCGATGGGTCACATCGAGCTCGCGCGCTGGGCGGAGGCGGTGCTGGTGGCGCCGGCCACCGCGGACTTCCTCGCCCGTCTGGCCGAAGGACGCGCCGATGATCTGCTCGCGACGCTGTGCCTGGCTACCGCGGCGCCGATCGCGGTCGCGCCCGCCATGAATCGCCTGATGTGGGCCAATGCTGCCACTGTCGCCAACGTCGAGCGTCTACGTCAGCGCGGCATACAGGTGCTCGGGCCGGCCCAGGGCGAGCAGGCCTGCGGCGAGGTGGGCGAGGGCCGGATGCTCGAGCCGCCGGAACTCGCCGACCGCCTTTGCGCCCTGCTGCCGACCGCGGGGCCCCTGAGCGGCCGGCGGGTGCTCATCACCGCCGGGCCGACGCGCGAGCGCATCGATCCGGTGCGCTTCATCAGCAATCGCAGCTCCGGCAAGATGGGATTCGCCGTGGCACAGGCCGCGCGCGAGGCCGGCGCGGACGTGGTGTTGGTCAGTGGCCCGGTTGCGCTGCCGACGCCGCCCGGCGTGCGGCGAGTGGACGTGGAGAGCGCCGAGGCGATGCTCGCGGCGGTGCAGAGCGAGGTCGAGGCCGCGGACATCTTCATCTCGACGGCGGCAGTGGCCGACTACCGCCCGGCGCACCCGTCCGGGCAGAAGATCAAAAAGACCAGCGAGCGGCTGACGCTGGAGATGGAGCGAACCACCGACGTGTTGGCGAGCGTCGCGGCACGAGCGAAGCGTCCGTTCGTCGTCGGCTTCGCCGCCGAGACCGAGTCCGTCGAGCAGAACGCGCGCGCCAAGCTGCTGAAGAAGAACCTCGACATGATTGCCGCCAACGAGGTTGGCCACACCAAAGGCTTCGACAGCGAGGACAATCACCTCATCGTGCTGTCGCGCAACGCGCGGCAGGACCTCGGCTCAGGGCCCAAGCTGACCCTGGCGCGCGGGCTCGTGCGGCTCATCGCCGAATCGTGCACCGCGTCCGGTGAGGCGCGGCCCCGCGGCACGGTGCAGGCTTGAGCGTCCCCGAGGCGGCGCGGCCGCTGCGGGTGCGAATTCTCGACGCGCGCCTCGGCCGGGAGTTCCCGCTGCCGGCTTACGCCACCGCGGGCTCGGCGGGCATGGATCTGCGCGCCTGTGTCGATGCGCCGCTCGCGTTGCCGCCCGGACGCGCCGAGCTCATCCCGACCGGCATGGCCATTCATCTTCACGATCCGGGGCTCGCGGCCGTGATCCTGCCGCGTTCCGGTCTCGGCCACAAACACGGGGTGGTGCTCGGCAATCTCGTCGGACTGATCGATTCGGACTATCAGGGACAGCTGATGGTGTCGTGTTGGAACCGCGGGCAGGAACCGTTCGTCATCCAGCCGGGTGAGCGCATCGCCCAGCTGGTGGTCGTCCCGGTGGTGCAAGTGGTGCTCGAGGTGGTCGAGACATTCGATGAGAGTGCGCGCGGCGCGGGCGGCTTCGGCCACTCCGGCCGGCACTGAGCACGGCCGCTCAGGCGGCCAGCATCCACAGGCCGAATTCACTGCGCCCGAGCAGGCTGCGGAACTCATCCGGCATGCCCTCGCGCAGCATGGTCTTCAGCAGGCCGTGCACGCCGAGCGAGCCGAGCTCACGCCACATCCGCTCAGGCAGCGGCCCCGCCGCGGCAGCCTGCATGATCAGCGCCAAGAGGTACAGCACGATCAGGTAGTTGTGCGCGGTCGTCAGATCGAGAGGATAGGAATACACCTTGCAGAAGAGCGTGTTGCGCAGGATGCGCGCCACGAGCGGCGCCTCACTCGCCTCGAGCGCCGGCAGATCGGCCGGGACCTCACGCGGCAGTTCCCGCAGCACTGCGCGGTTCCAGCCGAGCAGGCGCGAGAGCATGCCGTGGATGGCCGCGCGCAGCTCGGGCTTCAGGGACGGCAATGCTTCGCTGCGCCACGCGGGCACGTCGATGGTGCTCCCGTCGGCGAGCGCACCGAGCAGCCGCGCGCCCACGTACAGCCGCCGCCGCAGCGGCAGCTCCTCGGCCGCGAGGCAATCGCACAGACCTTTCTCGATGTCGCGGAACGGCTGCCACGGGATGGCGAGGTCGGGTGCGAGGCGGTAGGTCTCCGTCGAGCGCGGCTCGGCATGCGCCAGCCGCTCGCGCAGATCCTCGGTGCGCTCCTCCGGCGGGATGCCGAGTCCGAGCCGGACGCTGCCGCAGATCGGGCTGAGAGCGACCGCGATACCCTCCGGCGTGCGCGCGAACGAGAAGGGAAATACGCAACAGGCGCCGAACGGCTGGCGGCCGAGGGTCTGATGAATCAGACATTGAGCGTGCGGCCCGAGGAACCGGCAGGCCTCTTCCGGCGATTTCAGCTGCAGCGTGCCGTCGGCGCGTACGGGCAGGCGCGTGCCGGCGAGCCGCGGGGCGATCGTCTGCCAGGGCAGGGCGTCGATCAGCAGCTGCGCCTCGCCCGGCACACTGATCTCGTAGTCGTGCCGGCAGCAGGCCGCGCTCATGTGGCAGCTGAAGCGGGCCTCGGGCAGCGTGGCGAACGTGACCGGCGGGCGCCAGTAGAGCCGGAAATAGCCGGCATCGAGCAGAGCACGCGCCGTGGCCGGCTCGGCGCGCCGCATCCACGGATAGTCGGCGAGCGATTGCAGCAACCCCTCGCGCAAGGACCAGGACAGAATGCGCGGGCACGGGCTGCACCATACGACGCGCGGCTCTCCCGCGACGGCGCGCACGCCGAGGGCGGCGAACAGGCGCCGGTTCTCGCGCTCCTCGGCGACCTCGAACCAGCCGACCGCCTCGGTCGGGTCCTCGCCGCGTGTGAGTTGCCGCAGCGAAGCGGCGCCGAAGCGCGGCAGGCTCTCGACACCGCGCCGGCTGATCTCCCGATGTGCCGCCGCGAAGCGGCCTACGTCGATCCCGCTGGCCGGACCGATGCCCTCGCCCTGGCGCAGCAGCGCCTCCGGAGCATGCATCCGGTACAGCGATTCGCCGCCGTCCGGATCACACAGCGTGCGCAGGAACGCCGTGCCCAATGCGCTCAACCGCCGCGCATCGATGCGCGGCTCGGTGTCGATTCTGCTCACCGTGCCGCTCCGCGCCGCCGGGGACTGCCCCCCGGACGCCGGGCCGTTGGCCGCGCGCCGATCATCTTCATTGCAGCTGATGCAGCCAGAAGCGCTCCATGGCGGTGAACAGGTGTGTCCGGGCGGCAGGCCCCGAGATGCCGTGTGTCTTGTTGGGGTAGACCAGCAGCTGATACGGCTTATCGGCGTTGATCAGCGCCTGAATGAACTGCAGAGTATTCTGCCAGTGCACGTTGTCATCGCCGGTGCCGGCCACGAGCAGCAGCGGGTCAGCGAGACTGTGAGCTGCGGCCACATCGGAGCTGCCGGCGTATCCCGACGGGTTCTGCTGAGGCGTGCCCATGTAACGCTCGGTGTACAGCGTGTCGTAGTCCTGCCATCGCGTCACCGGGGCAACCGCGATGCCGGCTCGCCACACACCGGGCGCGTGAGTGAGGGCGTATGCGGTCATGTAGCCGCCGAAGCTCCAGCCCCAAATGCCGATCCGCTTCGGGTTCACCCACCTCTGGCGCCGGAGCCATTTCACCGCAGCGAGCTGATCCGCCAGCGCGATCCTGCCGAGATGGAATTTCACCTGCGCCTGGGCGCGATGGCTGAAATAGGTGGCGGCGCGGTTGTCGGTCGCGAACAGCACGAAGCCACGCCGCGCCAGCAGCTGATCGAACAGGAAGAAAGCCCCCCGCCAGGCATCGCGCGCCGTGGGCGGCACATCCGGGCCGCCGTACTGGTACATGATGACCGGGTAGCGCTTGCGCGGGTCGAAATGGGGTGGCACGGTGAGGCGTGCATAGAGGCGCGTATGCCCGTCCGCGGCGGCAATGGTCAGCAAGCGCGGCCTCTGGAAGCGGTACGGCAGCCGGGCCGCCGGACGGATGACGGTGCGCCGGGCGTTGCGCAGATCGACCAGCGTGACGGACGGCGGCGTCACGGAGTTGGAATAAGTCTGCACATAGGCCCGGGCATTCGGGGCCATGTCGATGGCATGCGTTCCCGGCCGGGTGGTAACCGCGACAGGCTGCCCGCCGCGCAGCGACACCCTGAACAGCTCCGTATTGAGCGGGCCATGCGTGTAGCGGCTGAAGTACACCTCACCGCGTTTCTGCTCCACGCCATCGAGCGCGAGCACGTTGTAGTCGCCGAAGGTGAGTCGGCGCATCAGCTGGCCATCGCCGGCATACAGATACAGGTGGTACCAGCCATCCTGCTCCGTGCCCCAGATGAACCGTCCATCCTTGAGGAAATGGGGGCCGCCGTGCACGTCGATCCAGTCGGGATCGCTCTGCGTGACCAGCGTGCGAGTTGCGCCCGAGCTCGGGTTCGCGGTGAGCAGCTGCAGCCGGGTCTGCGCCCGGTTCAGGACCTCGCCGTACACGCGGTCGCCCTCGGGCAGCCAGCCGAAGCGCGCCAGGTAGGTGTCGGGGGTCCCGGCCATGTCCATCCAGGTGGTCTTGCCGGTCAGGACATCGCGCACGCCCAGGCGCACGATCGGGTTGGGTGATCCGGCGGTGGGATATCTCTGCTCGTAGACGTGCGGCCGTCCGTGGAGATAGTTCACGATGGGGAAGCGGTGCACCGGCCGTTCGTCGAACTGCAGGAACGCGATGTAGCGGCTGTCGGGCGACCACGCGTAGGCCGAGCGCAGAGTGAGTTCCTCCGTGTAGACCCAGTCGAGCTCGCCGTTCAGCACATCCTTGCCGGGTGCGGTAACCTGGTGCGCCGGGCCGCCGCGCACGGCGAGGTAATGCAGCATGCCGTGAGCGACGTAACTGACCCAGCGTTCATCCGGGGAGAGCCGCGGACTGCGCTTGGCGCCCGGCTGATGCGTGATCTGCATGATCCGGCGGGAGGCGAGGTCGTAGAGATAGATCTGATCATGACTGAGGAAGACGATCGAATCGCCTTTGGGCGACCAGCGGTAGCTCTTCACCCCGTAGCGCGTGATGCGCTCGCGCTCGATCTGGTTCTTGATGGCCCAGGGCGGGGCGGCCGCGCCGGACAGTTGCCGGCTAGAGAGCAGGATCGAGCGCGTGCCGCGTGCGACATCGACGAGATAGAGGTTCGCCCGGCCCCGCGGGCCGTGGCGCAGCAGATAGGTCAGATAGTGTCCGTCGGGACTCCATTGCACCTGCTCCGGGGAATAGCCGGTCAGCCCCGGGCGTGCGAATATCTGCGCGATCGTGTAGCGGGCGGCGGGCATTGCGGCGGCGCCGCTCGCCCGCACGGGGGCCGGAGCAATCAGCAGCAGGGCCGTCAGACCGATCAGATGCTTCACGACACGTCTCCTCGGGGCGGGCGTTGTCCGGCGAAGCTGCGCATTATAGGCGCGTGCGATGCGCGAGGTTTGCGCTGCGCGTGCGGCCGTTGCCGGCTCGCCGTATGAGCGCTCGCACGGTGAGCGCCTCAGCACCGGTCCGGCAACGGCTCACAGCTTCCGATACATCACGAGCGCATCGACAGCGCCCGCACAGGGATGCATGAATGCGCCGGGCAGGAGGCCGACGATCTCAAATCTCAACGACTGCCACAGCCTCAGTGCCCACTCGTTCGTGCTGACCACGAAGTTGAATTGCATGGCGCGATAGCCGCGTGCGCACGCAGGCGCGAGCGAGCGCTCACACATGCGCTGCGCGATGCGTCGTCCTGTGGCCCCGGCCTTCGTCATGTAGCCGCAATTGCAGACGCCCCGTCCCCCGCCGGCCTGGCTGGCTCGCAGGTAATACGTCCCGAGAACGGCCCCGTCCTGCTCCGCGACGAACGTCTCCTTTTCGGGGGCCATCCAATAGGCCAGCGCCTCGGCCTCGCTCAGGTCCGGATCGAGCGCATACGTTGCCCCCTCGCGGATGGTCGGCAGAACGATGGCGGCAATCTGCGGCGCATCGCGGGGCTCGGCTTTCCGGATACTGAGCATGCCCGGATTCTATCGCAAGCCCGTGCCGCGGCGCGCCGCCAGCGCTCGTCGGCCGGCACATCGTGAACATGCAGTTGCGCCGACCGTCCCGGCCGCCTCGCCAGTTGTACGAACCGTGCCCGGGTTCCACGCTGCGTAAAGCCGAGATCCAGGACGCACGGGATGCCGGGTGGCGCAACTTCAGAGGCTGTCGCCCAGATCTGCGCCGAGCATCGCTCGACTCGCTCCATCGACCAGGTGGCCTGGAGAGGCTTCGGGCTGTCTATCCAACACAGTGTCGCCATCCATTGATCAATGGAGAACACGACGGCGCTGAGCGCATCGGCGAGTTGACGTCGAATAGCTCGTCTTGCCGGCGCCGGTCGAGCCGCACACCAGATGGATCGGGTGCCCGCGCATGGTCCGTCTTTCCTCGGATCGGCTGCGCGATTGACACCCTGGGGCGAGGCGCGCAGATTCTGCGGCGAGTCTACCGGGGATGCGCAGTGGCCGCGCCCGGACGGGCGGACTTACGGATCGGGCGCAGGCCTGATGGGATACCCGCTGCGGGACGACGACGCTCACAGTCACGAGTTACGCGATCTAGCAGTCCGCGAAGGCCTACCTCGGCACGATGCCGCTGCGCCGGGCGCTCGCCAGTGTGCCCGGCGTCACTCCGATGCGGCGACACCTGGGGCCCGCAACACACGAGCGCGGGGCCTTCCACATGAGCGAACAGGCGGACCTCGCAGTGAAGACCGGCAAGTGAATCGGCAGTACAGGAGAGAAACGGGTGCCGTACCGTCAGAATTCTGACCTCCCGCCATCGGTGCGCCGCCATCTGCCCGAGCATGCCCAGGACATTTACCGCGCGGCGTTCGACCACGCGTTCGAGGCGCACAGCGGCGACCCGCGGCAGGAGGAGGCCGCGCACCGGATCGCCTGGGCGGCTGTCAAGCGGCGCTACATCAAACAAGGTGACGAATGGGTCGAGCTCCCATGAGTTGCACGCAGTCGCATCGTGCATCGGCGTCGGGCCGACTCGACGCTTCACGCGAGCCGAGCACCCGGGAGTGTGGTGGCGCGCGGACGGCCGTCGACCTAAGGAGTGGGCATGAACTCGACGGCCCCGGCGCTGAACAGCGTGACCACCAGGGTGCGTCCGTCGGGCAAGAAGCTCAGCTCCCGCGGGAATCCCTTTGCGGCGGCCGACATCAGCTCGACCTTTCCCTTGCCATGAATGCCGGTGAGGCCCGCCAGGTGGCCTGATTTGCCTGACACGAATCGCGCGGAATCCGCCACCCAGACCTGCCGGTCGTCGGGCCGCACGGCCAGCCCGACGGGGTCGGCCCCGATGGAGAACGATTCCGTGTCGAGGTGCCGCGCGCCAGAGCTCAGGTCGACCGCGGGAATCCTGAGCAGTGCATTGTCGCCGCGCGCGGTCACCCAGAGCGTCTTTCCGGACGGAGACACCGCAACTCGCACCGGCTCACACCCCGCCGGAACGCCAGCGACGACGGAATGGCGCGGATCGGTCGCGGCCTTGGCGATGTCGATCTTCAAGAGCACACCGACCGGCTGATGCCGGCCGTATGCGTCGAACGGCGGCGAGCAGCGGGCCGGAAAGCCCGGGATGCGTGGGGCGACTTCGCTGGTCGCATAAAGCCACTTTCCATCGGGTGACACGGCGAGTCCGACCGGGGCGAACGCCGTCGGGATGTGGCCGACGAGCGCAGCGGCCCGGTGCCGCCGACTGGCGGCCGACACCAGGTTGAACACGCTGATCCGGTGCGACGTCTCGTCGCTGACGAACAGCAGCCGATTGTCCCGACTGATGGCGGCGTACACCGGTTGCGGGCTGCCGTCCCTGAGGCGGGCAATGATCGGATCGCCGCCGGGCCGCTCGAGCCGCGTCACATCGAGGAGGTCCACCCCCACGAGTGTCGTGACCGCGAGCAGCCGTCCGTCGGGCGCGAGAGCCTCGCCCAGGGCTGCGGCGCTCAATGCAACGGTGCGGTCCAGGTCGAATGAACCTCGGACGTCACGCAGCACTGCAACAGAGCCGTGATCGTGCCGAGCACTGAGCGAGACGAACAGCCAGCAGCCATCACTCGTCGGGACCGCGGAGAACGGATCACCGGGGACCGCTGTCAGCGTGGGCCTTGCAGGAGCGGGGCACCCTGCGGCCGCGATCCCGGGAAGGGGTGTGGCCAGACAAAGAGCCAGAAATACCTTGCGCGCAATCCCTTTCATGGCGGGAATCTGTATCACGTTCGAGACACGTTCGGAAGCCCAAGGGACGTGCAGCAGCCCGAGATCGCCCCCGGGAAATCCATAGGCTGCGTGGAACGCAGCTCGACTCATGACTCGGCGGCCGCCAGCCGCGGCTGGACTGCATCATCGGCGGCTTGCCGAGCGCTCCCCGTCCGTCCGCATGACCGCCAGATGCGGCTGCAATGCATGCAGAAAGTCGCTGGTATCGAACAGCTCCGCGGGCACGCATGTGCCGCCCGTTGCGGGCGGATACGCCAACACGCGCACGCACGCTTCGACGACGATCGGTGCACTGACCGCATAGATGTCGCGTCCCGCGACGCCAATCGCCGCTCGATGATCGCCCCACGTGGCGCGAACCTCCATGACGAACTGCTGCGAGGAGCGGCTGGACGGATCGGCGGCAAGCGGTTGCGGTGCGCGGGGGGATGTTCCAGATCGCGAAGCGGTGCCGTATTCAGGTAGCTGCAGACACTGCGGGCGCCGATGTGCCTGTTGGTCGCGACAATTTCCGCCAGGGGCACTGCCACCACCTGCTGCACGCCGAAGGGCGCGGGAAACGCCCAGTGTCGAACCGGCGCCCGACGGGGCAATGGCGTGAACCGTCCGTCTGCGACGATGAAGCGACGCACGGTATTGGGTTTCGCTGTCCTTCGCGTCCCCGCCGTCGGGTGCCAACAATCGAGTGCCATGCCGACTTCGCTGCGTTCGACGGATCGGGCCCCGCGGCTCCTCTCGGCTGCGCGCAGATCGGCAAGTCCGCCGTGCAATGCGACCGCCGGAATCACCACCGATCCGCGCTGCCGCGCCTCATCGTGGTGTCTCGCCAATGGCTGGCGCACGGAAGGCTGCTTCGCGGTGAGGTCGAAGCAGTGGATCCCGGCACGCAGGGCCGCCTCCATGGCAGCCGGCGCAGTTGATGACGGCGGCGGTTCCGCGCAGCGCCTCATCGAGCGCGTCCGGGTCGTCACACGCGGCTCGCCGCCACTGCCGGCGCGCTCCCGGACGATGTCGCGCGGTCAACGAAGACGAACAGCGGGGAGCGCGCCGCAACAGCCGGCGGCCGCGGGCTTCTGAAGCTGACTCGTTCATTGGAATGATCGAGAGGTACCCGCCGAGGATGTCGAGGCCCTTTGACGCGAACGGCTTTTTCCCCTTCGGCCGGCACGGGTTACCGTACAGCGCGGCGTCATCCCGGCGGAATCGCGGGCTCGGCTTCGGCAAGCATGGTCTGGGTGATGATCGTCCTCAGGTCGGGCGCATCGGATTCATCAGTGCCGCCGCGGCCCGAACCGCTCTGTGCGGCGCCAGGCATGCGGCCGAGGCGATCCCGCATCAAGCGGATCGCCGACGGCGAGCGCAGCCGGGCGCTCGCGCGACTCGCCCTGTCGCGGCCAAGCGACGCCGGCTGCTGACGTGAGCTATTTGCGCGAGCACAAGGCTCTGCGGTAAATGGATGTCGAGCGTCACGTGCGGTTTGTGTCTGATCACCGATTTGCCGAGGCCCGACCATGGTTCATACGAAGTGGTTTGATCTGTATCGAGGCCTGATTGCTCAGGCCGGCATCATCGCAATCGCCTGCGCCCTTCTGGTGACGGCGCTGCGCCTGGCGGGACGGTGGCTCATCGCCAGATCGTCGCGCCGCGCGGATCCCTTTCGCGAGGCCCTGTATCGCTCGGCTCATTCTCCCGTGCTTGCGCTCATCGTCCTCTGCGGCGCGTATCTGATCGGTACGCTGATCGACGGGCGGATCCATGCCGGGGTGCTCTCGCATGTCCTCGATCCGTCGGTGCACGTCGGAATCATTGCGGTGGTCGCCTGGGCAGGCTGGAACCTTCTGAAGATGTATCCAGAGATCCATCACCCGCGCGGGCATGATGTCGATCCGATGATCTACGATCTGGTCGGCAAGTCTGCCCGGCTGGCGCTGCTCGTGCTCGCCGCACTGCTGATCCTGCGCACGCTGCACTTCCCCATCGCCAGTCTGCTCACCGTCGGCGGCGTCGCCGGGATCGCGATCGGCTTCGCCGCGCAGGGCGTCGTGTCCAATCTGTTCGGTGCGATGGTGGTGTATCTGGACAAGCCGTTCAAGATCGGCGAGTGGATCGTGCTGCCGGAGATGAATATCTCCGGCACCGTGGAACACATCGGCTGGCGTTCCACGCTGCTGCGGGGGTTCGACACGAGCCCGTTTTATGTTCCGAATTATCTTTTCAACACGCACGTCGTCGAGACGCCACCGCGCATGCAGGCCAGGCGCATTCAGCAGACGCTGCCGGTGCGGTATTCGGACGTGGAGCGATTGCCGGCAATCCTGAAGGACCTGCGCGCCTACATCGCCCGTCACCCCGGGATCGACCATCACCAGAGCGAGATCGTGAACTTCACCAACTACGGCACCCATTCACTCGACATTCTGATCTACTGCTTCGCCGGAACGGTTCAGTGGGGCGAATCGCTGGCAGTCCAGGAGGATGTGCTGCTCAATGCTGCGCAAATCATCAGACGGCATGGTGGGCAGCTGGCGTTACCCGTCACGCGCGTACAGATGCAGGCGGCCGAACCGGAAGCCGGTTCCGACGCGCAACCGGTTGCGTCTCAGGCCTGACCCCAACCCTGGAGCCGGCCATGGGTCCGCATCCGACCGCCGCGCCCGGCGGTGTCGCGAGCCTGCGTACGCCTCGATCGGCCGCGACGCCCAGGCTGTGGCGGTTATCCGACCCGGGTGGCACAGGCTCTGACCGGGGCTGCCGCCAGCGCAGCGGGTGCGCCTCTCAGTGCGGCCCCTCCGGCTGGAACCGCGTCGCGACGAAGAACGAATAGCCATCGAGCTCGATCGCGCGCACGTCCCCGGCTCCATCCCCGGCTGACAGAGGCAGGGCGCCGCCGAGGATAGGCTGGCGAAAGCTCGGCCTCAGGCCGTAGCAGCGCCGGTCCTGCTTCGCGGCTTCAAGCGCCCCACGGGCTCGGCCGATTCCGATGTCGGGAAGAAGAAGATGACCGCGGCTCCTTACCTCGTCCAACGCGCCCTCGAGCGCCGACATGACTGCGCTCCCGCCGCCCGGCGAGGTCTCCGCTTGGTCGTGGCTCCAGCCGCGCACCCGTCTCGCGTGCTTGATTAGCGGATCCTGAAACCTGCCACGGGTGCCGAGGTACGGGACCGATGACTCGCGCGCATGGCGAGCGACCGCGCGGGCTGGTCACTTGCGCGCTGCGGCACCGGGAATGCCCTACCGCCAGTGCGCCAGCCGGCAGAGCACGGCAGTTCATGGGACGCCACCGCCGGGATTGCGGAGCAGCATGGTTGCTCTTGGAGAGCGCCGACACACATGTACGCGAGCCCGTCGCGCTGCGAGCGCGGCATTACGACGCTTCGGCGCGGGCAGAAGGCACCTTGCCGCGTCTGACTAGTCGACCCAATCCGTTCCTTCTAAACTTTCCGCGCCAGCGAGTGGGCTGTGAGAGTGCAGGCCATGTCGGATGTCGGATCGCAAGCCGGTTGATCCTTCCACGATCCGTTCCACAGGCAATCAATGACCGCAGACGCGGCCCTCATGCGCCACCATACGCGCCCAATGAGAAACCGAGGGGCCGCCAGGCCATCTCGCGGGGGGTTGGTTCGGGTTGCACTTCTTCAACCACGCAAACTTCGATGACGCTCGACGCGGTATGTGCTCCCGACCGTGAGCCAATCGTCGCGCCCGCCGAGCGCAATGTCTCAATCCTGGTCGAAGCTGCGGGGTCGCCGACGATCAGCGCCCCCGCACGTGTGCCCTGTCATGGGCTCAAAACGCGCCGAAGGAGTGACCGAATTGAATCCCACCTCGTCGACGAAAACGCTCATTGCGCAGTCCCTGCTGGCGATACCCGGTGTGTCGCCGGCAGCCGGAGCTCACGGTATCGTTCCCAAGGAACTTCAGTCGCTGCGGTTCCGCTTCGTCGGCCCGGATCGCGGCAACCGCGCGAGCGCTGTTCTCGGCGTCCCGGGCGACCCCAACGTCTACTGTGTCGGCGCGGCCTCCGGCGGCGTGTGGAAATCGACCGATGGCGGCTACAAGTTCAAGCCGGTCTTCGACAAGGAGCCGGTCCAGTCCATCGGTGCCCTGGCAATCGATCCCAGTGATCATGCCGTCATCTGGGCCGGCACGGGCGAGTCGTGGGTCATCCGCAACGCCATCACCCCGGGCGACGGGGCCTACAAGTCCAGCGACGGCGGTCGGACCTGGACTCATATGGGATTGACCGACACGGGGCTGATCGCCCGCATCGCGGTCAACCCTCACGATTCGAAGAATGTCTTCGTCTGCGCTGGGAACCGGTACCCGGCCGCAGAAGTCCCGTGGTGTGTGGCGAACCGAGGACGGCGGCAAGACCTGGAAACTTGTCCTGTTCGTCAACGGCAACACAGGCTGCTCCGGCCTGGCGATGGACCCGCAGGATCCGCACATCCTGTTCGCGGGCATGTGGCAATGGAAGCTGCGCCCATGAGCAATGACGAGCGGCGGGCCGTCAAGCGGAGTTTACGTCTCGCACGACGGCGGCAACACGTGGAAGGAGATCAAAGGCCACGGCATGCCTCATCCTCCCGTGGGCAAGATCGACGTGGCCATCGCACCGTCCCATCCGCAGCGCGTGTACGCTCTCATTGAGACCGCTCAGCAGGGGTCATTGCGGCGTTCCGACGACGGCGGCAAGCGCTGGCATGTGGAGAACTACAGCCGTCTGCTGACCGAGCGCGCCGGCTACAGCGTCAGTCTCGCCGTTTCGCCGAGCGACGAAGACAAGGTCTACGTCGCGAGCAACCGCTTTTTTGTCTCTGGTGACGGAGGCAAGACTTTCCAGAACATTCACTGGGGCAGGAACAACCACGACATCTGCATCGATCCGAACAACCCTAAGAGGATGATGGACAGCTTTGACGGCGGGCTCGAGATCAGCACGACGGGCGCAAGGAACTGGCACACGGTGGAGTTGCCCATCGGTCAGATGTATCACGTCGCCGTCGACAACCGCGTGCCCTACTGGGTGTATGCGAACATGCAGGACGACGATTCCGAACGGGGCCCGGCCTATCCGCATTCCACGCCGCTGCTCGGGGGCATTGGAGAGCCGAACGCCGGCTGGCAGGAGCCCCTCGGCGGGTGTGAATCCGGATTCATTTACCCGGATCCCGCCAATGCCCATATCATCTGGAGCACCTGCTACGGAGATGAGATCACCCGCCTCGACACCAGAGTCGGCTATCCGCGGGCGGTGAGCCCGTGGCCGCCGCATTCGCTCGATTCACCCCCGGAGGATCTGAAATAGCGCTGTCACTGGACGCCGCCCCTGGCGATCGACCCGCTCGATCACAACACCGTGTATTACGGGTGCCAGGTGATTTTCAAGACGACCGACGGCGGACAGAGCTGGACGGTGATCAGCCCTGATCTTTCGACGCGCAATCCCAAGTACCTCGTGCCGTCCGGCGGGATTCCCGACAAGGGGAAAATGCGCCGACAGGACAACCTGGGGCAGTTCTACGGCGAGGTCGTTTACGCCATCGCGCCCTCGCCGGTACAGGAAGGGCTGATCTGGGCGGGGACGAATGATGGGCAGGTCTGGCTCACGCAGGATGGCGGCGGTCACTGGACCAACGTCACGAAGAACATCCCGGATCTTCCGATGTAGCGCCCGGTTGCGCCGCGCCGGAGTACGAGGGACCGCCGCCGCGGCACATCACGACTCGACCGAGTCCCGCTGGTCGACGATCCGGCGCGAGCAACTCGATGGCGCTGTGGTGCTCGGCTGGTGCATTGGCGATTCGCGATGATGCCAATCCTGCGTAACCAGGCATCGGCCCGCTTCGGCCAATGCGTGAGCGGTAGACTCCTCGCTCCCGGTCCGAAAAAGCGGTCGCTGTGGCTACCGGCTGGTCAATGACCATATATCCAGCACCCCGGTGGTTGCGCGGCTATTGGCATTGCCTTGCGGGAGAATGATCATGCGGTCGACCACGATGGGGCTGTTCCAATGCCCCGGCCCGCAAGGCAGCCGCGCCACGCGCTTGCCGGACGTCGCCGCATACACATTGAGTCCGCCGCTCGGCGCGTAAACGAACAGCAGGTCATCTGCCTCAAATGGGCTGGTGCCGCCGGTGTCGTTGGCCCATTCGCGATGAAGGAGTCCGTTGCGCATCCGCCAGGCTGCAGTACCAGCGTTGTCGGAAACGAATATCCAGGTCGCGTGCCCGTACCGCCATACCGCGGGCTGACTGAACAGATCCGCGCCGCCAGGCGTCGCGACGATCTGCAGCTCGTGACCTTTGTGCGGCGAGTCGCCGGCAATTGCCCGCTCGCTGAGCAGGCGGATCTTGCCATCCTTGCCCCCTTGGGCAATCAAGCCGCCGCCCAGCAGCACGGGCGACGTCGAGCCCAAGTCCAGATCATCGTAGTCAAGTTCCTCCGTGTTGACCGGAGTGTAGTTGCCGAGAATCTTGGTGGCCGTCGAATTGAGCTCGACGAGCGCATCACCCCAGTCGGTGCTCCCGTTCCACCGCCCGTTGCCCGTGGCGATGAAAATGTGGCCGTCACGGGGATCGATCACAGCCCCGGCGCGGCCCCAGATGGCCGAGCGGGATTGCCGGCAGGAGTCGGGCCGCATCAGGCCCGCCCGATTGCTGCACAGCGAGTTCCACACGTGCAGCAGCTTGCCGGACCTGCCGTCGAGAATGGCGACATGACCCTGATAGGGCGGCCGATCGCCTATGTATCCTGCAGTGACGGCGATCACATGGCCCTGGAAGAACTTCAGCGGCGAGTCCAGCTTCTCCCGCCGCGGCAGTTCAGTGATGCGAGTCCGCCAGACGAGCCGGCCGCTGCTCACTGCCAGCTTCTGGACGTACCCGTCCGGGGAAGCGGCGTAAATGAACCTCCCGTCAGGATCGGCAACCGGCGTCGAATTCGTGAACTGATGCGTGCCCACGAGAGCATCGTAGCTCGCCGGCGTGTACTGCCACAGAACATCACCGGTATCGGGATCCAGCGCGATAGTCCTGCCGTAGCTCGTGGTTACAAAGATCGCCTTGCGGCGAGCGCCATCGATGACTGCGCGGCGCAGATAAATGGCGCTAGCATCCACGACGCCGCTCAGCTCGACTCGGCGGCGCCGGAGTCGATTGACATTGGCCGCCGTGATCCGCGTGGGCCGAAGGTTGGCGCTGGTGCTTTGCACATTGCCGCCGAACATCGGCCAGTCCTGCGCGCGCACGCCGGGGACGGCAAGCAAAAGCACCGTGCCGACGCCCAGCAACAGACGAATCGCTACGTGACGCGTCATGCGGAAAATATGCGCCCGCTGGAAGGGCTGAGTCAAAACTCGGTGGTGGGCTTGGGTCGGCGACGTCCGAATACCAGAGGCAAATTCCCTCGCCGCCGGCGCAAAGGTTACCGCCTCTGGCTTCGCTAGCGCGTCGCTGCGACATCGAAGGCCCAGAGAAGCTGCGTGGCCAGAATGATGCTGCCCTCGGAGGATACTGTCGCGCCTTGACGTCCGTGAGGGATTAGAGATGGATCCACGCGGCACGGAAAGTCTCCGGGGGTCGCCCACCGGATCGCGGACGGGAAGCGCCCCGGGGATCGGCGACCGCGTGATTGCGCAGGCCCCGCAGACCGCGCAACGAGTTGCACAATACCTGGATGACCCGTATCAAGAGGCTGTGCAGCGGGAACAGACTGTGACGGTGATCTCGCAGTGAGAACTACCCGTCGGCGACGGCTTTGGAGCGTTCCGAGATCAGTGCCCTGCCAATCACACAGGGCCAGGACGGCCGATCGAGCAGGAACGACGCGGCCAAAATCTCATCATCTGCGGCCGATTGAGCCGTCGCACGGTCAGTCGCGCATAAGCGATCAGAGGAACGGAGTTTGCGTTCAGCGCATGCGTCAACGGATCTGGCGCGAGAGGCGCGAATGATGGACAGTCATTTCACGTCACTTGTTTCTGTCGACCCGGATTTCGCAATATCGAGCCTGCGGACGGCGGGCGATCACCGCGAAGGCCAGCGAACCAAGGCTCGCCAGCCCCAGGGCCAGAGCAAAGAAGATTTGCATTACGGGCATAAGTCCTCCGGCAAGCTCATGATGTTCCACTGATTATTGAATATCACACCGCCCGTGAACGTCACCTTAACTTTGCGGTGAATCACTGCCTTATGCTGAGACTCGCGCCGAACACGGCTCGGCTACCGCTCCTGGTGAGGGATGCATCCGTGTGGTGTCCTGGTCAAGGCCTCTGAGCGTCGCTTGAGGTCGCCCTCGGCACATGACCGGAGTTACGTTCCACCATTCGCCGAGCGGCAGCGAATCGTTGACCGGCGAGCGCAGCTGCACAACCGTCTCATCAGCAAAAGTTCGAACCCGATATGAAGACATCAATCTCGAGCTGTCGCGCGGGAATCTCCCGTGGTCTGACCTGTTGGCGCTGGACCGTGGCTCCCGCTATTTCGTTTCGAGCCGCAGCGGCACCTTCGAGCCTGGACAGCTCGAGTGACCGCCCGGATCATCGGACAGGGAATTCTGCCGCCAATGGCTCATGGCGCGCTGCAACTGCATGTTGGAGAGCGCGAAGGCATGCGCGGACTGCATCCGCGATGGCCGGCGTGGCTATGATCCCGGGCTCGTCAAGACCGGTCCCGAGCAATGGCACACAGATCGATGCCGGCTCGACGATCACCGCCGCCATGGTTTTGAGTGTTTCGCGCAAAGCATCATCAGCGTGGTGCGCCCGTGATGACGTGTTCAAAACCGCCACGAATTTGCAGGCAAACGGCTCGAATCCGACAAGCCAGTCGAGTGCATTCTTGATGGTTCCGCTCATACCATGGGCGTATTCCGGACTGGCGATAAGTAGTGCATCTGCGTGAGCGACCGCACAATGAAAGGTCAGTACGCTTGCAGGAAGATGCTCTTGGAGGTCTGGATTGAACAGTGGCAGTTCACCGAGCCCAGTGAAGATCGAGACGTTGATGTCGCGTGGTGCAACTCTTGCAGCGGCGCGTAGAACCATCGAGTTGATGGACGCAGCCCGCAGACTGCCCGACAGGGCGAGAAAATTCACCACCATGGTGCCGGCGCCCTTATCGCCGGACCGGATGAATGTTGCACATTCCGCGTCTCACGTCCGCTTTACTTGACTCGCTCCGCAATACGATCGTCGGGCCTGCGCACTGCAGGAGAGCCTGGTCGACGGACGAGCCCCGGCTGGGCAGCGCGACTGAGGACCGCCTCATGGATTTGGTCACCTTGGGAAAGTCCGCTGAGCGCAATCTATGTCTCCGCCATCTCGCGAAGGGCGCCTTGCGGGCCACACCAACTCGGCGGCGGCGCACTGCCTCGGGCTGGACGCTCTGCAGTGGGATCGCAAGCGCATGGAGTTTCACGCGAATCCCGGAGGTCGCTCGTGTTCGACTTTCAGTACACGTTCCAGAGCGAGCCCGACCCTGCCGATCGTTCCCTCATCGAACAGGCGCCCCACCAGGGTGATACTGTGCGGCACGCGACGCGGCGGATCGAAGTGCGGCAGCGGTCGAAGCGGGTCGGGCGCCCAGTCGCTGCGGGCCTGCGTGATGTGAATGAAGCCCGCTCGCAAGGTCAACGACGGGTAACCGGTGAAATTGCCGATGGTCAGCATTTCATCGCGCAGCGACGGCACGATGAGCAGGTCAACCTTCGAGTACAGCTTGTCCATCTCCTGGGCTACCAGACGCCGAAACCGGTCGGCCTGCACGGCATCGACGGCGGAGAGGAAGCGTGCCTGGCGAAACGTGTTCGGCCACGCATCCGGCGTCTGCATCCGCATTTCATCCAGCCCCCCGCTGAGCGTGAGTTCCTCGAAGGCTCCGGCGGCCTCGGCGAAGAGGATCGTGTTCAGCGAGTCGTAAGGCCAGTCGGGAAGGTCTACTGCTACCGCCTCGAGGCCGAGTGACCTGAGCTGCTGGAGCGCATGCCGGTCGACATCCGTCGCATCGCGCTGCCAGCGCGGGAAGTACCCTACGCGCAATCCCTTGACGCTGGCTCGTGCATCGAAATCGAGTACGCTCGGCACGCTGGAGAGGTCGCCGGCATCCGGACCGGAGATTGCGTGCACTACGAGCAATGTGTCCTCGACGCCGCGTGCAATCGGCCCGAGCTTGTCGAGCGACCAGCACAACGTCATCGCTCCGGTTCGAGGGACGCGCCCGAAGGTGGGGCGCAGGCCGGATACCCCGCAGCGGTCGCTCGGATCGACGATGCTGCCTTCGGTCTCGCTGCCGATCGAGAAGCCGACCAGGCCGGCGGCGGTCGCGGCGGCGGGGCCTGCGCTCGAGCCGCCCGAACCTTCCTGCAAGAGCCACGGGTTCTTCGTTTGACCGCCGAACCAGATGTCGTTCAGCGCCAATGCACCCATGCTCAGCTTCGCGACCAGCACGGCGCCGGCCTCGCGCAATCGTTGGACGACGACGGCATCGTTCGCCGGCACGCGATTCCTGAAGGGTGCCGCGCCATATGTGGTACGAATGCCAGCCGTATCCAGGAGATCTTTGGCTCCCCAGGGGATGCCGTGCAGCGGGCCGCGATACTGTCCCGCTGCGATCTCCCGATCTGCCTTCCTCGCCTGCTCGAGGGCGAGATCACGCGTGACGGTGATGACGCACTTCAGCCGGGGGCCCCAGGTCTGAAGGCGCTGGAGGTAAAGCTCGGTCAGGCGCTCGGATTGCAGTTGGCGTGTCTGAACCCACTGGGCGAGCTTCCAGAGCGGCGCAAAGGCGATATCGACATCGCTCGCCGGCAAAGGGCCCGGATCCCGGCCGCTGCGGACAAAGTCATTGTGGCGAGGAATTGGGGCGTGTCCGGGAAGCACCGGATTCCACAGCGAGTACGGCGCGAGCGCCGGCTTCAGAGCGACCTTCCGAGGACCGGTGCGCCGCTCGTAAAGCGGCGCCATGCTGTTGCGCCAGTTGGACGCCGCTTCCGTGCGTTCGGCGAAGCTCATCTTGACTCGCACCAGTCTCTCCGCCTCGGCGAAGGTCGCCGCGGTCACGTCCGGACCGACACCGTTCGCTGTCCCGAATGCCGGGGGTGAGCCGGGCGGCCGTCGGCCAGCGGGTGCCGGACGATTGATGGCGCCTTGCGAAGGAGCGGCGCCCGCTCCCAGTAGCGCAGCCGAGGACACCAGAAATTCTCGTCGAGACGTCGACATGGCTTTTCCCTTCACGGCAATGCGCATGCTGATTGTGTGCGGTCGAAGAATCGCTCAAAGCCAGGATGTGTTCAATTCCTCCCTCGCCCGCAAGCTCGAACTGTCGCTCCGTTCGTGAGCCGTCAGTCGGACCATCCAGATGCGGCCGTCTGGACCGGTGAAATTGCACACTGTTGGCGCGACCGCCTTCCAACGTGCAGCCCGTGGAAGTTGCAGCAGACCCGGTCTTGAAGATGGGCTGATTCCGGGCGCGGTGACGTGTCATGCGCAAGCGCTCCCGAGGAAAGACGGTGCAGCCGATGAATTCGCGACATGGCAAAGTCAATGTCCGCTGTCCGGAGGCTTGGATTGCGCGGATGAGAGGCGGCGTTTCGCCGGCCGGGAGATTTCGGTGTCGTCGTCGTCCCTGGGGCAGCTGCGCGGTGATGATTCAAGGGATGGCGATCGCGGCCTCTCATTTACACGTGAAACTCCCGGCCAAGACCCAGTGCGGCTCCTCGTGCGAATGCCGGGGCAAGACACGCCAACCCACGGCACCGACATGGGCCTGTCGAACGGCGCGGTTCCCATGAAATCACTCATGCGGTCAGATAACTGCCGTCGCTGAACTTACCGCGGCCTGCCCGGGGAGATCTTGAATTGGGGCGGGTGATGGGTATCGAACCCATTGGCGATCCCAGACAAATCAGTCTGTTGGTTGCTTCTCGGCACGCGGCTGCGAGTCAAGCACGAGATTCCGCCGCAGCGCCTCGCCGCAAGACAACGTAGGGCAAGTGCGAAGATTCAGCGGCGACGAGTAGAGACCGATTCGCGGCGCTGCACGCCGCCCGCGCAATGAGCCATTCGCCGCCAGGTCTGGCACTCCGCTGGAGCGCAACACCCTAAGGGGGCGTCGTTGAACCATGCGTTACCGAAAGCTTCGCTTTGCAGGTCAATGCTCGCCGCAACGCCCCGAGAGTAGAACTGGCAGAGATCGTACCATAATTATGGTACATTCTATGCCATGAAAACTACCATCGACGCCGCGGGACGAATTGTCGTGCCAAAACCCTTGCGTCAAGTGCTTGATCTCAAGCCGGGACAGGTCCTCGAGATCCGCGTCGAAGACGGACGGGTTGAGATCGAGATTGCCGCTACTCCGATGACTCTGAAGCGCCGCGGAAAGAGCGTCGTCGCAATTCCGCAGACACCGTTACCGACCCTCACAGCCGCCGAAGTTCGCGAAACGCTGGAGCGCATCCGGCGGTGAGGGCGGTCGATACCAGCGTGGCCGTCGCCGCATTCGCGTCGTGGCATGAGCACCATGAACGGGCATGTTCGGTAGTGGACGATGGTGCTCGCCTGATCGATCAGTGCGCGCTCGAGACGTATTCCGTGCTGACGCGGTTGCCGCCGCCACATCGCTGCACCGCCGAGGTGGTGCGCGATTTTCTTCGCTTGCGCTTCAGCGACGCATACCTTCGCCTTGCTGCGCGCGCTTACCGGGAATTTGTACTTGAGCTGTCGGAACGTGGCATAAGGGGCGGAGCGGTCTATGATGCCCTCATTGCTGCGACAGCCGTGGCCTACTGCGCGGATTTGATCACCTGCGACCCTAGGGCGGGGGCCATATATGAAAGCCTCGGAGTCCGAGTCACTTTTCTCGCGTGATCAGCTTCGATGATGAGCGGCCTCGTACGATCCGAGGGGCCGCTCACAACCGGCGGCTTGTAGGGGCGCTCGATTCCCAATGAGCATCGGCATTGCTTTGGAGACATGACCAAACGGCACGGCATTATGAAGGCAGCCCAACCGAGGCATCGACTCTGATAAGACCCGGTAGGCTGTTAAAACGACCCGATTGCACTACATTTCAGAGTCTCGCTCAACGCACGAGTATTTGGTTGGCGAATTTTCGGCTCCCGGCGTTTCCGAAGTCGTGGCCTTCTCGCGTTGCTGGGGCGAGAGTCGGGAGATCCTTGGGACTCACGACGTAGTAGTGCGCTGTTTTCGCGGACGAGCGGTGCTTGAGTCTCAAAGGTGGTCAGTCGAGTCCTTCTCTGGTAATTTTGCGTTGCAGACAGCTCGCGCACGTCGGTCGCAACCCTCCTGCGCGAAAGCGAATCGGCGGCCTGACATCCCGGCGCGCAACGGCAGCGCAATACCCACCGCTCACCGAAGGAGCCGCTCATCAATTCGATAGCTTATCTGGCGTCAACCTGGGTCATTCCCGCACTGCTCGCCATCACGCTGCACGAGGCGGCGCACGGGTACATTGCCAAGCGCTTTGGAGACGATACCGCCTGGCAACTCGGGCGTGTGACGTTCAACCCGCTGAAACACGTCGATCCCTTCGGCACAATCGCGCTTCCGGCAATTCTGATCCTCGCGCACGCTCCGTTCCTGTTCGGCTACGCCAAACCGGTACCCGTGCGGTTCGAGCGCTTGAGGAACCCTCGGCGCGACATGGTCTGGGTCGCCGCCGCCGGGCCCGGCATGAATCTTCTCATGGCCACGGTAGCCGCCTTGCTCCTGCATACGGTCCGATTCCTGCCGACGGGAGCCGGCCAGTGGCTGCTCGCGAATCTCGTGCACGCCATCGAGCTCAATGTGCTTCTCGCAGTTTTCAACTTGATTCCGCTGCCACCGCTCGACGGCGGGCGCGTCGCTGTGGGGGTGCTGCCAAACGCGCTGGCGGCGCCTCTCGCTCGACTCGAGCGGTACGGCATCGTTATCGTGATCGCAGTATTTTTCGTCCTTCCGGTCGTTGCGGCCCGCACAGGAGCCCATTTCGACGTGTTCACACAGATCATTGGACGGCCGACGGACGCAGTGATCAAAGCCATCCTCTTCCTCACGGGGACGCACTGATCGTCGCCTCGATCTCGCTCTGATCGAGCACGTTCTCGCGACACAGGGCGTGCCGCGGGTCATTCGAGCCACCGCGCGGCGAGCGTGGCCCTGCCACTCCCCCGATTTGAGCAGCAGAACGGTCCTAGAGCAGAATGCGTGGGCTCATGACGCGACCGGTCGCACTCGACTTTCAAGCGACAAAGGAGCCTTTCCACGGTGGCCGGTCAGATGTGCGACAGGGGACATTCATTGAACGTCAGCGCATCATCAATACCCCTGCCCGGGCCATTGCGGATATCCTCACAGCGATCCGCCAGCTTTTGACACCACCGACCCCCGGGCGCTGTGGAATCGGTCTCACGGCGGTTCCCGATCTCAAGAGCCGAATGCGATCACCGGCCGGCTCTGTAGAATGCTCGGCATCCACGCTGGATGACAGGTTGAGCACAATTGAAGGAGCGGCTGGCCGCGCCGCGACGAGGTGTGCTGGGGGTGGGCACCGTTTTAATCAGCCCAGTTCCGATGAAGCAGGCCGGATCGAATCTCAGTGGCGGCGCGCATCGAGAACTCACCGTAGAACAGCCTGCCCGCTAGGACGTATACTGGATTTACCATCGAAACAGGCCAAGGGGAATCCCATGAGCAAAGGCATGGATCAGAAAAGAGATACGAAGAAAAAGCCGGCGAAAACCTTCAGCGAGAAGCGCGCCGCAAAACGCGAAAAGCGCCAGGCCAGAGGACGCTGACAGGCGCCCGTACCGACTCGCTGCGGCGGCCTACCGCCCGCCGCCGCGAATGCTACGCTTCAGGCGCCGAGGGCTCCCGGTGGGACTTGGCTCTGGCGACTTTCCGCTAAGCGGAAGCCTGAGGGACGAGCCCGAACGGCGAGTCACGTCCAACGCAGTTTCGAGACGCCAAAGCGTTTCCTCATGGGCGTGAGAGCGGCTCCCGTAACGCCGAAAACATGACTCAACTCAATTCCACGTGCCCAAAATTGACATACACAAAGATGGGGCGTGGGAGTTTCCACGCCGCCGCGGCCGATAACGCGCCAGTTGTCCCGAACCCGATACCTCCTCGCGGCGCTGAAGCGCGGCGCTTTCAAGATCCACCGATTCATGTATGGACGACACTGCCGAAGTCTTGCCATGCGCCTGACGACTTCCGTGCGCGTGTACAGCAGAGGCGCGTTCGGCGAGCTGCATGGCGAGTAGTCGTTCGTACCGGCTTGAATGCGCCGATTTTTCCGGAGCACGCCGGCCGCGCGACAGCTCCGCAGGGACACCTCACCCTAACGTTGAGTGCGAATCCTTTCGTGCAAGCCACACTGTTGCAGTATCCGAAGGCCGGCGTTCCCGGAAAGCACGCGGATTTATGTAGGAATCGGGGTATACTTCGCGGCTTGCGCGACCTCGTCAATTTCGTGTAGGAGACGCGGCATGAAACTGTCCCGCCTAATGATGATGGTGGCGCTGACTGCACTCGGCAGTATCGGCCTCGGCGCAGGCGCCCAAGCCCAAATCTACAACCCCACGCTGTTTTCGCAGATGCGCTGGCGGCCCATTGGGCCATTACGGGGTGGCCGCGGGCGTGCGGTGGCGGGCGTGCCGAGCGAACCAAACGTGTTCTATATAGGCAACGACGACGGTGGGGTCTGGAAATCCATTGACTATGGGAATAGCTGGCATCCTATTTTTGACAAGGAGCCGACCAGTTCAATCGGAGCCATTGCGGTTTCGCTCTCCGCTCCGAACGTGATTTACGTGGGTACGGGGGAAAGCAACATACGACCTGACCAGGCAACCGGCATGGGCATGTACAAATCCACCGATGCCGGCAAGACCTGGCGTTTCATAGGGTTGCGCAACACGGAGGACATCGCGATGATTGCGGTGGATCCGCACAACCCCAACCGGGTATTTGTCGCCGCACTTGGCCACGTATACGCACCCAACAGGGAACGAGGCATTTTCCGATCATTGGATGGCGGAAAGACCTGGAAGAAAGTGCTCTATGTCAATGAGTACACCAGTGGGGACGACATCGAGATGGATCCCATCAACCCCGATGTGCTGTACGCGACGATGTGGCAGCAGCAGCAGGCGCCTTGGGAGAATGGGCAATTTGGCGGGACGGACGGAGGCATCTTCAAGTCTACAAACGGAGGTAATACCTGGCACAAGCTCACCAAGGGCTTGCCGGCCGTTCAGCAGGCGTTACTGCGAATCGCGCCGAGCGATCCGAACATCTTGTACGCATCCGTGTCGAGCGGGCCCGGAGCGCCCGACGGCACGGTAGGGATTTACCGGTCGAATGATGCTGGCGCGAGCTGGCACAAGGTGACGAACGATCCGCGGCCGGCCGAGAGAATTGGAGGTGGGGACTTGCCGGTGCTGGCGATCGATCCCAAGAATCCGGACATCGTTTACAGCGATACCCCGGTGTTGTGGAAGTCTACCGACGGCGGCAAGACCTGGTTCGGCTTTCGGGGTGCGCCGGGGGGTGACGATTACCAGCAAACCTGGATCAACCCGAACAACCCGGACATCATGGCGGTCAACAGTGATCAAGGCGCGATTGTCACGGTAGACGGGGGCAAAACCTGGAGTTCCTGGTACAACCAACCGACGGCTGCGATGTACAAGGTCGGCATTGACCCAACTTGGCCGTACCGCGTGTGTGGCGGGCAGCAAGACAGCGGTTCCGCCTGCGTTCTGGAGCGTGGCAATGACGGTGAGCTGACCGCTCACGATTGGCATCCTGTCGGCATCGAGGAGTACGGTGGTGCCGCGCCCGACCCGTTACATCCGAATCTGATCTATGGCGGGAAGGTGACCGTATACAACCGCAGGACAGGCCAGATAGCAGACGTCGGTCCGAGGGCCACGCCTGGCGGGGATTATCGAGTGCTGCGTACCATGCCGCTCGTGTTCTCTCCGATCGATTTGCACCGACTGTACTTCGCCTCAAACACAGTGTGGCAGACGGACAACGGCGGACACAGCTGGAAGCAGATCAGCCCCGACCTGACCCGCAAGACCTGGAGGGTTCCCGCGACCGTGGGCATGTATAAAAACAGCGCGGAGGCGAAGCCAACAGATCGTGGCGTAGTGTACGCTCTTGCGCCCTCGCCGTTGAACAAAGACCTCATCTGGGCGGGCACCGATGACGGACTGATATGGGTTACGCACGACGGCGGCAAGCATTGGACGAACGTCACACCGCCGCAGCTTAAGCCTTTCTGGAGGGTGTTCAGCCTCGAGGCGAGTCACTTCAACCCGAACGAAGCATACGCTGCAATCAATACTTTGTTTCTCGTGTCACTTTAGCGGTCTGAAAGAGTTCGCTGGCGTCTGAGGCCGACGTTGGGCGAGTACTGACCCGTTATAGCTGCTCGAGACGCGGGGCTTGACATCATAGGGAC
>JAKAXA010000033.1 GCA_021816775.1 Pseudomonadota bacterium
AGCCAACGACCAAGGTCGGCACTACACCCCACTCGCAGCCCAAAACCGGGCGCAAGTGTATGATCCGATTGACCGCCGACCATAGAAAACGGGGTCAACCGGGGGCCAACTGCTCAAGCTGGGCTAATAGTTCACTCCAGTACTTGGGGTGATTTGCGAACGCAGCCAGCAGATTAGTCAATGAATCAACATGCCTTTGGGCATGTGCGTAGTAACACCCGAGGCCAAAAAAAACGCCGCGCAATGCGCGGCGTTGTTCGTAAGAGCGCTGAACTCTTACTTGGAGATCGAGCGCTTGAACATGCGGTCGATCTTCTCGTTGGTGGCGTCGATCGCCGCCTTGTTCGACTGCGCGAGCGACAGCGCCTCATTGGCGGTGCTCTGGGCAGCGGCGGACTTCTGATCGGCGTCGTTCTGAGCGGCCTGGGCCGCGCTGTTGGCCTTGTCAGCCGTGCTCTGAGCCGTGGCGACCTGGGTCTGGAGCTGGGCCACCTGCGACTTCAGGTTGGCAATGTCGGTCTTGATGGGGGTCAGGTTCTGGCAGCCGGCGAGACCGACCACGAGTGCCGCGGCCGCGGCCACCTTCACTACGCTCGCGTACTTCATAAAGTCCCCTTGGGGTTGTTGATTGAAGAGGTCCTGAAAATGCAAACGAACCGAGGTGGAGCATCCCCCACGACTCGAGTGCGCAAGTCCAACAAATTTGTTCAGGGAATGCAACCCCGTTGCAGCTGATTTGATTGGATTTGGGTTGCGAGCAATACGTAGTTGAGAGCACAGATGAATGGATGCTGAATGGCCTGAGGAATCGGTGTGCCGGGATCGAGTTGAGCGCAGGAGTAGAAACACGAATGGTGGGGATGCGGGTTTGCGTGGGCGCTGCGGGACGGTGCGCTCCGTGTGCTCTGTGGTGGCGCAAGAACGGCTTGCCAAACGTTGTGACATGGATATAATCACAGCATTGTATAAGCACACAGGCTCCGCCATGTCTGACCTCACGCCACGGCAAGCACAGGTTCTGCGTCTCATTCAGCGCTTCATCGCCCACTCCGGCATGCCGCCCACCCGGGCGGAAATCGCGCGCGAGCTGGGCTTCCGTTCGGCCAATGCCGCCGAGGATCACCTGCGCGCCCTGGCGCGCAAGGGGGTCATCGCGCTGGTGCCGGGCGCCTCGCGCGGCATTCAGCTGAAGGACACCATCCGTGAGCAGATCGGGCTGCCGCTGATCGGGCGGGTCGCCGCCGGGCGGCCGATCTTCTCCGAGGAGAACATCGAGGCGCGGCTCGACATCGATCCGGGGCTGTTCCAGCCCCGGCCGCATTACCTGCTCAAGGTCAGCGGCATGAGCATGAAGGATGCCGGCATCCTCGATGGGGATCTGGTCGCGGTGCACCGCACCCCGGATGTGCGCAGCCGACAGATCGTCGTGGCGCGTCTGGAGAACGAGGTCACGGTGAAGCGTTACCGCCAGGAAGGCTCGATCGTCTGGCTGTTGCCGGAGAACAGTGATTTCGAGCCCATCCGGGTCGATCTGAAGGAGCAGTCGCTGTTGATCGAGGGCATCGTGGTCGGGGTGTTGCGCCGGGGCAAGAGCCACGGGCTGATGTGATGGTGGGAGCCGGCGCACATGGCCGTCGATCTACCCCGGCACGGCGCCGCGCCGTCACGTTCGTCGCACCCGGACCCGCGGCTCGAGCGGCTGCTCGCACATCCGGCGCTCTGGCGGGCCGGGTCTGCGGCGCGGGTGCCGGTCTGGCCGAGCGGATTCGCACCGCTCGATGAGGCACTGCCGGGCGGCGGCTGGCCGCGCAGCGGTCTGATCGAGATTCTCCCGGCACGGTGGGGTCAGGGCGAGCTGCGGCTGATGCTGCCGGCGCTGGCGGCCATCACCAGCCGGTCCGAGGCACGCTGGTGCGTGTGGGTGGCGCCACCCTTGCAGCCGTTCGCTCCGGCACTCGCGGGGGCGGGCATGGCGCTCACCCGGCTGCTCATCGCCCGTGCGCCCCCTCATGCCCGGCGGGCGGCCGCCCTGTGGGCCATCGAGCAGGCGCTGGGCTCGGGCGCCTGTGACAGTGTCCTCGCCTGGGCGAAGGATGCGCCCGCCCGGCAGATCCGCCGTCTGCAGCTCGCAGCGCAGCGCGGCAATGCGCTCGGGGTGTTGTTCAGGCCGCGCGAGTCGGCTCGCGAGGCCTCCCCGGCGATGCTGCGGGTGGCGCTTGAGCCGCGCCGCGGTGGCGTGCGGGTCACGCTGCTCAAGAGCCGCGGCGGGGCGCGCGGTGCGCTCGATCTGCGCTGGGAGGACCATGAACGTACCTAGGACGATGGATCTGTTTGCGCCGGCGGACGCGCCGGCGAGTTTGCCGGCGCGCAGCGCCCCACAGACACTCGTGCGTCCGGTGGCGCCGCGCGAGGCGCCCCGGCGGAGCACTGCGCCGTCGGGTGTGCCGCTGTGGCTCGGCGTGCACGTTCCTGCTCTGGCGGCGCAGACCGCTGTGGACGCGTCGCGCATTCTGCAGTCCCTGGCCACGCGTGCGCAGCGTTTCACTCCCCGTATCAGTCTCGCGCCGCCCGATGGCCTGTTGCTCGAGGTACGCTCCAGCTTGCATTTGTTCGGCGGGGTGGAGGGGCTGCGCCGCGCGATGGCCGGGGAGTGCGCCCAGCTGAGTCAGACCGCCACCCTGGCGTTCGCCCCGACACCGCTTGCGGCGCTCGCCGGCGCGCGCGCCGGGCGGCCGTTCGAGGTGTTGGATACGGCGCAGCTGACCGGCTCGCTCGCGCCCTTGCCGATCGCAGCGTTGCGCTGGCCCGAGGAGCTGATCGGGCGCCTGGCCTGCCTCGGTGTGCGCACCATTGGCCAGGCGCTGCGTCTGCCCCGCGCCGGCTTTGCGCAGCGCTTCGGCGCGGCGCGGCTGGCCGATCTGGATCGGCTGACGGGACGCGCGGACGATCCGCGCGAGCGGTTCGAGGCTCCGGTGCGGTTTCGCCGCCGCCGCGAGCTGCCCTGCGAATCGGCGAGCCATGCGCTGCTTACCGCCGCGCTGCGGCCGCTGCTCGATGAGCTCGGCCGGTTCCTCGCGGCGCGCCAGTGCGGGGTGCTGGCGCTCGAGTACCGTCTGTGGCACCGCCATGCCGCACCCACCTGCTGCGTGCTGCGGCTCGGTACGCCGCTGGCCGATGCGGCGCAGCTCGCGCAGTTGCTGGAGGAGCGGCTGCGCACGCTCGCGCTGCCCGAGCCGGCGCGCGCCTGCGAGCTGCGCGCCGGCTTGCCCGTGCCGCGCGTGGTGCAATCATCCGGGCTGTGGCAGCCCGGCGAGCGGGGCGGACTCGCCGCCGCGAGCGGCGTCGATCTCATCGAGCGGCTGCGCGCTCGGCTCGGGCCCGAGGCGCTCGAGGCGCTCGCCCTCGTGCCCGATCATCGGCCGGAGTCGGCCTGGCGGGTCGTGAAGCCCGAGGCATGTTTGGCGTCGGAAGCAGGCACGCCGCATCGCCCGTCCCTGGGGGCAGGGCACCCCGCCCGCGCATCCGGCGTGGGCGCTCACCGCTTCGCGGTTCGCCCCCTGTGGCTGTTGCCGCAACCGCGGCTTCTGCGCCAGCGCGATGGCCTGCCGCGCTGGCGCGGCGCGTTGCGCCTGGAGGGCGAGCCGGAGCGGATCGAGACCGGCTGGTGGGACGGGCGGGACATCGCGCGCGACTATTACAACGCCCGCGATATGCACGGCCGGCGACTGTGGCTGTTCCGTGAGCGCGAGCCGCCGCACCGGTGGTTCTTGCAGGGGCTTGAGCTGCTGAATTTATCCGACACGCCGTAAGACGCCGCCATTCATGGCGGAGATCTGCGGCGTCTTTTGAGTACGCGCCTTGACCGCCGGATGTGCATAAGGGGTGTCTGGCTGGCTCCACTCGGCCATGATCCGCACGATCGGGAGCGGGTGGATCGGGTTGCCGTCGATCACGGGAGCGGTGGCGAGGACCTGCTGCAGGAGACGATGGAAGAGGCGACCGCGCGAGCGGGAGCTGCGGCGATTGAAGCGGAAGAGAAACTCATCTTGAGGTACAAGGCCGTAATGCGTGGCGGTCAGATCGTGGTGGCGGAGCGCTTCTTCGCCAGCAGCAAGCCGTGCTCGGCGTGTGAGCGCAAGTTGAATGACCCGCCGCTGTCGGTGCGCGAGTGGATATGCCCGGCCTGCGGCGCCATCCACGGCCGCGACGTGAACGCCGCAATCAACCTGAAGAACATGGCCGTGAGTTCCACGGTCGCAGCCTGTGCAGCGGAAGGCTCTGGCCTGGGTCGCAGGACCCGGGTGAAACCGGCCTCGGCGAAGCAGGAAATCAGCTTCGATCATCTCTGCGCATGATCGAGCAAGTCTGACGGAACGGCGTGTATGGGTAAGCGCGCGGCGGCGAACGTCCCGTATGCCGAGCTGCACTGTCTGAGCAACTTCACCTTCCTGCGCGGCGCCTCGCATCCGCAGGAACTCATCACCCAGGCGGCCGCGCTCGGCTACCGCGCGCTCGCGCTCACCGACGAGTGTTCGCTCTCGGGAGCGGTGCGTGCGCACCTGGCGGCCAAGGAGCGGGGTCTGCACCTGATCATCGGCGCGGAGTTCGCGCTCGAGTGCGGTCTGCGTCTGGTGGCGCTCGCCACCGATCGGCACGGCTACGGGCGGCTCTGCCGGCTCATCACCCTGGGCCGCCGCGCCGCGGCGAAGGGCGGCTATCGCCTCACGCGCGACGATCTTCACGCGACGCTCGAGCACTGTCTGCTCCTGTGGCTGCCGGGCGAGGCCCCGCAGGTGGAGCAGGCGCGCTGGCTCGCGGCGGGTTTCCCCGGGCAGGCCTGGATCGCCGTGGAGCTGCTGCGCGGCGGGGACGATCGCGAGTGGCTCGCCGCTCTCGAGCACATCGGCCGCGAGAGCGGGCTGGCGCTCGTTGCGAGCGGGGACGTGCACATGCACGTGCGTGCGCGCCGCAGGATGCAGGATGCGCTCACGGCCATCCGCCTCAACGTGCCCATTGCCGAGGCCGGCACGAGCCTGTACCCCAACGGCGAGCGTCATCTGCGCGAGCTCGATCGGCTCGTCAAGCTCTATCCGCTTGGGCTCCTGGAGGAGACGGTGCGCATCGCGCAGCGCTGCACGTTCTCGCTCGATGAGCTGCGCTACGAGTATCCGCGCGAGCTGGTGCCGCCGGGCGAGACCCCCGCGGGTTATCTGCGCCGGCTCACCGAGGAGGGGGCGAATCGTCGCTGGCCGCACGGCGTGCCGGCGGGCGAGCGCGCCGCGATCGAGCACGAGCTGGCGCTGATCGCCGAGCTCGGCTACGAGCCGTACTTCCTCACCGTCGAGGACCTGGTCGCCTTCGCGCGCGCACGCGGCATTCTCTGTCAGGGCCGCGGCTCGGCCGCCAACTCGCGGGTGTGCTACTGCCTGGGGGTGACCGCGGTCGACCCCGAGCGCGGCGCGGGGCTGCTGTTCGAGCGGTTCATCTCCAAGGAGCGCAACGAGCCGCCCGACATCGACATCGACTTCGAGCACGAGCGGCGCGAGGAGGTGATCCAGTACGTCTACGGCAAGTACGGCCGCGAGCGCGCAGCGCTCGCCGCCACGGTGATTCTCTACCGCGCGAAAAGCGCCCTGCGCGACCTCGGCAAGGCCTTCGGGCTCGACCCCGAAGTGTGCGCCCGGCTCGCCAAGACGATGCAGTGGTGGGACGGCAGCGAAGCGATGCCCGGGCGGCTGCGCGAGGCGGGGTTCGATCCTGAGGATCCGGCGCTCGAGCGGTTGCTGGCGCTCGCGCGCGAGCTGATCGCCTTTCCGGGCTTCCCGCGCCACCTGTCCCAGCACGTCGGGGGGCTGGTGATCAGCGCCGGGCGGCTCGATGAGCTGGTGCCGATCGAGAATGCGGCCATGCCCGAGCGCACCGTGGTGCAATGGGACAAGGACGACCTGAACGCCCTCGGCCTGCTCAAGGTCGACGTGCTCGCCCTCGGCATGCTCACCGCCCTGCGCAAGGCGTTCGATCTGGTCAACGGCGTGCGCGGCACGCGCCATGCGCTCGGCACGCTGCCCGCCGAGGAGTCAGAGGTCTACGAGATGATCTCGCGCGCCGACACGGTCGGGGTGTTTCAGATCGAATCGCGCGCGCAGATGGCGATGCTGCCGCGGCTGAAGCCGCGCAGCTACTACGACCTGGTCATCGAGGTGGCCATCGTGCGTCCCGGGCCCATCCAGGGCGACATGGTGCACCCCTACCTCAGGCGCCGGCAGGAGAGGGAGCCGGTGCAGTACCCGAGCCGTCAGATCGAGGCGGTGCTGCGGCGCACCCTCGGGGTGCCGATCTTCCAGGAGCAGGTGATGCAGCTCGCGGTGGCGGCCGCGGGGTTCACTCCCGGGGAGGCCGATCAGCTGCGCCGCGCCATGGGCGCCTGGAAGCGCAGCGGCGGCATCGGGCATTTCCGCGACAGGCTCCTCGGCGGCATGGCCGCGCGCGGCTACTCGCGGGATTTCGCCGAGCGGATCTACCGGCAGATGTTGGGATTCGGCGACTACGGCTTTCCGGAGGCGCACGCGGCCAGCTTTGCGCTGTTGGTGTACGACTCGGCCTGGCTGAAGTGCCATGAGCCGGCGGCCTTCACCGCCGCGTTGCTGAACAGTCAGCCGATGGGCTTTTACGCCCCGGCGCAGCTGGTGCGCGATGCGCGCGCGCACGGTGTCGAGGTGCGTCCGGTGGATGCCTGTGCGAGCGAGTGGGATTGCACCCTGGAGCCCTCGCCGGGCGCTCAGCCGGCGTTGCGCCTGGGATTGCGCCTGGTGCAGGGGCTCTCGCGCGCCGGGGCGGCCCGGCTCGTCAGCGCGCGCGCGACGCTTGCCTTCATCGGCGTGCAGGATCTCGCCCGGCGCGCCGGGCTTGATCGCGGCGATCTCGAGGCGCTCGCCGCTGCGGGCGCGTTCGCCCCCTTGAGCGGCAACCGTCATGTGGCCTTCTGGGACGTCGCCGGCGTCGAGCGGCCGCTGCCGCTCGAGCAGGGGGCCGGTGGTGCGACTGCCCATCCCTCGGGGCAGGGCGCCCAGCCCGCCCGTCCGGAGCGCCCGCTCGCCGCCGAGGTGGCCCGCCCAATGCTCCACGCGCCGACCGAGGGGGAAAACATTGTGGCCGATTACGCCTCAGTCGGGCTGACGCTCGGCCGCCATCCTCTGGCGCTGCTGCGCGCCGCGCTCGGCAAGCTGGGGGTGTGCACGGCGGATGACATCGCCGCACTGGCCGATGGCCGCGCGGCGCGCACGGCGGGGATCGTGCTGATGCGTCAGCGCCCCGCAGCCGCCGGCGGTGTCACATTCGTGACGCTGGAGGATGAGACCGGCCAGGTGAACGTCATCGTCTGGGAACGCATCGCCGAGGCGCATCGCGAGGCGCTCCTGTGCGCCCGGCTCCTCGAGGTACAGGGGCGGCTGCAGCGCGAGGAGGGCGTGACGCACCTCATCGCCCGGCGCCTCATCGACCGCACGGCGCTGCTCGGGGCGCTGGCGACGCGCTCGCGGGATTTCCATTAAGCCGCGAGGCCTGCGGCGCGATCACCTCTTGCGCCGCGCGGCCCCGGAGCCGTCCTCGGCTCCATCGCCGATGTCATAGTCTTCAAAGTCGCTGGTGAGCTCGGCGGTGTGCTTCTCCTCGAACAGCCGCTCGAGCCGCCGCCAGGCCGGATCGCCGGCCTTGGGGGCGCGATGCTTGGCGAGATCGAGATCCTTGATGACCTGATCGAGGTCGACGTCGGCCTCTTCGACTTCAGGCTCCTCTTCGTCCTCAAACTCTTCCGATTCGGATTTCTCGCTCATGTGACACGCTGGGCTCCCGCTCCGGGAGGGTGCGCAGAATTAAATCACAAGCCGCGCCGAGCGCAACGGTGCCGTTAGTGAATCAGATCATCCAAACGGAAGATCGGCAGGAGCATTGCAAAAACAATGCCCATGACGAACAGTCCCATGATCACGATGAGCAGTGGGCCGAGCAGGCCGACCATCGCCGCCATGATCGCGTCGAGCTCGCGCTCCTGGCTGACGGCGGCCTGCGCGAGCATGGCATCGAGCTCCCCGCTCGACTCCCCGCTCGAGATCAGGTGGATGGTCATGGGCGGGAACAGCTTGCTCACCCCGAGCGAGCGCCCGATGGGCGCCCCTTCGCGCACCCGCTCGGCCGCCTCCAGCACCGCATCGCGCATCGGCAGGCTCGTCACCACCTCACCGGCGATGCGCAGCGCATCGAGCACCGGCACGGAGCTCATCGAGAGGATGCTGAAGGTGCGCGTGAAGCGCGCGGTATTGAAGCCGCGCACCAGCTTGCCGGCGAGCGGCATGCGCAGCACCAGGTGATGGAAGCGCCGGCGCGCGGCGGGGTTGCGCAGCCAGCGCCGCACGAGCACGACGGTCACTACCGTCCCGAGCACGAGCCAGATGCCGTTGACGCGCAGGAAGTGGCTGGTGCCGATCAGGATGCGGGTGATGAGCGGCAGTTTCGCCTTGCTCGCCTGGAATACCGAGATCACCTTGGGCACGACGTAGACCATCAGTGCCGCGACGATGAGAAAGCACATCACCGTGAGCACGATCGGGTAGAGCATCGCGGCGAGAATCTTCTGGCGGATCTCCTCGCGGCTCTCGGTGTAATCGGCGAGCCGCTCGAGCACGGTGTCGAGGTGCCCGGCCTGCTCGCCGGCGGCCACCGTGGCGCGGTAGATCTCCGGGAACACGCGCGGAAACTCCGCCAGGCCGTCGGCGAGGGTATGACCCTCCATGACCCGCGAGCGCACGCCGAGCAGGATGCTCTGCACGCGCGGCTTCTCGGTCTGCTGCGAGACGGCAAGGAGCGACTCCTCGAGGGGGAGCCCCGCGTGCACGAGGGTGGCGAGCTGGCGGGTGAGCAGAGTCACGTCCGCCGCGGAGACGCGCCGCAGCGACCCGAAGGATCGCTGGCGTCCGGCCTCGCGCTCGGAGACTTCGTTGACGGTCACCGGCAGCAGCTGCCGCTCGCGCAGCTGCTGGCGAATGTGCCGCGGCGTGTCGCCCTCCAGGATGCCCTTGCGCTCCTTGCCGCCGGCATCGAGCGCGGTGTACTCGAAGGCGCCCACGTCAGTCTTCCCGGGTGACCCGCAACACTTCCTCCAGCGTGGTCTCCCCGCGCAGCACTCGGGCGCGGCCGTGATCACGGATCGAGGGGGTGCTGTGGCGGGCGTGCCGCTCGATCTGCTGCTCGCTCGCCCCGTCGTGGATCATGGTGCGCATCGTGTCATCGACCATGATCAGCTCGTAGATGCCCGAGCGGCCGCGGTAGCCGCCCATGGCGTCATCGCCCGGGCGGTACAGTGTCGGGGCGGGCCCCCCCGGGGCCAGGTTGAGCAGCCGCCGCTCGGCCTCCCCGGCGGTGAAGGGCCGCTTGGTCTCGGGGTTGAGCACCCGCACCAGGCGCTGGGCCAGCACGCCGATCAGGCTCGAGGAGAGCAGGAACGGCTCGATGCCCATGTCGCGCAGCCGGGTGACCGCGCCGGCGGCGGTGTTGGTGTGCAGCGTGGAGAGCACCAGGTGCCCGGTGAGGCTCGCCTGCACGGCGATCTGCGCGGTCTCGAGGTCGCGGATCTCGCCGATCATGACCACATCCGGGTCCTGGCGCAGGATCGCGCGCAGGCCGCGCGCGAAGGTCATCTCCACCTTGGTGTTGACCTGGGTCTGGCCGATGCCGTCGATGTAGTACTCGATCGGGTCCTCCACGGTCATGATGTTGCTGGAGTTGTCGTTCAGCCGCTCGAGCGCCGCGTACAGGGTGGTGGTCTTGCCCGAGCCGGTCGGGCCCGTCACCAGCAGGATCCCGTGCGGCTTGTGGATGAGTTCATCGATCCGCTGCTCGGTCGCCGGGTCCATGCCGAGGGCGTGCAAGTCGAGCCGGCCGGCCTGCTTGTCGAGCATACGCAGCACCACGCGCTCGCCGTAGCCGGCCGGAATGGTCGACACGCGCACGTCCACGGCGCGGCCGGCAATGCGCAGCCCGATCCGTCCGTCCTGCGGCAGGCGCTTCTCGGCGATGTCGAGCTTGGACATGACCTTGATGCGCGAGACCACCAGCGGCGCGACCGCGCGCCTGGACTGCAGCACCTCGCGCAGCACCCCGTCGACGCGAAAGCGCACCACCAGGCGGTTCTCGAACGTCTCGATGTGGATATCCGAGGCGTTTTCCTTCACCGCCTGGGTGAGCACGGCGTTGATCAGGCGGATGATGGGCGCATCATCGTCGCTGTCGAGCAGGTCCGCCTGCTCGGGCAGCTCCTGGGCGAGGTGGGCGAGATCCTCGGTCTCGCCGAGCCCCTCCACCGCCTGTATCGTATCGGAGCCGGCCTCGTAGACCTGCTGCAGCAGACGATCGAACTCCTCTGCCGAGACCCGCGCGACCCGTATGGGGCGCCCCAGGACTCGGCGCGCTTCGGCAAGGCCGAGCGGGGAGGCCCGCTCGCGGCAGACGCACTCGGCGCTGTCCTCGCTGAGGCTCTTCACCAGCACGCCGTGGCGCTTCGCGAAGGCGAAGGGCAGCCGCGGGTCGCCGGCCGCGATGCGGCTCTTCATCTCGAGGGGACGTGGCTCGCTCACGGCTGGGGTGGACTCGCGGGGGCGGCCTTGGGGGGCTGTCCGGGCGCGCCGCCCGGGCTCGTCGCGGCAGGGACCGCATCCGGCGCCTGTCCCGCGGCGCCGTTCGCGGGCGGCGGCAGGCTCGGCCGCGGCTCTCCGTAGAGCAGCGGCGGGAATTGCGGCTGCGGCAGGCTGCTTTCCTGCTGCAGCATGTAGCGGTAGTTGATGCCGCTCTGGCTGGCCGCCTCGCTCTGGTTGCGCAGGATCGTCGGCTTGATGAAGATCATCAGGTTGCTGCGCGAGGCCTGGTCGTTGCGCGACTTGAACAGCCACCCGAGGATGGGAATGTCGCCGATGTAGGGCATGCTGCTGTGGTTGCGGCTTTGGGAGTTCTCGATCAGGCCGCCGAGCACCACGATGCCCTTGTTCTGGATCAGCACGTTGGTGGTGATACTGCGCTTTTGCGTGGTCGGATCGACCGTGGAGACCGACGTCGGCAGCACGCTCGAGCTCTCCACCGAGATCTTGAGCATCACCGAGTTGCCGGTCGCGGAAATCGTCGGCGTCACCTTCAGGATCGTGCCGACCTCCTCGCGCTGCACGGTCTGGAACGGGGTCACGGTGCCGCTGGTGACGGTCGAGGCATTGGTGTACTGGCCGGTCACGAACGGCACCTCATCGACCGACTTCAGCACCGCCTGCTGGTTGTCCATCGTGACCGCGGACGGGGTGGCCACGATGTTGGTGTTGTCGTTGCCGCGCAGCGCCCGGATCATGGCCGCGAAGGACACCCCGCCGGCGGAGACCGTGCCCACGCCGATGGTGGTGCCCTCGAGAAGCGAGGTGGTCAGACTCGCCGGGTTCTTCGCCGCATCGACCAGATCGATGATGCTCGTGCCGCCGACCGGCTCGACGAACCCGCCGAGGGGCAGCTTGTCGACCTGCGAGTAGGCGGCCCAGTTGACCCCGAGAGCGTCGGTCTTGTTGACGTCCACCTCGGCGATGATCGCCTGCACCAGCACCTGCGGGCGGCGGATGTCGAGCTGCGCAACGATGTGCAGGATGGTGCGCATCACCTTCGGCGGGGCGGTGATTACGAGCGCGTTGTTCTGCGTGTCGGCCCACACCAGAGCGTTCTTCTCCGCCGCCGCCTGCGCGGCGCCCTTGACGTTGCTGGCGGTCGCGATCTGCGCCAGCTCCTCCATCTGCTGCTTGAGCTTCGGCGCGAGCTCCTTGGCGCTGGCGTAATGCAGATACACCACGCGGGTGTTGCCGCCGGCGGCCGTCGGGGTGTCGAGCTCCGCCACGAGCGCCCGGATGCGCAGCCGCTCGGCCGGATCGCCGCTGATCAGCACGCTGTTGGTGCGCTCATCGGCCACCACCTTGAAGGTGCGGCCCATCTGCGCGGCGGCCTGCCCCTGGTAGAGCTGGTCGATCACCTGCACCACCTGCGTGGCCGAGGCGTTGTGCAGCGGCATCACATCGACGTCCTGGTTGCCGACGCGGTCGATGCGGCGGACGATGCGCATGATGCGGTTAACGTTGCTCGCGCGGTCCGAGACGATGAGGATGTTCGAGGGCGGATAGGCCGCGAGGTGGCCCCACTCGGGCACGAGCGGACGCAGGATCGGCACGAGCTCGGCGGCGCTGACGTTCTTGACCGGGATCACCTGGGTGACGATCTCATCGGAGGTCGGGCTGATGAATTTCGGCAGGGTGTTGCCGGTCATGACCCGCTCATCGGCGGTCGGCACGATCTTGACGATATCGTGGCCCGAGGGCACCGCGATGTAGCCGTAGACTTCGAGGATCGAGAGAAACGCCTGGTAGAAGGCCGCCGGCGTGAGCGGCGTCGAGGAGTACATCGTGACCTGGGCGTTGACGCGCGGGTCGAGGATGAAGTTCTTGCCGGTCGCGGCGCTGACCGCCTGGATGATCTGGCGGATGTTCGCGTCCTTGAAGTTCGGCGTGATGCTCGCGACGGCGGCGCTCGCCTGATGGGCGAGCGCCGCGAGCGCGAGCAGGCAGAGCACGAACCAGCGCAGGCCTTTCACAAGGAGGTTCCTCACCGGGGCGGCGGGGGCGCGTGCGGCGCGTTGCCGAACGGCACCGCGGTGGGGCCGCCCGCAGGGGCGGGGGAGCTTGCCTGCGCCCGCGTGACGGACCGGGCGGCCTGCTCGACCTGCGCCAGATTGAGCGTGAGGATGCGCTGCTGCCCGTTGCGCAGCACGGTCACGGTCGCCTCGCTCGAGGAATCGAGGGTATTGAGAATCTGCTGGTCCTGGGCCGGGTCGTTGAGCGGCGCGCCGTTGATGTCGAGCACCAGGTCGCCGGACTTCAGCCCCAGGCTATGGAAGGCCTGCGCATCGCTGCCGGGGTAGACGCGGTAGCCGATCTGATGGTCACCGGAGAAGACCGGCTCGGGCCGCAGCAGCTGCGCGAGGATGCCCGGCCGGCGCGCCACGAGCGAGCGCATGCGGGCCACAAACTGCGGCGCGCTGGTCTCGGTCGGGGGCAGCGCCGCCGCGCTCGGCGGCGCTGCCCCCGGGGGCGCCTGCTGCGGCAAGGCAAGCGATCGAATCGCGCCGTCGTGGCGCAGCAGCACCTTGCGGGGCAGCACGGCATCGAGCGTCGCGCCGCCCGGGATGCTGTCGCCCACGGCGTACACCCTGGCGCTCTGGGCGTTCGGCCCGAGGATGGCGAGGCCCTGGGACGGATCCCGCGCCGCGAGCACGCCCGTCAGCACCAGCGGCAATCGGGTGCTCGGCGCATCCCGCCCGCCGGTCTCGGCCGACTGCGGGGCCACACCGAACAGGTGTGCAGCGGCGATGCTCGCCACGTCCGGTCCGCTCTCGTGCGGCTGCCAGGCCGCGAGCGGCGGGGGCGGCAGGGCGCTGCCGCCGGCGAGGTCGGTCACGAGCAGCGCCGTCTGCACGGCGAGCGCGAGCGCCAGAATGCCCACGACCACCCCCGGGCCCCGATTGGCGATCAGGGCGCGCCAGGGATCACTGGGGCGGAATCCTTCAAGCCAGGACGCGGTGCTCATCGATGCTTCAGCCGGATCGGTAAGAATATGGAGCGTAAAATGTCCGCAACGTGCGCGGGGCACCCGATCAATCATACGGGGCTGCCGGTTCCGCTCACAAGCGCTTGTTTCTGTTTGAGAGCCCGATCACCTCTCGGCGCGTGCGGCAGGGGCGGGGGGACTGCTCTTGTGTTGCGCGGTGGCGGCCCCTATAAAGAGGCTATGACCGACCCCCATCCGACCCGTCCCGATGCCGGGGTACTCGTCGAGGAGGCGCGGCCCGAGGTCAAGCCGCCGCCGCTCTTCCGGGTGGTGCTGCTCAACGACGACTACACGCCGATGGAGTTCGTGGTCGATGTTCTGGAGAAGTTCTTCAGCCTCGACCGGCCCACCGCGACGCGTATCATGCTGGAGGTGCATACCCAGGGTAAGGGTGTCTGCGGGGTGTTTACCTTCGAGATCGCCGAAACCAAGGTCGCACAGGTCACCACTTATGCGCGTGACAATCAGCACCCGCTGATGTGCACGCTGGAAGAGGCGTGAGCGGCAAGAGGCTCGAGAAAAGTGCTGTCGAACGAGCTTGAATACTGCCTGAACGAGGCGTTCCACCAGGCGCGCGAGGCGCGCCACGAGTACCTCACGGTCGAGCACCTGCTGCTGTCGATCCTCGACACCCCGCGGGTGCGCGAAGTGCTGCGCGCCTGCGGCGCGGATTTGGCGCGGCTGCGCCAGGAGCTCAAGGAGCACATCGAACAGTCGACCCCGCGCGTGGCCGAGAGCGCCGAGCGTGAGGTGCAGCCGACGCTCGGCTTCCAGCGCGTGCTGCAGCGCGCGGTGTTTCACGTGCAGTCCAGCGGCCGCAAGGAAGTGGGTGTCGCCAACGTGCTGGTGGCCATCTTCAGCGAGAAGCAGAGCCACGCGGTGTTCCTGCTCAACCGTCAGCACATCACGCGCCTCGATGTCGTCAATTACATCTCCCACGGCCTCTCGAAGCTGGCCGAGGAGAAGGCCGCCGAGGAGCCGCAGTCCGAGGAGCGCGAGAGCGACGGCGGCAGCGCGCTCGAGAAATACACCACGAACCTGAACCGCCTGGCGCAGGAGGGGCGCATCGATCCGCTGATCGGGCGCAAGCTTGAGGTCGAGCGCACCATCGAGATCCTCTGCCGCCGCCGCAAGAACAATCCGCTCTATGTCGGGGAGGCCGGCGTCGGCAAGACGGCCATCGCCGAGGGCTTGGCGCGCCTGATCGTCGAGGGACAGGTGCCCGAGGTGCTCGCCGACTGCTCCCTCTACGCGCTCGACATGGGCGCGCTCATCGCCGGCACCAAGTACCGCGGGGATTTCGAGAAGCGCCTGAAGGCGGTGATCGGCGAGCTGAAGAAGCTGCCCGGGGCGATCCTGTTCATCGATGAGATCCACACCGTGATCGGCGCCGGAGCCGCCTCCGGCGGGGTGATGGACGCCTCGAACCTGATCAAGCCGGTGCTCACCAACGGGGAGATCCGCTGCATCGGCTCGACCACGTACCAGGAATACCGCGGCATCTTCGAGAAGGATCACGCGCTCGCGCGCCGCTTCCAGAAGATCGATGTGACCGAGCCCTCGGTGGCCGAGACGGTGGAGATCCTGCTCGGCCTGAAGGGGCGCTTCGAGGAGCATCACGGCATCCCCTACACGCCCGAGGCGCTCAAGGCCGCCGCCGAGCTCGCCGCGCGGCACATCAACGAGCGCCATCTGCCCGACAAGGCCATCGACGTGGTCGATGAGGCCGGAGCGCGCCAGCGCCTGAGGCCGCTCACCGAGCGGCCGGCGGCGATCGAGGTGAGCCACATCGAGGACGTGGTGGCGCGCATGGCGCGCATTCCGCCGAAGAGCGTCTCGAGCTCGGATCGGGAGGTGCTGCGCAGCCTCGAGCGCAACCTCAAGCTCGTCATCTTCGGTCAGGACAAGGCGATCGAGGCCCTCGCCGCGGCCATCAAAATGGCCCGCTCGGGGCTCGGCGATCAGCGAAAGCCCGTCGGCAGCTTCCTGTTCGCCGGCCCCACCGGCGTCGGCAAGACCGAAGTGACCCGCCAGCTCGCCATCACCCTCGGGGTGGAGTTCCTGCGCTTCGACATGTCCGAATACATGGAGCGGCACACCGTCTCGCGCCTGATCGGGGCGCCGCCGGGGTATGTGGGATTTGATCAGGGGGGGCTGCTGACCGAGGCGGTCACCAAGCACCCGCACTGTGTACTGCTGCTCGATGAGATCGAGAAGGCTCATCCGGACGTGTTCAACCTGCTGCTGCAGGTGATGGACCACGGCGCGCTCACGGACAACAACGGGCGCAAGGCCGACTTCCGCCACGTCATCATCGTCATGACCACCAATGCCGGGGCGCAGGAGATGGCCCGGCCCTCGATCGGGTTCACGCAGCAGGACAACGCGAGCGACGGCATGGAGGCGATCCGGCGCCTGTTCACCCCGGAGTTCCGCAACCGCCTCGATGCGGTCATCCAGTTCGCGACCCTGGATGCCCCGACCATCGAGCGGGTGGTCGACAAGCTGATCCTCGAGGTGGAAATGCAGCTCGAGCAGAAGGGCGTGACGATCTCGCTCGACGATGCGGCGCGCCGCTGGATCGCCGCGAAGGGCTATGATCCTAAGATGGGCGCCCGTCCGATGGCCCGCACCATCCAGGAGTTCATCAAGCGACCGCTCGCCGAGGAGCTGCTGTTCGGGCGTCTCGTCGGCGGCGGTCAGGTGCGGGTCTCGGTGGCAGCGGATGGCTCACGCCTGGAACTGGAGTGCACCGCGACTGCGCAGCCCGAAGTGACGGCCTAGCGCTCAGCCGATCACGCTCGCCGCAGAGATGGCCGGGCGCCCTCAGCGCCCGCGGTAGACGATGCGCCCCTTTGTCAGATCGTAGGGGGTCATCTCGACGGTGACCTGGTCACCGGTGAGAATGCGGATGTAGTTTTTGCGCATCTTGCCTGAGATGTGCGCGGTGACCACGTGGCCGTTCTTCAGCTTCACGCGGAACGTGGTGTTGGGCAGTGTTTCCACCACCTCACCCTCCATCTGGATGGCGTCTTCTTTGGACATATGGCCCTTTGAGTTGCGGGGGCGCGAATTGCAGCACAAATGGCCGCAGCTGTGCAATTTACGTCGGCTCAGTCCTGAGGCGCAGGCCGCTGCAGGGCAACCGCCTCGAGGTGCACCCAGCGCTCGAGCAGCGCCTGGAAGTGCCCGCGCGGGATGGCGCGCGCCCCGAGGCTCGCCAGGTGCGCCGAGGGCATCTGACAGTCGATGAGCGCGATGCCGTTGCCCGCACACATCATCACCAGCTGCGCGAGCGCCACTTTCGAGCCGTCGCGCGCGCGGCAGAACATGGATTCGCCGAAAAACACCCCGCCGAGCCGCACCCCGTAGAGTCCGCCGGCGAGCTCGCCCCGGTGCGTGACCTCGATGCTGTGAGCGAAGCCGAGCTCGTGCAGCCGCACGTAGGCGGCCCGCATCTCGGCGGTGATCCACGTGCCCGGGCTGCGCCCGCGGGGCGCGGCGCAGGCGTCGATCACGGCCTCGAACTGCTGATCAACGGATATCTCCAAGCCTTTGTTTCTTATTGTTTTTGCAAGACTCCGGTGTAGGCGGAACTCGGCTGGAAAGAGCACCGTGCGCGGATCGGGTGACCACCACAGGACCGGCTGGCCGGGCGAGTACCAGGGAAAGATGCCGCGCCGGTAGGCCGCGAGCAGCCGCTCGCTGGAGAGGTCCCCGCCCGCGGCGAGCAGCCCCGCCGGCTCATCGAGCGCCTGCTCGAGCGGCGGAAACCACTCCTGCGACTCGTGCGCCGACAGCCAGGTGATGCGCTTCACGAGCTCGCCTTGCGGAACGGCACGTGCTCGCGCACCTGGCCGACGTAGCCCTCGACCCAGTCGGCCTCCCGCTCGAGGTACTCGCCGATCGCCGCCCGAAAACGCACATCGCGGATGTCGTGCGCGGACCAGGTCAGGTGCGGCTCGAAGCCGCGGCTGACTTTGTGCTCCCCCTGGGTGCCCGGCTCGAAGCGCTCGATGCCGCGCTCGATGCAGAACTCGATCCCCTGGTGGTAGCAGGTCTCGAAGTGCAGGCTGTGGTACTCGCCCGCCGCCCCCCAGTAGCGGCCCCAGAGCGCCGCCTCGGACCAGAAGAACACCGCCGCGGCGACCGCGTGCGCACCGTGCATCGCGATCTTCACCATCAGCGCATCGCCGAGCGTGCGGGCGATCTCGTCGAAAAAGGCGCGCGTCAGGTAGGGCTCGTGCCCATGGCGCACAAACGTCTCGCGGTGAAAGGCGTAGATCCGATCGAGGAGCCCCGCATCGAGCTCGCTGCCGAAGCGGGTGAGGAAGCGGATGCCCGCCTCGTGCACGCGGCGGCGCTCGCGGCGCGCCTTCTTGCGCTTCTCGGCGGTGAAGCTCGAGAGGTACTCATCGAAGTCGCGGTAGCCGCGGTTGCGCCAGTGGAACTGACAGTCGCGCCGCAGCAGCCAGCCCGCCTGCTCGCAGGCCGCCCGGTCCGTCTCGGTGAGAAACAGCGCGTGCGTGGAGGAGCAGCCGCGCTCGCGCGCCAGCGCGCGCAGCGCCTCGAGCAGCCGCGCGCGCACTGCGCCGGGCTGAAGATCGGCGCGCACCAGCAGGCGCGGGCCGGTGGCCGGTGTGAACGGCACCGCCACGGTGAGCTTGGGGTAGTACTCGAGTCCGTGGCGCGCGTAGGCTTCGGCCCACGCGAAATCGAACACGAACTCGCCGAAGGAGTTGTCCTTGACGAAGGCCGCCGCGGCGCCGGCAAGCCCCGAGGCGTCACTCAGGGTGATCGGGCAGGGCAGCCAGCCGCGCGCGGGGCCCACGCACCCGCCGTGCTCGAGGGCGGCCAGGAATTCGTGGCGCAGAAAGGGCTGCTCGCGCCCGGCCAGCGCGTTCCACTGGCCCGGATCGATCTGCTCGATGCTCGAGTGGACGGCGAGCTTCATTCGCTACGGCGAGTGGCCGGCCTCCACGGTCTCCAGATAACGGTCGGCATCGAGCGCGGCCATGCAGCCGGAGCCGGCAGACGTGATGGCCTGGCGGTAGATCGGGTCGGCGACGTCGCCGCAGCCGAACACGCCGGGGATGCTGGTGGCGGTCGCGTTGCCCTCGCTGCCGCTGCGCACCAGCAGGTAGCCGTTGCGCATGGCGAGCTGTCCGGCGAACAGCTGGGTGTTCGGCGCATGTCCGATGGCGATGAACACGCCCGTGACGGGGACCTCGCGCCGCTCGCCCGTCCTGGCGTGCGCGAGGGCGATGCCGGTGACGCCCTGCGCATCGCCCAATATCTCCGCCACGGTATGGTCCCAGACGAGGCTGACCTTGCCGGCCTCGGCCTCGCGCAGCAGGCGGTCCTGCAGAATCTTCTCCGCGCGCAGCCGGTCGCGCCGGTGCACGAGCGTCACGTGCTCGGCGATGTGCGAGAGGTAGAGCGCCTCCTCGACCGCGGTATTGCCGCCGCCGATCACCGCCACGCGCTGTCCTCTGAAGAAGAATCCGTCGCAGGTCGCGCAGGCCGACACGCCCCGGCCGCGGAACTTCTCCTCGGAGGGCAGGCCGAGATACTTGGCGGTGGCGCCGGTGGCGATGATGAGCGCATCGCAGGTGTACGTGCCGGCATCGCCGGTGAGGCGAAAGGGGCGCGCCGCGAGGTCGCACGCCTGGATGTGATCGCTCACGATCTCGGTGTGAAACCGCTCGGCGTGCCGGCGCAGCCGCTCCATCAGCGCCGGGCCCTGCAGCCCCTCGACATCCCCGGGCCAGTTGTCGACGTCCGTGGTGCTCATCAGCTGACCGCCGGCCTCCAGGCCCGTGATCAGCAGCGGGGCGCGATTGGCGCGGGCGGCGTAGACGGCGGCGCTGTAGCCGGCCGGCCCTGAGCCCAGGATGATGAGTCGGCTGTGCCGGGGATCGCTCATGAATGTGGGCTCCTCAATGCCACAGGGGCCCCGAGGCGCACTCGAGCGTAACGGGGGCGCGGGGCATGGCGTTCATAGTACCAAGGGTGGGGCGGCGGGACCTGCGCTAAAATTGCGCCACAGTAAGATCCGAGATCATGGAGCCGTACCCATTGGCTGACTCCCAGGCGCTCACGCGCCGCCCCTCCCGCTTCAGCGCAGCGGTCGCCCGCGCTTTGCGCGAGAGCGCGGTCATCGCCACCGCCGCCGCGGCGCTGGTGGTGCTGATTGCGCTTGCGACCTACAGCCCCCGCGATGCGGGCTTCTTTTTCAGCGGTGCCGGACCCGTGGTGCACAACCGCATCGGTCCGGTCGGCGCTTATCTTGCCGATGCGCTGTTCGGCCTGCTCGGCTATCCGGCCTACTGGCTGCCCGTGATGCTCGCGCTCGCCGCCTGGCGCACGCACCGCGGCGCTCGCGAGGCGCCGGTCGGGCGGGCCACCCGGCTGGCGCGCGCCGGCGGCCTGGCGCTGCTGCTCATCGCCAGCTGCGCCCTGGCGCAGCTCAACTGGGGCCCAGGTGAGCTGCACGAGGGCGCGGGGGGACTGCTCGGCTCGCTCGCCGGCGGCGGACTCGGCGAGGCGCTCGGCTACGTGGGCGCCACTCTGGTCATGCTGGTCGCGTGGATGGCGGGCCTGTCGCTCGGCTTCGGGGTGTCCTGGTTCACGATCATGGACCGGCTCGGGCGGTGGGCCTGGGCGGTGCTCGGCTGGGTGCGCGAGCGGCGCGCCGCGGCGCGCGATCTGGCCGTGGGGCGCGAGCGCCGGCAGGCGCGCAAGGAGGCCGTCGCGGTCGAGCACCAGCGGGTGGCGCAGCGCCCGCCCCCGCGCATCAGCGCGCCCGCCGCGCGGATCGAGAAGAGCGAGCGGGTCGAGAAGGAGCGGCAGGTGCCGCTGTTTGATCCGCCGAAGTCCGGCGAGCTGCCGCCGCTGTCGCTGCTCGATGACCCGCCGATGCGCGAGCCGGCCTACTCGAGCGAGGCGCTCGAGGGCCTCTCGCGCCTGCTGGAGATGAAGCTGCGGGACTTCGGCATCGAGGCCGAGGTGGTCTCGGTGCAGCCCGGGCCGGTGGTCACCTGCTTCGAGCTGCGGCCCGCCCCGGGCGTCAAGGCGAGCCAGATCACCACCCTCGCGAAGGACCTGGCGCGGGCGCTCTCGGTGCTCAGCGTGCGTGTGGTGGAGGTCATCCCCGGCAAGAACGTGATGGGGCTCGAGATCGCCAACGAGAAGCGCGAGATGGTCACGCTCGGGGAGATCCTGCGCTCGAAGGCCTACGACGAGATGCACTCCCCGCTCGCGCTCGCGCTCGGCAAGGACATCGGCGGCGCGCCCGTGGTGGCCGACCTCACGCGCATGCCGCACCTGCTGATCGCCGGCACTACCGGCTCGGGCAAATCGGTCGGGATCAACGCGATGGTGCTGTCGCTGCTGTACAAGTCGACGCCCGAGCACGTGCGATTGATCATGATCGACCCGAAGATGCTCGAGCTGTCGGTCTACGAGGGCATCCCGCACCTGCTGACGCCGGTGGTCACCGACATGAAGCAGGCGGCGAACGCGCTGCGCTGGTGCGTCGCCGAGATGGAGCGGCGCTATCAGCTGATGGCCCCCCTCGGGGTGCGCAACATCGCCGGGTTCAACCGGCGCGTGAAGGATGCCAACGAGTCCGGCAAGCCCATTCTCGATCCGCTCATGCTGGCGCGCGCCGCCGACGATCCGAGCTTCGATCAGAGCCAGATCCCGCACCTCTCGCCGCTGCCGTACGTGGTGGTGGTGATCGATGAGCTCGCCGACATGATGATGATCGTCGGCAAGAAGGTCGAGGAGCTCATCGCGCGCCTGGCGCAGAAGGCGCGCGCCTCGGGCATCCATCTGGTGCTCGCCACGCAGCGCCCCTCGGTGGATGTGATCACGGGCCTCATCAAGGCCAACATTCCCTGCCGCATCGCCTTTCAGGTCTCGGCCAAGGTCGACTCGCGCACCATCCTCGATCAGATGGGCGCCGAGACGCTGCTCGGGCACGGCGACATGCTCTATCTTCCGCCCGGCACCTCGCTCCCGCGGCGCGTGCACGGCGCCTTCGTGTCCGACCAGGAGGTGCACCGCGTGGCCGAGGCGCTGAAGCGGGCCGCGCCGCCGGATTACATCGAGGAGGTGCTCTCCGGTCCCCCGATCCCCATCCCGGGGCTGCCGGGCGAGGAGGGCGAGGGCGGCGCGGGGCAGATGGGCGATCCGGAGCAGGACGCCCTGTATGACGAGGCGGTGCGGATCGTGACCCGGGAGCGCAAGCCCTCCATCTCCTACGTGCAGCGGCGCCTGAAGATCGGCTACAACCGCGCCGCGCGTCTGCTCGAGGCGATGGAGAACGCGGGCCTGGTCGGCCCGCTGCAATCGAACGGCTCGCGCGAGGTGCTGGTGCCGGCGCGCCCGGAGGAATGACAACCCATGGCGAAAGTGTTGAACCTGACGGCGCTCGCGGCCGCCGCCGCCCTCGGCTGCGCGCTCGCGGTGGCGCCTGCGGCCCGCGCTGCGCCGGCGGCCGAGGCGGCGCGCGCGCCAACCCCGCTCGATCGCTTCCTCAGCCGGCTGCACACTCTGCGGGTGAGCTTCCGCCAGACTCTGGTGGATGCGCACGGGGCGCTGCTGTCGCGCTCGGCCGGCACGCTCATCGTCGAGCGCCCGGGGAAATTCCGCTGGAGCATCCGCCCGCTGCCGGCCAAGGCGGGGGGCGATGCGCCCGGTGCCGGCCAGCTCATGGTGGCCGACGGGCGCAATCTCTGGTTCTACGACCGCGATCTCGAGCAGGTGACGGTCCAGCCGGTGAGCGCGGCGCTGTCTGCGACCCCGGCGATGCTGCTGTCCGGCACGGTCGATGTGCACAAGCACTTCACCGAGCGCCTGGCCGGGCGGCGCGAGGGGTTGGAGTGGGTGTTCGTCGAGCCGCTGCACGCCTCGGGCGCGGACTTTCGCAGCGCGCTGTTCGGGTTCGATCACGGCACGCTCAAGCGGATGATTCTCGAGGACACGCTCGGGCAGGAGGCCACCATCGTGTTCGAGCACGTTGCGGTCAACGGGCCGGTGCCGGCCGCGGCGTTCACCTTCACGCCTCCGAAGGGAGTTGATGTGATCGGAACGCCCGCGCGGTGAGCGGGCCCGGCACAGCGCGGCCCGATGCGGGGCGGCCGCTCGCCGACCGCATGCGGCCGCGCTCGCTCGAGGAGGTGGTCGGCCAGGGGCACCTGCTGGCCGCCGGCAAGCCGCTGCGTCAGGCGATCGAGTCCGGCCGGCTGCACTCGCTCATCCTCTGGGGACCGCCGGGCACCGGCAAGACCACGCTCGCGCGCCTCATCGCCCAGCGCAGCGAGGCGCAGTTTATCGCGCTCTCGGCGGTGATGGCCGGCGTGAAGGACATACGCGCGGCAGTCGAGGCGGCGCGCGGCGAACGCGAGCGCAGCGGCCGCCCGACGGTGCTGTTTCTCGACGAGGTGCACCGCTTCAACAAGGCGCAGCAGGACACGTTCCTGCCGTACCTCGAGGACGGCACGCTCACCTTCATCGGCGCCACGACCGAGAATCCCTCGTTCGAGGTGGTGAGCGCGCTGCTCTCGCGGGCGCGGGTGTACGTGCTGAAGCCGCTCGAGGAGGGCGATCTGGTGCGCGTGCTGCGCGCGGCGCTCGAGGACCGCGAGCGGGGGCTCGGGGCGCTCGGGTTGCAGGCGGAGCCGGCCGCGCTCGAGCTGATTGCGCGGGCGGCCGACGGCGACGGCCGGCGCGCGCTCAGCATGCTCGAGCTCGCCGCGGGCCTGGCGGAGGCGGCGGGCGGCGGTGCGCGCATCACGCTCGAGCGCGCCGAGGAGGTGGCGAGCGGCGCGCGGCGGCGCTTCGACAAGGGCGGGGAGCAGTTCTACGATCAGATCTCCGCGCTGCACAAGGCGGTGCGCGGTACCGATCCGGATGCGGCGCTCTACTGGCTCGCCCGCATGCTCGATGGCGGCTGCGATCCGCTCTACATCGCGCGCCGCGCGGTGCGCATGGCGATCGAGGACGTCGGCCTTGGCGACCCGCGCGCCTTCGCGCTGACGCTCGATGCCTGGGAGGCCTACGACCGGCTCGGCAGCCCCGAGGGAGAGCTTGCGATCGCCAACGCGGTGGTGTATCTGGCGTGCGCGCCGAAGAGCAACGCGGTGTACGTCGCGTTCGGCGAGGCGCAGGCGGACGTCGAGCGCTTCGGGACGCTCGAGGTGCCGCTGCGGTTGCGCAACGCGCCGACGCGGCTGATGAAGGAGCTCGGCTACGGGCAGGGCTACCGCTACGCGCACGATGAGCCGCAGGGCTATGCCGCCGGGGAGCGCTACCTGCCGGACGGCCTGCCCGATAGGCGATACTATCGCCCGGTGCCGCGCGGGCTCGAGATCAAGATCGGCGAGGCGCTCGCCAAATTGAGGAAACCGACGTCATGATCGATCCGAAGCTGCTGCGCTCCGACCCCGAAGCCGTCGCCGGCAACCTGGCGCGGCGCGGCTTCGTGCTCGATGTGGCCCGGCTGCGCGCGCTCGAGGAGCGGCGCAAGAGCGCGCAGGTCGAGACCGATCGGCTGCGGGCCGAGCGCAATGCCAACGCCAAGGCGGTCGGCATGGCCAAGGGCCGCGGCGAGCAGGCGAGCGGCCTTCTTGCGCGCGGCGAGCAGCTGACCGGCGAGCTCGCCGCGGCCGAGGGGGCCCTGACGGCGGTGCAGAGCGAGCTCGATGCGTGGCAGCTCGCACTGCCGAATCTGCTGCACGAGTCCGTGCCGGACGGTGCGGGCGAGGAGGACAACCGCGAGGTGCGCCGCTGGGGCGAGCCGCGCGCCTTCGCGCACGAGCCGCTCGATCACGTCGCCATCGGCGAGCGGCTGGGAGGACTCGACTTCGAGGCCGCCGCGCGCATCTCGGGCGCGCGCTTCGTGGTGATGCGCGGGGAAATCGCGCGCCTGCACCGGGCGCTCGCGCAGTTCATGCTCGATCTGCACACGCTCGAGCACGGCTACACGGAGGTCTACGTGCCGTACCTGGTGCAGCCCCAGGCGCTGATCGGCACCGGGCAGCTGCCGAAGTTCGAGCAGGATCTGTTCGCGGTGCGCGGCGAGCAGGGCTTTCATCTCATTCCCACCGCCGAAGTGCCCGTGACCAACCTGGTGCGCGAGCAGATCCTGCCCGCCGAGGCGCTGCCGCTGCGGTTCGTGTGCCACACGCCGTGCTTTCGCTCGGAAGCGGGCGCGGCCGGCAAGGACACCCGCGGCATGATCCGCAACCATCAGTTCGACAAGGTGGAGCTGGTGCAGATCGTGCGCCCCGAAGATTCCTACCGGGCGCTCGAGCAGCTCACGGGCCACGCCGAGGAGGTCTTGAAGCGCCTCGAGCTGCCGTTTCGCACCGTGGCGCTGTGCGCGGCGGACATCGGCGCCAACAGCGCCAAGACCTACGACATCGAGGCGTGGCTGCCCTCGCAGCGGCGTTACCGGGAGATCAGCTCCTGCAGCAACTTCGAGGCCTTCCAGGCGCGGCGCATGCAGGCGCGCTGGCGCGCGCCGCAGGGCAAGCCCGAGCCGGTGCACACCCTGAACGGCTCGGGGCTGGCCGTCGGGCGCACGCTCGTGGCGGTGCTCGAGAACTATCAGCAGGCCGACGGCACCGTGCAGGTGCCGGCCGCGCTGCGCCCGTACCTCGGCGGATGCGAGCGGATCGGCGCCGCCGGCTGAAGCGACGCGCCGCGCCGGCGCGGGCGGAACCGACAGACACGATGACTCCGGGGGGAGTGGATGACTGAACTCAGCAGATCGCTCAAGCCGCGCCATCTGGAGATGATCTCCATCGGCGGGATCATCGGCGCGGGACTGTTCGTCGGCAGCAGCGCCTCGATCGCGGCGGTGGGGCCGGCCATCGTGCTGAGCTACCTCATCACCGGAACACTGGTGCTGCTGGTGATGCGCATGCTCGGGGAGATGTCCCTCAGCCTGCCGAACGTGCGCTCCTTCACCGAGTTCGCGCGCGAGGGCCTCGGGCCCTGGGCGGGGTTCATCGCCGGGTGGCTGTACTGGTACTTCTGGATCATCGTCGTGCCGGCCGAGGCGATCGCCGGGGCGAACATCCTGCACACCTGGATCCCTCAGGTGCCGACCGGATTTCTCGGCTGCGGGCTGATGGCGCTGATGACCGGTGTCAACCTCATGTCGGCGCGCTCGTACGGGGAGTTCGAGTTCTGGTTCTCCTCGATCAAGGTCGCCGCGATCATCGTGTTCATCGCCCTCGCCGGCGCCTTCGCGTTCGGCTGGACCGCGCCGCACGGGGCGACGTTCCGCAACCTCTCGGCCTACGGCGGGTTCATGCCCCGGGGCATGGTCGCGGTGCTGGCCGGCGCGGTGACCGTGTTCTTCTCCCTCACCGGAGCTGAAATCGTCACCGTCGCCGCGGCCGAGTCGGCCGAGCCGTCGCGCGCGATCGCCCGCCTGAGCACCTCGATCATCGTGCGCATCCTGATGTTCTATGTTGGCTCGGTGTTCTTCATCATGGCGGTCGTGCCGTGGACGAGCATCCGTATCGGCCAGTCGCCCTTCACACTCGCGCTCGAGCGGATGCACTTCTCCTGGGCGGGCATCGCCATGGACGCCATCATCCTCACCGCCGTGCTCTCGTGCCTGAATTCGGCGTTCTATGTGTGCTCGCGCGTGCTGTTCGTGCTCGCCGAGCGCGGCGATGCGCCCCAGGCTCTGATCAAACTGAATGCACGGCGGGTGCCGGTGCGCTCGGTCCTGCTGTGCAGCGCTGCGGGCGTCGCGGGCATCCTCGCGGCCATCAAGGCGCCGCAAGGCGTGTTCGCGTTCCTGGTCGATGCCTCCGGCGCGCTGATGATATTCGTCTACGGCCTGATCGCGCTCGCGCATCTGCGCGTGCGCCGAGCGCGCGAGCGCGCCGGGCGGCCTGCGCCGGCGGTGGCCATGTGGCTGTTTCCCTGGGCGAATTATCTCGCCCTCGCGGCGATGGCGGCGGTCCTCATCGCGATGCAGTTCACGCAGGGACTCGGCGCCGATCTGCATGTGAGCCTGATCTCCGTTGCCGTGGTCACCTGCGCGTATCTGGCGCGGCGCGCGTGGCGTGGCTCGCGCGCACGGGCGCCCGCCGCCAAGCTCACCGCCGGTGGCGGGGAACCCTATGCATCCGCCGACAGCGAAGCGGACGGTTGATTCGGCCTGCGCGAGCGCCACCGGCGGCAAGCCCGCCCGCGCCGCACAAGCAGTCTGAGCTGCGCCGCACGCCGGCGCCGAGGCCGGAAGCGCTCGCGCGGCGCGGGTCGGTCGATCCGCGCCGCGCCCAAGCGAGCGGGCTGCACGGCGGGGGAGTACTGGCGGTTGTAGTGCCCCTCGCCGACATCCTTAAGTCATAGCCCCTTGTCCGTGTCCCAGGAGCGATGGCGCGAGCGCCATGCGAGCGCCCCGGCCTTGTTGTTCACCCATTCGAAAGGTGTTCCGTGACGGTCTCTGCCCCGGTTCTCGCCGCGGCGCTCGCGGCCGCCTGTGCTCTGGCGCGCGCGCAAACCTCCACGAGCGGCGCAGCGGCTGCGGCTCGGCTCGGTCATGCGAGTCAGACCGGCAACGCCGAGAGCCCCGCGATCGTCGCACCGGTGCTGATCCACGCGCCGCGGCGGTTCAACCATCGCCCGCGCTACGCGCACTCCAGGCCGGAGATTTCCGGCACGCAGCTCACGCTCACCCGCAAGATCGCGGTGGTGGAGTTGGGCTCGCTGCCGCCCATCGTCAACCACCCGCCGCGGCCGCTGTTCGACCCGGTGCCGGGGCTCGTGCTCGCCGAGCAGGACAACCCGCTCCACCTCAACCTCTCGTACCGCGGACTCGGCAATCCGCCGGGGTGCGAGTACGTCCCGGTGATGCAGGACGTCGTGCCGATGGAGACGGACTGGATCGGCGTCCCGACGCTCCAGTACCTGGCGAACGTCCAGTCGATCGAGAAGGTCGGGATGATCCGCGGTGGCTCCGGGCTGCTCGATGGGGCCGGGCCCGAGCCGGTGATGGATGTCATCTCGCGCCGGCCGGCCGCTGGGCGTATCTCGCGGGCGTTTTCCATCGGCAGGCGAGCGGTGAGCGCGTGAGCGGCGATTACCCGGTCTCTGCCGGGGATCTCGGGCTCGGCGACCCGATCCATCAGGACCCGAAGCTGACTCTCGCGGTGCATGCATACGCGCTCGAGAGCGGCATGGCCGCCCTCATGAGCGGGGCGCAGTTCAGGGCCGGCCCCAATCAGATGACGACGCCGGATGATCGGGACTGGGCTCATCGCGACACGGCGGTGCTCACTTATCACGATCAAATCGACCCCGAGAGCCTGTTCGTGCACACGGTGTGGACGGGCTATCAGGATGTGCCGACCCGTGCCAGCCGGTACATCGGCGCCGCCCTTGCGGTCGTCGCGGGCGCGACGCTTGGCTCGCAGAAGTTCCACTACACGGGGCTCGACGGTCGGGTCCTGCACCCTCGGGGTCACGGCAGCGCCTTCGCGCTCGGCTGTACCGTCTACGCCTCCGACAGTCCCTACGCCGAGATCAACAGCGTCGATGCGCTGATCGCACCGTACGGCTCGACGGGGGCGCGGCATGACCAACCTCGGCTACCAGCGGTCCTATTCCCCGGTGTTTCTCTTCCGCGGCCTGCTCGAGCCGGCGCCGACGCGGCAGTTCTACGCTGGCGTGACCTGCCATCTCTGAGCAATGGGCTTGAGTGGCGCGGCCGTGCGGGGCATTCTGCCCTGTGCAGGCAGGGCGATGTCCTCTGGGAGGGTTCATGATCAAGGGCAGCACGGTCCGGCAGGCCGATCACGCGATCGACTGTTTGTTTCTCGATCGCTGGTCGCCGCGGGCGATGAGCGGTGAGGCGCTTTCCGTCGATGAGCTGCTGATTCTGTTCGAGGCGGCCCGATGGGCGCCCTCATCGGGTAATGCGCAGCCCTGGCGGATGCTGTTCGCGCGACGCGACACGCCCGAGTGGCCGATTTTCTTCGGTCTGCTGGCGAGCGGCAATCAGGCCTGGTGCGTGCGGGCGGCAGCCCTGGTGGTGTTCGTCTCGAGGACGATCCACCAGGGTACCGGCCGAGCCGCGGTGACGCATTCGTACGACACCGGCGCGGCCTGGGGATATTTCGCGCTGCAGGGGTGTCTGAAAGGCTATGTGGTGCACGGGATGGAAGGCTTCGATTACGAGCGGGCGCGCCGTGAGCTGAACATTCCGCAGGACTATCAGGTCGAAGCCATGGCGGCGGTCGGACGGCCAGCCCCGAAAGAGGTGCTGAGCGCCGCGCTGCAGGCGCGCGAGACGCCCAGTGGTCGGCGAGCACTCGGGGAGACCGTATGCGAGGGCGTGTGGCAGCTGGGGTAGGGCGGCGGTCGCAGAGGCAAGAGCGGGTCGCCACCGACCTCACGCCGGGTGGCTCTCGGGCGGCAGGTCGAGCCGCGCGAGCGCGAGATCTCGGCATTGCCCTTCGACTGCGCGCCAGTCAGTCGACGGAGGAGTCATTCCCTTGTATCCACCGAGATCGACCTGCGCGAGGTCAAAAGGCGAGGGGTTGGTGAGCGTGACGATCGCCGTGCTCAGGATGTCTCCTCCTTCTCCAGCGAACGGTGGATACCGATGAGGGAGGCTCTCGAGCGCCTCGGCGCTGCGTGTCAGGCCCAGAGGGTGCGACAGTGCGGCGACGCCGAGGAAATCACGGGTCGCATTGCGTTCCATGCTCAGGAGCGTCTTGATTCTCAGCATCTCCTCGATGGCAGGGATTGTGATTTCCTGCCCCCGGCGTAGTGCGACTACCCTGGTGTCCAGGGGAGCAGAGCGGCGCAGATTTGCGCAGACCTGCATCGATGCCTTCGATATGCCCCAGCACGAGCTTGCCTTTGATACGCCTGCGGATTTGCCATCCGACGATGGATTCGAGTGCCGCAAGTGCTTGATCGGAGTGCTTGCCGAGATCGCCGACGACATGGCCGTGTTCGAAGGAGCCCCGCTGATGGGCGTGCAGTGCAGCGGCAGATCCGCCGCCAAAAACCGCGCCGGGGATCTGGGTTTGAAGCAGTGCCGCGTCAGCGAGCAACGGCTCCCGCTCGGGCGCCTTTGCGGTGGGTCTGCGGGGCGGTCTTGGCGAGTTGGACCGTTTGCGCGTAGTCATGCCGAGCGGCCGGTCGGAGCCGCGACTTCAGAATGGACGGCAAGAGCGTGCTGAGGGCACGGACTCGGGCGTCCTGCGCGTCGAGCCCGCGAAGCACCTCGCCGACGCGGCCGGCCAGCGATTCATTGCGGGTGCGCAATGCGTGCACGAGCCCTCGCCATGCTCGAATGTCTCCCCGCTCAATGATGTCGGCGATGGCGGCCTTGGTGAGTTCCCGCCCTGCACGCTCGGTCAGATGACGATGAGGCATCAGAGGCGCAGCGAGCTCCGTAGCGCGCACTTGGAAAACCAGACCAACCGCATCGCACACTCGGGTAACCTTGGTGAATCCGAGCTCCGTCAGCTTGCCAGCCTCGAGTGCGGCAAGCGTCGAGCGACCGATTCCCGCGGCTGTCGCAAGTTGCGTTAGCGTCAGACGCTTGATTCGCCGACGCTCGGCAATGAGCCGGCCGAGGCTTGCCAGATTCATGTGGTCTACGCTCATGGACGAAGCGAAGAGAGTCCAATATACTGGACGGCGCGGCGTCGGGCTCTATCTGCTAGGATCCGCGGCTCCCTTTGGGCTGCGCTGCGGAGAGGTGGCAGAGCGGTTGATTGCACCGGTCTTGAAAACCGGCATCGGGGCAACCCGATCGTGGGTTCGAATCCCACCCTCTCCGCCAGTTCTGTGTTTCCGGGTGTCGCGTTGTGACACGAAATCTAAGAAAAACAATTACTTGATAGCATTGCGCGACACTGTGCGACATCCTGCGCTATTGGTGAATCCCTCATTCTGACGGTATGATTGGCGGTGACGGCACGCCCCTGTGACGGTATGCGGGGCGCGCCGATTGGAACCCCGCAGCAGGCCCGCAGGAGCCCCCGCCAGTGCCCGCCGACAAGCTCACCGATCGCGCGATCCGCGCGCTCAAGTCCGCGCCGAAGCCCTATAAGTGCTTCGATGGCCGAGGGTTGTACCTCGAGGTCATGCCCAACGGCAGCAAGCTCTGGCGGCTGCAATACCGCGCGGTGCGTTCGCGCGACGGGAAGCGGGTGCAGCAGGTGCTGGCCCTGGGCCGCCACGGGAGCCTTGCGGACGAGGTGACGCTCGAGCGCGCCCGAGAGCTGGCCGCCGAGGCCCGCGCGCGGCTCAAGGTGGGCCACGACCCGATGAGCGATCGGCGCCGCAGCCGCGGCGGGCAGGCGAACTCGCTCCGTGCGCTGGCCGAGGAGTGGGCCGAGAAGCAACCCTGGGAGCCGCGTACGGCGCGGCGGGAGCGGCAGATTCTGGCGCATTGGTTACCCGCGCTCGGGGGCCTTCCGGCCTCGAGTCTTCTGCCCGCCGATATCCGGCCCGTGCTGCTTGAGATCGAGGCGAGCGGGCGGGGCGACACCGCGCATCGGGTGCGAGCGCAGATCGGGCGCGTGCTGCGCTACGGCGTCGTGCGCGGCCTCTGCGAGCGGGACGTGGCTGCGGACCTGCGGGGCCTGCTCGCGCCGGTGCACGCCGAGCAGTATGCGACGCTGACGAAGCCCGAAGAGATCGGCGAGCTGATGCGGGCCATCGATGGATACAGCGGCGATCCGTCCACGGAGTATGCGCTCAAGATTCTGCCGCTGGTGTTCACACGTCCCGGGGAGCTGCGTAACGCGCGGTGGGGCGAGTTTGATCTGGGCGGCAGCGTTGATGCGGGGGCGAGCGGGTCGCAGGGATTGGCGCCGACCACAGGGCCGCTGTGGCGCGTGCCCGGCGAGCGCATGAAGATGCGCCGCAAGAATTCCGGCGAGCATCTGGTGCCCTTGTCCCGGCAGACTGTGATGTTGCTCACAAATTTGCGCGCGATCACGGGCGGTGATCCCAACGGCTTGCTGTTTCCCGGATTGGTTCGGGGCAAGCCGATCTCGGACGCAACACTCGGTCAGGCGCTGAAGCGCCTGGGGTACGGACCGGATCGCATCGTCCCGCATGGCTTCAGAGCCATGGCGAGCACACAGTTGAACGAGCAGGGTTTTCCGCCGGACTTGATCGAGCTGCAGCTGGCACACATCGATTCGAGCGTGCGAGGCATCTACAACCGCGCGACGCGCCTGCCGGAGCGGTGCGAGATAATGCAGTGGTGGGCGGACCGGTTGGATTTGCTTCGGACAACTGCGGTTGCACCACGCGCTAACACGTGATACAGATCTCTCATGCGCGTCATGCCGCACCACTGTGAGACCGCACTGCGCCCGCGTCGCTGGACGTGGAGGGCGTCGTGGTTTGCGAGCGTCCAGGCCGTGAAGGCGGACCTTTGGCGCTACGTGATGTTCATCGCCGTGGTGGCGGCGGCACTCGCCACTGTCGGGTTGCTCGCGGCGTCCGCGCCAGCGGCGGGCGCGGTCACGGCCGCTGGCGTCTTGGCGGTCCTCTGCTTGCAGCGGCGCTTTCTCGGCGCGCAAGGGGCCCGGCGGCGCACCCAAGAGTGCGAAGTGTGGGTGCGGCAAGAGCAGCGTGCCCGCCGGCGGGCACGGGTCAGAGGGATTCTGCTCATCGTCACGCGCATCCTGTCCCGGTTCGCCGCGGTGCTGCATATGACCGCCGATCGGCGGCATCGCCGCCGTGAAGCAGCGATTCGATTGCGTCGCGGCGTCCTCGCTGTGACCCTCCTCCCTCGCTTCCATTCCCGCTCCCTGGGCTTGGCGCGCGTATAAGCGCGCCGTGACAAGCCAGCGCGGCGCGCCGCGCACCTTCCTGACTGGCCCGCTGCCGGTGGCGACACCGGTTTTTCTGCACGATGTCAGGATACGATCATGTCAGCACAAACTTCAGCGCCGATGTCGGCGCCGGTGGATCCGGTCATCCGGACCCGGGATCTGCCGTCTTTGCTCGGTATCAGTCGGGCGCAAATCCATCGGTTGGTTCGTCAAGGCAAATTCCCACAACTGCTGAAAATTGGGTCACGGGCGAGCGGTATCCGCCGCTCGACGCTCGAGCAGTGGCTCGCCGCGCGGGAGGGGCAATGAGTCTCGACGGGACCACGGCCGGGGATGGTACCCCGGAGCGCGGCGGGAGGTCTGATGCGGGTGGAGACGGCACGATCATCCCTTTCACTCGGCCAGTGATCCGGGTCGAGACGGGGCAGCGCCCAGCGGCGGTGAGTGCCGCCGAGTCCGCGTTGATCGCCGTCGGCGGTGTGTACCAACAGGGTGAACGGCTGGTGCGGATTGCCCGGATCGATGCCGACACTGACTCCGGCGGTGTGCGTCGAGCGGCCGGGAGTCTCATCATCACGGCGGTCACGCAGGACTGGTTGAGCCACACGCTGGCCCGCATAGCGGATTGGGAAACGCTCGACAAACGGGGGGAACTGAGGGTCATCGACCCGCCGGTTCCGGTTTCACGGGAGTTGCTCGCGCTCTCGGGGGAGTGGCGCCTGCCCGTGCTGCGGGGCATCGTCACGGCGCCAACGCTGCGCACGGATGGGTCGCTGCTCGATCGCGATGGGTACAATGCCCAAAGCGGTCTGTACGTGGACTTCGGCGGGATGGAGTATCCGGCGATCAACCCCACGCCGAGCGTGCAAGAGGCGCGCGAGGCGCTGCTCGCGCTCGGGGATCTGCTCTCGGAATGCGCATTCGTCGGGGGCGCACAGTCCCCGTCCGCAAGTGCGATGCTCGCGACGATCATTACCGCCGTCGTCCGCCGCGCGCTCGACATTGCACCCATCCTGGCCGTCACCGCGAAGCAGGCATCGAGCGGCAAGACGGCCCTTGCGCACATCATCGCGCGTATCCTGACCGGTCGCGAGGCGGCGGTGATCCCGCTCGACCAGGAAGCCGCCGAGCTCGGACGGCGCCTGCTGGGCGTGCTCCTGGCGGGCGACCCGGTGCTCTGTCTCGACAACGCGGTCGACGCGGTCGATAGCGCTGCGCTCTGCGCCGCACTGACATCGGGCAGCTATCAGGATCGCATCATCCGCAGCAGTACTATGGCACGGGTCTCGACGGCGGTGACGATGATCATCACGGGCAATGGTCTGCGCCTCGTCGGTGACCTGACGACACGGGCCCTGGGTTGCGCGCTCGATACCGGTCTTGATCGTCCGCAGGAGCGTGTGTATCAACGCGATATTGCGGCGTTCATCGCCGAGCATCGTGCGCACCTCGTGTGGGCGGCGTTGACGATCCCACTGGCGTATCTCGCCGCGGGAGCGCCCGCGCTACCGGTACGGCCGTCGCGATTTCACCAGTGGGATCGACTGGTGCGGTATCCGCTCATTTGGCTTGCGTGCGCCGATCCGATGGAGACACAGATCGTGCTGGAGGATGCCGACCCCGAGCGCGAGAAGCTGCGCGTGCTGCTCAACGCCTGGATGGCGAGCTGTGGCGAACGCGTGGTGACGGTCGCGGCTTTGATGCGAGCCGCGGTGCAAAAAGAGGGCATGGCGCTGAGAGAAGCGCTGCTGGGTATCGGCTCGGACGGTGCCGGGCGGGTCAATGCGCTGCGCATCGGTACCTACCTTGCCGAACGAGTGGGGCAGGTGGTGGATGGCATGCAGATCGGTGATGCCGGGCGTGACAGCCACACCAAGACACGATGCTATCGGGTTGTGGCGGGGGCGGTCCGCGAATCGGCGTGATGGACTTGCGCCCGGCGGCACCTCCTGCGCCGCCGGGTGCAAGCGCGCTCATGCCGTCTCGAATGTGCCTCCGTGCTCCGCCGTGAAGCGCCGCAGCGCCTCCATCTTGTCCGGCGCCACCGTGCCGCTCCACGCGCCGTCGATGTAGTCCAATCCGGCATCCCGCAGTGGTCGGGTGCTGGCGGGCTTCGCCTGGAATCGCACGCTGATTGCCGCGCTCGCCCCCGATCCCGCAGCGTCCGGGTCCGTCTGCCCAGGCGCGTTCTGCTGCGCGCTCTTCCGAGCCGCGCGGTCCGCCGCCCGTACCGCGCGCGCATCGCGGACGGATTTGAGGGCTGCGGCGAGTTCGGTGGTGGCAACCGTGATGTGCGCGCTGGCGAGTCCGGCCGCGATTTCCTCGTCGGTGTATCCATCCGTGACGAGCTTGCGGATCGCGTACAGCACGCGCGCCGGGGGCAGATTGCCAGGCGGCTTTGTGCGCACCGCGGCCAGCAGTGCGACATTCAGTGGATCGATTTCGCGAGGCGGGTTTGGTTTCTTGGCCATGGTGAATCTCCATCTCGGCCCGCACGACGCGGACCCTTGTCCCTTATTCCCCGGCGTGGGCCCCTCTCGCGTACTCCCCGCCGCTCTGTTCTGACCGGGGCCGAGACTTGTCTCCGCCCCGCCCACGCGACTTGCCGCCAGCCTCGCTCTTCGCATCCCGCGCGGAAGCCGAGAGGGGCCCGCGCAGCGGAGTAAGCATGGGGACGTAGCCGCGCTACGTCCTTAATGCGCATTAAGGACATGGCCGCGCCATGTCCTCCTGCGGTCCTTGCGGACGTGTCCTGCGGACGGCGCCGGCTGCGCCGGAGCACGTGGTGTGAAGAGCGGCGGCGGCAGGGCAAGCCCCGCACCGCGCACGAATGCAGCACGTCGTGCGGGGAATGAAGTGACCAGTCACGGAGCAGCACACATGGCACGCGGCACGAGCGTCAATTTCAAGGCGGTGAAGAACCTGCGACATGAAGATGCGCACAACCGGCGCGAGGGGAGGAAGTCGCGGTATCTCCTGTCGCCGGAGCATCGGTTGCGGGATTCGGGCGGGCGGGTCCTCGAGTCGGTGATCGTGCGCAATGATCCGGGCCTCCACGAGCGCTACATGGCGCGGCTCGCGCAGTGTTCTGAGCGCGCGAAGCGGGCCAAGGCGTTCTCCCCGTTCTGGTCGGGCATCGTGGTGCTGCCGCTGCGCGATTCAGGGGAGGGTGTCGATGCGTACCGCGATCGTCTGACGCAGACCATGGTCGAGTGGTGTCACGAGTATGAGGCGCTGACCGGACACCAAGTCTTGCAATGCGCGCTGCACTTCGATGAAGGCCACATCGAGGAGCTGACCGGGGAGATGCGCCCCAATCCCCACGCGCATGTGCTCGTGGATCGCATGCGCGAGTGCGAGGCGCACGTCATCCAGACCAAGACGGGCGAGCGCCGCATCCCGGCGCGGGTGAGCGTGATCGAGCTCGACCGCGAGATGATGCGCCGGGTGCAAGACATGACCTGCCGCTTCGTGACGGGTGAGAGCGCAGCGGGTCGCCGGGCGCGGGTGGCGGAGCAGCGCGAAACTGCGCGGCGCGCCGGAGTGCCGCCGCGCGGGCACATCAATCATCGCGAATACCGCGCGATGATGCGGGACGCCGCGCGCGAGCGACAACGCGAACAGGTGACGCTACGAGCCCGGATCGATGCCCTCGAGGCAGAACTGCTCGAGCGCTCACGGGACCTCGGCGAAGTGGTGGGTGTGCCGGTCGACCACACATCGCCAGAGAACCGCCGGCGGGTGTTCTGCGCGGCCCTGGAGCAGGTGCGGCGAGCGTGCCGAGACCGAAGCGAATTTGAGGCCATCACACATCGCGCGGCGGCGGCGGAGAAGGCGGCAAACGAGGCGCGGCGGGACGCGCAGGACGCGAAGTCTCACGGCGCTCTCGTGGCGCGGGCGCTCGAGCGCGCGGGTGCCGATGCCCAGGCAGCCGAGGCCGCGCACCCGGAGGAGATCACGCAAGAGGATATCGCGCGTGCGCGCGAGGCCATCGAGTCGCACGCGCGAGCGCGAGGCATCCCGGTTGATGAAGGGTATAGGTCCCTGCGCGCGCAGTGGATCGCCGAGAACGAGCGCGAGGCCCGCATCGGGCGCTCGAAGCCGCACCCGCAGCAGGACTACTCGGCGCTCAAGCTCGCGCACCTCGAGCTTCAGGCCGAGCGCCGCGCGGCGCTGCGAGCCCGGGCCAAGCGCCGTCGCGACCGCCAAGTGCAGGCCGAACGCGAGCGCCTGCGCGGGGGCGTGGCCCACGCCGGCGGGCTGATCTCAGGTTACCGCAGTGCGGAGATCGCGGCGGCGCGGGCCTGCGGCCTGCACTACGAGTGGGACGCAGTCGCGCGGTGCCGAAGATATCGTGACCGGGCGGGTCGCGAGCTCTTCACAGCGACGCGCACGCGCATCGAGATGATCCGACACGACGAGGCGGCGGAGATCGCCGCGCTCAAGATCGCCGGCGCGCGCTTCGGCGGCGCGGTGTCCCTCACCGGCAGTGGGGAGTTTCGTGAGCGGATGGCGCGACGTGCGGCACGTGAAGGGATCCGCGTCGTGGATGTCGATTTGGCGCGGATCGTCGAGGACGAACAGGTCCGAATGGCAACCGGAGAGCAGATCCAGGGCGCTCATGTGGTTCTCGACCGCGTTCCGCGCATCGAGCGTCCCCATCCGCCCCATCGGGCGCTGATGGCTTGGTGGCGGCACATGGGTGCGCACGAACGAACCGCATGGCTCGCGGAGGCCGAGCAGGCGGGTCGCAAGAGCGAGCGCGAAGGAGATGAGCTACTCAATGCATGGCACATGATGTGCGATTGCGAGGACGCCGGAGGGAGAGTGCCTCAGTCCATCACGGAGGCGAGACATCAGGACCAAGCCACGGTACAGAGGCAGGATGAGCATGATTGCGGTACGCAGGACGACCTCGGCAGGTAGGGGCGAGCAGCGTGGTCTGGTCTCCGCGTCGCCCCGTACATATCACCGCAGCCAGGCGATATTCGACAAAGGGTGGTAAATCGGTCTGGGCGGAGATCGCCAAGCGGTGCACTGTATACCCGAACGAGGTGACTCGATCGCCAGCGCATTGCGGATGTGTGTCTGGACGCCAGAAGACCGCCACATAGACTGATGGTGTCACTTTAGCGACTTGAAACGATGATGCGCTATTTCGGCCCGTTCTCGAGCATGGCGCCGATGGCTGCGAGACAGCGTTGCAGTTTGGCCTGGCCTGCGACGGTGGGGGTCAGGGTGCCGC
>JAKAXA010000034.1 GCA_021816775.1 Pseudomonadota bacterium
CCGGGGACAACATCAAGATGACGGTGGAGCTGATCAGCCCGATCGCGATGGAAGAGGGGCTGCGCTTTGCCATCCGCGAGGGCGGCCGCACCGTCGGTGCCGGCGTCGTCGCGAAGATCCTGAAGTAAGGCGAGTCACACAGGCCAGTAGCTCAATTGGCAGAGCGGCGGTCTCCAAAACCGCAGGTTGGGGGTTCGATTCCCTCCTGGCCTGCCAGCCGATGACATGACAGACGAAACCAAAATCGACGCAATTGGCACAGCGGACAAGGTGAAGCTGTGGGTGGCAGTGCTCGCGGTCGTCGCGGGCATCGCGGCCTATTACCTGCTCGGCACCCAGGCGGCCTGGATGCGTTGGATCTACGTCGCCGGCGGCATCGCCGTGGGCGTGCTGATCGTGGCCTTCTCCCGCTATGGCGGCGAGTTCCGCGAGTTCGCCGTGAGCGCACGCGTGGAGCTGCGCAAGATCGTCTGGCCGACCCGTAACGAGACCACCATGACTACCGTCGTCGTGTTCGCGTTCGTGGCGATCGCGGGCCTGTTCTTCTGGGGCCTGGATGTCGTGCTCGCCTGGGCGACGCGCGCGTTGACCGGACAGGGGGGCTGATTCGTGGCGCTGAGATGGTACGTGGTGCACGCCTACTCGAACTTCGAGCACCGGGTCGCCGAGTCGCTCAAGGAGCGGGTCAAGCGCGCCGGACTCGAGAGCAAGTTCGGCGAGATTCTGGTGCCGACCGAGGAAGTGGTCGAGATGCGCGACGGCCACAAGCGCCGCAGCGAGCGCAAGTTCTATCCCGGCTACGTGCTGGTGCACATGGAGATGGACGAGGACACCTGGCACCTCGTGCGCGAGGTGCCGAAGGTCCTCGGCTTCATCGGCGGCACGCCGGAGAAGCCCGCGCCCATCACCGACCGCGAGGCGATGCAGATCCTGCGCCGCGTCGAGGAAGGCGCCGAAAAGCCGCGCCCGAAGGTGCTGTTCGAGCCGGGCGAGGTGGTGCGCGTGATCGACGGTCCGTTCAACGATTTCAACGGGGTCGTCGAGAGCGTCAACTACGAGAAGAGCCGGCTACAGGTGGCAGTGCAGATTCTCGGGCGCTCGACGCCCGTGGAGCTCGACTTCGCGCAGGTCGAGAAGGCCTAGGACGGCCGCGCTGGACGGCGCAGCCCATCGCCGGGTGCGATGCGCGGCGCCGCTGCAGCAGGTGTGAGGGCCGCGAGCGCTGCGCGGTCCCGGCAGTGCCGGCCTCGGGGCCGGGCGAGGCGGCCCGCATGGCCGCAGCGACAGGGCGCGAGCCCACGGAATCCACGACGGGGAGCCTGATCGGCGTTTGAACCCGGGAGAGATCGATGGCGAAGAAAGTCCAAGGCTACGTGAAACTGCAGGTGCCCGCGGGCGCCGCAAATCCGTCACCGCCCATCGGGCCGGCACTCGGCCAGCAGGGCGTGAACATCATGGAGTTCTGCAAGCAGTTCAATGCGCAGACCCAGAAGCTCGAGAAGGGTCTGCCGATCCCGGTGGTGATCACCGTCTACGCGGACCGCAGCTTCACCTTCGTGATGAAGACGCCGCCGGCCTCGGTGCTGATCCGCAAGGCGATCGGCATCGAGAAGGGCAGCGGCACGCCCAACACCGCCAAGGTCGGCAAGATCAGCCGCAAGCAGCTCGAGGAGATCGCCAAGACCAAGCAGCCCGACCTGACCGCGGCCGATCTCGATGCCGCCGTGCGCACCATCGCCGGTAGCGCGCGCAGCATGGGCGTCGACGTGGAGGAGGCATGATCATGGCACTCAGCAAGCGTGTGAAGTCCTGGCAGGGCAAGCTCGCCCCGGGCAAGACCTATCCGGTCGAAGAGGCGTTCAAGCTGGTCAAGGAGTTCGCCAAGGCCAAGTTCGATGAGACGATCGATGCGGCGGTGAATCTCGGCATCGACGCCAGCAAGTCCGACCAGCAGGTGCGCGGCTCGACCGTGATGCCGCACGGCACCGGCAAGACCGTGCGCGTGGCGGTGTTCACCTCCGGCAAGAACCAGGAGATCGCCAAGGCCGCCGGCGCCGACATCGTCGGCCTCGAGGACCTGGCCGCGCAGGTCAAGGCCGGCGAGATCAACTTCGACCGCGTGATCGCCAGTCCCGATGCCATGCGCGTGGTCGGTCAGCTCGGCCAGATTCTCGGCCCGCGCGGCCTGATGCCGAACCCGAAGGTCGGCACGGTGACCCCGGATGTGGCCACGGCGGTGAAGAACGCCAAGGCCGGCCAGGTGACCTACCGCGTCGACAAGGCCGGCATCGTGCACTGCACGATCGGCAAGGCCAGCTTCGAGGTCAACGCCCTGAAGGAGAACCTGGCGGCGCTGATCGCCGATCTGCACAAGGCCAAGCCGGCCGCGGCCAAGGGCCAGTATTTGAAGCGCGTGACCGTCTCCTCGACCATGGGCCCTGGCGTCCTGGTCGATCAGGCGACATTGAGCTGATGAGAGGTTTGTTGAGTCGTTGACTGAGGCATGCGGCGCGCCGCTTGCGGTGTGCCGCGTCAGTCCTGCGCGCGAGCGCATGATCCGTTTTGATGCGGGCCGGTCTGCTCAAGGGACTGGCCATCATCGAAGACCGCAGGCGAGGGACCGTCCCTCTTAATGACCGCCTGCGCAGATGGTGAACCGCTGATCGCATCGAGGTTGGTCCTCGCGGCGTGAGGGGTCACCGCCGCCGCTTCGGGTCCGCAAGGCCCCGCCGCGGCGGAGACGATGGGGAAGCGTGCCGGGCAACCGGCGGCTTCATTCGTAAACCGTGATCTTCTCACCCGAGAGGAGAGAAGGAATGGCACTTAACCTGGAAGACAAGAAGGCGATGGTAGCCGAGGTGGCCGAAGTGGCCGCCACGGCGCAGTCCGTTGTGGCTGCCGAGTACCGCGGCCTGACGGTCGGACAGATGACTGAGCTGCGCGCCAAGGCGCGCGCCCAGGGCGTGTACTTGCGTGTCGTGAAGAACACGCTCGCACGCCGGGCGCTCGCCGGCACGACCTTTGAGCCGGTGGGACCGAAGCTCAAGGGGCCGCTCGTGCTCGCGTTCTCGAAGGACGATCCGGGCGCCGCCGCGCGCCTGGTGAAGGACTTCGCGAAGGCGAACGACAAGCTCACGGCGACTCTGGTGTCTCTCGGCGGGCAGGTGCTGCCGGCCGGGGAACTCGACAAGGTTGCCAGTCTGCCGACCCGCGAGCAGGCGTTGTCGATGCTGCTCGGCGTGCTCAAGGCGCCGATCCAGAAATTCGTCGCGACGCTGGCGGAGCCGCCGGCGAAGCTCGCCCGCACCCTGGCCGCGGTTCGCGACCAGAAGCAGGCCGCATAACACCACGCCTCTTTGTCCAATTTGAATCTGCGGAGAACCAACATGGCTGTCAGCAAAGACGAAATTCTCGATGCGATTTCCAAGATGACCCTGATGGAGGTCGTCGAGCTCATCTCCGACATGGAGAAGAAGTTCGGCGTCACCGCCGCGGCCCCGGTGGCCGTGGCGGCTGCTCCGGCCGGCGCCGCTGCGGCGCCCGTCGAGGAGAAGACGGAGTTCACCGTCATCCTCAAGGAATACCCGGCCGACAAGAAGGTCACCGTCATCAAGGTGATTCGCGAAATCACCGGCCTCGGCCTGAAGGAGGCCAAGGACCTGGTCGAGGCCGTGCCCTCGACCGTCAAGGAGGCGGTGTCGAAGGCCGATTCCGAGAGCTTCAAGAAGAAGCTCGAGGACGCCGGCGCCAAAGTCGAGATCAAGTAAGGCGAGGGGCTGGGGCCGCGCAGCGCGGCCCCAGCCCGGACGCTTGGGGTGAAAAGCCCCGCAGGCCGTCGAGGCGCAATGCCGCCGCGACCGGCCGAACGACCGCCCGGGACGGGCGTGCCGGCAGGAGGTGCACGGAGGGCTGCTTGATGGACGAACGCAATTTTTTCCTGAGGTGAACCCGAGATGGCTTATTCCTTCACCGAGAAGAAGCGCATCCGCAAGAACTTCGGCAAGCAGCCAGGCATCCTGGACACGCCGTACCTGCTGGCCATCCAGCTCGACTCCTACCGCACGTTCCTGCAGGCCGAGAAGCCCGAAGACGCGCGCGACGCCATAGGGTTGCACGCCGCATTCAGGAGCGTATTCCCGATCACGAGCTATTCCGGAAACGCCTCACTCGAGTACGTGAGCTACCGGCTCGGCGAGCCGGGGTTCGACGTCAAGGAGTGCCAGCTGCGCGGGCTCACGTACGCCGCGCCGCTGCGCGTCAAGGTGCGCCTGATCGTGCTCGACAAGGAGGCCCCGGGCGCGAAGAAGCCGGTCAAGGACGTGCGCGAGCAGGAGGTCTATCTCGGTGAGCTGCCGCTGATGACCGACAACGGCACGTTCATCATCAACGGGACCGAGCGGGTCATCGTCTCGCAGCTGCATCGCTCGCCGGGCGTGTTTTTCGATCACGACCGGGGCAAGACCCACTCCTCGGGCAAGCTCCTGTTCTCGGCGCGCATCATTCCCTACCGCGGCTCGTGGCTCGACTTCGAGTTCGATCCGAAGGACTGCCTGTTCGCGCGCATCGACCGCCGGCGCAAGCTGCCGGTCACCATCATCCTGCGCGCCTTGGGGATGAACGAGGAGGAAATTCTCGCGACCTTCTTCGACACCAACACCTTCCATCTCGGCGAGGACGAGGTGGCGCTGCAGCTGGTGCCCCAGCGCCTGCGCGGCGAGACGGCCACTTTCGAGATCCGCATCGGCGAGAAGGTGATCGTCGAGGAGGGGCGGCGCATCACCGCCCGCCACGTCCGCCAGCTCGAGGAGGCCAAGGTCACCCGCCTGCGGGTGCCGCGCGAGTACCTGTACGGCAAGATCCTCTCGCACGACGTGGTCAATACCGAGACCGGCGAGATCCTCGCCAAGGCCAACGAGGTGCTGACGGCCGCTGCCGTCGAGAAACTCATCCAGAGCGGCATCACCCAGGTCAACACGCTGTACGTCAACGACCTCGACCGCGGCCCGTATATTTCCGACACCCTGCGCATCGATCCCACCAAGACTCGCTTCGAGGCGCTGGTGGAAATCTATCGCATGATGCGTCCGGGCGAGCCGCCGACCCGCGACGCCGCCGAGAACCTGTTCGCGAACCTGTTCTTCAACGGCGAGCGCTATGACCTCTCGGCGGTCGGGCGCATGAAATTCAACCGCCGGGTCGGCCGTGACGCGATCACGGGCCCGGGCATTCTCTACGACCAGAAGTACTTCGGCGCGCGCACCGACGAGACCGCCAAGCAGCTCATCGAGCAGCACGGAGCGACCTCGGACATCATCGACGTGCTGCGCGTGCTGATCGACATCCGCAACGGCAACGGCCAGGTCGACGACATCGACCACCTCGGCAACCGGCGCGTCAGGAGCGTCGGCGAAATGGCCGAGAACGCCTTCCGGGTCGGACTGGTTCGCGTCGAGCGCGCGGTCAAGGAGCGCCTCACGGTCGCCGAGACCGAGCCGCTGATGCCGCAGGAGCTGATCAACGCCAAGCCGGTGGCGGCGGCGGTGAAGGAGTTCTTCGGCTCCTCGCAGCTCTCGCAGTTCATGGACCAGAACAATCCTCTGTCGGAGGTAACGCACAAGCGGCGCGTCTCGGCCCTCGGCCCGGGTGGCCTCACCCGCGAGCGCGCCGGCTTCGAGGTGCGCGACGTGCATCCGACCCATTACGGCCGCGTGTGCCCGATCGAGACCCCGGAAGGCCCGAACATCGGACTGATCAACTCGCTGGCGGTGTACGCGCGCACCAATCAGTACGGTTTCCTCGAGACCCCGTATCGGCGCGTCGAGAACGGCCGGGTCACCGACCGGATCGATTACCTCTCGGCGATCGAGGAAGGCAACTACGCCATCGCCCAGGCGAATGCCACTCTCGGCCCCAAGGGCGAGCTCACCGACGAGCTGGTCTCATGCCGCTTCCAGAACGAGTTCACGCTCATGCAGCGTGACCGCATCAACTACATGGACGTCAGCCCGAAGCAGATCGTCTCGGTGGCCGCCTCGCTCATCCCGTTCCTCGAGCACGACGACGCGAACCGCGCGCTGATGGGCTCGAACATGCAACGCCAGGCGGTGCCGACACTGCGGGCGGAAACGCCGCTGGTGGGCACGGGCATGGAGCGCTCGGTGGCGATCGACTCCGGCGTGACCGTGGTCGCCAAGCGCGGCGGCATGGTCGACTCGGTCGACGCCTCGCGCATCGTGGTGCGTGTGAACGACGAGGAGACCACGGCGGGCGAGCCGGGCGTCGACATCTACAATCTGACCAAGTACACCCGCTCGAACCAGAACACCTGCATCAACCAGCGGCCGCTGGTGAACGCGGGCGACGTGATTGCGCGCGGCGATGTGCTCGCCGACGGCCCCTCGACGCACCTGGGCGAGCTCGCGCTCGGGCAGAACCTGCTGGTCGCGTTCATGCCGTGGAACGGATACAACTTCGAGGACTCGATCCTGATCTCCGAGCGCGTGGTGCAGGAGGATCGCTTCACCACCATCCACATCGAGGAGCTGACCTGCGTCGCGCGCGACACCAAGCTCGGCCCCGAGGAGATCACCGCCGACATTCCGAACGTTGGTGATGCGGCGCTCGCCAAGCTCGACGAGGCGGGCATTGCCTACATCGGCGCGGAGGTGAAGGCCGGCGACATCCTCGTCGGCAAGGTCACGCCGAAGGGTGAGACTCAGCTGACGCCCGAGGAGAAGCTGCTGCGGGCGATCTTCGGCGAGAAGGCCTCCGACGTGAAGGACACCGGGCTGCGCGTGCCGCCGGGCATGGACGGCACCGTGATCGACGTGCGGGTGTTCACGCGCGACGGCGTCGAGAAGGACTCGCGCGCGCTGTCGATCGAGAAGGCCGAGATCGAGCGGGTTCGCAAGGATTTCGCCGATCAGCAGCGCATTCTCGAGGATGACCTGTTCCTGCGCGTGCGGTCGATGCTGATCGGCCAGGTCGCCGCCGGCGGTCCGAAGCGTCTGAAAGCCGGCACCGCCATCAGCGCGGAGTATCTCGATGAGCTGCCGCGCGAGAACTGGTTCGAGATCCGCCTGCAGGACGAGGAGGCGAATAGCCAGCTCGAGCAGGCCGCCGAGCGGCTGCAGACGCAGCGCAAGGCGTTCGAGAAGCGTCTTGAGGACAAGAAAGCCAAGATCACGCAGGGCGATGACCTCGCACCGGGCGTGCTCAAGATGGTCAAGGTATACCTCGCCGTGAAGCGCCGCGTGCAGCCGGGCGACAAGATGGCCGGCCGTCACGGCAACAAGGGCGTGATCTCCACCATCGTGCCGGTCGAGGACATGCCGTACCTCGAGGACGGCACTCCGGTCGACATCGTGCTGAACCCCCTCGGCGTGCCTTCGCGCATGAACGTCGGTCAGGTGCTCGAGACGCACCTCGGCTGGGCGGCCAGGGGAATCGGCCTGAAGATCGGCCGCATGCTCGAGAAGCAGGCGGCGGAGGCGGAGCTGCGCGGCTTCCTCAAGCAGGTCTACAACCAGACCGGCGGGCAGCCCGAGGACATCGACAGCCTCGACGGCGCGGACCTGAAGCAGCTCGCCGGCAACCTGTCGCACGGCGTGCCGATGGCCACTCCGGTGTTCGACGGTGCGAGCGAGGCGGAGATCAAGCGCATGCTCGAGCTCGCCGACCTGCCGACCAGCGGCCAGACGCAGCTCTTCGACGGGCGCACCGGTGAGCGCTTCGAGCGGAACGTGACCGTGGGCTACATGTACATGCTCAAGCTCAATCACCTCGTCGACGACAAGATGCACGCCCGCTCCACCGGGCCGTACAGCCTCGTGACCCAGCAGCCGCTCGGCGGCAAGGCACAGTTCGGCGGTCAGCGCTTCGGAGAGATGGAGGTCTGGGCGCTCGAGGCCTACGGCGCCTCCTACACGCTGCAGGAGATGCTGACGGTCAAGTCCGACGACGTGAACGGCCGTACCAAGATGTACAAGAACATCGTGGACGGCAATCACCAGATGGACGCCGGCATGCCCGAATCCTTCAATGTGCTGGTCAAGGAGATCCGCTCCCTGGGCATCAACATGGAGCTGGAGCAGGACTGATCACGGCGCGCCGTGAGGAGAACATGCAATGAAAGACCTTCTTAAGTTCTTCAAGACCAATGCTCCGGTCGAGCAGTTCGATTCGATCAAGATCGGACTCGCCTCGCCGGAGATGATCCGCGCCTGGTCGTACGGCGAGGTCAAGAAGCCGGAAACCATCAACTACCGCACGTTCAAGCCGGAGCGTGACGGCCTGTTCTGCGCCAAGATCTTCGGGCCGGTGAAGGACTACGAGTGCTTGTGCGGCAAGTACAAGCGCCTGAAGCACCGCGGCGTGGTCTGCGAGAAGTGCGGCGTCGAGGTCACCCAGGCGAAGGTGCGCCGCGAGCGCATGGGCCACATCGAGCTCGCGAGCCCGGTGGCGCACATCTGGTTCCTGAAGTCGCTTCCGTCGCGGATCGGGCTGATGCTCGATATGACCCTGCGCGAGATCGAGCGGGTGCTCTACTTCGAGGCCTTCGTCGTAATCGACGCGGGCATGACGCCGCTGCAGCGCGGCCAGCTGCTCACCGACGAGATGTACCTCGAGGCGATCGAGGAGCACGGCGATGAGTTCGACGCGCGTATGGGCGCGGAGGCCGTCTACGAGCTGCTGCGCAGCATCGATCTGTCCGCCGAGCTCGCCAAGGTGCGCGAGGAGATGCAGGCCACCTCCTCGGAGACGAAGCTCAAGCGCCTCTCCAAGCGGCTGAAGCTCATCGAGTCGTTCATCGAGTCCGGCAACAAGCCGGAGTGGATGGTGATGACCGTGCTGCCGGTGCTGCCGCCGGATCTGCGCCCGCTGGTGCCGCTCGACGGCGGCCGCTTCGCCACCTCGGACCTGAACGATCTGTACCGGCGAGTCATCAACCGCAACAACCGCCTGCGCCGCCTCCTCGAGCTGAATGCGCCCGACATCATCGTGCGCAACGAGAAGCGCATGTTGCAGGAGGCGGTGGACGCACTGCTCGACAACGGCCGGCGCGGACGGGCGATCACCGGCACCAACAAGCGGCCGCTGAAATCGCTGGCCGACATGATCAAGGGCAAGCAGGGCCGCTTCCGCCAGAACCTGCTCGGCAAGCGCGTCGATTACTCGGGCCGCTCGGTCATCGTGGTCGGCCCGCAGCTGCGCCTGCATCAGTGCGGACTGCCGAAGAAGATGGCGCTCGAGCTCTTCAAGCCATTCATCTTCCAGAAGCTGCAGCTGCGCGGCGAGGCCTCCACCATCAAGGCCGCCAAGCGCCTGGTCGAGCGCGAGGGGCCCGAGGTGTGGGACATCCTCGAAGAGGTGATCCGCGAGCACCCGGTGCTGCTGAACCGCGCGCCGACCCTGCACCGCCTCGGCATCCAGGCGTTCGAGCCGCAGCTGGTCGAGGGCAAGGCCATTCAGCTGCACCCGCTGGTGTGCACCGCGTTCAACGCCGATTTCGACGGCGACCAGATGGCCGTGCACGTGCCGCTGTCGCTGGAAGCGCAGCTCGAAGCGCGCGCGCTGATGATGTCCTCGAACAACATCCTCTCGCCGGCCAATGGTGACCCGATCATCGTGCCGTCCCAGGACGTCGTGCTGGGCCTCTATTACATGACGCGCGAGCGCGTCGGTGCGCGCGGCGAAGGGATGCTGTTCTCGGACGTGCATGAAGTGCACCGCGCCTACGAGAGCCGCTCGATCGACCTGCAGGCGAAGGTGCATGTGCGCATCAAGGAGCGGGTCGTCGGTCTTGATCCGCCCGAGCGCACCCGCGTAGTCGAGACCACGGTGGGCCGCGCGCTGCTGCTCGAGGTCCTGCCGAAGGGCCTGTCCTTCGACCTGATCAATCAGGACATGACGAAGAAGGCGATCTCCGCCACGATCAATGCCTGTTACCGCACGCTGGGGCTGAAGGAGACCGTGATCTTCGCCGACCAGCTGATGTACACCGGCTTTCACTACGCGACGCGCGCCGGTGTGTCCTTCGGCATCGACGACATCGTGATCCCGGAGCAGAAGCCGCGCATCATCAACAGCGCCGACCGCGAAGTGAAGGAGATCCAGGATCAGTACGCCTCGGGTCTGGTGACCAACGGCGAGCGCTATAACAAGGTGGTGGACATCTGGTCACGCGCCAACGACCAGGTGGCCAAGGCCATGATGGACAAGCTCGGCACCGAGGAGACCCGCGACATCAAGGGCGAGACGGTGCGGCAGAAATCGTTCAACTCCATCTTCATGATGGCCGATTCCGGCGCGCGCGGCTCCGCGGCGCAGATCCGCCAGCTCGCCGGCATGCGCGGCCTGATGGCGAAGCCCGACGGCTCGATCATCGAGACGCCGATCACCGCGAACTTCCGTGAGGGTCTGAACGTTCTGCAGTACTTCATCTCGACGCACGGCGCCCGCAAGGGCCTGGCCGACACCGCGCTGAAGACCGCGAACTCCGGCTACCTCACCCGCCGTCTGGTCGATGTGGCTCAGGACCTCGTGGTCACCGAGATCGACTGCGGCACCGCGAACGGATTGACCATGACCCCGCTCGTCGAGGGCGGTGACGTGGTCGAGGCGCTCGGCGAGCGAGTGCTGGGACGCGTGCTGGCCGACGACGTGCTCAAGCCGGGCACCGAGGAGGTGCTGATCGAGCGTGGCGCGCTGCTCGACGAGAAGCTCGTGCGTCATCTCGAGCAGGAAGGCGTGGATCAGATCAAGGTCCGCTCGCCGATCACCTGCCAGACCCGTTACGGCGTTTGCGCGCAGTGCTATGGACGCGATCTCGCGCGCGGGCGGCTGATCAGCATCGGCGAGGCGGTCGGCGTCATCGCGGCGCAATCGATCGGCGAGCCAGGCACGCAGCTGACCATGCGCACCTTCCACATCGGCGGCGCGGCTTCGCGAGCGGCCGCCGCGAGCAGCGTCGAGGTGCGCAACAAGGGCACCGTGCGCTTCCACCGCATCAAGACGGTGCAGCACGAGAAGGGCCATCTGGTGGCGGTGTCCCGCTCCGGCGAGATCGGCGTGGTCGATGATTTCGGCCGCGAGCGCGAGCGCTACAAGATCCCCTACGGCGCGATGATCAGCGTCAAGGAAGGCGATCAGGTCGCCGCGGGACAGGTGGTCGCCACCTGGGATCCGCACACCCACCCGGTGGTGACGGAAGTGGCCGGCTTCGTCAAGTTCCAGGATTTCGTCGACGGCCTGACGGTCACCACGCAGGTGGATGAGGTCACGGGCCTCTCGAGCACGGTGGTGCTCGACACCAAGCAGCGCGGCGGCAAGGATGTGCGCGCCACCATCAAGCTGGTCAACGCCAAGGGCAAGGAAGTCACCTTCGCCAACACCGAAATCCCCGCGGTGTACTCGCTGCCGGCGGGCGCATTCGTCGCGCTCGAGGACGGCGCACGGGTCTCGCTCGGCGATGTCATCGCCCGCATTCCGCAGGAGTCGTCGAAGACGCGCGACATCACGGGCGGTCTGCCGCGCGTGGCCGACCTGTTCGAGGCGCGCAAGCCGAAGGACCAGGCGATTCTCGCCGAGAAGTCGGGCACCGTGAGCTTCGGCAAGGAGACCAAGGGCAAGCGGCGCCTGATCATCACCAGCGACGATGGGGACAAGTACGAGGAGCTGATCCCGAAGTGGCGCCAGCTCAACGTCTTCGAGGGCGAGACGGTCGAGCGCGGCGAGGTGATCGCCGACGGCGAGCCGAACCCGCACGACATCCTGCGCCTGCAGGGGGTCGAGGCGCTGGCCAACTACCTGGTCCGGGAGATTCAGGACGTCTATCGCCTCCAGGGCGTGAAGATCAACGACAAGCACATCGAGGTGATCATCCGCCAGATGCTGCGCAAGACCGAGGTGCAGTCCTCGGGCGACACCACGTTGCTGCGTGGCGAGCAGCTCGATCGCGCCCGCGCGCTCGACATCAACGACCGGGTGGCGCAGGACGGCAAGCAGTCGGCCGCGCTGCAGCCGGTGCTGCTCGGCATCACCAAGGCGTCGCTCGCCACCGAGTCGTTCATCTCCGCGGCCTCGTTCCAGGAGACCACCCGCGTGCTGACTGAAGCGGCGGTGCGCGGTCTGCAGGACGACCTGCGCGGCCTGAAGGAGAACGTCATCGTCGGCCGGCTGATCCCAGCCGGCACGGGGTTCGCGACTCATGCCTCGCGCCGACGCAAGAGCGAAGGCACGGAGCGGCGCAGCTTCATGGAAGTGGGCGGCGGCATCCCCGAGACCGACGACACGAGCGCCACCAGCGAGGAGTCCGAGAGCCCGGCGGGCTGAAGGCGCACGGGGGGGGCCGCGCCGCACGGCGGTGGTGCGAGGCACCTTGAAGGATACGGGCCGGCGCAGGCGTGAGCTTGCGCCGGCCCGTCGCTTTCAGCATCGTGCCGTGAATTACGGATTCGTTGACAGCGTGTAGGCGGTGACCGTGTCGCCCGCAGGTACGACGAGCAGGCCATCGCCCGCTGCGAGCCCCGACTGCGGAAGGCCGCCGTCCATGCCGGGGCTGGCAGGGATGGCGGCACCGAGGTTCTGCTGCCAAAGCAGGGCGCCGCTCGAGGCATCCAGCGCATAGAGATTGCCGGACGAGGACCCGATGAAGACGTACTGATTCACCACGATCGGGGAACTGGCCAGCTGGCCGTCACCGGTGAAGCTCCACAGGATGGTGCCGGATGGCACGCTGATCGCCCGCAGAGTGCCGCTCTGCAGGAAGTAGCCGGTAGTCGCGGTGAACGCAGGTAGAACGTCCGCCGCATACGTTCCTTCGTTCGCCCCGGTCTCGGCGTTCAGTACGCTGCCATCGACTCCGGTTGAAACGCTCGGGGCGTAGAGAACGCCATTGGCTTCGACCGGCGTCGCACCGCCACCGCCTTCACAGCCGGAGTTCTCCGACCAGATGGTCTCGCCGGTCGCCGGGCGGAAATCGTAGACCTGACAGGGATAGGTCACGTACAGACCATCCGCCGTCACGGCCGGCGTGCTGTCGTCCCCATTCATGACCGGCGCCGTCCAGGCGATTGCACCGGAGCCTTCCTCAACGGCATACAACGTCCCGCCGGATCCCGCGCCGCCGGTAAATACATACCCGTCCGCGGCGGTCGGGCCGGAGGAGAAGAAATACTGGCCGGTAAGCAGCGTGCTCCACTCCTGCACCCCCGTTGCGGCGTCGTATGCCAGCAGGTCTGCGGCGCCAGTGATCGGCGCACTGACCACGAACACGGTGCCGCCGTCATACGTGGCATTGGCCTGGCCGCTGACGCTGATGGGTCCCCAGGCAGTAGCGCCCGTTTTCTGATCGAGCGCGAGCAGCTCGCTGCTGGGATTCGAGCCGCTGGCCATCTGCACGGTGACGAACACCTTGCCATCGGCAATCAGTGCATAACTCGGCGTCCCGCCCACGTTTACCGCCCAGCTGCTGGTGCTTGGCAATGAAACCGAGTTGAATTCCACGGCGCCGGAATGCGCGGGATTCATCTGCAGCGCCACGGCATCCTTCAGAGGCGGAGCGATGGTTACCGTGCTGACGCTGGAGGTGACGCCTTGCGAGGCATTCTGGACCGTGACGGCCGCGGAGCCTGCGCTCGCGATATCGGTCGCCGGATTCTGTGCCAGGAGTTCCTGCGCGGAGACGTATTTCGTGGACAGCGCGCTGCCGTTCCATTGCGCAACAGAGGCGCTGTCGAAACCATAACCCAGGATCGTGAGAGAAAACGGCGGCCCGCCGGCGTAGACCGTTGGCGGCGAAACCGAAACGAGAGTGAGTGCGGTCGGCGCAATAACCGCAAAGTCGATCGGTGGCGGGCCGCCGCTGTTGGTTGCAGATATAGCCACGCTGACTGGCACCGATTCTGCGGTACTCAGATCCGTGGCGGGAACCTGCGCCGTCAATTGATCCGAGGTCACGAACGTAGTAGTCAACGGAGTCCCGTTCCACTCGATGATGGAATTCGTCGTAAAATTCGCGCCCGCAACCGATAGCGTGAACGCGGGGGCGCCCAAAGACGCGGAAGTCGGGCTGATGGACGTCAGGGTCGGTCCCGACACGGTGTAATAAATGATGTTGGACGTCGGGATTCTGGATGATCCGGAGATAACGGTGATGTTCTCGATGTCCGGAATGTTGATGTCGGCTGCGGAGACCTGCGCCGTCAGAGCCGTCGAGGAGACGAAGGCGGTCGGTAGCGGGGACCCATTCCAGTCGACTATCGATTGAGATGTGAAACCCGTGCCAGAGACGCTCAATGTGAATGCCGGTCCACCGGCATCGGCAGACGAAGGTTGTACGCCTGTGATTGACGGGCCAGCTTGGGCAACGGTGTAAGTAACAGGAATCACCTCCGGGCTGCCGGAAACCTCGTGCGCGCACTTCTGGTCATAGCACGTCGATACCTTTACGGTGTCGTCATAGGTGCCGGCCCCCAGCTGGCTGGGAGGCAGAAAATTGATGGTCAGCGTGTACGCTGACGCGCTTACAGTCTGAGTGACCGAGTTGATTCCGTATGTGGAATAACTGACCGACGTGTAGGTCTGCGTCGATGCGGAAACGGTGTAGATGTCGACCTGCAGAGTTGCGGTGGGCTCGGAAGTCTGACTTGTGGTGCTGGACAGCGAGACGCTGCTCGGGCTGACGTACAGCGACGCGCCGGAATAACTGCCGCTTGACGCCGCGCCCGAGCCGCCGCCGCAACTGGCGAGGACGAGGCACAGCAGCGCCAGCGGCCCGAAACGGGAATTGAAGGTGTATGACCCCGCACGGTGGGTCCTCCGTACGCCGCGTGCGCAGCGCCGCCGATGAAGCATGTCGCCCCCTGACTTTCTGTTATTCTTCGCGCCCGCCGCGGCAGCCGACGTTTTATGTTAGCATCGTCTGCGCGCCCTGCCAACGCGAAGACCACGCTCGTCGAATTCCGCGGTCGCTGTGTCCCGGGGTGCCCGCCCGATCAGCAGGACTTGTGCGGGAGCGTCACGCGCCAGGTGCGGAATGCCCACCTGGCGCCGCGCGGCGAGGCCGTGCGCGGCGAGCGCGCCGCACACTCGCGCCGGTGAGCGTCCAGAGTCCCTGAAAGACCAGCCAGATGCTGACCGCGAACACTGCGGCGAACAGCAGCGATTGTGCCGAAAGACCGAACGTGGGCGTCCAGGCCGAGAGCGTCGCCCGCAGCAGATCGGGGTCCGGATGCAGCGCCAGGTACAGTGTCTGGTGATAGAGATTACCGTGCAGCGCCGCCAGCTCGTTCTGCAGATGCTGCACCGAGAGCGTCAGGTGACGGATCACCGCGCCCTCGGCGTGTATCGGCGCGATGGGGCTGGCGAGGTGATACTGGATCAGTCTGTGCAGGCTGCCGCCGAAGAACTGGTCCGCGATCTTCTGCCACGGCGCCAGATCGAGGCGCGCCTGATCGAGCCGCCCGCCGAGCCGCTGGCGATACTGGGCGAGGAAGCCCGGCACCAGGCCGCCCGTTACCACGGCGCAGATGAGCAGGATCCGATCGATCAAACCGCGCACCATGAACATCTTGCGCTCCAGTGTCTGTGGGACCGGGGTGCGGAGCGGATCCGCACGCCGTGACCCTATCACGAGGCGAACGACCCGGTTGTGCGGCGCCGGTCAGCCGGCGCGCGCTCATCGCGTTGCCGCTCGAAGCTCCTGCAGCAATTCGCCGATGCGGCGGGGCGCGGCGGGCCGCGCATACATGCGCTCGAGGTAGGCGCGCAGCTGCGGGCAGTGCTCGAGCAAATCGTAGATCTGCCCCCAATCGAGCGTATACGCGACGATGATGTCGGCGGCGCTCATCGCGCTCCCGGCGACGAATTCGCGGCCGCTCATGTGCCGCTCGAGCACTGCGGCCATTGCCGTGAACTCGCGCTGCGCGAGCGTGACGTCGGCGGGGAGGCGCTGTTCGGGCGGGTAAATACTCGTGTGGCGCGCGATTCGCCACAGCGGCTGCTCCAGCTCGGTGACGGCGAAGAGCATCCAGCGATAGGCGTCGGCGCGCTCGCGCAGATCGGCGGGCAACAGGCCGCGCTCGGGATACTTCTCGGCAAGATAGAGCACAATGGCCACCGACTCGGTGAGCACCCAACCCTCGTCAATCAGCACCGGGATCTTTCCCGCCGGATTGATCGCGTGGAATTGCGCAGCACGATGCTCGCCGGCCGGCAGGTTGACCGGAATCGCCTCGAAGTCGACGCCGAGCTCCTGCAGCATCCAGCGTGCCCGGATCGACCGGGTCGGGCCGAACTCATAGAGTTTCATGATTGTCTCCACCGGCGATGGGCCGGTCCCCTCGATGATGGGTCGCGAGCCGCGCTCGGCGCCGAGCAGGCGTGCCGGGCCGGCGCGGCTGTCACGTCAAGGTTCGACCCAAGTCACCTCCCACGCCCACACTGCAAGCTCCGCGGCGCCGGAGCGGCCGAGCGGGTCGGTCGCCGCGATCGCTTCGGCCTCTGTGATCGACTCCGCGCGCACCACATAGGCGCCGCCAGACTGGTCGGTGAAGCGGCCGTGTGCCGCGAGCAGACCGCGCTCGCGCAGATCCTCGAGAAAAGCCCGGTGCCCCGGGAGGATGTCCGGATCGAAATCCGGGGTCCGCAGTGACAGGATCAGAAAATGCATCAGCGCTGCTCCCTGTCGGTTCGGGGCGTTCAACCGAGGCGCTTGGGGGAGAGCCCGTCCGCGCTCCAGTATTCGCTGCCCACACCGTGATGAACGAAAATAGACCCGTCGGGTCGTACTTCATCTTGGCCGCCAACCACCGCGGATCATGCGCGCCCCAGAACGCATGTTGCCAGCGCGCCTGGAAGTAAGCGCTTACCGAGACGTACGAGCCGCCGCCGGGCACGATGCGGCGCAGGATGCCGATCGAGCGGGAAATGGCCGCGACAGTCTCGCTGGGCGCGCCCGCGAGCCCTTTGTTGAAGTGCAGCGTGACGTTCCACGGGCGGCTGGCGTCGAACCACGCGCCCGCGAGCCGCTCCCGCTGCGACTCATCGAGCAGGGCGCGCGGCAGCCACAGCGACGCATAAGCGTGCCGGAATTGTCCCGCCTGTGCGCCGTCGCCCGTCCATCGTGCGGAGTACGTCGGCGCGTCGGGGCGCGGATCGGATGTCATGGTGCCGGGCCATTCGCGCTGCCAGCATCGCGCGTCCCACCCGTGCCGCGCGGGCATCGTGCCGATCAGCGAGGGGCCCAGCAGGGATGGGTGCAGCTGAAGATCCTTCGGCGCCGCGCGGACCCAGGCGAACAACGGCCTCCAGAGGGCTTCCATCCGTGCTCGCGTGAGGCCGTTTGACACCAGCGAGAGCGTCAGCCTGCGATCGCGATGGAAGGTGACCGTCTCGCCCCAGTGCGGATTGATCAGGCTCTCCCGGCACAACCGCGTAAAACGATCGATCAAGCGGCGGAAGGCGGCATCGGAATGCGCCTGGAGGGTCGCAAACACCGCGCCGAACTGATCGGGCAGCTCGCGCACCCGCAGCCAAACCCGGGTCACCACGCCGAAGGTGCCGCCACCGCCCTTCAGCGCCCAGAACAGGTGCGCATCGCGGTGTGCGTTGACCCTGCGGATGCGCCCGTCCGCCGTGACGACTTCCGCCTGCAAGAGCCCCGTGGCGCACGTGCCGAAGTGCTTGGAGAAACTGCTGAACCCTCCGCTTCGCACCCGTCCCGCAACGCCGACGGTGGCGCAGCCGCCGCCCTGCACATAGCGGCCCGCGACGGTGGTGACCGCGTGATAGGCATCCATCCACACGGCTCCCGCCCCGATGTCGACCGCAGGCTGGGGGCGCTCGCCGGCGCGCCCCACGGGCACGAAGGATTCCTCGATCGTGATGCGGTCCATGTCGCGCGTCCAGATGCGCGGCGAGTCGGGGGCGTCCGATGTGCCTTGAGAGCCGTGGCCGGCGCCCTTGATGACAGGCAGCCGCCGGTGATGGCGGGCGAAGCCGACCGCTGCCGCCACATCGGCGGCGCTTCGTGCGCGCACTGCAGGGGCGCTCGGCCTCGAGACCCAGGCGTCGGCGTAGCCGGACAGCTGAGTGAGTCCGGGCTCATCGCGCAGGTAATACGGATCGTGCAGGGACTTGATCGCGTACGGGCAGGCGCGGTCCGTCGCACCGCGGCCGCAGCCGGAAAGCGGCGAACGTACCCGGATCAGCCGGCCGCTGATGCGCCCGTTGAGCGCCGCACATTCAGCGGGGGTGGGCCACTGTGGATCCTGCGGCCGGACACGGGGTCGGATGCGCATCCCGGAGCGGGACGGCGAAGCCGGCAGCACGCCCGCGAATGGCAGTGCCGCAAGACCGCTGAGGACGGCTCTTCGCTTCACGCTCCGATCTCCCCCCGACGCGAACGTCGACACTTTAGCAGGCTTGGCCTCGCGCACGGAGGCACCCCGGAGTGCGCGAGTTCCAGGTTTCGGATTCCCGTCATTGCCTTGCCCCGGGGCCGCTGATATTCTTTATGCAAATGCGAATCAGTCTTATTTATATCGCCGAGGCCCTAGCGTAAGCGGTGGCCGCGCAGGGGGACGCAGCGGGCCGGTTGACGCCGGCGCGCTGTGGCCCGGCGGCCCCAGGTGAAACTCCATGGATCAGCCCGCACCAGAACTCGCCGTCTCGACCCGCAGTCCCGCGCTGCCCGGGTGGAAGATGTTCCTGGCGGTCATGGGCCCGGGGCTGGTCGTGATGCTCGCCGACACCGACGTCGGCAGCATCATCACGGCCGCGCAGAGCGGCGTGCAATGGGGCTACCGGCTGCTGCTGCTGCAGCTGCTGCTGGTGCCGGTGCTGTTCGTCGTGCAGGAGCTCACCGTCCGGCTGGGGATTTTCACCGGCCAGGGACACGGCGAGCTCATCCGCAAGACCTTCGGCACCGGCTGGGCCTGGCTCTCGGTGAGCGGCCTTGGCGTCGCGACGCTGGGGGCGCTCGTGACCGAGTTCTCCGGTGTCGCGGCCGTCGGGGAGCTGTTCGGCATTCCGCGGTTGCTCAGCCTCGGCGCTACGGTCGCGGCGCTGCTGGCGATCGTGCTCACGGGCAGCTACCGGCGCGTCGAGCGGGTCGCGATCGCGCTCGGCCTGTTCGAGTTTGCCTTCTTCTTCGTCGCGTGGCGCGCGCACCCACATGGCGCCGCGATGGCGCGCGGCCTGATGCACATGCCGCTCGCCAACGGCGCCTATCTGTACCTGGTGGCAGCCAATATCGGCGCGGTCATCATGCCGTGGATGATCTTCTATCAACAGTCGGCGGTGGCGGACAAGAAGCTCCAGCCCTACCATTATCCGCACGCGCGCTTGGACACCGCGATCGGCTCGGTCCTGACCCAGGCCGTCATGGCGGCCATCCTGATCGCGGCGGCGGCCACGATCGGCACGCTGCACGGGCAGGCCAGCCTCAATTCCATCGGCGACATCACCAAGATGCTCGTGCCCTTTCTGGGGGCGAACATCGGTCGCGTCGTCTTCGGCCTCGGCACCATCGGCGCCGCCCTGGTCGCGGCCATCGTGGCCTCGCTCGCCAGCGCCTGGGGCTTCGGCGAGGTGACCGGCTACCGTCACTCCCTGGAGCATCGGCCGCTCGAGGCGCCGTGGTTCTACGGGATGTATTCGCTCGCGGTCATCGGCGGCGCGGTGCTGGTCGATCTGGCGCCGAACCTCGTGGAACTGAACATCGGCGTGGAGGTGATGAATGCCCTCATGCTGCCGTTGGTGCTCGGCTTCCTTGTGGCCCTTGCCTTTCGCGCGCTGCCTGCGGAACACCGGCTGAAGGGGCTGTACGCCTGGGTGGTGGTGGGCGTGGCGCTGCTCACAGCGGGGCTCGGTGTTTACGGCGGGATCAGGGGCGCGAGCCTGTTCTGAGCGCAGACGGGCGTCGGCCTTGAAGCCGAGGCCGGGCGGCCGGCGCGCACGGTCCGCTCTCATCGGACACATTTACGTTGCCTGCGGCGCCGTCCAGAATGGGCATCGCGTCCTGCGCATCACGGAGGCACTCGATGGAACTGCGATCGCTCGGTCGGACCGGACCGAAGGTGTCGGCCCTCGGCCTCGGCTGCATGGGCATGTCGGGCATGTACGGCCCTGCGGACCGCCGCGAGTCCATTGCAACCGTCCACGCGGCGCTCGATGCCGGCATCACCCTGCTCGACACCGGGGATTTCTACGGCATGGGCCACAACGAGCTGCTGCTCGCCGAGGCGCTGGCGGGCGTGCCGCGCGAGCGCTTCCAGGTGAGCGTGAAATTCGGCGCGCAGCGCGATCCGTCCGGCCGCTGGATCGGCTTCGACGGCCGGCCTGCCGCGCTCAAGACCGCTCTTGCTTACTCGCTGCAGCGGCTGCGGCTCGATGACATCGACATCTACCGCCCCGCGCGGCTCGATCCACAGGTGCCCATCGAGGAGACCGTCGGCGCGGCGGCCGAGATGGTGAAAGCTGGATACGTCCGTCACATCGGCTTGTCCGAGGTGGGCGCCGCCACCCTGCGCCGGGCGGCCGCCGTGCACCCCATCTGCGACCTGCAGATCGAGTACTCGCTGATTTCCCGCGGCATCGAGACCGACATCCTGCCTGCGGTGCGCGAGCTCGGCATCGCCGTCACCGCCTATGGAGTGCTCTCGCGCGGACTGATCAGCGGGCACTGGAGCCGCAAGCCACCCGCGCCAAGCGACTGGCGCGCGCACGGCCCGCGCTTCAGCGGCGAGAACCTCGAGCGCAATCTCGCCCTCGTGGAGGCGCTGCGCGCGCTGTCCCATGAGCGTCGGGTCAGCGTCGCGCAGCTCGCCATCGCCTGGGTGCGCGCGCAGGGCGCCGACATCGTTCCGCTGATCGGCGCCCGCCGCCGCGAGCAGCTGACCGAGGCGCTGGGCGCGCTGGCGGTCCGGCTCACGCCCGCGGATCTCGCCGCCATCGAGCGTGCCGTACCCAAGGGCGCGGCGGCCGGCGAGCGCTACGCGGCGCAGCAAATGGCGCATCTGGACAGCGAGCGCCACTGAGCGGCGTGTGACGCCGCTTTCCATACCTCGCAGCGCGAGGTATAGTCGAGGCATGGGCGAGCGCGATCCGACACTCATGGCCGGCGTCCCGGAGCTCGTGGTCCTGCGCCTGCTGGCCGAGCGCGAGATGTACGGGTACGAGATCGCCCGCACGTTGAAGGTGGTCAGCCGGGAGACGCTCAGCCTCGGCGAGGGCGTGTTGTATCCGGCACTGCATGCGATGGAGGCGCGAGGCCTGCTGCGCCCGCGCCCGCGGCAGGTCGAGGGCCGCACACGCATTTACTATCAGCTGACCGCGCGCGGCCGCAGGCGCCTTGCGCGTCTGACGGCGAACTGGCAGCGCATGAGCGCAGGCGTGGCGCGGATCCTGGGCACGAGCGGCCATGACTGAGCCGCGCTTTGCCCATCTCAGCCGCGCGCTGCGGCGACAGGGCGTCGCGGGCCGGCACGCGCGGCGGGCCGCGCTTGAGATGTCCGGCCATTACCATCAGCTGCGCCTGCAAGCGCTTGCACGCGGCGAGCCGCCGGATCAGGCGGCTCGCACCGCGCATGAGGCCATGGGCGCCGACGCCGTGCTCATGGAGCGCTACGCCAACCGACCAGAGCTGCGCGGCTGGCTGTACCGCTGGCCGGCCCTCTACGCGATTGCATCGCTCGCAAGCTTCGCGGTGCTGTGCGTGACCATCATGGCGCTGCTGGTGCTGCTGCTCAACGGGCTGCGGCTCGTAGTGCACCACCTCACGGTGCCGCCCGAGGTGGCCATGGCCGTCAATTCCGGGTTGGTCGTGGCCTTGCAGTGGGTGCTGCCCATCCTGGTGGGTGCCGGGTTCGCGCTGCTCGCGAGCCGCCGTCCGGTCGCGCTGCGCTGGCTCATCGCGAGCGTGCTGCTCGTGTGCCTCACGGCACGGCTGATGAACTCGGGGCTGATGCTGCCAATTCCCGGGCAGCGCGGCAGCGCCACGCTGGGGATCGGAATCCGGCTCCGGGCGCTTGCGCTCCAATTACCCGGTACACTCATCATGGCGGCGCTCGCACTCACGCCGTACTTCATCGTGACCCATCGCGCGGGTTGGCGCCGGTCGTTTCCCGGCTGAGTGCGCTGCCGTGGGCGCTGGGCGGGAGCGGATCACGGCGCAGCGGGTTTTCACGGCAGCGCTGGTGTTGGCGCTGCATGCCCTGCTGCTGCATCTGCTGTCGACGTCCCTGACTCCCCAACCCAGCCGCCACCCAACCCTCTACAGCGTTCAAGTGACGCTTTACCTCCCGGCATCGGCGCCATCGACACAGGCATACCTGCACCGCCGCTCAGAGCGTGTCACGCCTTTCGCGCGCGCCGGCGCCGTTGCGGTTGCGCGGCTCAGGCTGCTCCGGCTCGTGCCGCCCGGGCCCAAACCCCGCCGCAGGCGCGTCCGCTCCCGGATCGAGTGGATGAGCGCGCTGCAGCGCGAAGCGCAGGCGCTCACGGCGCGCCGCACGCCGGCGAGCATGCGCTTCGGGTTTCCGCGTTCGAGCGCATTCATGTCCGCACCGCCTTCGCCTCATTGGGACGGCTGGGATTACGCCGCGACGCACCGCATCGAAATGGCCCCGACCGGCGGAACGGTGATCGCGCTCAACGACCGCTGTTCGCTCCTGATCGCTCCGATCATCATCGCCGGCTGCTGGCTTGGCAAGATTCCCGTCGCGGGCGATCTGTTCAAGCACATGCGCGTCCGGCCGCCGGGGCGACTGCCGTAGCCTCGGCGCGCGCACTTGCGCGCCGCTCAGCCTGCGCCTGCTGCATCGAGCAGGTAAAGCGCGGCATACGAGCGCCACGGCTTCCAATCCTGCACGCGCGACTGCCACGCCGCCCCGCCCCCCAGCGCTCCCCTGGCCCCGACGGCAACGGCCCACCCGCTTGCCGGAAACGCATCCGGATCCTCGAGCGCGCGCATCGCGATGTACTGCAATGTCGCGTCCGCGGGCTGAACGATCGTACGCAACTGCGCCAGGAGCTGATCGCGCCATGTGGCGCCATCGAGCGCGCATAACACCTGCGAGGCCGCCCGGACAGCCTGCGCCGCGGGCCCCGGCAGGCCAACGAGGTCCGCCGCCGCCAGCGCCTGCGCGCGCGGAAACGTGCGGCTCAGATCCTGCGCGGCACTGAACTTCACCGGCGCGCCGTACCGCTCGGCGATGAAGCCGAGCAGCTCGCGCGCGTGGCTCGCAGGGCAGCACTCCTCGAGCAGCGCCTGGATGACGACCTCGCAGGCGTCCCACGCGCCGGGCAGGCGCCGCCCGGGATGCGCGCGCAGCAGCGGCGCGAGCAGCGGATCGGTGCCGAGGTGCCGCTCGATCAGTTCCGGATCGGCCGCCAGGTCGAACATGGCGCGCGTCTGAGTGACCACCTGCAGGAGGCTGTCGGGGCGCGGCAGCTGGATACGCACCCGCAGCATCTCGGCGCCCGGCTCGGGGCTCACCTCGAGCAGCCCCTGGCAGTCCTGCGCCCGTATCGTGCGCCGGTAGACGCCGCCGCGCGCCGATTCCACGCCCGGGATTGCCCGTGAGGCGAGGAACCGCAGCAGCGCATCCCAGTCGTAGGGTGGCCGGTACGCCAGACGCAACACGTATTCGCCGTCCGACAGGCTCGGCGGCCGGCCCAGTCGGCGCACCTCGGAGGGCGGTCGTCCGTAGTGTTGCCGGAACACGTCGTTGAAGCGGCGAATGCTGCCGAAGCCTGCGGCCATGGCGATCTGCGCGATGGTGAGATTCGTGTCGCTGAGCAGCTGCTTGGCGAACAGCACCCGCCGGGTGCGCGCGATGGTGGTGGGTGAGGCGCCGAGGTGGCGCAGAAAGAGCCGCGAGAGGTGCCGCGAGGTGACACCGAGCCGCTCGGCGAGCGCCTCGATGTTGCTTTCATCGAGTGCGCCATCGGCGATCAGGCGCAGGCCGCGGCTGACCGTGGTGGAGGTGCCGTTCCAGGCCGGGGTGCCCGGCGCGACCTCGGGGCGGCAGCGCAGACAGGGCCGGAATCCCGCCGCGGCGGCCGCAGCGGCGCTCGGAAAGTAGCGCACGTTCTCGCGCCTGGCGTGCGGCGAGGGGCATACCGGCCGGCAATACACGCCGGTCGTCGTGACGCCGATGAAGATGCGACCGTCGAAGCGCGCGTCACGATTCAACCGCGCCTGCTCGCATGTCCGTTCGTCGAAATCCATCGCTACGCCCTGTCGGTGACCGGCGTTCAGCCTAGTTTAGCGGCGGCATGCGCGCCTTGGCGAGCCGACATTCAGGTCCGATTGCAGCCAGCAGGCGCGCGGCGGCTCGCAGTAGTGTTGGTCATGGCGGCTCCCGCGCCGGATGCGGGGGTGGGCATGACTCTGTCAGGAGTCCGACATGAAAACAAGACTTTCGGTTGGGCCTGCCTTGATCGCCGCGGTGGCGGCCCTGTGCGCCGCGGGCGGTGCATGGGCTGCCCCTGCGCAGCGCGCGGTCTACCGGGTGATCAATCTCGGCGACCCGGGCGGCGGAACCAACACCCAGGGCACCAGCGACAATCAGCCGGGCTGGGTCGTGGGATTCGCCGCGCTGCCCGGCAACGCGCTCCTGCACGCCGAACTGTGGCGCGACGGCGCGGCCGTCGACCTCGGCACTCTCGGCGGCCCGAACAGCGCGGTCGCGTGGCCCAATCACAATGATCACGGCCTCATCGTCGGCATATCGGAGACGGCCGAGATGCAGCCGCTCGGGGAGGTCTGGAGCTGCTCGCTTGCGGTGTTTTTCGGCGCGCCGCCCGACGGCCACGTGTGCCGCGGGTTCATCTGGCGCGACGGACACATGACGGGATTGCCGACCCTCGGCGGCACCAACGGCTTCGCAACCGGTGTCAACAATCGCGGGCAGATCGTCGGCTGGGCGGAGAACACCACTCACGATCCGACCTGCGATGAGTTCAACGACACGCATCAGGTGCTGCAGTTCGAGGCGGTGAGGTGGATGCGTGAGCACGGACACTACCGCGCGCACGTGTTGCCGCCGTACCCGGGTGATCTCGACGGCGCGGCGACCGCGATCAATCAGCTCGGTCAGGTCGCCGGCATCTCCGGCATCTGCGACGGGGCGGTCGGCGGGGCGACGGCCGAGCACATGGTGGTGTGGTGGCACGGCCGCGTGCAGCGGCTCCTGCCGACGCTCGGCGGGTCCTATTGGAACACCCCCATGGACATCAACAACCGCGGTGATGTCGTCGGCTTCTCGGACCTCGCCGGGGACGGGCCGCTCGCTCCCAACTTCAACGCCTTCTTCTGGTCGGCGCACCCGTTCGAGTGCAACGGGGCAGACATTGCGGGCGGCACGTGCGATCTGGGCGTGGCAGCGGGCGACAGTGTGAGCGAGGCGCTCGGCGTGAACGACCGCGGTCAGGTCGTGGGCGCCTCGTTCGGCGCGGCGGATCCCTTCGGGCGCGCGTTCATCTGGCAGGACGGCAGGATGACCGATCTCAACACGCTGGTCGCGCCGGGTACCACGCTGTTCCTGACGGATGCGCAGGAGATCAACGATCGCGGCGTCATCACGGGTCAGGCGCTGGTGCCGGCCACGCAGGCGCTCGTGGCGTTCAAGGCGGTGCCGATTGGGGTCAGCGCGGACCGCTAGCCGGATGAGGCGGCTTGGTCAGCCAGAACAGGCCCGTCTGCAGCATGATGGAGCCGTCGTCCTCGATCGCGAGCGCCTCGCGCACTTCGCGCGGGGCGCTCCCCTGCAGTGAGCGGATCGCCGACACGTGCGTCTGCGGTGTGCGCATGCGCGCGACCCAGGAGGCGAACTCGATCCGCAGCGGCCATTGCCGGTACTGTCTCTCGGGCAGACCGGTCGCGCCCAGCAGCTCCCGCCACTCGCGCACCGACCGGTTGCGCACGTGCGAGACGTCCCGCAGCAGTTCGATCGCCTGCAGATGCGTGTCCACGAGCGCGCTGTCCGGAGCGATGACATCGATGATCAGAGCGTGTCCGCCCGGCATCAGTACACGGGCCATCTCACGGAGTGCGTCCTCGAGTCGGCCCCAGTGGTGTGCGCTGTAGCGCGTGCACACGAGAGAAAAGGTTCCGTCCGGATACGGCAGGGATTGCGCGCTGCCGGCCTGCACCTCGATCCCCGTCAAACCCCGCTCGTGCGCGCCGCGCGCGACCGCCGCCAGCATGTTCGGTGAGGGGTCGAGCGCCACCAGGTGCTCGACGTGCGGTGCGAGCGCGAAGGACAAGTGTCCGGCACCGCAGCCGAGATCGAGCCCACGCGCGGGGCGCCGCGCTGCGCTCGACACGAGCGTCCGCGCGTACTCGAGATCCGGACCGGCTGCGTGGACCGCGCTGTGGCGGTAGGCCTCGGCGCGTGGATCGAATTGCCTCTGGACAGTTTGCTCGTGGGTGCTCATGGCGCGGACCGGCGGCGTGCAGACCGAGGGACGGTAGAGCCTCGGGGCGTCGCAACGCAAGCGGGCCGGGGGTGGCGCGCGGGGGCGGGTTGCCAGCCTGCCCCTGACGTGCCAGCCTCGCCGCTGCGACCCCTATCCCGGAGAGCCTGTGATGTCGAGCGCTTCCCCCGCGATCGCCCTTCCGACCCGGCCGCTCGGCCGAACCGGCATGGTCATTACCCGGGTGGGCTTCGGCGCCTGGGCCGCCGGCGGCACCGAATGGGGCGCCGTGGATGACGCGGCCTCGATTCGCGCGATACGCCACGCCGTCGAGCGGGGCGTCAACTGGATCGATACCGCGCCGATTTACGGCTTCGGGCACTCCGAGGAGGTGGTGCGCCGGGCGCTGCGGGATATGAGCGCGGCCGAGCGGCCCTTGGTCTTCACCAAGTGCGGGCTGGCGTGGGATGAGGGCAATCCGCAGGCGGCGCCGCGGCGGACCGGCACGGCCGAGAGCCTGCGCCGCGAGCTCGATGCGTCGCTGCGCCGGCTGGGGGTCGAGCGCATCGATCTGTATCAGATGCACCGGCCCGCCGACGACACGCCGCTCGAGGACTATTGGCAGACGCTGCTCGGCTTCAAGCGGGCGGGCAAGATCCGCGCCGTGGCGCTGTCGAATCATTCCGTGGAGCAGCTCGAGCGGGCCGAGCGGCTCGGGCACGTCGACTCGCTGCAGCCCCCGTTCTCGGCCATCCGCCGGCAGGCAGCCGCCGAGATCGAGTGGTGCCGCGCGCAGGGCGCCGGCGTCATCGTCTACAGTCCGATGCAAGCCGGTCTGCTCACCGGAGCCTTCAGCGCCGAACGCGCGAAATCCCTGCCGGCCGACGACTGGCGCAGCCGCAACGCCCAGTTCAGCGGCGAGGCGCTGCTGCGCAACCTGGCGCTCGCCGAGGCCCTCAAACCGATCGCGGCACGGCACGATACGACTGCCGCTGCGGTCGCCGTGGCCTGGACTCTGGCCTGGTCCGGCGTGACGGGAGCGATCGTCGGCGCGCGCCATCCGGCGCAGGTCGACGGGTGGATCGGGGCGGCAACACTGGCGCTGACCGACGAGGACCTGGACGAAATCGCCGCGGCCATCGAGCGCACGGGTGCCGGCAGCGGGCCGTCGCGGCCGCCGCGCTGAGTCGACGGACCGCCGGGCGAAGGAGCCCCGGGCGGGCTCGCCGGTGTAATCTGACGGTGCGCCGCTGACACGCAGCGCCATGAGGGGGCAGTCATGAAGTGCATCCGATTCCACGAGCACGGCGGGCCCGAAGTCCTTCGCTTGGAGGACCTCGACACCGGTAAACCGGGCGCCGGTGAAGCGCAGATCCGCCACACGGCGATCGGTCTTAACTACATCGACGTGTACGACCGGACGGGACTGTATCCGAGCGAGCTGCCCGGCATTCCCGGGCGCGAGGCTGCCGGTGTCATCACTGCGCTCGGGCGCAACGTGCGCGGGTTCCGCGTCGGGGACCGGGTCGCTTACGTGCACTCCGTTCCGGGCGCCTACTGCGAGGTGCGCAACGTCCCTGTCGCACGCTTGGTGAAGATTCCCAAGGGCATCGCCGACGAGCAGGCCGCGGCCCTGATGTTGAAAGGCCTCACCGCTCAGTTCCTGCTGCGCCGTACCCACCGCGTGCGTCGCGGCGAGACCATTGTGGTCCATGCGGCCGCCGGCGGCGTCGGTTCGCTGCTGACGCAGTGGGCGAAGTCCCTCGGCGCCCGAGTCATCGGTGTCGTCGGCAGCGAGGCGAAGGCCGAGCTCGCACGCAAACACGGCTGCCGACACGTTTTGCTCTCGGGGCGCGGGCCGCTGGCCCCCGAAGTGCGCCGCCTCACCCGCGGCGAAGGGGTCGCCGTGGTGTATGACTCGGTCGGCCGCGATACCTTCATGGACTCGCTCGACTGCCTGCGGCCGCTCGGTCTGATGGTCTCCTACGGGAATGCCTCGGGACCGCCGCCGGCGGTCAATCCGCTCGAGCTCAGCCGGCGCGGCTCGCTATTCCTGACACGCCCCACGCTCTTCAACTATATCAGCCGGCGCGAGGAGCTCGACGTCGCGGCCCGCGAGCTGTTTGCCGCGGTGAAGCAGGGCGCGCTGCGCGTACGGGTCGGCCAGCGTTACGGGCTGGCCGATGCCGGCGAGGCACACCGGGATCTCGAGGCGCGCCGCACGATCGGCTCGACGGTGCTGATCCCTTAGTCTGCGGTCTGCATCGACCCCGATCTGACCGGCGCGACCGAGCGATGCCGTGAGGGTGCTGCCCGCAGGGTCGCGCCTCGAGGGTCGCCGCCGGAGCCCTCCTCTGGGCGCTTGCGCCAGGAGTCCGGCATTTGTGTCCGGGGGCGTAGACTGCGCAGAATGACGGATGCTGAACGGGGAACGCTGTTCGCGGCGGCCGGCCCGATCGCCTGGGGTTGCTCGCACGGCTGTCGGCGCGGCTCGGTCGCGGTGTCGACCTGGCCGATTTGCGTCGAGACGGTCCGCCCCCATCTGCCCGCGCCAGCCTGATGCGGATCGATCAGGCGGTGCTCAGCGCCGCCAGCTCGAGCGTACGGGCGTCCTCGCGCCCGCCGAAGTATTTTTCGATCGCCGCACGAAACACTGCGCCGTAGGCCGGTGTGTTTGCGCGCACCGCCGCGTGCGCAAACAGCGTCATGCACGAGTGGAACTTCAGGTTGTCCGGGTAGGCGAGGATGGCCTCGATCGGCCGAGCCTGCACCGCGGTGACCCATGCGGCGCATTCCGCGAGGCGCGCGCCCAGGATGGGGTGCTGCAGATACTCGACCGCCTCCTCGAGTGAGGCAATGGCGTAGCGCTGCGCCAGCGGGCTTGAACCGAGGCCGCGGATCTGCGGGAACACGAACCACATCCAGTGGGTCACTTTGCGCCCGGCGGCGAGCTCACGGCGGACCTGCTCGATCAGCGGATCCTGGGCGCGCACGAACCGCTCGAGCGAGTCCATCCCGTGCGGCGCCCCGCGCATCACGCGCTCCGCCGACTCACATGCGGGCGGCCACCGCCGGCCAGTGGCGCCGGGCGAAGCGCGCCTCCAGCCAGGTGCGCACGCGGCGCGCATCCGCCGTGCGGGTGTATTTCCCCCAGGAATGCATCAGCACCATGATGACGTCGTGGTGATCGATGTAGGTGTCGAGCACCAGGCACTGGCCGGCCCAGTGCGTGAACCCGGTCTTCTGTACGACGATGTGCCACCAATGGTCCCGGACCAGAGGATCGGTCGGGTAGTACGGCAACCGCCACCGCCCGTCACGGATGGTGTACCCGGAGCTGGTCGAGTAGCGGCGGATGACCGGGTTGTGCGCGGCAGCCAGGACCAGCTTCGCGAGATCCCCGGGCGTTGAGACGTCGTAGTGCGACAACCCCGTCGGCTCGACGAAGTGGGTGTGACTCATGCCGAGCGCGCGCGCCTTGGCGTTCATGGCGCGGATACAGGCGCGCAGCCCGCCCGGGTAGTTGCGGCACAGCGTGCGCGCGGCCCGGTTCTCCGAGGACATCAGCGCCAGGTGGAACAGTTGCGCGCGAGTGAGCTCGATGCCGATCGGCAGATGCGAATAGGGCGTCCAGTCCGCACGCGTGATCCGCAACCGCTGATTGAGCGGCTGACGCGCCTCGGCGACCACCAGGGTGGTCATCAGCTTGGTGATCGACGCGATGGGCGTGACGCCCGCCGGCCGTTTGGCGTAGAGCACCCGCGCGACAGTTGCGTCATACACAAACGCCTCGCGCGAGCGCACGTAGGGATGGCTCGGGCGCCGCCGGCGATGAACCGCGTACCGATGGGGCACGTAGTGCCGCCGGACGGCATGGGCGGGAGCGCTGGTACCGAGACCGGCGGTGAGAAAACTGATCAAGACCAGGGCGAGCAGTCCCGAGCCGCGTGTGCTCATCGGTTGTTCTCGGTCATGTTGTGAATCGCGATTGCTCCAGCGTGACTCCGATCCTCGCCCTTGAGGCGTCCGCATGGGTGAGACCCCCGGAGTCCTATTGCGCGCGGCATCATGCCACGGCGGCGGTCGGCAGGGCAGAGGCCCGCATACAAAAATGTGCGCGAACCGGCGGCCGCAGCCGGACTTGCCCGCCGGCCCGGTGGATGCCTCAGGGCTAACGATGGGCCAATCGGGCGAGCGCGATCGCGGCGCCGATCAGCACGGCGAGCAGGACCCAGGCCCAGGGATTGGCGAAATTGAACGTGTAGCCGACCCCGAACCGCTTCTGTGCCAGGAGGCCGCGCCGGCGTCGGTTGAAGTAGAACGGTCCGTACCAGCGGCCTTCGTCATCTTCCTGCGGCCGGGGCGTGCTGGCCGGTGCCGTATGCTGGCTGCGATACATGATCACGCCGGAGCGCACCAGAGCGACGGCTCCCGTGAACAACGTGGCGGCGAACAGCGCCATCCACACCCTGAAGGCGCCGAGCGGCAGCGGCAGGAGGCTGAACGCGGGCGTAAAGGCCAGGAACCAGGCCGACGCGACGATGAGCAGCGCGGTCTGCCAGCGGAACCGCCGCTCCGCGGCCACCGCGCCGCGCGCAGCCTGCGGCGGCTGCTGAAGCATCAGCCATGCCAAGGCGATGAACACCAGGCACAGCGCGCCCATCGTGCCGATCACCGACAACGCCACCGAGGGGGTGCGCCGCACCCAGAAGTCGGGCAGGCCGGTGAGATTCCAGTGGATGGGAATCAGCGGCGGCAGCTGCGACCAGCGCAACGCGACCCAGGCGCTGAGCCCCGCCAGCCAGATCAGAGGGATCAGGGCGGTCAGCCAGCCTCCGGGCAGGCGCAGCGCGCGTGGGCGGTTCGGCGTGGGTTCGAGTCCGGACATCGGCACGCATTCCGGTATCAGGGCGTCATGCGCGTGGATGATACCCCATCGTACGGCGCGCACGCCGAGACGCGGGGCAGCGCGAGTCAGCCGGCTCTTTGCCCCCAGCCGCTGCGCGGCGAGTCGAATGCCCATCCCGAGCGGACAACCATGACAATGGTCAATGCACCGCGACCGGCGCGGGGAATCAAAGAGCGTCGGACCAGCGCAGCAACACGGTGCGCAGGGGCTCGTAGAAGGTGATTCCCACCCCCAGCGCGACCCCGCCCCAGGCAATCGCCATCGGCCCGTACGCGCCCAGATGCGCGCGCAGCCAGGGCATGGCGATCACGGCCGTGATGCCGGCGGCAAACGCCACACCGAGCAGCGTGACGAAAGTGCCGCGGCGGATCCGAACGTATTCCACCTCCAGCGTCTCGAGCTGCTCGCGCTGCTCCCTGTCGAGCCGCGCACGCAGTGTGGCCAAGTCCGTTTCGGCACTACGGGACAGCGCGGCACTCAGATGCGCGCGCAGGCTGTGCGGGACTTGCGGCGCGCGCAGCGCGCGCCCCAACGCCTGGTCGAGGCAACGATCGAACTCGGTTGGTTTGGGATCGGTCACGGCGCATCCTCCCGCCAGTAGGTCGGATCATCGAGGCCTCTGCGCCTCAACAGCTCACTGAGCGCAGCGCGCCCCCGAAACAACGTGGTCTTCACCGTGCCCTCCGCGCAGCCGAGCATGCACGCCACCTCACTCACCGAGCGCTCCTCGTAGTAATAGAGGAGCAGCACGCGGCGCAGCCGCTCCGGCAGCAGCTCCACCAGATCGCGCAGTTGTTGCTTGCGTGCGTCCCATGATGGTGTCGCTCCGGCCTCCGGCGCCTCGGCTGTCTGCGACGCCCCGTCGAGCACATCCAGCGAGCCGAGCCGCCGCCGCTGCAGCGCCGTCAGGCAGCGGTTGCGGGTGATGGCATAGATCCAGCTCGAAAGCGCAGCCCGTCCGTCATAGCGCGCGAGCGCCTTCCAGATCCGCACCAGGCTCTCCTGGGCGGCATCCTCGGCCTCGCTCCGGTCGCGCAGCAGCGCGCAGCACAGCCGGTAGACCTTGCCCTCGTATCGCCCGAGCAGCGTCTCGAAGGCGCGCTCCCGTGCGCCCGCGTGCAGCAGCTCCACGATGTCCCGATCCTGGCTCGCCCCCTCGCTCGCCGCCGCATGCACGCATCACCCCCTGTGTGCCTCGGAGCCGACCGTGCGGGCAGTCCAACGCCGTACGTTGATACCCGGGCGGTGCGGTTCCGGTTTCATTTGCCGCGCATTTTCTTGAAACCCCCGGACAGCTTGCCGGGTATCAAGCGCACACGGCAACATTTTTCGAGGAGAACTCGTCCATGTACATTCCAGGTCTGGGACACATCAGCAGCGGGACGCTCGCTATGCTGATTCCCATCATCGCCATCATCGGCGCCTTTGCCACGGGGATGTTCTCGGTCTACCACAGGGTGCAAAGAGAGCGAGAAATGCTCCGGCTCTATCACGTCGAGCGCATGGCGGCGATCGAGAAGGGGATCGAGCTGCCGCCCCTGTCGGCCGAACTCGTCAGCGACCATTCGTACAGCTATGGCGGTAGATGCGGCACGGCCCGCCGCCGTTACCGGGGTGTCGTGATGTTCCTGGTGGGCGTGGCGGTCACTTTGGCGCTGTGGCAGTCACCCGGAGCGTCGGGTCAATGGTGGTGGGGCTTGGTCATCGTCGCCGTGGGTCTGGGACAGCTCGTGATCGGTTTCCTCGAGCGCCGCGATCAGACCCTGAATCCCCCCGGCGCGCCGCCCCAGGCGGGCGGGACTGGAAATTCCACGTACCCGGGGCGCGGTTGAGTTCCGTGGTGGCGGTTGCCCGAGCGCAATCGCCGCCCAGCCCGGCGCAGCGGCGCTACGGGCCCGAGCTCGGCGAGACCCGGCCGGTCAGGCTCCGGGCCAGCACCAGCAGGATCACGACGATGCACAGGCCGATGAGCTTCTCGGGCGCGAGCGATTTGGCGTACAGCATCACCAGCAGCTCGCGCAGCGCAAACACGACGGTCACATCGAGCAGCTGGGTCAGGCGCACATGGTGCGTCCTGACGTAGCCGGTGAACGTGTCGAACAGCTCGACGAGGACGAACACATCGAGCACGGTGACGATCAGGTCGCGGAAATCACCCGCGTCGACGGTGCTGGATTTCACGTCCGGGATCAGGTGCCAGACATTCACCAACACATCGAAGAACGCGAACGCCGTGACGACGATCGTGACCAGTACGAGGCCGATGACGATGGCATCGATGGCCCGATCGTAGATGCGCAGAATCAGGTCTCTCATGGGGTGCGGGCTGTTCATCGGGTGTTTTCTGTCTGTCTGTCTGTCTGTCTGATTGAGCCGCCCCAATCTATCATTGATCCGCGCGGCGCTTCAGTTGCGCCGCTTCACCCCCGCGGCTCGCCGTGAGCGCCTCGGGGGCGTGGGCTTGCCCGGCTGTGACAGTTCGGCCGGCTGCGCCGGCGCGCCGCGCCCCGGCGCCGCAGCGGCGGTGTCTGTTCAAATACACAGTCTCGATGGCCTCCACAGCGCCGGATGCACGGCGCGGCGCCGATGCGGGGGCCATTGCCGCCGCCTGCCGTCGGCCCGGCCCGAGGACCGGGGTGGCACCGAGCACCGGCTGCGGGGGCGGCCGACGGCAACGGCGGCGCGAGGCGCCCCGCTGTTGCGCTCCCGCAACATGAATGGGATCAGCGGTCCGGCACCGGCCGGTGAGGCTCCCGGACAGCGGTCCGGCTGCCCTGTCAGGGGGCGGGGCGGGGCGCTGCGCACCATCCCGGTTGACACTCCGTTCCCCCCTCCCTAGAATCGCCGGCCTTTCTCGGGTCGGCCCGACTGCACACCGGCCCTTGAAATTGCGATACCCAGACACCGGGCCAAATCCTCGCGAGCGCGCTTGATGCAGTGCGCAGTGCGCAGGCGGCCCGGTTTTCGTCCGGCCGCTCACCGCACGGGCGCACCCTTTGCAGACTCCGGGGCGCGGTCCGCGCTCGAACGCAGGATCTTGGAGACAGTATGGCGACCACGGGTCAGCTCATCCGGCAACCGCGCCGAACGAGAATAGAGAAAACCAAGGTGCCCGCGCTTGGGGCTTCGCCCCAGAAGCGCGGCGTGTGCACGCGCGTGTACACCACCACGCCGAAGAAGCCGAATTCCGCTCTGCGGAAGGTGTGCCGCGTGCGCCTCACCAACGGCTACGAGGTGACGAGCTACATCGGCGGCGAGGGCCACAACCTGCAGGAGCACTCGGTGGTGCTGATCCGCGGCGGCCGCGTGAAGGACCTGCCGGGCGTGCGCTATCACACCATTCGCGGCACCCTCGACTGCGCCGGCGTCGGCGAGCGCAAGCAGGGCCGCTCCAAGTACGGCGCCAAGCGCCCGAAGAAGTAAGGAGGATCCGGTATGTCCCGTCGAGCCCAAGCTCCGGTCCGCACCATCCTGCCGGACCCGAAATTCCACAGCGAGATGCTGGCCAAGTTCATGAACGTCGTCATGAAGGACGGCAAGAAATCCGCGGCCGAGCGCATCATTTACGGCGCCATCAGCCGCATTGCCGAGAAGACCGGCAAGCAGGGCCCGGAGGCGATCGAGGTGCTGTCCGCAGCGCTCGACAACGTCAAGCCCGTGGTCGAGGTGAAGTCCCGCCGGGTCGGCGGTGCGACGTATCAGGTACCGGTCGAGGTGCGCGCCACCCGCCGCCAGACGCTGGCCATGCGCTGGGTGATCGAGGCCGCGCGCGCCCGCAGCGAGAAGTCCATGGCGCATCGCCTGGCGCATGAGCTGCTCGATGCCTCCGAGAACCGCGGCGCCGCCGTGCGCAAGCGCGAGGACACCCACCGCATGGCGGAGGCCAACAAGGCCTTCGCGCACTACCGCTGGTAAGCCGGCGGCTCACCTACCGGTCATTGCTCCAACGGATATTGAATCGTGGCACGCGCAACGCCCATCGAGCGTTATCGGAACATCGGCATCTCTGCCCACATCGATGCGGGCAAGACGACGACGACCGAGCGCATCCTGTTCTACACCGGCGTCTCGCACAAGATCGGTGAAGTCCATGACGGCGCGGCCGTGATGGATTACATGGAACAGGAGCAGGAGCGCGGCATCACGATCACTTCGGCCGCCACGACCTGTTTCTGGAAGGGCATGGACGGCAGCTACCCCGAGCACCGCATCAACATCATCGATACGCCGGGACACGTCGATTTCACGATCGAGGTGGAACGCAGTCTGCGCGTGCTCGACTCGGCGGTCGCGCTGTTCGACTCGGTCGCCGGTGTGCAGCCGCAGTCCGAGACCGTGTGGCGGCAGATGAACAAGTACAGCGTGCCGCGCATCGCGTTCGTGAACAAGATGGACCGCGCCGGGGCCAATTTCCTGCGCGTGGTGGACATGATCCGCGCGCGGCTGCGCGCCAATCCGGTGCCCATCCAGCTGCCGATCGGCGCCGAGGATCATTTCGAGGGCGTGGTCGACCTGATCCGCATGCAGGCCATCTACTGGGACATGGAGACCCAGGGCATGCGCTTCGAGTACCGCGAGATCCCGCCGGAGCTGAAGGCTCAGGCCGAGGAGCATCGCGGCAAGATGATCGAAGCGGCCGCCGAGGCCAACGACGCGCTGATGCAAAAGTACCTCGAGGGTGAGACGCTCACCAACGAGGAGATTCGCGCGGGCCTGCGCGAGCGCTCGATCCGCAACGAGGTCGTGCTGTCCATGTGCGGCTCGGCGTTCAAGAACAAGGGCGTGCAGGCGCTGCTCGATGCCGTCATCGAATTCATGCCTTCGCCGGTGGAGATGCCGGACGTCAAGGGCATCGACGGCGACGGCGAACCCGCCACGCGCAAGGCCGGCGACGATCAGCCGTTTGCCGCGCTCGCGTTCAAGATCCTCAACGACCCGTTCGTGGGCAACCTGACTTTCTTCCGCGTGTACTCGGGCGTGCTCAACTCGGGCGACACCGTGTACGTGCCGACCAAGGCCCGCAAGGAGCGCGTCGGCCGCCTGCTGCAGATGCACGCCAGCGACCGCACCGAGATCAAGGAAGTGCGCGCCGGGGACATCGCCTCGGCGGTGGGCCTGAAGGATGTGATCACGGGCGACACCCTGTGCGACCTCGAGAAGATCATCACGCTCGAGAAGATGGAGTTCCCGGAGCCGGTGATCTCGGTCGCCGTGGAGCCGAAGACCAAGGCCGACCAGGAGAAGATGGGCCTTGCGCTGCAGCGCCTCGCCAAGGAAGACCCCTCGTTCCGCGTCAGCACCGACCAGGAGTCGGGCCAGACCATCATTGCGGGCATGGGCGAGCTGCACCTGGAGATCATCGTCGACCGCATGAAGCGCGAGTTCAAGGTCGAGGCCAATGTGGGCAAGCCGCAGGTGGCCTATCGCGAGACCATCCGCGCCAAGGTGGAGCAGGAAGGCAAGTTCGTGCGCCAGTCGGGCGGGCGCGGCCAGTACGGTCACGTGTGGCTGACGATCGAGCCGAACGAGACCGGCAAGGGCTACGAGTTCGTCAACGGCATCGTCGGCGGCTCCATCCCGCGCGAATACATTCCGGCGGTCGACAAGGGCATTCAGGAGGCCTGCCAGACCGGCGTCATCGCCGGCTACCCGGTGGTCGACGTGAAGATCACGCTGTTCGACGGTTCCTACCACGACGTCGACTCGAGCGAGATGGCGTTCAAGATCGCCGGCTCCATGGGCTTCAAGGAAGGCTTCAGGCGCGCCCGTCCGGTGCTGCTTGAGCCGATCATGAAGGTGGAAGTGGTGACCCCCGAGGAGTACTCCGGAGACGTGATCGGCGACCTCAATCGCCGGCGTGGTCAGATCCTGGGCATGGACGAGACCCCGGCGGGCAAGGCCATCACGGCCGAGGTGCCGCTGTCGGAGATGTTCGGTTACGCGACCACCGTGCGCTCCATGAGCCAGGGCCGCGCGACCTTCACCATGGAATTCGCCAAGTATCTCGAAGTGCCGCCGAATATCGCCGACGGCATCATCAAGAAATAAGTTTCATCAGGTAAGCAGTCATGTCCAAAGAGAAATTCGAGCGCACCAAGCCGCATGTGAACGTGGGGACGATCGGGCACGTGGACCACGGGAAGACGACGCTGACGGCGGCGCTGAC
>JAKAXA010000035.1 GCA_021816775.1 Pseudomonadota bacterium
TCACCATCCCGCATGATGATCGATCCACCCCATCCCCAAGACCGACCGCCGTCCTCGGCAGCCCCAGGCTCACACCTCGCTGGAATCACGCCCCCTGCTCCAGGCTCATACCTCGTTGGACAAGACTCCGATGCGTCTCGCGCCCGGGCGCGGTGTTACCATCCGCCCTGCGAGGCGCCCGACGGGCCCGACACAATCCAGGCACAGGAGACACTGCCGATGCTGATCGTCACCACCGAGAACGTCCCCGGCTATCGGGTCACGTCCGTCAAGGGTCAGGTGTTCGGCGTCGTGGTGCGCAGCCGCGGCCTGGCCGGAAATCTGATGGCGGGCCTGCGCTCGCTCGCCGGCGGCGAGATCTCCGAATACACCCAGCTGCTCGAGGAGGCGCGCCGCCACGCGGTGGACCGCATGATCAAGAACGCCACGCTCATGCAGGCGAACGCCGTGGTCATGATGCGATTCGACTCCTCGGAGATCGGCCAGACCATGAGCGAGATCGTCGCCTACGGCACGGCCGTCGTGATCGAGCCCGCCGCGTGAGACTGCGCACCGCGATCCTGGCACTCAGTGCGCTCGTGGCGCTCGTCGGGGCAGGTCAGCTGCTGTGGGGACGCGGGGCGAGCGGCGCGGAGTTGCTCGCGCTCGGTGCGCTGGGAATCCTCGGCACGGTCTTCGAGCGGTGGCGCTACCGCAAGCACCTGCCGCCCTCGGCCCGCTGGGAACCGACCGCAGAGCGGTTCGAAGACCCCGCCACGGGCGAGGTCATGGAGGTTCTCTACGACCCGGTGAGCGGCGAGCGGCGCTACGAGCCGGTGAACCGCCGCGCGTCCTGAGTCGCGGCGCGCCTCAGCGTCTGCTGCGGCGGCGCACGCGCCCGGCCCGAGCCGGCCGCCGGGTACGCGCCGGGCGCGAACCCGCGGGCATGCGCCCGGCCTTCGCACGCCCGCCCGTCACGCGCTTGACCTTCCCCGCCGCGCGTTTCGCCGCCTTTGCGCCGAGGCGCTTCGCCTTGGCCGCTTTTCGCTTCGGCGCCGGCTTGGCGGCGGCGCGCCGCGGAGACGGCTTGGCTTTCCGCGACGTGCCGCGCGCCGCTGCACGCGTCGAACCGGTGGACTTCCCCGCGGTCTGCACCACAGCCTTGGCGCGCTGCGGCGCGGGGCGAGCGCCCTTGGCGGCGCTCTTGCGCGCCACAGACCGGGTGCGGCCTGCCTCGCCCGCCCGAGCCGGCGCGCTGGCCGGCGCAGCCTCGAGGGCGGGTACGCCGCGCAGCTGATCGAGTATCGCGGGGTTCTCCAGCGTCGAGACGTCCTGCGCAATGTCCTCGCCGCGCGCGATCGCGCGCAGCAGGCGGCGCATGATCTTGCCCGAGCGGGTCTTCGGCAGGTTGTCCGCGAAGCGGATCTCGTCGGGCTTGGCGATCGCGCCGAGCTGCTGCCCCACCCACTCGCGAAGCGTCTGCACCAGGTGGCCCGTATCGCCCTTCGGCCGGGCGCCCCGGCAGACCACGTAGGCGAACACCGACTCGCCCTTGATCTCGTGCGGCTTGCCGACGACCGCGGCCTCGGCGACGCGCGGATGCGCCACGAGCGCCGACTCGATCTCCATCGTGCCGAGGCGGTGGCCGGCGACGTTCAGCACGTCATCGATCCGGCCCATGATCCAGAAATAGCCGTCCTTGTCGCGGTGCGCGCTGTCGCCGGCCACGTAGAAGCGGTTGCGGAACTTCTCCCAATAGGCCGCCAGGTACCGGTCGTTGTTGCGCCAGATGGTGCGCAGCATCGCCGGCCAGGGCTTCTTGATCACCAGATAGCCGCCCGCGTCCGGCCGGGTCACCGGCGCGCCGTGATCGTCCACGATGTCCGCCTCGATGCCCGGCAGCGGCAGCGTGCACGAGCCGGGCTTGGTGGCGGTCACCCCGGGCACGGGGGAGATCATGATCACGCCGGTCTCGGTCTGCCACCAGGTGTCGACGATGGGGCAGCGGCCGCGGCCGATCGTCCGCTGGTACCACATCCACGCTTCCGGGTTGATCGGCTCCCCGACGCTGCCGAGCAGGCGCAGGCGCGACAGATCGTAGCGCGCGGGCACCTCCTCGCCGAGCTTCATCAGGGCGCGGATGGCCGTGGGCGCGGTGTAGAACACACTGACGCCGTGGTCCTGACAGATCTTCCAGAACCGCCCGCCGTCGGGATAGGTGGGCGCTCCCTCGTAGATCACCACGGTCGCGCCCGCCGCGAGCGGCCCGTAGGCGACATAACTGTGCCCGGTGACCCAACCGGCATCGGCGGTGCACCAGAACACATCGTCGTCGCGCAGATCGAAGACCCACTGGGTCGTCAGCTTCGCGCCGAGCAGATAACCGCCGCTCGAGTGCTGGATGCCCTTGGGCTTGCCCGTCGAGCCGGAGGTATAGAGCAGATAGAGCGGGTGCTCGGCCTCGACCCACTCCGGCTCGCAGACGGTGGATTCCCGGGCCGTTGCCTCGTGCCACCACAGGTCCCGCTGCGGCTCCATGGAGACCGGCCGGCCGGTGCGCTTCAGCACGATCACGTGCTTGATGCTCGGGCAGCCGGCGGCGAGCGCCTTGTCCGCCGCCGCTTTCAGCTCGATCGCATGCCCGCCGCGCCAGCCGCCGTCGGCGGTGATGAGCACCCTGGCTCCGGTGTCCTCGATCCTGTCCTTCAGCGCCGGCGCGGAGAACCCGCCGAACACCACCGAATGAATCGCGCCGATGCGGTTGCACGCATGCATGGCCACGATGATCTCGGGCACGAGCGGCATGTAGATGGCCACACGGTCGCCGCGCTGCACGCCGAGCGCCTTCAGCGCATTGGCGAAGCGGCACACCTCTCCGTGCAGCTCCTGGTAGCTGATGCGGCGCACATCGCCCGGCTCGCCCTCGAAGATGATGGCCGGTTTATGGCCGCGCTCGGCCAGGTGCACGTCCAGGCAGTTGTATGAAACGTTCAGCTGCCCGTCGCTGAACCAGCGGAAGTTCGGCGCGTCCGCCTCCTCGAGGGTGACCGTGAAGGGCTTGTGCCAGACGATCTCCTGGCGCGCCAGCTGCGCCCAGAAGCCGGTGTAGTCGGTCTCGGCATGCCGCCGCAGGTTCTCGAGATCCGCCGGCTTCAGCCGCGCCCGCGCACTGAACTCCGCGGGCGGATGGAACGTGCGCTCTTCCTGCAGGACGGACTCGATGTTCTTCTGCGCCATGGTAGCCCCCCATTGGATCCTGGTGCCGAGCATAGCCGAAGCACGCGTGAATTCATGCCAGACCGTGCTCGCCGGCCGCCTCCCGGGAGCCGCCGGACGCGGCGGCGAGCGCCGCCAGACGCTCGCCCTGGCGGCGCAGCAGCGGCCCGAAGCCCAGCCGGTCGTAGAGCGAGCCGAGCGCCGCCAGATCCGGCACGCGCGGGCGCAGCTCCTCGGGCCCGGCCTCGAGCGGCATGTCGCACACGATGCGCGTCAGACGGCGCGCCAGATAGACCGCCTCGCGGTGCTCGCGCAACCGCTCGCGCAGCTCCCGCCCCCCGCGCAGCCCGAGCGAAGGAACCCGGCCGAGCCCTGCGAACAGCTCATCGAGGGAGCCGAACGCGCGCATCAGCGCCGATGCGGTCTTCGGCCCGACGCCCGGGACGCCCGGTATGTTGTCCGAGGTATCGCCGGTAAGCGCCAGGTAATCGGCGAAGCGCTCCGGCGCCACTCCGAAGTGCCGCTCGACGTCGCGGTAGCCCAGCTGGCCGCGCGCCCCGAAGTCCCAGTACAGGTCGCCGTCGCGCACCAGCTGGGCGAGGTCCTTGTCGCGGGTGATGAATGCCGAGTGCACGCCGTGCGGGCGCATCCGCTGCGCAAGCGTGCCGATCAGATCATCGGCCTCGTAATGCGAGTCGACGAACACCGCCAGTCCCAGCCGCGCGCACAGCTCCCGGCAGTAATCGAACTGCACCGCCAGGTCCGGCGGTGCCGGCTCGCGGTTGGCCTTGTAGGGCGGATAAATCTCGTTGCGGTAGGAGGTGGGGCGGCGCCGGTCGAAGGCGACCGCCACGAACTGCGGCCGGGTCCGCTCGAGAAGGTCGCCGAGAAAGCGGGCGAACCCGAACACGGCGTGCACGGGGCGCCGCTCGGCATCGAGCATCTCGGGCAGCGGCGAGTGGTAGGCGCGGAAGACGTAGACCGAGGCGTCGATGAGATAAAGCAAAGTTCGCGATCCCCTCGTGCCCGCCCCGGCGCAGCGCGCCGTGCGCGCGCGCTCAGCTCAGCCAGCGCTGGATGCGGTCGTGCAGCGGACTGGTGCGCGGGAAGTGCGCCAGCAGGTACTCCATCTGGTCGGCGAGCACGCGCCGGCCCTTGAGGAAGATGTACTCGGCGTACGTCGGGGTGAACGGCACGGCGACCAACTGCATCTTGGCCTGCTCGGGCGTGCGCGAGGCCTTCTGGTTGTTGCAGCGCCGGCAGGCGGTCACCACGTTGGTCCAGGTATCGAGCCCGCCCTGGCTGAACGGGCGGATGTGATCGCGCGAGAGGTCCCGGGTCGGAAAACGCAGCCCGCAGTACATGCAGATGTGCGCATCGCGGCGGAACAGCGTCTGGTTGTTCAGCGGCGGCACATAGTCATGGCGGGTGCTGCCGGGATTGCCGGTATGACCCACCGTGGCCACGATGGAATTGATCTCGAGCACCGTGCGCCGCCCGGTGAGCGCGTTCACCCCGCCGAACAGGGTGTAGAGGCGGCTGCCGCAGGTGTAGGCCACCTGCTCCTGGGTGTAGAGCCGGGCCGCCTCGCGATAATCGATCCACTCGAGCGGCATCCCCGAGACGTCCGTGCGCAGCACGAGTTGCGAGAGCCCGCGCACCGTCCCCGCCGGGATGATCCGCAAGTCATCGTTCGTGCCGTGGTCGGCTCGCTCGAGGTCTATGCCCATCATGGCTAGTTTAAGATAAAGCAAGGAGATACGTGAGTTCAACGTCACAAGGTTTAGGGTAGACTGCAAAAAGACCGGTACCCGGCCTGTGGGGCGGACGGCGGTCTGAAAGGGCCTTTGATGCCAATCACAATCGGCGCGCTACGCGAGAGCGCCGCGCGCGAGACGCGCGTCAGCCTGGTGCCCGAAGTGGCCGATAAATTCGTGCGGCTGGGCGCGCGCATCCTGCTCGAGCGCGGCGCCGGAGAGCGCGCCCAGTTCCCCGACTCCGCCTATCGGGGTGTCGAGTGGACGGACGCTGCCGGGGTGCTCGCGCGCGCGCAGGTGCTGCTCACGGTGCAGCCGCTCAGCCTCGCGCAGATCGGTGCGCTCGCGGCGGGCTCGGTGCTGGCCGGCTTCCTGCAGCCCTACGCGCGCCGCGATGAGGTGCTCGCCCTCAAGAACGGCGGCATCACCAGCTTCGCCATGGAGCTGGTGCCGCGGATCTCGCGGGCGCAGTCGATGGACGCGCTGTCCTCGCAGGCCTCGATCGCCGGCTACAAGGCGGTGTTGATCGCCGCCAATCACCTGCAGAAATTCCTGCCCATGCTGACCACGGCAGCCGGCACCATCCGGCCGGCCCAGGTGCTCGTCATCGGCGCGGGCGTCGCCGGCCTGCAGGCGATCGCCACGGCGCGGCGGCTGGGCGCGGTGGTGGAGGCGTACGACGTGCGCGGCGCCACGCGCGAGCAGGTCCGCTCCCTCGGCGCCAAGTTCGTCGACACCGGGGTCAGCGCCGAGGGCGCCGGCGGCTATGCGCGCGAGCTGACCGAGGAGGAGAAGCGCAAGCAGCAGGAAGTGCTCGAGGCGCGCATCGCCGTCGCCGATGCGCTGATCAGCACCGCGGCCGTGCCGGGACGGCCCGCCCCGAAGATCATCCCGCGCGCCGCCGTCGAGCGCATGCGGCCCGGCTCGGTCATCGTCGACACCGCCGCCGAGCAGGGCGGCAACTGCGAGCTGACGCGCGCCGGGGAGACCGTCGTGCACCAGGGCGTGCGGGTGATCGGGCCGGTGAACCTGGCGGCCGAGCTCGCCTACAACGCCAGCGAGATGTACGCGCGCAACCTGCTGAACTTCCTCGCGCCGGCGCTGAAGGAAGGCGAGCTCGCCATCGATTGGAACGACGAGGTGTTCGCCAAGGCGTGCCTGACGCACGGCGGCGAGATCCGTCACGAGCCGACACGTCAGTCGGTGACAGGCTGAGGCACGCGGGGGGAGGGACGGTCATGACCGGAATCGTTGCGCTCTACATCTTCATGCTCGCGGCCTTCACCGGCTACGAGGTCATCTCGCGGGTGCCGGTGATCCTGCACACGCCGCTGATGTCGGGCTCCAATTTCGTGCACGGCATCGTGCTGGTCGGCGCCATGGTCGCGCTCGGCGCCGCGCATACGCCGCTCGAGAAGACCATCGGCTTCATCGGCGTGCTGCTGGCCGCAGGCAACGTGGTCGGCGGCTACGTCTCCACCGAGCGCATGCTCGAGATGTTCAAGTCCAGCCAGGACAAGAGGAAGGGCGGCCGGGCATGAGCGCACTCTCGCCTTCGCTGACGCACGAGCTGATCCAGGCGGCGTACTTCATCGCCGCGCTGCTGTTCATCGTCGGCCTGAAGCGCATGAGCTCGCCGAAGGGCGCGCGCGGCGGCATCGTGTGGGCCGGCGTCGGCATGCTGATCGCCAGCCTCATCACCTTCCTCTGGCCGGGGATGCGCAACGACATCCTCATCCTCGTCGCCATCTTCATCGGCGGCGTCGCGGCCTGGTGGAGCGGCAAACGCGTGTCCATGACCGCGATGCCGCAGATGGTGGCGCTCTACAACGGCATGGGCGGCGGAGCCGCCGCCGCCATCGCCTGCCAGGAGCTCGTGCGCGGCCGGCCGATCGCCGGCGCCCCGGCGGTGCTGGCGGTCACGGGCGCCATCATCGGCGCGGTCTCCTTCTCCGGCAGCCTCATCGCCTTCGCGAAACTCCAGGGCCTGATCGGCAAGTCCCTGCGCTACGGCGCCCAGCAAGCGGTCAATTCCGTGATGCTGCTCGCCACGCTCGCGCTCGGCGGGTGGATCGTGGCGCTGCACGGCGCGGCGCCCCTGTGGATGGTGAGCGCGTTCTTCGCGCTCGCGCTCCTGGTCGGCATTCTCATCACGCTGCCCATCGGCGGCGCCGACATGCCGGTGGTCATTTCGCTGTACAACGCCTGCACCGGCCTCGCGGTGGCCTTCGAGGGCTTCGTGCTCGCCAATGCCGCCATGATCATCGCCGGCATGGTGGTGGGCGCGGCTGGCACGCTGCTCACGCAGTTGATGGCCAAGGCGATGAACCGCTCGCTCGCGAACGTGCTGTTCAGCAACTTCGGCGAAGTCTCGGTCCAGGGCGAGGAGGTCTCCGGCGCGCTCAAGCCCATCGACACGCCGGACGCCGCCGTGATGCTGGCTTACGCGCAGAAGGTCATTGTGGTGCCCGGCTACGGCATGGCGGTCGCACAGGCGCAGCACAAGATCTGGGAGCTGTGTCAGCTGCTGATCGACCGTGGCGTCACGGTCCGCTTCGCCATCCATCCGGTCGCCGGACGCATGCCCGGGCACATGAACGTCCTGCTCGCCGAGGCCGGCGTGCCCTACGACCTGATCGGCGACCTGGAGGAGATCAACGGCGAGTTCGAAACCGCCGACGTGGCGCTCATCATCGGCGCCAACGACGTCGTCAATCCGGTGGCGCGCACCGACAAATCGAGCCCCATTTACGGCATGCCGATCCTGAACGCCGACCGGGCCAAGAACGTCATCGTCATCAAGCGGGGCAAGGGCGCAGGATTTTCCGGGATCGAGAACGCGCTTTTCTATCTCGACAACACCCGCATGCTCTACGGCGACGCGCAGAAAGCGGGCGCCGAGCTGATCCAGGCCGTCAAGGCGCTCGATTAGGCCACGCCGCGCGTCACCGCCACGGCGGGTTCGGCGGGCCGCCGCGGGGCATGGGCGGCACGCCCCCCATCCCGCCCATGCCGCCCAGGCGCCCGCCGGGTCCCGGCATGGCGCCGAAGCGCCTCGGCCCGAAGCGCGGGACGCCCGGCATCGGGCCCATCTGGCGCATCTGCTGTCGCTGGATCTGCCGCATCATCCGTTGCCGCATGTGCTCGATCATGCTCTGCCGCTCGGCGGGGGTGGCCAGGCGCCAGCGCTCGCGCAGCATCCGCCGCCGCCACCTCGGCAGTCGCTCGAAGGCGTGGAAGCTGCGCCGGATCGCCGCGCGCTGCCGCGCCGGCAGCGCGCGGAACTGCCGCCAGCGGCGCCGCAGCAGCTGGCGCTGCTGTGGCGTCATCTGGCGCCATTGGTGGAAGCGCTGCTGCGCCTTGTGCCGCTCGGCCGGCGTCATGTGCAGCCAGATGCGGCTGCCGCGCGCCAACGCGCGCTGGCGGGCCGGCGGCAGCTGCCCCCAGCGGGCGCTCAGCGCCCCGAGCAGCCGCTGCTGCGCGGGCGCCAACGCCGACCAGGGCACTCCCGCGCCCCCCTGCGCCGATTGGGCGAGCGCCCAGGCCGGCGTCACCGCCAGCACCAGTGCAAGAATCACGGCGCGCCAGGTCCGGGTCATCAGCTGCGTGCCTTGTGCTTCACCGGCGGCCGGCCGGCAGGCGTTTTGCTCTTCGCCGGCGCGCGGGGCGCGGGCGCGGGAGAGCCGAGGTTCAGCTGCGACAGGTAGACCATCCAGCGGGCGCCATCGGACTTGCTGCCCTGGTCGGTCGGATCGCTCTCGCCGAGGAACTCGAGCAGCCCCATCTGAACCTGTTGGTGGGTCTGTGGCCGCGGCGGCGCGGCGGCGCGCGCGCTCGGCGCGAGCGCCGCTGCCAGAAGCACGGCCGCCGTTGCGCTGCAGCATCGCTCAGCCGCCATTCGTGTCCGGCTCGTCATCAGCGGCCGCGGCGGAGGCCGGCGCGCTGCGCGCCTGCGCCGCGGCCCACTCGTAGAACTGCCCGTCGCCGCCCTCGACCAGCGCCAGGCCGTCCCGGTCGGTCAGCAGTGTCATGTCCTGCGCCCTCATCACCACGCCGGCGCCGGCGGCAAACGGCGGCGGCGGCGCCGCCGGGCGGGGCCCCAGGACCTGCGCCAGCAGGGCCACCGCGGCGAGCGCGCCGGCGGCCGGCAGCCAGATGCGCCGCCCCGGCAGGCTCTGGCGCCACGCGCCGCGCCGCTCGCCGGCCTCGACCAGCGCCGCGTGACGCGCCTGGTTCAGGCGCGAGCGCACCCGGCCGCTCGCCGCGTCCGCCTCGCGCTGCAGCAGCTCGCCGAGCTGCCGCTCGAATGCCGCCAGTTCGTGACGCTCGCTCATTTCAGATCACCCAGTTGCGCCCGCAGCGCGCGCAGCGCGCGGAAATAATGGGTTTTGACGCTCCCCGGCGAACAGCCCATCGCGTGCGCCGTCTGCGCGACGTCGAGACCCTCGAGCGTGCGCAGCAGGAAAACCTGCTGCTGGCGCCGCGGCAGCGCGGCGAGCGCCTGCTGCAGCGCCGACATCGTCTCGTCGAGCTCGATGCGCCGCAGGACGGGCACCTCCGGGCTCACTGCCGTGGCGAGCGGGTCGTTCGAGCCGTCCGGCTCGGCGGTGAACGGCAGCCATGACATCACCCGATCGCGCACGCTGCGCCGCCGCTGCAGGTCGCGAATCCGATTCTCCAGAATCCGGTAGAACAGCGGCTTCCATTGATCGGCGGGCCGATCCGCATAGGCCCGCGCGAGCTGCAGCATCGCGTCCTGCACGGCATCGAGGGCATCGTCCTCGTGCCGCAGGGCCGCCTGTGCGATGCGGAACGCCTTCAGTTCAACGCTCGCCAGGAACTGGCCGAGCGAGTGCTGTACGGTCTGGGCATTCGAATCTGAGCGATCCACGTCGCCGCGTAAGGCAGCCGGCATGCTATAAGGCGACGCGAGCGTAGCAGACTCTGGCATAGCCCGTATTAACGCAGCCCCGCCCTGTCGGTTGACGGCGACGGCGGGGCGAGGGGCGGATCGTACCGCAGATTTCTCAAGAGCTTTTCATGTCTCGCGCCCCCGTGCTCCGCGTGGCCCTGGCGACACCGCTGCGCCAGCTCTTCGACTACCGTGGCCCGGCGGACCCGATCCGCCCCGGCACGCGGGTCCGGGTGCCCTTCGGCCGGCGGCGCATGATCGGCGTGGTCATGGCCGCCGCCGAGGCCTCGGACATTGCCGAGGACAGGCTCAAGACGGTGCTCGAGGCACTGGATGACCGGCCGGTCTTCGATGCCGGGATGCTCGAGCTGCTGCACTGGGCTGCCGGCTATTACCACCATCCGATCGGGGAGGTGGTGGCCGCGGCCCTGCCCAAGGCCCTGCGCCTCGGCGCGAGCCTTGCCGCGCAGGAGGAGCGCTGGCGGATCACCGCAGCGGGCCGCGCGGCGTGCGGGCAGGGCGAGCCGCGGCGCGCGCCGCGGCAACGCGAGCTGCTCGCGGCGCTGCTGCCCGGGGAGCGCTCAACGGCGCAGCTGCGCGAGCAGCTGGGAGAGGCCTGGAGGACCGCGGCGCGCCCGCTCGGGGCGCGCGGTTGGATCGAGTCGGCGCAGGTATCGTGCGCCCCGCCGGCGGCTGGGGATGCGGCGCCGGCCGCGCCCGCCGGACCACCGCTCAACGACGAGCAGCGCGAGGCCGCCGGGCGGATCGAGGCTTCGCTCGGGCAATTCAACGCATTCGTGCTGCAGGGCGTCACCGGCAGCGGCAAGACCGAGGTCTACCTGCGCGTGACCGCGCAGACGCTCGCACAGGGCCGCAGCGCGCTTGTGCTGGTGCCGGAAATCGGCCTCACCCCGCAGCTCGTGGGACGGTTCCGCGATCGCTTCGGCGTGCCCATGGCGGTGCTGCACTCGGGACTGACCGACCACGAGCGGCTGCTCGCGTGGCGTGAGGCATACGCGGGTCGCGCGCGCATCGTGCTCGGCACGCGCTCGGCGGTGTTCGCGCCAGTGGCAAATCTCGGCGTCATCATCGCTGACGAGGAGCACGACGCCTCGTACAAACAGCAGGACGGAGGCTTCCGCTACTCGGCGCGGGACCTGGCCGTGATGCGAGCGCGCGGCGCCGCGGTGCCCGTCGTGCTCGGCTCGGCCACGCCTGCGCTCGAAACCCTGCACAACGTCGCCGCCGGCCGCTACACGCCCCTGGCGCTCACCCGGCGCGCCGTGCAGTCCGCGCCTCCCCGGCTGGCGCTGATCGACCTGCGCGCCCATGCCCATAGCGCCGGCCTGTCGATGCCCGCCATGCAGGCCATCGAGCGCCACCTCGGCGCAGGCGGCCAGGCGCTGGTCTTCCTCAACCGGCGCGGCTACGCGCCGACGCTGTTGTGCACCGCCTGCGGCTGGGTCGCGCCGTGCAAAGACTGCGACGCGCGCCTCACCGTGCACCTCGCCGCGCAGGCGCTGCGGTGCCATCACTGCGGCGCCGAGGCTCCCCTGCCGCGACGCTGCCCGCAGTGCGGCTTCGCGGTCAAGCCGGTGGGCCAGGGCACCGAGCGCCTCGAGGAGACGCTCGCGCAGCGCTTCCCCGGCGTGCCGTGCGTTCGGCTCGACCGCGACGTGGTGCGGCGCCGCGGCGATCTCGAGGCGGCCGTGCGGCGCATCGCCTCCGGCGAGGGCCGCATCCTGGTCGGCACCCAGATGGTGACCAAAGGGCACGATTTCCCGAACGTGACGCTGGTGGTCGTGCTCAATGCGGACCAGGGACTGTTCAGCACGGATTTCCGCGCTCCGGAGCGCCTGGCGCAGACCATCGTGCAGGTCGCCGGCCGCGCCGGACGCGGCGCGCGCCCCGGTGAGGTGCTCATCCAGACGGAGTTTCCCGACCATCCGCTGCTCACGGGTCTGCTCCAGGAAGGCTACGAGGGCTTCGCTCGCACCGCGCTCACGGAGCGGCGGCAAGCCGCCTGGCCGCCCTTCAGCCGCCTCGCCGCGGTGCGCGACTCGGCGCGCACCGCGCAGTCGGCGCTCGATTTTCTGACCGACGCGCGTGCGCTCGCCGACGGGGCGCGCGGCGTGCGGCTGCTCGGCCCGGTGCCGGCGGCGATGGCCCGGCGCGCCGGGCGGCATCACGCGCAGCTGCTGATCGAGAGTCCCGAGCGCGCCGCGCTGCACCGCTTCCTAGAGGCATGGCTGCCGCTGCTGCACGCGCTGCCGAGCGCGCGCCGGGTGCGCTGGGCGCTCGATGTCGATCCGATGGAGCTGTTTTAATCGGGTAGAATTCGCTGTTTCCCCTGGTTCGGACCCGATCTCCTTGAAGCAGCAACTCGAGCAACTCCTGGCGCGCGCGCTCGCCACCCTCGGCGGCGCGCTCGCCGAGCCGGCCGCGGCCGAGGCGGCATCCGTCGAGCGCAGCCGCGACGCGCGTCACGGCGATTTCGCGACCAACATCGCGCTGCGCCTGGCGAAGGCGGCCGGCAGCAAGCCCCGCGAGCTCGCGCAGCGGATCGTCGCGGCGCTGCCGCCGAGCCCCCTGGTGCTGCGCACCGAGATCGCCGGCGCCGGCTTCATCAATTTCTATCTCTCCCCCGCGGCCTACGGCGAGGAGCTGGCACAGATCCACGCGCGCGCCGGGCGCTACGGACACGGCACGCTCGGCAAGGGCGAGCGCGTGCTGCTCGAGTTCGTCTCGGCCAACCCCACAGGGCCGCTGCACGTCGGGCACGGGCGTCAGGCGGCCTACGGCGCGACGCTTGCCAACATCCTCGCGGCCGTCGGCTTCGACGTCGCGCGCGAGTACTACATCAACGATGCCGGCCGCCAGGTTGACATCCTCGCCGTCAGCACCTGGATGCGCTATCTCGAAGCGTGCGGCGAGAGGCTGCCGTTTCCGGAGAACGGCTATCGCGGAGATTACGTGCGCGCGATCGCGGCGCAGCTGCACAGCGCCGAGGGCGAGGGCCTGCGCCGCGCGGCGGCGAACGTGCTCGCCGGCCTGCCGCCGGATGCGCCCGCCGGCGACAAGGAGGCCTATATCGATGCGCTGATCGCGCGCGCCCGCGAGCTGATCGGCGCCGAGGCCTTCGGCCGCGTGCTCGCGCTGTCGCTCGCGCAGATGCTCGCGGACATCCGTGACGATCTCGAGCAGTTCGGCGTGCGCTTCGAGCGCTGGTACTCGGAACGGGAGCTCGAGCGCAGTGGGGCCATCGACCGGGCGCTCACGCGCCTGGAGCGCGACGGCCGGCTGTACCGCGAACAGGGTGCGACCTGGTTCCGCGCCACGGACTTCGGCGACGAGAAGGACCGGGTGGTGGTGCGCGAGAACGGCCAGAAGACCTATTTCGCCTCCGACATCGCCTACCACCTCGAGAAGCGCGAGCGTGGCTTCGAGCGACTCATCGACGTGCTGGGCGCCGACCACCATGGCTACGTGGCGCGGGTGCGCGCCGGGCTCACCGCCATGGGCGAGCCGGGCGAGAGCCTCGAGGTCAATCTGATCCAGTTCGTGAGCCTGTTCCGCGGCGGGGAGAAGATCCCCATGGGCAAGCGCGAGGCGCAGTTCGTGACGCTGCGCCAGCTACGCGAGGAGGTCGGCAACGATGCCTGCCGCCTCTTCTATCTGATGCGCAGCCACGACCAGCCGCTCGATTTCGATCTGGAGCTCGCCAAGTCGCGCACCAACGAGAATCCCGTCTACTACATCCAGTACGCGCACGCGCGCGTGGCGAGCGTCCTGAAGCAGCTGGGGGCGCGCGGCCTGGCGTTCGAGCGCGCCGCGGGCCTGGCGAACACGGCGCTGCTCACCAGTCCTCACGAGCAGGCGGCGCTCGCGTGCGTGACGCGCTTTCCGGAGACGCTCGAGCAGGCCGCCGTGAACCGCGCACCGCACGCGCTGGTGCATTACCTGCGCGAGCTCGCCAACGCGCTGCACACTTATTACAACGCCGAGCCGTTTCTGGTGGAGGATCCGGCTGTGCGCAACGCGCGTCTGGCTCTGGTGATCGGCGTGCAGCAGGTGCTGCGCAACGGACTCGCCCTGCTCGGCGTGAGCGCGCCCGAGAGCATGTGAGTCGATGTCACAGCTGACGACCCGCGACTACAAAGGTGCCGGCCGCCGCGAGAACTCCCCCGCGGGGCTGAAGGAGTTCCTGCTGGGGGCGCTGGCCGGCGGGGTGCTCGCCGGAGTGGGGACGGCGCTGGTGATGCACCACATGCACCGGGGCGCCTCGGCCGCCTGCGCCGTGCCGGGCCCCGCCGCGCCGTCGCAGCCGGCTGCGGCCGCCCGCCAGACACCGGTGCCGGCATCTCGCGCGCTGTCCGCGACGACCGCGGCGCCGAGCAAAGGGCCCAACACCGGCCGCCGCGCCGCTGCGCCGCAGCTCGCCCGCGCGGGCAGCGCCGGCGCCGCCTCGAGCGGCAAGCCTGCGCCGGCGCAGCCGCAGTACGACTTCTACCAGATGCTGCCGAATCTCAAGGTGATCGTGCCGCGTCCCACCGCGCCGGGCGCGCGCAGCGTCGGCAGCAACGGCCGCACCGAATTCGCCGGCTACGTGCTGCAGGTCGGCGCCTACAACGACCCGGCGCAGGCCCGGCGGGTGGTCACCTACCTCGACAGCCTCGGCATCCTCGCGCACATCGATACGGTGCATGACGGCACGGCCGCGCTCTACCGCGTCCGTATCGGCCCGATCATCGAGCAGTCGGAACTCAATCGCTTCCGCGGCGTCCTCAAGCGCATCGGGCTACCCGGGGTGCTGATCCCCGGAGCCACCCACTGAGGCGCGCGTTCTCAGTCCTCTGCGATCGAGCGGAAATCCAGACCCAGCGAGCGCAGCTTGCGGTACAGGTGCGTGCGCTCCATCCCGACGCGCTTGGCCAGCTGGCCCACCTTGCCGTTGCACAGCAGCAGCTGCTGCTGCAGGTAGGCGCGCTCGAACTGCTCGCGCGCCTCGCGCAGCGGCAGCGCCAGCAGGTCCTGCTTGACCAGCGGCTCGCCGGCGGGCGCCTGCACGGCGAGCTCACGCTCGACCTCTTCCAGCCCGATCTCCTCGCCACCGCCCTGGATCAGCAGGCGGTGCACGAGGTTCTTCAGCTCGCGCACGTTGTCCGGCCAGGGGTAATTGCGCAGCCGGTTCTGCGCCGCGACGCTGAAGTGGCGCAGCGGCAGCCCCTCGGAGTCCACCAGGCGGTCGACGTGGTGGCGCAGCAGCTCCGGGACATCCTCGGCATAGTCGCGCAGCGGCGGCACGCGCACGATCAGCATGTTGAGATGGCCGAGCAGATCGCGGCGCAGCGCCGAGCCGGCGCGGTTCTCGATGCCGGGCTGCGCCGATGAGACCAGCCGCGCGCGCAGCTCGATCGGCTCGCCACCGCCGACCGGCGTGAAGCGCCCGGACTCGATCGCCCCGAGCAGCAGCCGCTGCGCCGCCGGGGGCAGATCCTCGAGCTCCTGAATGAACAGCGTCCCGTCGGCGGCCTGCTCGAGCAGCCCGGGCCGGCGCGTGCCGTTCTCGGCGGCGCCGAACAGGCGGCTCTCGGCGTCGGCATCGCGCAGGCTGCTGGCGACCAGCGTCACGAACGGTGCCCCGGCGCGCGGGCCGCGCCCGTGCAGATAGCGCGCGAACAGCTCCCTGCCGGAGCCCGGCTCGCCGATCAGCAGCACCGGCGAGGTGTGCGTGGCGATCTGCTGCAGCTCGGCCCGCAGCTGCTGCATGAGCTTGCTCTTGCCCGCCGGCATCATCAGCGCCGGCACGAAGAGCTTGCCCGCCTGGCGCCTGCGCCGGCCGGCATCGAGCGCCCGCTCGACCGTGCGCAGAAGCTTCGCGAGCGAGAGCGGCTTCTCGACGAAATCAAACGCGCCGAGCCGCGTGGCTTCCACCGCGGTCTCGACGGTGCCGTGACCGGACATCATCACCACGGGGCAGCCGTCCGTGGCCGATGTCGACCACTCGCGCAGCAACGTGATGCCGTCCACGTCGGGCATCCAGATATCGAGCAGCACCAGGTCGGGTGCCTGCCGCGCGCGCGCGGCGCGTGCCTGCGCGGCGTTGGCCGCGACTTCCACCACATAGCCTTCCTCGGAGAGTATTTCCTTCAGCAGACCGCGAATGTCCGCCTCGTCATCGACCACCAGTATGTGTGCCGCACTCATGCTTGCTCGCTCCGCAATGTCTGTCGTTCTTTTTTCATCCCCGACCGCTTGCCGAAGGCCACCGGCAGCGCCACCCGGATCCGGGCGCCTCCCTCCGGACGGTTGTCGGCGTCGATGCGCCCCCCATGCTCCTCGACGATCTTCTTCACGATCGCCAGTCCCAGCCCTGTGCCCCTGGGCTTGCTGGTGACGTACGGATCGAAGATCCGCCCCAGCTGATCCGCCTGGAAGCCGGGGCCATTGTCACACACGCTCATCAGGGCGAACGCGGTCGCGCCCCCCTCGAGCCGCGTGCTGATCTCGAGCCGCGGCCCGGGGTGCCCCTCGAGGGCCTCGAGCGCGTTGGTCAGCAGATTGTTCAGGATCTGGCGCACGCGGCCGCGGTCGGCCTCGATTGCCGAAAGGCTCGAGTCCAGATCGAGCACGATGGTCGCTCGCGGATCCTGCGAACGGTACAGGTCGGCCACCTCGGTCACCAGCTGGTTGAGGCTGAAACGGCTGACGTGCATCTCGGGTGCGCGCGCGTACTCGCTGAAGGCGTTGACCATCTGCTGCATGGTCTCGACCTGCTGCACGATGGTGTGGGTGGAGCGCTCCAGGAACTCTCCCTCGGCGGGCGCGAGGATGGGCAGCAGCCGCCGCCGCACCCGCTCGGCCGACAGCTGAATCGGCGTCAGGGGATTCTTGATCTCGTGCGCCAGGCGCCGCGCCACCTCGCCCCAGGCGGCGTCGCGCTGCGCCTCGAGGAGCGCGGTGATGTCGTCGAACACGATGACATAGCCCATATCGCCGCTCTCCCCCGGCAGCGGCGTGCAGGCGCACATCAGCGTCATCATCCGGCCCGGCTTGCCCAGGTCGAGCTGTTCGCGCCACTCCTCGCGCCCGCGCGCGAAGCGCACCGCGAGCGCCGCGACGAACTGACCCAGCCGCTCGTTGCCGGCCGAGAGGTCCGGCAGGGCCCTGCCGGTGGCCACCGACAGATCGGTGCCGAGGATGCCGCCGGCCGCCCGGTTGGCCATGCGCACCACCAGGTTGCGATCGACCGCCAGCACGCCGGTGGAGAGGCGTGCCAGGATGATCGCCAGGCGCGCGCGCTCGCGCTCGACCGCCTGCTGGCTGCGCGTCGCCTCATCGTGCGCGCGCCGCAGCCGTTTGGTCATGTCGTTGAACGAGTGCACCAGGTAGCCCATCTCGTCGCGTGACGGCAGGGCGAGCCGGGTCTCGAAGTCGCCCTTGCCCACCGCCCGGGTGCCGGCGATCAGGTCCTGCACCGGGCGCGCCAGGCGCTCGGCGGAGAAGATCGCCCCGTAGATCGCCGCCAGCATCGCCAGCAGCAGCACCAGGGTGAGCGTGAGGCGGAAGCTGTATTTCAGTGGCTCGCGCAGCGCCGTGAGGTTACCGTAGCGCGAATAGGAGCGCTGCACGGCATCCGACAGCGCCGAGAGCTGCGCGGGCACCGGGTACACCGCCATGAGATAGCGCAGGCCCGATGCGCCGCGCGATTCCGGGAGCGGCACGCCGATGCGGATCACGAACCGGCCGTTCGGGTGCGGCTCGAGGCTCACGTAGGTCTGCCGCTCGCTCACGGTGCGCACCAGGTCCGCCGGTGGGGCGAGCGGCACGTCGGCGAGCGGATCCTCCAGGCTCGCCGCGACGATGCGCTCGTTCGCCCCGTAGAGCACGATCTCGCGGGCCGAGTCGGAGCGGCGCGCCTGATCGAGCTGCCCCTGCATGCGCAGCGCCGAGTGCCCGAGCAGCGAGCGCGCGAGCACGGCGGTGCGGTGCGATTCGGCCTGGATGCGCAGGTCCAGCGCCGAGCGCGAAAGCACCAGCGCGTCCTTCAGTCCCTCGCGCACCTCGACGCGGAACCAGCTGTCGATGCCGCGGTCGAGGAACTCCAGCGAGGAGAAGTAAACGATGAGCAGCGGCGCAATCACCAGCGCGCCGAAGATGATCACCGTGCGCGCCGTCAGGCGCGAGCCCGGCACGTGGTTGCGGAAGTCGCGCACCAGCTGCCACAGCCGCCGGGCGAGCAGCACGATCAGCACGAATACGCCGAACACGTTCAGCAGCACGATCCACGGCTGCAGCCGGCCGAACTCCGAGGAGTTCTGCGCGCTCTTGGCGAGCAGCAGCAGCGCCGCGAGCCCGATGGCGCTCCACAGCGCGATGGCGGCGATGGCGCGCGCGCGCCCCCGCCGCGGCGGCGGCGGCCCACTCACACCGGAAGCGACCATGAGTACCACGGGCTCTCGCGCTGCCAGTCGTCGGTCCAGAACAGCAGCGCCCGCAGCGACGCGGGCAGTTTGCCGCGGCGCACGCCGGCGCGCACGCTGATGATGTAGCGCCCGCTGAGCAATTGCGACTCGACCAGAATCGGCCAGTCGCGCACGCGCTCCAGAGAGTGGAGCGCCTGTTTGACCGTGGCGAAGCTGCTCTCCGCGCCGCTCTGCACGTCGCGCACCACGTAGCGGCGCGTCAGCACGTGGTAGGCGAGCTCACGGTGCAGCGTCACGTCGATCACCGTGGCGTTGAACCAGAAGCGGCGCACCTGCTCGATCCGCGCTTCCACGTCGAAGCTCAGTGTCACGCCGTTCTGCAGCGCCTTCAGAATGGTGGGGTTGAGCGGATAGGCCACGTGTGCGTTGAGCTCGATCACACCGTGATCGAAATTGACATAGGCCGAGCGCACCGCCAGCGCACCGTCGAGCGCATCCGCGTGCGCCGCGGCGCGCAGCGCCGCGAGCGCCAGCAGGGCCAGCGCCGCGCCGAAGCGCGCGCGCGCCGTCCCGGTCCCTCGGTCGCGTCGCGAACCGACTCGTGGCATCAATGCAACGATCGAACGCGTAAATCCCCCTTGCTCAGGCTGGCTCAGATTCCCGACGTTGTCTTTTCGACACAAGCATAATAAAAGCCATCCGTGTCCGCCGCACCCCCGCCGAGCAATTGTGCCCCATGCGGACCGGTCACTGCCTCGGGCGGCAGCTGAGCCGTTTCCAGGGGCCGGAACCGCGCCAGAGGCTCCCCCTCCAGAAAGCGCGCCAGCACCGCCTCGTTCTCCTGCGGCAGCACCGAGCAGGTCGAGTACAGCAGCCGCCCCCCGGGGGCGAGCATGCGGAATGCTGCGCGCACGAGTTCGAGCTGGGTGGCCGCGAGCGGCGCGATATCCTCGGCCCGGCGCAGCAGCTTGATGTCCGGGTGCCGGCGGATGACGCCGGTGCCGGAGCACGGCGCATCGACCAGAATGCGCTCGAACGGCCGGCCGTCCCAGAACGCCTGCGGATGACGGGCATCGGCCGCGGCCAGATGCGCGCTCAGCCCCAGCCGGGCGAGCGTCTCGGCGATGCGCTCGAGGCGGACCGGATCGATGTCGAGCGCCCAGAGCTCGAGCCCGGGCGTGCGCTCCAGAATGTGCGCCGTCTTGCTGCCCGGCGCGGCGCAGGCATCGAGCACCCGCATGCCCGGCGCCGCATCGAGCAGCGGCGCGGCGAGCTGCGCCGCGGTGTCCTGCACCGAGACCCACCCCTCGGCAAACCCCGGCAGTGCCGCCACCGGCACTGGTGGCTCGACCTGGATGGCGGTCGGGCCCGCTGCGCCGCCGGCCTCCTCGAAACGCCGGCCGGCGAGGCCCGCGGCCGCCAGATCCTCCAGGTAGCGCTCGGCGCTGCGCCTGAGCGGATTGAGCCGCAGCGTCAGCGGCGGATGCGCGTTGTTCGCCTCGAGCATCGCTGCAGCGTGCTGCGGCCAGGCGCTCTGCAGCGCCTCGAGCAGCCAGCGCGGATGGGCGCTGCGGCGCGCCGGGTCCCGGTCGATGCGCGCGAGCAGCGACTCGCGCTGCGCGACGAACTTGCGCAGCACGGCGTTGACCAGACCGCTGGCGTGCCCGTGGCGCAGCATCCGCGCCGCATCGACCGCGGCATGCACGGTCTGCTGCGGCGCGTTGCGGGAGTATTCGATCTGGTGCGCGGCCGTGACCAGCAGGGCGTGCACGTCGCGGCCCAGCGCGCGCGGCCGCGCGAGCAGGCTGTCGACGGCCGCCTGCAGGCGCAGATACCAGCGCACCGTGCCCAGGGCGACGGCGCGCACCGCGGCGCGGCGCGGACTGGACTCGAACGGTGCCAGCGCCGCGTCGGCGGACTGCCCGCCGAGCACCGCCGCCACCGCGCGGGCGGCGTCGGCGAGCACGGCGGCCGCCGGCTTCTCCGGGCGGCTCAAAGCGCCCGACCCAGCCGCAGGGGCGGCTGCAGCCGGGGTTGGCCGCTCACGAACACGCCGGCGCGCTGCGGCAGGCCGCCCGGGCGCTGCAGCGTCAGCAGGTCGAGGCTCCCGGCGCCGCACTGCACGCGGATGTACCCGCTCTGATGATTGCCGACGGCTTGAACGATGCTGCCCGGTACAGCGCCTGCCGGCCCGCCCTCGGGCGCGAGACGGGCGGCGTGCACGAGCAGGCGCTCTTCGGTCCCGCTCTCGGGATCCACCCGCACGGTCTCGGCCGTCGTGCGCGGCCGCAGGGCCCGGATCTGCCGCTCGATCTCGACCGCCGGCCGCCGCCAGTCGATCTGCGCCTCGTGCTTCTCGAGCTTGCGGGCGTAGGTGACCCCCGCGGCCGGCTGCGGCGTGGGGCTCAACGTGCCGCTCGCGAGCCCGTCCAGAGCCTCGAGCAGCAGCGGACCGGAGAGCTCCGCGAGACGGTCCCGCAGGCTTCCGCCGGTGTCCCGCGGCTCGATCGGCACGGCCCGGCGCAACAGGATTGGGCCGGTATCGAGGCCCGCGTCCATACGCATCACCGTCAGGCCCGTCTCGCCATCCCCGGCGAGCAGCGCGCGCTCGATCGGCGCGGCCCCGCGCCAGCGCGGCAGCAGGGAGGCATGGACGTTGATGCAACCGAGGGGCGGCAGATCGAGCACGGGCTGCGGCAGGATCAGCCCGTAGGCCACCACCACCAGCACGTCCGGCCGCCACTCGAGCAGCGGCGCCCAATCGGCCGGCTGCCTCAGCGCCGCCGGCTGGCGGACCGGAACCGAATCCTGGGCCGCGAGCTTCACCGGCGAGGCGGTCAGCTGCCGCCCGCGCCCCTTGGGACGGTCAGGCTGCGTCAGCACCCCGACGAGCGAATGCCGCGACTGGCGCAGCGCCAGCAACACCGGCACGGCGAATTGCGGCGTTCCGGCGAACGCCACGCGCAGGACTTTGGGGGCGGTCACCGCGCCGACCGGTCACAATGCCGGGGTCGGCGCGGCAACGCGCTGCTGCGCCCGGGTTTTGCGCTCCTTCTCCAGCTTCTTACGGATACGGTCCCGCTTGAGGTTGGACAGATAGTCGACGAACAGCTTGCCCTCGAGGTGATCCATCTCGTGCTGCACGCACACCGCGAGCAGCTCGGCGCAGTCCCGCTCGAACCTCTGGCCGGTGCGGTCCTGCGCCCGCACCCGCACGCGCTCGGCGCGCTTGACCAAATCGAAGATTCCCGGCACGGACAGGCAGCCCTCTTCGGCGCTCGCCTCGCCCTCGCGCGCGATGATCTCGGGGTTGATCAGCACCAGGGGCTCGTTGTGCGTCTCCGAGACATCGATGACAATGAGTCGCTGATGCACGTCGACCTGCGTGGCCGCAAGGCCCACGCCGGGCGCGGCGTACATGGTCTCGAGCATGTCGTCGATCAGCCGGTGCAGGCGGGCATCGAACTGCACGACAGGCTGTGCCCGCGTTCGCAGTCGCGGGTCGGGAAACTCGAGTATCGTCTTGAGCGCCATGAATGATTGGAGTTGCGATAGGGGGCGTGGTTCCAGGGCCCCGTCCGGGCCGGGTCGCGGCGCGACCGTGACCGGATGCACAGCTTGACATTAAATCGCCGTACAGGGGGAGCCGACATGCGAGTATACGCGGCCATGGCGTCGAAACAGATTCGCTGTGCCCGCCTCCTGCTGGCGGGCGGGATACCGGCCCTCCTGGCGGCCTGCGCGGCCACCCATGGGGCGAGCCGGCCGGCCGCAGCCATCCCACCGCCGAGCCCGCCCCCGCCGGCGGCCGTCGCGAGCGCCGCACCGGCACCGGCCGTCGCGGTCAGCGACTCGGGCCCGATCATCCGCCACAGCGCGCCCATGACCTATACGGTCAAGCCGGGCGACACCCTGTGGGGCATCGCCTCGAAGTTCCTGCGCAATCCCTGGGACTGGCCCGAGGTGTGGTACCTCAATCCCCAGATCCACAATCCCCATCTCATTTATCCGGGCGACGTGCTGGCCCTCACCTATGGCCGCAACGGCAAGCCCTCGATCCGCCTGGTGCGCGCGAGCCCGCTGCGGGGGCAGGCAGCCGGCGAGCAGACCGTCCAGCTCCGGCCGACGCTGAGCAGCACACCGATCACGGCCGCCATACCCACCATTCCGTACTCGGCGATCGCCGCGTTCCTGGCGCGGCCGGTGGTGCTGAGTGCCGGCCAGGTGCGCCGGGCGCCGCATGTGATTGCGTTCCGCGACAAGCACCAGATCGCCGGAACCGGCTCGATCGCCTACGTCAGCAGCCTCGGCCGCCATCCGCACAGCCGCTACAGCGTGATTCACGTCGGCCGCAAGCTGCGCGAGCCCGGGGATTTGGGCTTCGGGCATGTGTACGGCTACCTCGGCACCTATACCGCCACGGCGGTGATCACCGCGGACGGCCGCCCCGCGACCGCAACCCTGGCCGACTCCGCGCGTGAGACCTTCCGCGGCGACCGCCTCGTTGCCAACGACGCGCAGGCGCCGCTCACCCTGGAGCCGCGCGCACCCTCGCGCCAGATCCACGGCAAGATCATCTGGGTGGTCGGCGGCACCGGCGGGGCCGACCTCGCCGGTCAGTACGACATCGTGGTGCTCGATCGCGGCCGCCACGCCGGGCTCGCCCCCGGCGACGTGCTGGCGGTCGATCACAACGGCTCCGTGGTGCACGACACCCATGGCGCATTCAGCTGGCTGTTCCGGGCCTTCGGCTCCGCCGGCCACGCCTTCGCACCGCGCGTGAAGCTGCCCGACTATCGCGCCGGCACGCTGCTGGTGTTCAAGTCCTACCGCGACCTGTCCTTCGCGCTGGTCGTGGCCGCCTCGAACGTCATCAACGTCGGCGACGTCGTGCACAACCCCTAGCCGCTGCGGCCGGTGGCGGGGGCGCTGCTGCGCCCCGTGAGCGCCGCCAGCACCGGCGCGGTGAGTGGCCGTACGCCGCGCCAGAGCCGGAACGACTCGGCCGCCTGCTCGACCAGCATGCCCCAGCCGGGCACGGCATCGCGGCATCCCAACTCGCCCGCCCAGCGCACGAACGGGGTATCCCCCCGGCCGTAGGCCATGTCGTAACAGAACGTGTCGCGGCCAAAGGCCGTCGCGGGCACCGCGGGCAGCTCGCCCGTCAGGCTCGCTGAAGTGGCGTTGATGATCAGGTCGAAGCTCTCCTCGCCGAGATCGGCGAAACCGCAGCCCTCGACCGCGCCGAGCCCGGCGAATACCGCGGCGAGCGCCACGGCCCGCTCGGCGGTGCGGTTGGCGACCACGATACGCCGCGGCGCGAGCGCCAGCAGCGGCGCGATCACCCCGCGGGCCGCGCCGCCGGCGCCGATCAGCAGAACGCTGCGCTTCCTGACCGTCAAGCCGATATTGCCCGAGAGGTCCTGCACGAGCCCTGCCCCGTCGGTGTTGTCGCCGAGCAGCGTGCCGTCGCGGCGCGCCGCGAGCGTGTTGACCGCGCCGGCGAGCCGCGCGCGCTCGGTGAGCTCGCTGGCAAGCGCCATGGCGCGCGTCTTGTGCGGCAGAGTGATGTTCACGCCCCGACCCCCGCCGGCGAAGAACTCCGCGACCCGCTCGACGAATCGCTCCGGCGCGACGTCCATCAGGCGGTAGCTGAGGGACTGGCCGGTCTGGCGCGCGAACAGCGAATGGATGAAAGGCGAGAGACTGTGGCCAACCGGGTGACCCACCACCGCGTACTGATCCACTCGCCCTTCCATCGGTCGATTCTGCGCCCCCGCCGCAGCCCTGTCACGCCGGCCGCTCCGGTGCGAGCGGCCGGACCGCGCTGCCGCCGGCCGCCGCGCCGCCCAGGCGCCCGTAGAGCTCCGCGAGCCACGCCCGCATCGGTGCATCGAGTTGGTACGGCGGGTTGACGATCAACATGCCGGAGCCATTTAACGCAACGCGCGAGTCGCGCGGATGCAGCCACAGCTCCGCGACCAGCGCGGCGCGCTCGCTCTGGCGCGCCACGGCGGCGAGCCAGCGCTCGGTATCGCGCGCATCCTTGACCGGATACCACACGGCCACGACACCCGTTGGAAAGCGGCGCAGCGCCTCGGCGATCCCCGCCCGGACCCGCTCGAAGTCGCGCCGCGTCTGCTCGTAGGGCGGATCGATCAGCGTCAGCGCGCGCCGCTCCGGCGGCGGCAGCACAGCGCGCAGCCGCTCGAAGCCATCGCCGGTCTCGATGCGCACCGGCGCGTCCCGCGCGCATGACAGTGCGCGCCGCAGCGCGCGCGCCTCCTCGGGGAGGGCTTCCACGAACACGCCGCGGTCCTGGGCGCGCAGCTGCCGCGCCGCGAGCCAGGGAGATCCCGGGTACAGCCGGCTCGAGCCGCACTCGCGCCGCGCCTGCGCCAGGCGCTCCAGGTAATGACGCAGCTCGGGCGCGGCGCACTGTGCGCCCTCCAGGCGGGCGATACCCGCGCCCGCCTCGGCCGAGTCGGCCAGGTCATAGGTGCCACGGCCCGCGTGCGTCTCGAGATAGAGAAAGCCCTTGTCCTTGCGCTGCAGCGCCACGAGCAGCGCGAGCAGCGTCACGTGCTTGTGCACGTCCGCGAAGTTGCCCGCGTGATGGGCGTGCCGGTACTTCATGCGCCGGCACAGTAGCAAACTCGGGGCGGCCGTTTGGCGGATCCCGGGCGGCGCCTGCGCGCCGCAGGCCGCAGCGCACGGCGTATTTTCGGCGTCGACCGGGCCCTGCGGCCGGCCCGCCCCCGGCAGGACGCCCACCGGATCAGGCCGGTCCGCGGCGCCGGGAGATTCCATTTAATCCCACAAATCAGTTACTTATGCAAAATCCGGCCGTGCCCGCATTGGACAAGGAATATGAAATGCTGTTAGATGCGCTCGGTTTTGAGCCCGTGACCCCCGACACCCTCGCGGCCCGCTCAGGCTCGTCCGGCACGCCGATCGCCTCGGCGTTGCGGATTGTGGGGCGGCCGGGGCGGCTCGCGCCGTACCCCGGCGGCCGCTGTGGCCGAATCGATTCGCACTGACTGCTTGACTCAATGACAACCGGTTGCGTACTCGACGTACTGATCTACGTTTACGACCACTACATGATGTCGGACCCGGCGCAGGTCCCCGCCCGCCGGCAGATCTTCTCCGCGCTCGCCCGCCGGGGCTTCAGCGTCGGGGAGGTCATGCAGGCGATGGAGTGGCTCTCGGTGCTGGCCGCCGGCTCGCGCAGCGCCCCGGCGAGCGAGCCGGCGGCCGGGCCGCGCTCCCTGCGGGTGTTCGCCGACGGCGAGCTGTGGCGGCTCTCGGACGAGTGCCGCAGCTTCCTCACCCGGCTCGACCGCGACGGCGTGCTCACGCCCGCGCAGCGCGAGCTGGTCATCGAGCGCACGCTCGCGCTCGATGTCCCCGAGCCGACGCTGGATCAGCTGAAGTGGGTGGTGCTCCTCGCGCTCTCGGTGCAGCCGGCCGAGGACGGCGCGTTCGCGCGCTTCGAGGCGCTGATGGCGGGCGAGCGCAAGGTCGTGCGGCACTGATCGGACACAAAGAGACATGGCAGAGAATCTGGTTGTCGTCGAGTCGCCCGCCAAAGCGAAGACCATCAAGAAGTACCTGGGCAAGGGGTACGAGGTGCTGGCCTCCTACGGTCACGTACGCGACCTGGTGCCCAAGGAAGGCGCGGTCGACCCCGAGCACGGCTACGCCATGCGCTACCAGGTGCTCGAGAAAAACGAGCGCCACATCGAGAGCATCGCCCGGGGCCTGAAGAAATCCAAGGCGCTGTTCCTGGCGACCGACCCGGATCGCGAGGGCGAGGCGATCGCCTGGCACCTGACGGAGATCCTGCGCGAGCGCGGCGACCTCGACGGCAAGGCGGTGCACCGCATTGTGTTCTACGAGATCACCCGCAACGCGGTCCGCGAGGCGGTCGAGCGGCCGCGCGAGCTGTCGCTCGATCTGGTGAACGCGCAGCAGGCGCGCCGCGCGCTCGATTACCTGGTCGGCTTCAATCTCTCCCCGCTGCTGTGGAAAAAGGTGCGCCGCGGCCTCTCGGCGGGCCGGGTGCAGAGCCCGGCGCTGCGCATGATCTGCGAGCGCGAGGCGGAGATCGAGGCGTTCGTGGCGCGCGAGTACTGGACGCTCGACGGCGAAGGAGCGCGCGCGGGCGCCGGCGGCGCGCGCACCGCCTTCCCGCTGAAGCTGCTCGAGTACCGCGGCCGCAAGGTCGAGCAGTTCTCCTTCACCAACGAGACGGCGGCGCGCGAGGTCGAGCGCACCCTGCAGCACACCGCCGGCGCGCGCGGGCAGGCCGGGCGATTCGACACGCCCGGGGCGCTGCAGGTGGTCACGGTCGAGCGCAAGCAGCGGCGGCGCACCCCGGCGCCGCCGTTCACCACCTCGACGCTGCAGCAGGAGGCCGCGCGCAAACTGGGATTCAACGCGCGGCGCACCATGCGCCTGGCGCAGCAGCTCTACGAGGGCGTCGATCTCGGCGACGGCAACACCGGCCTGATCACCTACATGCGCACCGATTCGGTCTCGCTGGCGCAGGAGGCGGTGCACGAGATCCGCGCCGTGGCCGCGCGCCTGTACGGCCAGGACGAGGTCGCCGAGGAGCCGCGCGTGTTCAAGACCAAGTCGAAGAACGCGCAGGAAGCCCACGAGGCGATCCGCCCGACCTCCGCGGCGATCACGCCGGCGGACGTCGAGGGCAAGATCGACCACGATCTGTACCGGCTGTACTCGCTCGTCTGGAAGCGCGCGGTCGCCTCGCAGATGGCCGTGGCGGTCTTCGACACCGTGGCGGCCGACATGCTGGCCGGCCCCGACGGCCCCGAGCGCCATGTGCTGCGCGCCACCGGCTCGACGCTGGTCAAGCCGGGCTACATCTCCGTGTACCAGGAAGGCACCGATGATGCCAAGGCCGACGAGGAGGAGCACGCGCTGCCGCCGCTCAACGAGGGCGACCGGGTGGATCTGCTCGCCCTGACCGCCGCGCAGCACTTCACCGAGCCGCCGCCGCGCTACAGCGAGGCCTCGCTGGTCAAGGCGCTCGAGGAGCACGGCATCGGCCGTCCCTCGACCTACGCCACCATCATCTCGACGCTGCAGGACCGCGAATACGTCGAGATGGACAACCGGCGCTTCATCCCGACCGACATCGGCAAGATCGTCAACCGCTTCCTCACCGATCATTTCCACCGCTACGTCGAGTACGGCTTCACGGCCGCCATGGAGGATGAGCTCGATGCGGTCTCGCGCGGCGAGGAGACCTGGACCGCGCCGCTCGATAAGTTCTGGAAGCCCTTCATCCGCCAGGTCGGGCAGATCGAGAAGAACGTGACGCGCGAGCAGGTCGCGCAGGCGCGCGAGCTCGGCACCGATGCGGCGAGCGGCAAGCCGGTCAGCGTGCGCATGGGGCGCTTCGGGCCGTTCGTGCAGATCGGCACGAAGGACGACCCCGAGAAGCCGCGGTTCGCCGGCCTGCGCCGGGGCCAGAAGATGGACTCGATCACCCTCGCCGAGGCGATGGAGCTGTTCAAGCTGCCGCGCACGCTCGGGGAAACCGCCGCGGGCGAGACCGTGCTCACGAACGTCGGCCGCTTCGGCCCCTATGTGAAGTACGGCAGCAAGTACGTATCGCTCAAGGAGGACGATCCATACACCGTCACCCTGGAGCGGGCGCTCGAGGTCATCCGCCTGAAGCAGGAGGCCGACGCCAACCGCATCATCAACGATTTCGGCGTCGACAACATCCAGGTGCTCAACGGCCGCTACGGACCCTACGTCACCGATGGCGCCAAGAACGCCAAGATCCCCAAGGACCGCGAGCCGAAATCGCTGACCCTCGAGGAGTGCCGCACCCTGCTGGCGCAGGCGCCCGCGCGCGGCCGCGGCCGCTTCGGGCGAGGCGCCCGGGCCGCGGGCGCCCGCGCGGGCAAGGGTGGGCCGGGGGCGGCGGCGGCGGCGGCGCGTGAGACGACCAGCGGCACGAGCCGCAAGAGCGCCGCGCCGCGCGCGCGGGCGAAGGCCCCCGCCAGGGCGGGCGCCCCGGGCACCGCCGCGGCGAAGAGCCGCGCGCGCGCGCCGGCCAAGCGCACCAAGGCCGCCGCGAAGACCTCGGGCCGCACCCGCTCCGCCACGTAGCGCGGCGCGACAGGCAGCGCTTGAGCACGTTCGACCTCATCGTCATCGGCGGCGGCAGCGGCGGCCTCGCCGCCGCGCAGCGCGCCGCCGAATACGGCGCGAAGGTGGCGCTGATCGAGTCGCACCGCCTCGGGGGCACCTGCGTCAACGTCGGCTGCGTGCCGAAGAAGGTGATGTGGTATGCCGCCGACCTCGCCGAGGGGCTGCGCGATGCGGCCGGCTACGGCTTCGCGCCCGGCGCACAGGGGCATGACTGGCGACTGCTGAAGGACAGGCGCGACGCGTACATCGAGCGTCTCAACGGCATCTACGCGGACAACCTCGCCCGGCGCGGCGTCACGCTCATCCGCGCGCGCGCGGCGTTCGCGGACCACCGCACCGTCGCGGTCGACTCCTCCCGGCTGAGCGCACCGCACATCATCATCGCCACCGGCGGCCACGCCGTCGTTCCGCCGATTCCCGGCGCCGGGCACGGCATCACCTCTGACGGGTTCTTCGAGCTTCAGGCGCGGCCGCAGCGGGTCGCCGTGATCGGCAGCGGCTACATCGCCGTCGAGCTCGCCGGCATCTTTGCGGCCCTCGGCTCGAGCGTGGCGCTCGTGCTGCGCACCGGATCGGTGCTGAAGCAATTCGACGCCATGCTCGGGGAGTCGATGCAGAAGATCCTCGCCGACGAGGGCGTCGCCCTGCACACGCACGCCGTCCCGGCGGCGCTCGAGGGCGGGCCCCGGGAGCTGACCCTCCTCGCCCGCGACGGCCGCCGGCTCGGTCCGTTCGACTGCGTGCTCTGGGCGGTGGGCCGCGCGAGCGCGGTGGCCGGGCTGAACCTGCCACTCGCCGGCGTCGAGTGCGACGCCGAGGGGTTCATCCGCACCGACAAGTACCAGGTCACGAGCACCGCCGGCATCTACGCCATCGGCGATGTGACCGGCCGGGCGCAGCTGACGCCGGTGGCGATCGCCGCCGGCCGTCGCCTCAGCGACCGGCTGTTCGGCGCGCAGGCCGACCGGCACCTCGACTATCACAACATCCCGACCGTGATCTTCGGCCATCCGCCGATCGGCACCGTGGGGCTCAGCGAGCTCGCGGCGCGCGAGAACTACGGCGATCAAAACGTCACCGTGTTCAAGTCGAGCTTCGTGCCGATGTACCATGCCCTCACCGACCACAAGCCGCGCTGCGACATGAAGCTGGTGACGGTCGGGCCCGAGAAGCGCGTGGTGGGCGTGCACGTCATCGGCGCGGGCGCCGACGAGATGATGCAGGGCTTCGCGGTCGCGGTGCGCATGGGCGCGACCAAGGCGGATTTCGACGATACCGTGGCCATTCACCCGACCAGCGCCGAGGAGTTGGTCACGATGCGCTGAGGCGCGGGCCGCGGCGCGCGGCAGTTGCGTCAGCGCGCCGCTCGGGCAGAATGACCCCATGGACAATCCGCTGCTCGCCCGAGACCCGCTGCCGCCCTTCCCGCGCATCACCGCGGCCAACGTCGAGCCCGGCCTCACCGCGCTCCTTGCCGAGGCGCGTACCGAGATCGACGCGATCGCCGCGCGCGAGCCGCCGTCGTTCGCCACGGTGGTCGAGCCGCTCGAGGAGCTGCATCACCGCGTTGCGCGCGCGTGGTCGCCGGTGAGTCACCTCAACGCCGTGCTCAACTCCGAGGCGCTGCGCACCGCCTACAACGCCTGCCTGCCGCTGCTGTCGGCCTACCAGACCGACCTAGCGCAGAACGAGGCGCTGTATCGGGCCTATCGGGGCATCGAGGCGCGCGAGGGCGCGGCGCTCGATGCGGTTCGCCGCCGCGTCATCGCGCACACGCTGCAGGACTTCACCCTGGCCGGAGTCGGCCTGCCCCGCGCCGCCAAGGAGCACTTCAAGAAGGTGATGCTCGAGCTCACCCAGCTGCAGGCGAAGTTCGAGGAGAACGTGCTGGATGCCACCAACGCCTGGAGCCACCACGTCACCGATCCGGCGCAGATGCGCGGGCTCAACGAGGTGCTGGTCGATCAGGCCCGCCGCCGCGCGCACGAGAAGCGCATGGAGGGCTGGATCCTGACGCTCGACCAGCCGACCTACGTCGCCGTGGTGACCGACGCGCAATCGGCCGAGCTGCGCGAGGCGTTTTACGCCGCGTGGGCCACGCGCGCCTCCGATCAGGGGCCCCAGGCCGGCCGCTGGGACAACGCGCCGGTCATCGAGCAGATCCTCTCCCGCCGACACGAGGCGGCCCGGACCCTCGGCTTCGAGAACTTCGCCGACTACGCGCTCGCCAAGCGCATGGCGCGCACGCGCGGTGAGGTCATGAGTTTCCTCGAGGAGCTCGCGCGCGCGGCGCGGCCGGCGGCCGAGCGCGAGTTCACCGAACTGGAGGCGTTCGCGGGCCATCGGCTCGAGGCCTGGGACGTCGCCTTCTATGCCGAGCAGCTGCAGAAGCAGCGCCATGCGGTGTCGCAGGAGGAGCTGCGCCCCTACTTTCCGCTGCCGCGGGTGTTGTCGGGCCTGTTCGAGGTCGCCGAGCGGCTCTTCGGCGTGCGCATCCGCGAGCGCCCGGGCGCTCCGGTCTGGCACCCGGACGTGCGCTTCTTCGAGATCCACGGCGACGGGCGGCACGTGGGCAGCTTCTATCTGGATGCCTACGCGCGGCCGCACAAGCGCAGCGGGGCGTGGATGGACGAGTGCATCGGACGCAAACACCTCCCGAGCGGCGATGCGACGCCGGTGGCGTACCTGGTGCTGAATGTCCTGCCGCCCGGGCAGAACCACCCGGCGCTGTTGACACACGATGACGTGGTGACGCTGTTTCACGAGTTCGGGCACGGCCTGCATCACCTGCTCACCCGCGTCGACTTCCCGAGTCTCGCCGGCATCAACGGCGTCGCCTGGGATGCGGTCGAGCTGCCGAGCCAGTTCATGGAGAACTACGCCTGGCAGCCGCAGGTGCTCGGGCGGATCTCGGGGCACTACCTGAGCGGCGCGCCGCTGCCGGCCGAGGTGCAGCGGCGGCTGCGCGCCACGCGCAGCTTCCAGGCCGGGCTGCAGATGGTCCGGCAGCTGGAGTTCGCGCTGTTCGATTTCCGCCTGCACGCCGAATACGATCCGGCGCGCGGCGCGCGGGTGCTCGATCTTCTGGGCGAGGTACGCCGCCAGGTGTCGGTCGTCCCGGTGCCCGGGTGGAACCGCTTTCCGATGAGTTTCGGTCACATCTTCGCCGGCGGGTACGCGGCCGGTTACTACAGCTACAAATGGGCGGAGGTGCTGGCGGCGGATGCGTTTGCCGCGTTCGAGGAGCACGGGGTCTTCGACCGGGAGACGGCCCGGCGCTATCTCGACACCATTCTCTCGCAGGGCGGCAGCCGCGACGCGCTGGCCGCGTTCATCGCCTTCCGCGGGCGCCCGCCCGAGGTGCACGCCCTGCTGAAACAGCACGGCATTGCCTCGCCCGAACCGGTAACGTGACGGGGGTCGCGCTTCGCCGGGGGGAGCACATGATTCTGAGCAGTGGCTCTCGGTATCCGGGGAGGCTTTGGCCCAGAGTCGTTCGAACATCACGCAAGCCGGCGGTTCACCGCGCAGGCCCCCGCATCACCAACATGAGCAGCGCCCGGCGCAGCGATTTTGACGTAACCGACACCGTACAGGTCAGCTCGCCGGCCGCCGTGCTCGCGGCCGTCGAGGCGCTGTTTGCACCCACCTGGCCGAGCACCTCGCTCGAGCCGCTGCGGCGCGCATTCGCGCACTTCGAGCGGCTGTTCGCGGGTGAGGTCGCGGGATTTCACGGTGTCGATACCGTCTATCACGACCGCCAGCATACGCTCGACATCACCCTCGCCCTGGCGCGGCTGCTGGTGGGCTTCGAGCGCCAGGCCAAGCCGGCCGTGCGCCTCGGCGGCGAGCGCGCGGTGGCCGGTCTGATCACGGGACTGTTCCACGACGTCGGCTATCTGCGGCGGGCCGAGGACCACGACTCGGTCAACGGCGCCGAATTCACCCGCGTGCACGTTTCGCGCGGCGCGCGCTTTCTCGAGGAGTACCTGCCGCGCATCGGGCTGGAGTACTGGGTCCCCGTGGCCCGGGAGATCATCCATTTCACCGGCTATGAGCTCACGCCGGCGCAGATCGAGGCGCGCCTCGGGGAGCGGCGCGACGTGATCGTCGGTCACCTGCTCGGCACCGCCGACATGATCGCGCAGATGGCCGACCGGTGTTATCTGGAGAAGTGCCGCGACCGTCTGTACGTCGAATTCGTGCTCGGCGGCGTCGCGCTGCCGACCTCCGCCAGCGGACAGACCGAGGTGCGCTACGCCTCGGGCCTGGACCTGCTGCGCCAGACCCCGCAGTTCATCGAGGAGGTGCGCACCAAACGCCTGGACGGGGAGTTCGGCGGGGCATACCGCTACATCGAGAACCTCTACGGCGGACGCAACCCCTACTTGGAGGCCATCGAGCGCAATCTGGAGTTCCTGCGCCGGGTGCTGCGCAGCGAGAACTGGCGGCTGCTCAGGCGCCGCCCGCCGATCTTTGCGGCCACGCCCGACCCGATGACCACCATGCGCGGCCTGATGGTGAGCTACCTCAAGCGCGTCTGGTCGAACGCGCGCGGCTAGCGCCCGGCCCCGCAGGCCGGCGGCGGCAAGCGTTGACGCCCGAGCGGGCGGCCTCTATTCTCCGGCCATGACCACCTATGCCTGGGCGCCTGGGCATGGAGAGCGGCTCGAGCCGCCTGGTACCGCTGACACCAGCCCGCCAGGGCGCGCACCGTCGGTCTGCGAATGCGTCGATCCGGGATTGCCGCCGAAGAGGGCATGGCTCCATGGCGGCTGCGGACGGGCGCGTGCGCGGCGGGCGCTGATCCGGATCGACCTCTGCGAAGCGAGTAGTGTGCGGTGAGCCGCGCTTTGAATCACATCAGTTCCACGCTCTGGGCCTTCCTCATCACCCTGCTCGCCGCCGTGGCGACGGGCGGCGTGGCGCTGTGGGGCCATTGGCCGGGCATCGTCGCGCTCGGCGCGGCGAGCGTGGTGGCGCTCGCCGGAAGCGTGCTCGTGGCGGTACGCACCTGGCGCAGCGCGCGCGCGGTGCAGCTGGCGGCCGACGCGCTCGCGCGCAGCGCGCAGCGCATCGGGCAGGGCGATTACGCGCGGCCTGTCGAGGCGCGCGGCCACGAGGCGCTCGAGGAGCTCGAGCAGGCCATGGAGCGGATGCGCGGGCGACTGCGCCAGTCGACCATCAACCGGGACTATCTGCGCAGCGTCCTCGACAGCATGACCGACGCGGTGTTCCTCACCTCGCCGGACGGGGTGGTGAAAACCGCCAACGCGGCGGCCTGCAAGATGCTCGGCTATGCCGAGGAGGAGCTGCTCGGCCGCGGCATCGTGTCGCTCCTCGACCCGAACGTGCGCGCCGAGTTCGACCTGCTGCAGGCCGCGCAGGACACGCGCGAGACCGTAGTGCGCACGCGCGACGGGCAGACCATCCCGGTATCCCTCGCCGGCTCGCGCGTCGAGACCGACGATCCGCAGTTCCAGGGCAATATCTTCGTCGCCCGCAACGTCACCGACCGCAAGCGCGCCGAGCGGCGCATCCGCTATCTCGCCCGCTACGATACGCTCACCAAGGTCGCCAACCGCATGCAGTTCCAGCATCTGCTGCAGCAGACACTCGCGCGTGGGCTGCGCAGCGGGCGGGCCGTGGCGCTGTTGTACCTCGACATGGACCGGTTCAAGGAAGTCAACGACACCTTCGGACACGACACCGGCGACCGGGTGCTCGAGGTGCTCGCCGAGCGCCTGATCCGCGCCGTGCCGCAGAGCGCCATTCTCGGGCGGCTCGCCGGCGATGAGTTCGCGCTGTGCGTGCACGGGCTGCCGGCCGAGACGGATAACCGGGTGCCGATCGGGCAGCTGGCGCGCGCCATCCTCAACGAGGTGGCGCGCGCCTTCCAGCTCAATCAGCAGGAGGTCTTTCTCACCGCGAGCATCGGCATCGCCTTCTGCCCGCGCGACGCGGAGAACGTGATCGACCTGATCCGCAACGCCGACGCGGCCATGTATCACGCCAAACAGAACGGCGGCAACACCTTCACGTTCTACTCGCCGGAGATGAACGCCGCGGCGGTCGAGCGGCTGATCTTGAAGAGCAAGCTGCGCCGCGCGCTCGAGCGCGACGAGCTGGTGATCCGCTACCAGCCGAAAGTCGAGCTCGCCAGCGGCCGGGTGGTGGGCGCCGAGGCGCTGCTGCGCTGGCGCCTGCCGGGCCACGGCGATATCCCGCCCTCGCGCTTCATCCCGCTCGCCGAGGAGACCAACCTCATCCTGGACATCGGCGAGTGGGTGCTGAACCGGGTGTGCATGGATTACCGCCAGATCACCACCGAGGGCCTCGATCCGGGACGCATCTCGCTCAATCTGTCGCTGCGCCAGCTGCGCCAGGCGAGCTTCATCCTGCGCTACCGCTCGGTGTTTCGCCGCCACGCGGTCTCGCCCACGGCGCTCGAGCTCGAGATCACCGAGACGACGCTGATGGCCGACACGAAAAACACGCTGCGCCTGCTCGAGGAGCTGCACGCGATGGGTCTGCACCTGTCGATCGATGACTTCGGCACGGGCTACTCCTCGCTCTCCGCGCTGCAGCAGTTCCCGATCGGAACGCTCAAGATCGATCAGTCGTTCGTGCGCGACGTCGAGCACAACCCCGGCAACGCGACCCTGGTGCGCACGATCATCGACATGGGGCGCAGTCTCGGCATGGCGGTGGTCGCCGAGGGCGTCGAGTCGGCGGGCCAGCTGCGCTTCCTGCGCGACAGCGGCTGCGACCAGGCGCAGGGGCGGCTGTTCGGCGAGCCGTGCGCCGCGGAGGAGCTGCTCGCGGTACTGAAGCGCCAGAGCGCCTCCGGCGCCCCGTTCGCGCACCTGCTGCGCCAGGCGGGGACGGCGAGCCGCCCCGCCTAGCGCGCCACCGCGCTCGCGCTCAGCGCTTGGCGTGCAGGTGCGCCTCGAGAAACCACAGCTGCTTGTCGATCTCGCGCGACACCTCGGTGAACAGGTCGGCCGTGTCCGCATCGCCGAGCCGCGTCGCCTCGTCGATGCCGGCGCGCGCCTTGCGCCCGAAATCGGCGAGCGCGGTGGCCAGCGCATCGACGTGCGAGAGGCCCTCGATGAGCTCCTCGGGGTACGCTTTGAGGCTGGTGGCGCGCGCCACGGCGGCGACGGTCCCGGCCGCGGTGCCGCCGAGGGCGGTCACCCGCTCGGCGATGGTGTCGACGTGTTCCTCGATCTGCTCGGCGATCTTGTCGAACAGCTCGTGCAGCGCGATGAAGTGCGGCCCCTTGACGTTCCAGTGCGCGTGCTTGGTCTGCATGCCCAGATCGATGGCGTCGGCGAGGCGCGCATTGAGCAGGCGGATCACCTGCGCGCGGGTGTCGGCGGAAAGGTCGTTGCGTGTCTCGAACATGGCGTTCTCCTTATGTCTTCGACCGTCGCCGCCCGCCGTCCGGCGGGCAGAGCCACGGGCGAATAGTATGATGCTTGGCCGCGCCGCGCCCGGCGGCGCACGCTGCTGTTGTAGCACCGCGCGCGCGTGCGGCACCAATCGCTTGTGCGGATCGGGGTGATAAAGCACGTCTATCGGCGCTAGAATTGCGGGCTTTCCCCGTACGGAACACACGCACCATGAAACCCGCAATGAACGTCGCGATCACCGGCGCCGCCGGGCAGATCGGCTATGCCCTCGCCTTCCGCGTCGCCTCCGGAGCGCTGCTCGGGCCGGATCAGCCGGTCAATCTTCATCTGCTCGAGATCACCCCGGCGCTGCAGGCGCTGAACGGCGTGGTCATGGAGCTCGCCGACTGCGCCTTTCCGGGTCTGAACCGCATCGTCGCGACGGACGACGCCAAGGTGGCGTTCCGCGACTGTCATGTGGCGCTGCTGGTCGGCGCGCGGCCGCGCGGGCCGGGCATGGAGCGAAAGGATCTGCTGCTCGCCAACGCGCAGATCTTCTCCGCACAGGGCAAGGCCCTCAACGAAGCCGCCGACCGCAACGTCAAGGTGCTGGTGGTGGGCAATCCGGCAAACACCAATGCGCTGATCGCGCGCGCCAACGCCAAGGATCTCAACCCGCGCAATTTCACCGCGATGACCCGCCTCGACCACAACCGCGCGCTGTCGCAGCTGGCCGAGAAGACGGGCACGCACGTGACCGATATCCGCCGCATGATCGTTTGGGGCAATCACTCCGCGACGCAGTACCCGGACATCACGCACGCGCTGGTCGGCGGCAAGCCCGCCCCCTCGCTGGTCGACGCCGCGTGGGTGGAGCAGACCTTCATCCCGCTGGTTCAGCAGCGTGGCGCGGCCATCATCAAGGCGCGCGGCGCCTCCTCAGCCGCTTCCGCCGCATCCGCCGCCATCGATCACGTCCACACCTGGATACACGGCACGCCGACGGGCGACTGGGTGAGCATGTCGGTGCCCTCCGACGGCAGCTACGGCATCCCGGAAGGGGTCATCTATTCCTACCCCGTCACCACCCGCAACGGCGAATACCAGATCGTTCAGGGCCTGGACATCACGGCCGCGAGCCGCAAGCGCATGGACGCGACACTCGCGGAGCTGCACGAGGAGCGCGAGGGCGTCAAATCGCTGCTCGGCTGACCGGCAAGGTAACCCCGGGGAGCCGGTGCCGCGCGGCACGCGGCGCCCGCGGGCCATGCGCGGGGCGCGCCAGTCTTTTCCAATTCAGGTATGAGCCTGGAGCAGGGGGCTGGGGGCTCCTGAGGCGGTGGATCGGGTGGATCGATCGATTGTCTTAGCTGGGCCAAAATCTTACCT